>CATXLW010000026.1:0-36918 GCA_958371715.1 uncultured Collinsella sp.
CCACCCCGCCACATTATGTGGCATTCTTGGCGCGCTGAACCCGCTATCACCGCCGCGCCCGCCGTCCGGGAGGGCGCCCCTTTATTGATGGAAGGCCTAATAAGCGGATATTCCATGCCCGGATGTATTCAGAGCGGGATGGGCTTTCCGGATGGGCGGGGTCTCGGAAAGCTCATCCCGGAATTCGCCTTTGGAATGGGATGCACTTTCCGATTGAGGGACTCAGCGGAAAATGCATCCCAGTATTCGGCTGAGAAATGGGACACGGTTTCCGGTTGAAGCCTTGGCGGAAAATGTGACCCGGAATTTGTGATCGGAATGGGATGCGGTTTCCCAACGGGGCCACAAGCGGAAACCGCATCCCATTCCGGACGTGAATTCCGGGACAAGCTTTCCGCGATGCGCATGCCAGGCCACGCTTCTGCTACGAGGCGAGCGCAGCTTCTCATCAGCCCACTCAACTCGCAACGGGTGAGGGGCGGCGGCAGGCGGAGGCGCGGGAAAGGTCTGTCGCGAGTTCCGCACGCAAAGGGGGCCACTTAATGTGGCCCCCGTCTTGCGCAGGACTGTTTGAGCAGCAGACCTTTCCCGCGCCTCCGCCTGCCGCCGATTTGGGCCCCCGACCCCGTTACTTGATCTTGGTCGTACCCGGCGCCAGGTTGGGGTCGGTCTCGTTGGCCTCGGTCTGGAAGTGCTCCGTATAGACGTTCTTGCCGTCGCGGAACATCTCGTAGTACTGCATCTTGGCGTAATCCTCGCGCGCCTTGGTGGCGGCTGCGGCAGCGGCGTCGTCACCGGTGACGTTGGAGGAGAGCGCCCAGCGCAGGCTGGCGTCCTCGTAGCCCACGGAGTTGATGGCGGGCAGCGACTCGCGCAGCGTCATATGCGCCTTCTGGTAGTCGGTCAGCGGTGCGCCGATCAGCTGCATGAGCTGGGTGGACAGGTAGTTGGTGGACAGGTCGTCGGTCTCACTCGTCTGGTCGCAACCGGCAACGTCGTAGTTGGCCCAGATGATGTAGTCGGTCTGCCACAAGCGCTCCTGATGCGTGGCGTCGTCCTCGTCGGTAAACCACTTATCGTTGAACTTGGACGGGAAGAACGGCTGATGGTCGCCCCAGAACACCACGACCACCTTGCGGTCAAGCCTGCTCAAGGCGTTGAGGAAGTAGCGCAGCGCCTGGTCGGACTGCTCGATGCACGAGACGTACTCGTCGACATCGGACAGCGTGCCGTCCTCGACGGTCTTGGCGTCCAGATCGGTCGTGTCGATGTTCAGGTGCATCTGCTTATCTGCCGGCAGCAGGCCCGTGTCGTAGCCCGAGTGGTTCTGCATGGTCACGTCAAAGATAAACTGCGGATCGGCGTTCTGATTGAGCAGCTCAAGAATCTTGTCGTAGGTCGCCTGGTCGGTCACCATGCCGCGCAGGGTATCGGCGCCTTGGAAATCGTTGATGGACAGGAACTGGTCAAAGCCAAAGTCCTTATAGACGTTCTCGCGGTTCCAGTTGGTGGCGTGGTTGGGGTGCATGGCCGTGGTGGAATAGCCGAGCGATTTGAACTGCTCTGCCAGGTCCCCGGTCGTCTCCATGTTGTAGATGGTGTAGGGGTACACGCCCGAACCCAGGTTGGCCATGGAGTTGCCGGTCATAAACTCAAACTCGGTATTGGCCGTGCCGCCGCCGTAGGCGCTCACATAGAGCTTGCCGCGGCTGAGACAGTTGGAAAGGTTCTTAAAGTACTGCGGGCCCTCGTAGCCGGCGCGCATGTTCTGATAGATCGACAGGTCCGAGAAGGTCTCGTTCATGATGGCGATGACCGTGGGCTTCTCGCTATCGAACTGCTCCTGGGCGGCGGCGCGCCCGTCGCTCTTGGCCGCGTCGGACTTGTCGTAGGCCTTGGCGTACTTTTTGAGCGTGGTCTTGGCATCGTCGACGGAGTAGTCGGCGGGTTTGGGCGGCTTGATGGACTGCGCCGCACTAATAAAGGCAGGCAGGTAGCCCTCGCGCCAGTAGCTCTCGAGCGGACGCCAGGTGTAGACGGTGATGCCGAGGGTGTTGTAGTAGTCGATAAGCGTGACATGCGCGGTCACGCCGCCCAGGCACAGCACCGCCACGAGCAGGTTGATGAGCAGCATGCGCTTGGCGTTGGCGGCACCCTTTTGACGGTGCGGTGCCACCAGGCCGGCGTACTCGCATAGCAGCATGGCGATGGCGGTAAAGCCCATGGACAGCACGCAGAACAGCGAGATGGAGAAGGTGTAGCCGTTGCCGGCGACTGCGGCGGCGGTGGAGATGGCCGAAAGGTCGCCCGGCTGGATGGGCATGGATTTAAACGTGATGACAAAGAACTCGGCAATGCCCAGGACAAAGAGGGCAAAGGCCAGGACCGCGGGAGCCGCGCCGTGGCGCTGGAACAGGAAGAACAGGCCGACCATGAGCGTGGTGATGATAGCCCACTCGAGCAGGATGCACAGGGGGTAGACCCAGGTAAAGTCGTGGTTGGACGAGACCTCCATGCCCAGCAGCGCAAAGACGCCGGCGAGCAGCAGGCACAGGACGGCGGCGACGAGCGGTTTGCCCACAAAGGCGCCGCGCAGACGGGCGAGCTTGCCGGTGGGAGCGGGGGCGTCGGGCGCGGCAAACGCAAAGACGCGCGGGGCGATACGGTCGCGGGCGATGCTGGCCCAAGCGCAGCCGGTGAGGATGGCATTGGTCAGGATGAGCATCACAAAGGCGAGCGGCTCGTTTTGGGCGACGAGGCCAATGGCGCCCCAAATGGTCAAAAAGAGCTGGAACAGGCCGAAGGCGACGCTCCACCCAAGAGCGCTTTTGGCAACGGTGCCCGACTGAGCGCGAATGGCCTTGGCCTCGCGCAAGACAAGGTAGACGGTCGCCGCAAGACCGACGAGCGAGATGGCGGCAGCGAACATGCTGAGACTCCTCACAAACTAAAACCTACGAAAGCGGGGGTTTACCCGATTGTTACCAAGATATACGCTGCATTTGGTGACTGCGCACAACAACCAGCCATAATAACGCGCGTGCGTGGTGGTGTTGCGCAATGTAGCGGCGACCTGCGCGATAATGGACGGGAATTACACGGAAACGTAAAGGCTTCTTAAAGAAATGGCGAGGGTAGGGCGATGAGCGAGCAGGTTTGCAAGGCGGACATGGGCAGCGACGGAGCTGCGGTCGTGGATACATACGGCTATCCGGTCGAGACTACGGGCAACGCGGTACTGGACATCTTGGAGCATCGCTCGTCTACGCGTGCCTTCGCGCGTGATGACGATGACCGTCCCGTGGCGGTGACCGACGAACAGCGGGCGGCGATTCTGCATGCGGCGAGCCGTGCGCCGTCGGCAGGCGCCATGATGATGTATTCCATCGTGAGCATTCGTGAGCAGGCCACATTGGACCGCCTGGCCGACCTGTGCGATCATCAGCCCATGATCGCCAAGGCGCCCTGGGCGCTCGTATTTGTGGTCGACTATGCCAAGTGGATCGATCTGTTTGAGCACGTGGGTTGCTTTGAGCCCGAGTTTGTCGAGCGCACGGGCAAGTCGCCCCGTCGTGCGCCGGGCCTGGGCGACTTTGCCATCGCGGCACAGGATGCCATGATCGCCGCTCAAAACGCCGTGGTTGCCGCCGAGGCCCTGGGGCTGGGGAGCTGCTATATCGGCGATGTCGTCGAGAACGCCGAGGAAGTCGCCGCGCTGCTGGACTTGCCTCCCTATACCATGCCGCTGTCGATGCTCATCATCGGCACGCCCCGCAAGGAGCGCCCGGCGATCGCGCATCCCGTGGTGAACCTGGTGCATGAGGAGCGTTATTGTCGCGCCGACGCCGCGACCTTGGATGCGCAGGTGGCCGAGATGGACGCGATGTTTCGCCCGCACGCCCGCGAGGTGGGCGAGCGCGTCGTCGATATCTACACCCGTAAGCACACGAGTCCCTTTATGGCCGAGATGAGCCGCTCTATGGAGTGGTGGTTCAAAAACTGGCTCGGAAAATGACGAATGTGACAAAGGGGGCATCCCTTTGTCACATTCCATATCGCCGCGGTGGCCTAAAGGCCGCATAAATGTTTATCTAGCTGGGAAAACGGTGCCATTAAAATATGGGCTGATTACATATAATCCCGTCGAACGTTAAAATTGGGAGGAAACCGGCTTATGGAACAAAAGGCAAAGGAAGTAGCCTCGCACGCTGCGATTCCTGTGAGCATCTCGGCGATGCTCGTCACGCTGGGCGTGGTGTATGGCGATATCGGCACCAGCCCCATGTATGTAACCAAGGCGCTCGTTGCCGGCAACGGCGGCATCGGAAGCGTCACGCAGGAGTTCGTGCTCGGCGCGCTCTCCCTTGTCGTGTGGACGGTCACGCTGCTGACGACCGTCAAGTACGTGCTGATCTCGCTGCGCGCCGACAACCACGGCGAGGGCGGCATCTTTGCCCTGTACAGCCTGGTCAAGCGCTGTGGCAAGTGGCTCATCATCCCCGCCATGCTGGGCGGCGCGGCGCTGCTCGCCGACGGCATCCTGACGCCTGCCGTTACCGTCACCACGGCCATCGAGGGCCTGCGCACCATCCCGGCGGTCCATGCCGTGCTCGGTGACGACCAGGGTCGTGTCGTCGCCATCACGCTTGCCATCATCATCGCGCTCTTCTTGGTGCAGCGCATCGGCACGGCCAAGATCGGTCACGCCTTCGGCCCCATCATGACGCTGTGGTTTTTGTTCCTGGGCGGCACGGGCCTGTTCTTTGTCTGCCAGTATCCCGCGGTGCTGCTGTGCCTCAACCCGTTGCGTGGCATCGCTTTTCTGCTGAGCCCCAACAACCATGCGGGCATCATGATTTTGGGCAGCTGCTTCCTCGCTACCACCGGTGCCGAGGCGCTCTATTCCGACATGGGCCATGTGGGCCGCGGCAACATCTATGCCACCTGGCCGTTCGTTAAGTGCTGCCTGCTGCTGTCCTACATGGGCCAGGGCGCGTGGCTTATCAACAACGCCGGCAACCCGGAGCTCATGGGTATCGCCGACCTCAACCCCTTCTACCAGATGCTCGCCCCGGGCCTGCGCCCCTTTGCCGTCGGCCTTTCCACCGTTGCGGCCATCATTGCCTCGCAGGCGCTCATCACCGGCGCATTCTCTCTGGTGTCCGAGGCCAGCCGCCTGGACCTCATGCCGCATATGCAGGTCTTCTATCCTGCCGAGACCAAGGGCCAGCTCTACATCCCCATGGTCAACAACGTCATGCTCGTGGGCTGCGTCGTCGTGGTGCTGCTGTTCCAGAACTCGGCGCACATGGAGGCCGCGTACGGCCTGGCCATTACCCTGACCATGATGTGCACGACAATGCTGCTCTTCTTCTATCTGCACGTGGAGCGCAATCTCAAGGTCGCGCCGTGGATCTTTGCCGCCTTCTTCCTTATGCTCGAGGGCTTCTTCTTTGTGAGCTCGCTCACCAAGTTCTTCCACGGCGGCTATTTCACCATCCTTATGGCCGCGCTCATCATGGGCATCATGGTGTGCTGGTACAACGGCACGGCGGTCGAGCAACGTCAGTTTACGCTGCTGCCGCTGCGCAGCTATCTGCCACAGCTCAAACGCCTGCGCGACGACGATCGCTACGAGCTCATGAGCGACAACATCGTGTACCTGACCAAGGACACCAACACCGACTATATCGACCGTGATATCGTCTACTCGATTTTGGATAAGCACCCCAAGCGCGCTCGTGCCTGGTGGTTCGTGAATGTCGAGACCATGGACGAGCCGCATACCTTTGCCTACTCGGTCGAGACGTTCGGCACCGACTACGTATTCCGCGTGCATCTGTACCTGGGCTATAAGATCAACCAGCGCGTCAATGCTTACCTGCGCCAGGTTGTTCAGGACCTGGCTGCCAGCGGCGAGCTGCCGGCGCAGACGCACGACTACTCGGTCTACAAGGATCCGGGCAACATCGGTACGTTTAAGTTCGTCATGATCCGCAAGCTGCTGGCGCCCGAAAGCGACGTGGAGCCCAGCGAGCGTACGGCCATCACGCTCAAGTACATCATCCGCCGCGCCGCCGGCACGCCTGCGCGCTGGTACGGCCTGGAGAACTCCAACGTGAGCTTTGAGTACGTGCCGCTGTTCACCAAGTTTAAGGCCGTGAGCAAGATGCAGCGCCTGGCTCCCGACGAGCGCCCGTAGACTGCAAGGCTATACACTTGGAACCACCACAAGGGGAAACCACCACAAAGGTGCCTGTCCCCTTTGTGGTGGTTTTTGTTTTTGAGAGAGGGGCGGGGCGCTGATGGACGTCCATGCGGACGGCGATATTGCCGAGAACTTTTGGTGGCGGCGCACAACGCTGACGCGCCGCGGCCCTCTGTATGACGCCTGCGTATCGGTGGGGCTGCTGGTCGCGGCGACGATTGCGGGTGCGCTGCTCGACCATCCGGGGCTCGCGCCGAGCATCATGATCGTCTATGTGTTCGCCGTGCAGCTGTGCGCATTCTTTACCTGGAGCCGCCTGTATTGCCTGCTGAGCTCGGCTGCTGCCGTGGCGCTCTACAACTATTTGTTTGTCGACCCGCGCTACTCGCTGTCGCTCATCGACCGCGTCTATCCCGGCATGTTCTTTATCATGTTTGTGGTCTCGCTCGTGTCGAGCTCGATTGCGCTGGCCCTGCGCCGCGCCTTGGCGCAGGCTGCCGCCAGCGACCGTCGCACGCAGATGGTGCTCGAGACCAACCGCATGCTGCAGCGGTGCGGCGATCAGCAACAGATTGTGCATGCTATGGCAACGCAGCTGGCGCGTCTTTCGGACTGTCCGGTCGTGTGGTATAGCGCCGATCCGGAAGACGATGACCTGCTGCCGCGCACGATGTACACGGCCGTGGGCGATGCCGCGCCGGTGCACCAGCTAGCGCCCCAGATGCCGCCACGGCTCTCGGCATCCGCCTATGTGGGAACGCCGCTCGATGCCACCTATGGCGGCTCGGCGTTCTTTGGCATATACCTGACCGTGCACTCGGGCGACACCATGGTGCGCTCGGGTGATCCCGCCTCGGTGGTGGGGGTGCTCGCCATTGTCGCCGAGCCCGATGCGCTGACGCCCGAGGAGCGGACGCTTGCCGATGCCATCGTGAGCGAAGGCGAGCTGGCGCTCGATCGCGCCCGCGCCATGGAGGCCCGCGAGGAAGCGGCGGTGCTCGCTAAAAACGAGCAGCTGCGCGCCAACTTGTTGCGCTCCATCTCGCACGATTTGCGCACGCCGCTTACCAGCATTTCGGGCAATGCCGACGTGCTGCTCGACCAGGGTTCGACCGGTACTGCCGTGCTCGACGACCAGACGCGCCGCGGTATGCTCCTATCCATTCGCTCGGACGCGCAATGGCTCAACGCCACCGTCGAGAATCTGCTCGCCATCACCAAGCTCGAGGGCGGCGGCATGTATCTGTCGACCACACTCGAGCTCATGGACGATATCGTCGAGGAGGCATTGCGCCACGTAAACCCGGCCGTGCGCGAGCACGACCTTAAGGTGGTGGCGTGCGATGAGCCGGCGCTTGTCAACGTCGACGCGCGTCTGATGGTGCAGCTGGTGGTCAATCTGGTGAACAACGCCATCACCTATACGCCTGCGGGTTCGCATATCGTAATCTCGATTGGCGTCCATGATGGATGTGTGGCGTGCTCGGTGGCCGATGACGGCCCGGGCATTGCGCCCGAGGACCGCGAGCGCATCTTTGAGTCGTTCTACACCGCCAACCATGGTCTGGCCGATAGCCAGCGCAGCGTGGGTCTGGGGCTTTCGCTTTGCCGCTCCATTGCGCTGGCACATGGCGGTAGCATAGGGGTTGCCGCGGCGGCCCCGCACGGCTCGGTCTTTACGATTGAGCTTCCCGCCGCCGACGTTTCGTTTGATAAGGAGTAGCGCTGTGCCGAACTCTGCCGTGAAACCGCTCATCTTGGTCGTTGAGGACGATCCCGCCGTCCGCAACCTTATCGTCGCCGCGCTCGAGGCGCACGGTTTGCGCCATATGGCTGTGGAGACCGCCCACGCCGCCATCGCCGCCGCTTCGTCGCAGGCGCCGAGCATTGTGCTGCTCGATCTGGGCCTGCCCGATATGGACGGCGTCAAGGTGGTGGAGTCGGTGCGCGCGTGGTCGGGCATGCCGATCATCGTGGTTTCGGCGCGCAGCGAGGACGCGGACAAGATCCGAGCGCTCGATGCCGGCGCCGATGACTACCTGACTAAGCCGTTTTCGGTCGAGGAGCTGCTCGCGCGCATTCGCACCACGCTCAGGCGCCTTTCGTATGCGCAGGCGGGCGGTGTTGTCTCCGAGGGCTCGTTCGATACCGGCGAGTTGCATATCGATTTTGATGCCGGCATCGCCACGATGGATGGCGAGGAACTGCATCTGACGCCGATCGAGTACAAGCTCTTGTGCCTGCTGGCACACAACGCCGACAAGGTGCTGACGCACCAGTTTATCTTGCACGAGATCTGGGGTACGGCGACCAAGAGCGACCTGGCGAGCCTGCGCGTCTTTATGGGCACGTTGCGTAAGAAGATCGAGTCCGACCCCGCGCATCCGCGTTACATCCAAACCCATGTAGGCATTGGCTACCGCCTAGTCACCCAAGGCTAGATCGCCAACCACCATCCCAATATGAGTTGCGGTGAAATACGGTCTAAATTGCCTAATTCCAGGCAAAACAGTCCGTATTCCACCGCAACTTTGTTATCTGCCCTTAGGCTTGCTGGCGTAGAACTTCTTCTTTTTGGGCTTGCCGGCGGGGGAGGGTTTGCCGGCAAAGTTGGACTTGCCGTTGCCGGCCTGCGCGTGCGCGGGTACTGCCGCACGGGGCTTGCGGGCCTCGGGGTTGCGCAGCTCCTCGGTTCGCTCGGCAATTTCCTCGGCGCTAAAGCCGACCTCGGCCATGGCGTCCTCGATGGGCAGGCGGCGCACGATGTAGCAGTGGTGCACCTTCTGGTTGCGCGCGAAATCCTCGGGGATGGTCTGCTCCGTAATGTCCTCCAGCACCACGCCTGCGCGCGCAAGCTTGCGCGTCTCGGGGCGGAAACCGCGCAGGTTGCAGCTAAAGATGGCATGGCCGCCCTGCGCGAGCAGGCGCGATACGCCGGCCAAAAGCTCAACATGGTCGCGCTGAACATCCCAGGTGCGACGGCCCATCTTGGACGAGTTCGAGAACGTGGGCGGGTCGACAAAGATCAGGTCCCAGCGGTTGCGCGTCTGGCGCTGGTCGCGAATCCAGGCGAGCACGTCGTCGCGCACAAAGTGATGCTGCGGACCCACAAAGCCGTTCTGGCGCATGTTGCGCTCGGCCCAGTCCAGATAGGTGTTGGAGAGGTCGACCGTCACGGTCTCCTCGACGCCGCCATCGGCCGCGTAGCAGGTGGCGGTGCCGGTGTAGGCAAACAGGTTGAGGAAGCGACGCGCCTGCTTGGCGTGCTCGCGCACCAGGTTGCGGGTGACGCGGTGGTCCAAGAAAATGCCCACGTCCAGGTAGTCGTCAAAGTTGACGGCAAAGGTAAGGCCGCCCTCTTCGATGAGCGGGAGGCGACGGCGCGCGATGTTGGCGCGTTCGCCCGATCCGCCCTTGCCGGCGCCCTGCTTGCCGTACTGCGAGCCACCGCGCGAACGCATGCGGGCCTTGGCGTGCACATGCTCGGCGGGAACATCTAGGATGCGCGGCGCGATAGCCAGAATGTCGAGCATACGGGCCTGAGCCAGTGCGGGGTCGATGGTCTTGGGCGCGGCGTATTCGGCGATGACGAGCCAGCGGCCCGGAGTCTGCGGGCAACCCTCGTACAGATCGATGGCGGCGGAGTAGTCGGGCAGGTCGGCATCGTAGACGCGGTAGCAGCTCACGCCCTCGCGCTTGGCCCACTTGCGGCGCAGACGGGCATTCTTGCGCAGGCGGTTGGCGAACTGCCCGGACTCGGGGATGAGCACGGGCAGCGGCTTGCCGTCGCCCAGGTCGAGCGTGGCGGCAGGTTCGGGCATGGCGGAAGCGGCAGCTTTGTCGTTGACTTCGTTGGCATCCGCAACCTCGGCCTCGGTATCCGCACTGGTCGCAGCCTCAAACGCTGCGGCGGCGTGGTCGAGCGAAGGCCAGACTTCGACGGTCGCCTCTTCGTTGTTGGGCATGACGGCGATGGAGCGCGCGGGCTCGGCGTGGAGCGCGCGGGCCAGCAAGCCGTCGCGGGTGAGTGCGGCGACCGGCGCCGCGGCAAACTCGGGCGCGCGGCGCAGCTCGCCGACCAGCGTCATGGCGTCATGCATGAGCGAAAGCGGCGTCTCGGTCGTATCCGCGACCACGGCAGCACCGGCGACGGCGCCCGCGTGGTCCAGTACGGTGGCGGACTTGGCGGCGCAAAAATCGACAAAACGCTTGTAGCCGGCGCACTTGACCATGCGCTCTGCGGTCTTGCGGGCGGCGGGGTCGATGTCTACGGCCACGATGCGCGCCTGTCGCTCGCGTGCTGCCGTCTCGCGCTCGCGCGCCTCGGCAAGCAGTTGCTTCCACAGGGCGGCGTCGTGCAGCTGCCAGCCCTCAAAGCCCCAGTGCTCGCGTGCGGTACCCGGGGCGCGGTCGGTCAGAATGTTCACGGCCTCCAACAGCAGACCGCCGCCGGCGCATGAGGCGTCGATCAGCGTGGGTAGGGCTTCGTTTTCGTAATCGTCGGCCGTCAGATCGCGCTTGCACAGTGCGGTCCAGCCGACCTGCGCCAGCACCAGGGCGGCGTAGTCGGGGCGCAGCACGTGCGCGCCCTCGCCGGCGCGGGCCGCTGCGGGCGGCAGGCGTTTGAACAGTGGGTCGCCCGAAAGGTCCAGGCTTATGCTCGCGCGGCGCTGGCGCAGTGAAAGCAACAGGTGAACGTCGGGGTCGGCGGCGTCGACATCGGCGCGACGGCCCGTGGTCTCGGCTAGACGGTCGCACAGCGCGTCCTTGGCGCGCAGGGCCGAGAAGCGCGTGTTGCGCAGCTGCTCGGTCACGCCGCGGGCGGTGATGGCGATGGTGGCGCCGGGGCGGATGATGGTCTCCCAGGCGATGTCGTAAACGCTGTCGTACAACTCATCGGCATCCTGTGCCCCAAAGCGCCCGAGCACCACAAACACGCGGCTGGCCAGGCGCGACCACAGGCAGGCGCGGTAGCCTTCTTCGAGCTCGCCCTCAAATGTAGCGCGGCCCTTCAGGCGGCGGACATGCGAAAGCCCGAGGCGTTTAAGCTCATCGGCGAGTGCGGACTCAAAGCCCTCGGGGCAGCTTGCGTAAAATTCCATGGGTGACCTCTCTGGTTGCGTCGCTCCATTATATGATGGATGCTTCGTTTGCCCTTATCCTCGAAAGGAACCCATATGATTGATGCGTGTCCCGAACCCGCTGTGCTCTTTTTTGACGTGGACGGCACGCTGACGTCGTTCGATCCCGACGATATGACCGATAAGGACTTCAATGCAATCCATCCGTCGAAGGCCGTTGTCGATGCATTTGGTCGCCTGCGCAATGCGGGTCACCAGGCATTTATCTGCACGGGTCGCCCCTTGTGGCTGATTGCCGATGGCCTGCGCGCGCTGAACCCGGCGGGTATCGTTGCCATGGCGGGGGCCACGCTCGAGGTCGAGGGCCGCGTGGCACACGAGGACTGCATTGACGAGGACATTGTTGAGGAGCTCGCGCGTCGCATTACTGTGGCGGGCGGCGAGGCGTTGTTCGAGACGAACGGTGCCACCTATTCACTTGAGCCAGTTGGTGTCGAACAGTCATTTCTGCTAGGCGCCGGCGTGGTGCATGGCACCGATCAGATGCGCGTCGATGGCCGCTTGCGCGTAGGCAAGGTGTGCATTAACGCGTGCGACCTGGCTCGCGTAGCCAACGACGATGGCTTTATCGATCGCGAGTTTGAGCTGTGCAACACCGGTGGCCAGAATCGCGAGCTGAGCCCCAAGGGCATCGACAAGGGCGTGGGCGTGGCGCGAGCGCTGGAATACCTGGGTCGCACCGGCAACGCGCGCACCTTTGGCTTTGGCGATTCCGGCAACGATCTGGGTATGCTCGCCGCCGTCGAGACGGCTGTAGCCATGGGCAACGCCATGCCCGAGGTCAAGGCAGTCGCCGACTACGTGACCGACGATGTCGCACACGATGGCACCGTCACAGCGATGCAACATTTCGGCCTCATCTAATGAATCTCGCCTTCTGACGTTTGCTCAAACTGCGACTCTTTGCTTTTGCATGCTCAATCGATTTATCAATCCAAATACTGAGGTGTTTATACCGTTCGCCGAGAAGATGAAAACCCGCAGCTCACGCCTTGATAAACGTAGGTAAAGTGTTTAGCAGTTTATCGCCCATGTGCAAGCGAAAGGAATCAGGCAGATGGCAATCAAGGTGTTCGCTGACGGTGCAAATCTCGAGGGCATGCTCGACATGTACGAGAACGGCAACGTTCAGGGTTTCACGACCAACCCGTCCCTTATGAAGAAGGGCGGCGTGACGGATTACCGCGCGTTTGCCAAAGAGGTCTTGACCCACATCACCGATGTATCCGTGTCGTTTGAGGTCTTTGCCGACGACGTCGAGACCATGGAGGGCGAGGCGCGCGAGATCGCTACCTGGGCCGAGAACGTCTATGTCAAGATTCCGTGCGTGACTACCAAGGGCGAGTCCACCGCCGAGCTGGTCCGCAAGCTTTCGGCCGACGGCATCAAGGTCAACGTCACCACCATCTTTACGCCTGCGCAGGTCGACGAGATGGTCGAGGCCGTTGACGCCGAGACGCCGTCAATCATCTCGCTCTTTGCCGGCCGCATCGCCGACACCGGCGTCGACCCCATTCCGTTTATGACGGAGTCGGTCAAGAAGGCCGCCGCCAAGCCCAACTGCGAGGTCCTGTGGGCGTCCACGCGTGAGCTTATCAATATTTACCAGGCGGAAGGATGCGGTTGCCAGATCATCACGGTGCCCAACAGCATCCTGGCCAAGCGTAAGAACATCGGCCGTGACCCGTACGAGGTCTCGCTCGATACCGTGCGCGGTTTTGCCAAGGATATCGCCTCGCTCGGTTTCCATATCCTGCCGTAACGCGAACGCTGGCTACATCGCGGGTTGTTCGCCCCGGCCTTTCCTTTCCCTATCGCTCACGCGCTTCGCGAGGGTCGCGCTAGGCAAAGGAAAGGCCGGGGCTGCCGACACGAACTTGCCGGTAGGTTGGTGATAGGCTTCCATATCCTGCCGTGGACAAAGGTACCCCCGCCTGCGCCGTGCAAAATTGAGAGTATTCAGCAAGGTAAAGGCTTTTACCAGCTGGGTGAAGCATGGAACAGCCCCCGTTTTGGCTCTGATGACGCTAAAACGGGGGCTGTTTCTTGCTTTTTCGTCTCTGAGGGGCATCCGGAACGGTGGAATTTGCAGAATACTCGCGATTTTGCACGTCGCGAGAGGGGGGACCCTTGCTTTGGCGGTTTACTTCCCCTGCACCATGGTGAGGGAGATTTTCTTGCGGTCGCGATCGACCTTTTCGACCCACACCTTGACCGTGTCACCGACGCGCACCACGTCGCTCGGGTGCTTGACGAAGCGGTTGGCGAGCTTGGAGATGTGTACGAGGCCGTCCTGGTGCACGCCCACGTCGACGAACGCGCCAAAATCCACAACGTTGCGCACCGTGCCCTTGAGTTCCATGCCGGGCTCCAGATCGTCGATCGAAAGCGCCGAGCGGCTAAAGACTACCTCGGGCGCGTCGTCGCGCGGGTCGCGACCGGGCTTCTTGAGCTCGTTGACGATGTCGATGAGCGTGAGGGTGCCGCAGTCCAGGTCGCTTGCCAGCGCCGAGATGCTGCCCAGGCGGCGCTCGATATCGGGCACGCCGCCGCGGCTGAGCTCGCTTGCCGCAACGCCGGCGCGCTCCAGGACGGCCGTGGCCACCTCGTAGCTTTCGGGGTGGACGCTTGTCGCGTCGAGCGGGTTCTTGCCGCCGCTGATGCGCAGGAAACCTGCGGCGTTGAGGTACGCCTTGGGTCCCAGCTTGGGGACCTTCTTGAGCTGGCGGCGATCGGTAAAGGCGCCGTTTTCCTCGCGGTAGGCCACGATGTTTTTGGCTACGCTCGGCGTAATGCCCGACACGTAGCCCAGCAGGCTTGCGCTCGCGGTGTTGACGTCGACGCCCACACGGTTGACGACGTCTTCCACCACGTGGCCCAGGGTGCGCGAAAGCTCGGCCTGGTCAAGGTCGTGCTGGTACTGGCCAACGCCGATGGACTGGGGCGGAATCTTGACGAGCTCTGCCAGCGGGTCTTGCAGACGGCGGCCCAGGCTCATGGCGCCACGTACGGTGACGTCCAGGTCGGGATATTCCTGGCTGGCGAGCTCGGAGGCGGAGTACACCGACGCGCCGGCCTCGTTGACGATGGTGTAGCGAAGGCTGGGTGCCTGCTCGGTAATGAACTCCGAGACGACTTCCTCGGTCTCGCGGCTGGCGGTGCCGTTGCCGATGACGATGGTGTTGACGCCGTCCTTCTTGACGAGGCGGGCGAGCTCGCGCTTGGTGCCGGCGACGTCGTGGCGCGGCTTGGTGGGATAGACCACGCCGTGGTCGAGTAGCTTGCCGGTCTCGTCCATGACGGCGACCTTGCAGCCGGTGCGGTAGCCCGGATCGAGCGCGAGCACGCGGGCGCCGCGCACGGGGCGCGCCGAGAGCAAGCCTTCGAGATTCTTGGCAAAGACGTTGATGGCCTCGGTCTGGGCACGAACGGTGAGTTTGGCGCGGGCCTCGCGCTCCAGCGAGGGGGCCATGAGGCGCTTGTAGCCATCGGCGATGGCGGCGTCAAAGACGGGAGCAAACACGCCCTGGCGACGGGGCCAGCGGCTGCCGAGGCGTGCCGTAGCGGCAGCGCCGTCGACGTTCACGCGCACGCGGAGCTTGCCCTCACGCTCACCGCGGTCGATAGCCAGCACACGGTGGTTGGGGATGCGACGCAGCGGCTCATCATAGCTGTAGTACGGCTCGTAGGGGGTCTTCTCGGCGGGGTCGGTGGCCTCGACGACGATGTCGGCGGTGTTTTGCGTAAAGGCGCGCAGGTCGGCGATGTTCTCGGGGTCCTCGGCCACCGTCTCGGCCACGATGTCCGCCGCGCCGGCGAGCGCCTTTTCGGGCGTGTCGAAGCCGGCCTCCTCGTTGACGTATGCCGCGGCGGCGTCGAGTGCGCTGCCCTTGGCCGAGGCCTGCATGATGATCATGTTGGCGAGCGGCTCCAGGCCGGCCTCGCGTGCCTTCTGCGCGCGGGTCATGCGCTTTTTGCGGTAGGGCTTGTAGAGGTCCTCGACACGCTGGAGCTGTGTGGCCTCGCGAATCTGTTGCTCGAGTTCGGGCGTGAGTTTGCCCTGGGCATCGATGAGCAGGATGACGTCCTCTTTACGCTGCTCAAGATTGCGCAGGTAGGACAGGCGCTCGTCGAGTGCGCGCAGGGCGACGTCGTCCATGCCGCCCGTGGCTTCCTTGCGGTAGCGCGAGATAAAGGGAATGGTGTTTCCCTCGTCGATGAGCTTGACGGCCGCCTCGACGTTGGCGGCCTTAAGGTTGAGCTCGCGCGCGAGCTGGGCGATAAGATCCATGAAACTCCTTGCGTTTAAGGTGCGTTTGCAGCACAGAGCTACCAAGGATACCACCTGCCACTTCGCCCAAAAAAGACTGTTTTGGCGCGGAACCACGAAAGCGGCCTATCTACTACGTTTGAACCGTGTGGGTCGACCATCCCCCGGTTTTCCGAAAATGCGCAAGCCGTTTACCTGCGGTTTTTATTTCGCGAAATTCGGTATGGATGAGGGTGATTGGTTAAACGTAGTAGATAGGCACATTTCGTGGCGAACGAATCAAGCTAAGGTGCAAAAAGTCCCCCGTCCCAGAAAAATCATTGGCAACGTAGCAAAATGCCCCGCGGGCAGGAGGCTGCTCGCGGGGCAAAGAAGAGGGGCTTATTTGTGGCGGACCGAGGGACTCGGCATGGGGTTTCTGCCGCGGCCGCTCTCAAGGCATTACAGCTCGACGAGCTGGCCGGTCTCGGCGGCCTCCTTGATGGCGTTGAGAAGCGTGAGCGTCTTGACGTTGTCGGCGGGGGTCACGACGGGCTTGACCTCGCGGCGGACGACCTTCACAAAGTGCTTGAGCTGCATCTTGTGCGGCAGCGCCGGGTCGACGGCCGGAATCTCCATCTGCAGCGGCTTGTGCCAGTTGGAGGCGCCGTCGTAGGAGAACTGGTGCAGGCGGGGCAGCGAAAGGGCGCCCAAGGTTCCGCCGATAAAGTAGGCGTCAGCGTCGAAGGGGCGATACTGCGGATCCTCGCGAGCGGTTGCCTCCCAGTTCCAGGGGCTGGCGGTGGCGTCGGAGATGGTCATGCTTGCGAGCGCGCCATCGGCAAAACGGACGTTGACCACGGCGGAGTCCTCGGTCTCAAAACCGCGGGCGGCGCTGGACTGCATGCCCTGGACGGCAACGGGCTCGCCCAGCAGGTAGCGGAGCAGGTCGACGTCGTGCACCAGGTTGACCAGGATCGGGCCGGCACCCTTCTTGCGGCGCCACTCGACATCGAAGTACTCGTCATTCTTATAGATCATATAGTGGAAGCTCGACACGGTGAGCTTGCCCAGCTCGCCGGACTCGATGATCTCCTTGGCCTTGTTGACGAAGGGGTTGTGACGACGGTGCTGACCCACGAGCACGGGCACGCCGGCGGTCTCGGCCTCGGCGGCGAAGGCCTGGGCATCCTCGAGGTCGTTGGAGATCGGCTTTTCGACCAGCGGCACGATGTTGCGCTTGATGGCCTCGCGGGCAACGCCCAGGTGCAGGTCGTTGGGGGTGGCGATGATGACGGCCTCGGGCTTGGCCTCGTCCATCATCTGGGCGGGATCGGTAAAGAACGGCACGCCGGCGGCCTCGGCCGTGGCGCGGGCGCCCTCAAAGGCGTCGGCGATGGCGACGAGCTCGGCCTCGGGCTCCTCGGTGACAAAGCGGATGTGGTTGCGGCCCATGGCACCGGCGCCGATAACGGCAATGCGGACGGGGTTGAGCTCAGACATTTCGACTCCTTAATACTGGTGACCGGTGGAATGCGACAAAAGGGCTGCCCCTTTGTCGCATCGGTAAAACTAGGCGGACTTCTTCTTGCTGTCGGAGACCATCATGTAGACGGTGAGCACGACGGCGATGGCGGCGATTACGATGGCGCCGTAGAAGGACTGCTGGTAGGCGGCGCTGCCGGCCTCGGCGTGATACAGCACAGCGGTGATGGGCTGGCTGATCCAGGTGGAAGCGGCATAGCCCAAGAACATGATGCCGTAGTTGACGCCGATGTTGCTGGTACCAAAGGCGCCACCGGTGAGCGGCGGGTAGATGACGAGCAGGGCGCCAAAGCTAAAGCCGAGCAGGGCGAGCGCAACAAAGAACATGCTCTGCGTAAAGCTCATCGACATGATGACGAGCGCGACGATGGTGACGACAAGGCTGATGAGCAGCGACTTGTAGGCGCCGAGCTTGTCGATGATCTGGCCGAAGGACAGGCGACCGACCAGGTTGGCGCAGGTGTTGACGGAGACGACCACGCCGCCGAGGGCGACGGCTGCGGCACTCGTGGGGTCGGCGAAGAGCTGGACGGCGGCGATGGAGGCAACCTTGCCCACAAGCAGGGTGCCCGCGGTGGCGGCGAAGGCGAAGGTGGCGATGAGGACCCAGAAGCGCGGGGTTTTGACCATCTCGCCCGGGGTGAGGTCGCCGAAAGTGCCGGCGTGCGCGCCGCCCTTGGGGGCCTCGAAGCCCTCGGGCAGCCAACCGGCCTCGGGGGCCTTCAGGAACAGGGCGGAGGCGGCGATCGTCACAAAGAAGATGACGCCGAGTGCCTTAAGGGCGCCAAAGATGCCAAGGCTCGGGATGAGCAGCGAGGCGAGCACCGGGGACAGCACGGCGGGGCCGGCGGTCGAAGCGGCCAGGGTGATGCCGGAGGCGAGGCCCTTTTTGTCGATGAACCACTTTTGGCCGGTGGTGAGCGCGGGGTTGTAGCCCAGGCCGTTGCCGATGGCGGCGACGAGCGAGAACCACAGGTAGAACTGCCACGGCTCGGTGACGGTGCCGGACATGAACCAGCCCACGCCGTAGCACACGGCGGCAGCGATCACGACGTTGCGCGGGCCGATCTTATCGGAGATGCGGCCGGCGAAGATGCCCGTCACGGCCATGATGGTCTGAAAGACCGGGAAGGCCCAGGTAAGAGCGCTGGACCACTCGGGGTAGACGGCGAGCAGGTTCTTGCTCACGACGGAATACAGCGCGATGGAGCTGATGAAGAACATGGTGACGCACGCGGCGGAAAGCACGACGGCGCGACCCTTGTTGGAGTTGGTGGAAGCCATTGGACTCTTTCTAATCGATGCGGGGGAGGGGCGGGCGTCACCGCGGGCCTCCCTGTCAGGCTGGTTTACTGGTCGGTCGGCTTTGCGACGCCGGACTCGTCGGACCAAAGCTCGACGCCCTTGTTCTTGAGGTAGTTGTCGGCAAAGGCTCGACGACCGCCGGGCTTGGCGGTGAGGTCGCCCATCATATTGGAGAAACCGCCATCGACCTTGATGGCGTCGCCGGTGGTAAAGTCCGAGCGCTTGGACGCCAGGAACATGACGGCGTTGGCGATATCACTGACCTCGCCGATGCGGCGCGTGGCGATCAGGCGGCTGCGGCTCTTCTCGACCTCGGGGTCGGCGTAAAAGCTCGCCGACATGGGGGTCTTAACAAAGCAGGGCTCGACGCAATTGGAGCGCACGCCGTAGGGGCCCCACTCGGCAGCCAGCATCTTGGACATCATGTTGACGCCCGCCTTGGTGGAGCTGTACACGCCCGAGAACGTCTCGGGGGAGTGGCTGGCAACGGTCGAGATGTGCACCAGGCGACCCTGGCCGGCCTTGATCATCTCGCGACCAAAGCGCTGCGAGGTGATGAAGTAGCCGGTGAGGTTGACGTTGAGGACCTCGTTCCAGTCACTCAGCGGCAGGTCTTCCATGGCTGCGAAGCGCAGGATGCCGGCAGTGTTGACGAGGACGTCGACGCGGCCGAAGTCGGCGATGGTGGCATCGACAGCGGCCTGAACCTCGGCCTCGTCGGTGGCGTTCATCTTGTAGCCCTCGGCGTGGATGCCAAACTCGGCGGCGAGGTCGGCGGCCGCGGCCTTGACCTTCTCCTCGTCCAGGTCGAGCAGGACGACGTTGGCGCCGTTGCGGGCGAACTCGCGGCAGATCTCGACGCCCATGCCGCCGAGCGCGCCGGTCACGGCGCAGACATCGCCCTCGAGCTTAAGCCAGTTGCTCATAGGAACTTCCCTTCTTGTGCCTCCCGGTGGGTCGCTCCCATTAACCGACCCACGTGGTTTTCGCTGGTTATCGTATGCTTAGCGTTCGCGCAGGTGAATTGCATATTTGTTAGAATGACGTTAACCGTAGGTTTACACTGTACATTGAGGTTTGTTCTCAATTGAGCGCGTGACCTGCGAAAACGACCCCCTGCGGTGCTGTGGGCCCGCGCGTGCGAAAACGGGAGATTGACGTGTACGATCGACGACTTGACGCTATTTCGGCCGCCGCGGAGCTGGGAAGTTTCTCGCGTGCCGCGGCAAAGCTGCGCGTGTCGACGCCGGCACTCGTCAAGCAGGTTTCGGGCTTCGAGGCCGAGTTCGGCATCACGCTGTTCGAGCGCTCGCATTCGGGCGTCAAGGTGACGCCGGCGGGTGCTCTGCTGGTGGACGACGCGCGCTCGATCATGCGCCAGTCCGAGGACGCACTGCGTCGTGCCCGACGCGCGGCGGGCGATGGCGGCGCCGTGCGCCTGGGTGTGTCGATGATGTGCCCGGGGCGCCATACACTCGCGCTATGGCCGCAGCTGCACGACATGGAACCGCGTTTGCGTTTTGAGATTGTGCCGGTGGGGGACCTTTACGATGAGCACGAGACCGTTATGCGCAGTCTGGGACGCGAGGTCGACGTGGTGCAGTCGAGTTTTTCGACCCCGCGCTGGGGAGACGCCTGCCAAAAGCTTCGCATCGTTACCGTGCCGTTTTATATCGACGTGCCGCGCACAAGCCGACTCGCGCGCAAGACGCGCATCACGGTTGCCGACCTGGAGGGTATGCGCCTGCGCGTGCTTCGTCACGGCAACGACGCCATGGACAGCCTGCGTATCGATCTTTTGGCCGACGGCGGCGTGGACGTGATCGACGTGGACAGCTTTGACTTTGCGCTTTTTAACGAGGCGGAGGAAAAGGGCGACGCGGTGCTCACCTGCGGAGCGTGGTCGGGCGTGCACCCGGCCTTTGTGGGCGTACCGTTTTTGTGCGGCCGCGAGGTGCCGGTCTATTTGCACTACCCGCTCGAGCCCACCCTCCAAGTCCAAAAATTCGTCAACGCCATTGCCCAACTCCTCAAGTAGCTAATTTAGGACGGGGCTTTTTTAGCTGCATCGGGCATGGTCCTGGATAAGGGGCCTACTTATATCGGGGCTTGTTTATTCGGCAAGCAGTATTTGCAGGTAATCGCGCTTTCCGTGGAGGACGCGGTCGATATAGACCTTCTGGTGAAAACGGTAAAACGCGAGATAGCTGTCACAGATCACGAACCGGCAATCGGAGCGTAGGGGATAGATCGAAGAGAGTGGCGTACCCGACTCTGGGAAGCTGGATAGCAGGTCTATCCGAGCGAGGATGCCCTCTACGATTCTCTCCGCTGCTGCGGGATTGTCCTGTTCGACGGCAATGTAGTCCCAGATATCGTCGAGATCTTGCAGAGCCAGCGGAGAGTAGACGATCTCGCAGCTATGCATGGCTTGCGGCCTTGCGGCGGAAGTGTGCGGCGACGTTGTCCGACGAGACCCATCCGCTCTCCTCGCCCGAGCTGCGCCCGCGCTCAAGCTCCGACATCAGCGTGCTGATGGCACAAAACCGGTCGTAGTCTTTCATGTCGAGCACAGCGTAGCAACCGTGCCCGTTTTTGGTCAGAAAGACCGGGGAGCCCTCGTGGACGTCGGAGAGCACCTCGTTGTAATTGCGTAAATCGGAAACAGGCTTAATGGCAGGCATGTAAGGCTCCAATCGATGTACGGGAACTTACGATAAATTATACGAATAATATGCAGCTCCTGCCAACCAAAACACCCACACAAAACGAGCCCCTGGCCAAACGACCAGGGGCTCACAAACTTTTATTCCGCTCTAAATGACGGGCGATTGCGCGCAGGAGGGTGCCCCGGGGGCGGCGGGGTATTTCCTCCGCGCGCAGTTTCGCAGCGCAGCGAGAATGTTTGAGCACGGAGGAATTACCCCGCCGCCCCCGGGGCACCCTCCGTGGAACAAACCTGCCTACTCCAGCTCAAACGCACCCGTGTACAGCTGGTAGTAATACCCGCGCTTGGCGATCAGTTCGTCGTGGTTGCCGCGCTCGATGATGCGGCCGTGATCCAGGCAGATGATCGCGTCGGAGTTGCGCACGGTGGAGAGGCGGTGCGCGATGACAAACGTCGTGCGGCCCTCCATGAGCTTGTCCATGCCCTCCTGCACGATGGCCTCGGTGCGGGTGTCGATGCTCGACGTGGCCTCGTCCAGAATCATTGCCGGCGGATCGGCGACGGCAGCGCGGGCGATTGAGATCAGCTGGCGCTGGCCCTGCGACAGCTGGGCGCCGTTGCCGGTGAGCATGGTGTCATAGCCGTCAGGCAGGCGGGTGATAAAGTCGTCCGCGCCGGCGAGCTTGGCCGCCGCGATGCACTCCTCGTCGGTGGCATCCAGGTTGCCGTAGCGGATGTTATCCATCACGGTGCCGGTGAACAGGTTCACGTCCTGCAGCACGACGCCCAGCGAGCGGCGCAGATCGGCCTTGCGGATTTTGTTGACGTTGATGCCGTCGTAGCGAATCTTGCCGTCGGCGATGTCATAGAAACGGTTGATGAGGTTGGTGATGGTCGTCTTGCCGGCACCGGTGGCGCCGACAAACGCGACCTTCTGGCCCGGCTTGGCGTATACGGACACGCCGTGCAGCACCTCGTGGTTGGGCGTGTAGCCAAAGTCGACGTTGTCCATGACCAGGTCGCCGCGCAGCGGCACGTACTCGATCTCGCCGGTTGCGCGGTGCGGATGTTTCCACGCCCACATGCCGGTGTGGTGGTCAGCCTCCTCGAGCTGCCAGGTGTCGGGGTTGACCTGCGCGTTGACGAGTGTCACGTAGCCTTCGTCGGCCTCGGGCTCCTCATCGATGAGCTCAAAGATGCGGTCGGCGCCGGCGAGGCCCATGACCACGGCGTTGATCTGTTGCGAGATCTGGCCGATCTGTCCGCAGAACTGCTTGGTCATGTTGAGGAACGGCACCACGACGGCGATGGACAGCGCCATGCCCGAGATACTCAGGTTGGGAACGCCCAACGCCAGGAAAATGCCGCCGGCAAGGGCCACCAGCACGTAGAGCAGGTTGCCCAGGTTCATGAGGATGGGCATGAGGATGTTGGCGTACATGTTGGCCTTCTGCGAGACCTCGAAGAGCTTTTCGTTGCGCTCGTCAAAATCGGCCTCGGCGGCAGACTCGTGGCAGAACGCCTTGACGACCTTCTGACCGTTCATGACTTCCTCGATATGGCCCTCGACCACGCCGAGCTCGGTCTGCTGCGCAATGAAGAAGCGCGCGGAGTTGGAGCCGAGCAGCTTGGTCATAAAGGTCATAAAGGCGACGCCGGCGATGATGACCAGGCACATCCACACGCTGTAGTACAGCATGATAAAGAACACCGTGACGATGATGATGATCGTCATGAGCAGGTTGGGCAGCGACTGGCTGATCATCTGACGCAGCGTGTCGATGTCGTTGGTGTAGTGGCTCATGATATCGCCGCGCTGGTGCGTGTCGAAGTAGCGGATCGGCAGGTCCTGCATACGGTTGAACATCATCTCGCGCAGCTTCTCCAGCGAGCCCTGCGTGACGATAGCCATGGCGCGGTTCCAGAAGAGCGAGGACAGGACACCGACGCCGTAGATGCAGGCGAGGGTGGTCACGAGCTGCAGAATCTTGGGCTGTGCGGCTTCCCAATCGCCCGACTGCCACGATTCGCTAATAATCTGCAGGGCGCTCTGCAGGAAGGTCGCGCCGATGGAGTTGATGATGGCGCAGAGCACCACGCCGGCGACGACAAGGGGCAAAAGCACGGGATAGAAGCCAAAAAGCGTCTTGATGAGGCGCGACATGGTGCCGCCCTTACGGTTGAGCGCGCGCTCGGCGGTCGTTGCCTTACTCATGTGCCTCGCCTCCTTCCTGGGTCTGAGCTTGCGTTGCGGATGCCTCGGTGTCGGCCTCGACGGCCCCTTCGCCCTTGGCAGACATCTTGTTTTGCGAGGTAAAGGTCTCGCGGTAGATCTCGCTCGTCTTGAGTAGCTCGTCATGGTTGCCGATCTGCGCGATACGGCCGCCCTCCATGACGATGATGCGGTCTGCGTCCTGCACGGAGCTGATGCGCTGGGCGATGATGAGCTTGGTCGTGTTGGGCAGATAGCTTGCCAGCCCTGCGCGGATCTTGGCGTCGGTCTTGGTGTCGACGGCGCTGGTGGAGTCGTCCAGGATCAAGATCTTGGGGCGACGCAGCAGGGCGCGTGCAATGCACAGGCGCTGCTTCTGACCGCCCGAAACATTAGAGCCGCCCTGTTCGATCCAGGTGTCGTAGCCCTTGGGGAAACCGTCGACAAACTCGTCGGCGCAGGCCAGATGCGCTGCCTCGCGGACTTCCTCGTCGGTGGCGTTCGGGTCGCCCCAACGCAGGTTCTCGGCGATGGTGCCGCTAAACAGCACGTTTTTCTGCAGCACCATGGCGACCTGGTGGCGCAGTGCGTCCAGGTCGTAGTCGCGCACGTCCACGCCGCCCACGCGCACAGCGCCTTCGGTGGTGTCGTACAGGCGGGCGATGAGGTTAACGAGCGTGGACTTGGCCGAGCCGGTGCCGCCGATGATGCCGATGGTCTCGCCGCTCGTAATGTGCAGGTCGATATCGTCGAGCGCCTGGCGCTTCGCATGCTTGGAATACTTAAAGCTCACGTGGTCAAAGTCGATGGAACCGTCGGCAACCTCGAGCACGGGCTCGGCGGGATCGGCGATCGTGGGCTCGGCGGCCAGCACCTCGGCAATGCGGTGTGCCGATTCGTCGGCCATGGTCACCATGACAAAGATCATCGACAGCTGCATCAGGCTCATGAGAATCTGGAAACCATAGGTAAAGGTCGAGGAGAGCTGGCCCACGTCGAACAGCGTGCCCTGGCTCGTGATGATGAGCTTGGAGCCCAGGTAGATGATGACGACAAACGCGCCGTTGACGCAGATGTTCATCATGGGGTTGTTAAAGGCGAGCAGCTTCTCGGCGCGGGTGAAGTCCAGCTGGACGTCGCGCGCGGCGGTCGCGAACTTCCCCTTCTCAAAGTCTTCGCGCACATAGCTCTTGACCACGCGCATGCCGGTGACGTTTTCCTCGACGGACTCGTTAAGGGCATCGTACTTGTGGAACACGCGCGAGAAGATGGGGCGCACCTTAAAGATGATAAAGAACAGTCCAAAGCCCAGCAGCGGAATGATGACCAGGTAGACCATGGCGACGCTGCCGCCCATGATAAACGCCATGGTAAAGGCGAAGATCAATACCAGCGGCGCGCGCACGGCGATACGGATGATCATCATAAAGGCCTGCTGCACGTTGTTGATATCGGTGGTCAGGCGCGTGACGAGCGATGAGCTCGAGAACTCATCGATGTTGGCAAAGCTGAACGTCTGGATCTTGTAGAACAGGTCGTGACGCAGGTTCTTGGCGAACCCGCAGCTCGCATGGCTGCAGGTGACGCCGGCCGCGGCGCCAAAAGCAAGCGACGTCAGCGCGATGAGCACCAAAAAGCCTGCGGTGGGAAGCATCTCGGCTACGGTGGCGCCGTCTTTGATAGCGTCGATCAGGTTGGCGGTGATAAATGGAATCAGCATCTCGCAGAGCACCTCGCCAAGCACGAGCAACGGCGTGGCAACGGTGACTTTCATATAGTCGCGGATGCTGCCCATGAGGGTTTTAATCATCCAGTTCCTCCCAGGTTACGCGGATTTTATCGAGCATTTCGGCGAGGTCCTCGCGCTCGTCATGGGTGAGCGCGCTAAAGGCCTGCTCTCTAAAGCGAATGCGGGCCGCCTGGTCGATGCGGGCGTTTTCCCGGCCGGTTTCGGTCAGGCGAATGGTGAGTTGCCGTCGATCCTTGGGGTTACGGCTGCGCTCGATGAGGCCGTTGAGCTCGAGCTTGGACAGGATCTCGGAAAGCGATCCCGGCTTGAGGTCAAAGTGCATGCCGAGCTCCTGCTGCGACATCTCGCCGCCGGGTTGCTTGGCCAGCAGGCAGATGATGGGCGCCTTGCCGGATACGCCTCCGCCATGAAAGTGCATGTAATGGCCGCAGAAGCCCAGATTATTGAGGATGCGCTTGGCAAGCTTGTCTTCGGCGCTGACCGCTTCGGGTACATCCGCAGGCTGTGACGGGTCGCCGCCGGGCTCATGCGAACAAAGGTTAAGAGGTTCATCGCACATGAATTAGTGTTGCTCCTTTCTTTAGTTAGGTAGTGGAATTGTTTTGTGCCTAACCAATCTAGGAGCATGAGAAATGAATGTCAAGGTACCAAACTTTATAGTTACGGCGTTTTGCCAAACGCCGTAACCGCTCGACTCCGCTCGCAACGTTCCCTGCGCTACACTTAGTCGCACTGTGGCGCTGCGCGTCGCGCCCGAAACAAGGGAGACCTTCATGAAGAATACTCAGCTGCTGCTGATCAACGATATGTGCGGCTACGGCAAGGTCGCGCTTTCCGCCATGCTGCCGGTGCTGTCGCACATGGGCTACCGTATCCATAACTTGCCGACGGCGCTCGTTTCCGACACGCTTAACTACCCCAAGTTCTACATCCACGACACCACCGAGTACGTGCGCCAAAGCCTCGCTATCTGGGAGGAGCTCGGCTTTGAGTTCGACGCCATCTCGACCGGCTTTATCGTGACTGAGGAAGAGACGCGCATCATCTCGGACTTTTGCCACCGCCGTGCGCAAAAGGGCACCAAGGTGTTCGTCGACCCCATCATGGGCGACAACGGCAAGCTCTATGCCGGTGTGCCCGAGTCCACGATTGGCCTTATGCGGCACCTGCTGGAGTGCGCAGACTACGCGGTGCCCAACTACACCGAGGCCTGTCTGCTCACCGATACGCCTATTGCAGAACAGATCACGCCCGATGAGGCCCGCGCCCTTGTGGACGCCGTGCGCGAGCTGGGTGCCAAGTCGGTGGTCATTACGAGCGCCGTGGTCAATGGCACGAACGCGGTTATCGGTTACGACCATGTGGCGGGGGAGTACTTCACGATCCCCTTCGAGCTGATCCCGGTGTACTTCCCGGGTACGGGCGATACGTTCTCGGCCGTGCTTATGGGTCGCGTGATGAGCGGTTGGACGCTTCAGCGCGCCACGGCCGATGCCATGCGCGTGGTGGCCGAGCTTATCGAGCGCAATGCTGCGCAGGAGGATAAGTCTGCCGGCCTGCCCATCGAGGCCTGCCTGGATGTGATTGACCATGAGTAATGCTGGCGAGGGCGGCGTCAAGCCTGCGGGCGAGAACGGGCCGCTCGGCGCGCCGCGTGGCAAGCGGCCGCGTATCCGCGTGAGCTGCGTGGACCAGCTGGGGACGTGCCGCTGCCACCACGGTCATAAGCCGGGCGACGTCTTTGACTTTGACCGAGACCGCGGCAAGATGTGCTCCATGGCCTGCCACGTGGGCTTTCCCTATATCGATATCCTGCGCTATGGCGGAACCGTGCCTGGCAACGAGCCCGGTACGGCGAAGTTTTGCTGCCCCGAGGTCGATACGCTGAATGTCTGGCTTGCCGAGATCGTCGACGAGTAGTTGAGCGTGGATTATCTCCCGCCGAGAAAATGAGCGTGGATTTTCTCCCGTTTAGAGCGCACTTGAACGCTCAAAGTGGGAGAAAAACCACGCTCGATTTGTATATGGGAATTCCGACTTCGCTTATGCCTATGCTTAGGCGTTGTCGTCGTTGTGCTGTGCGCGAGTAAGGTCAAATTTCTACATTTCATCCGATTTATGGCTCTAAAAACTCTGCATTTCATCGATTACAGCTGCTCGAGCATAGCAGTGCAACCGTCGAGTACACCGCGGTAGGTGGCATCGAAGTTGCCGGTGTACCAGGGATCGGCCACGTCGCCGGGGCGCTCGGTCCAATCGAGCAAGCGCGTAATCTTGCCGTAGGGGTCGTCGCCAAAGATGCGACGCAGGCCGCGCGCGTTCTCAGCATCCATATAGACAATGTGATCCCAGTCGCCATACTCTGCTCGACGCACCTGGCGGGCACGGTGCGCAACGACGGGAATCCCGACTTCGCGCAGCTTGGCGACCGTGCCATGATGCGGCGGGTTGCCGATCTCCTCAGTTGAGGTCGCTGCGGAATCGATGACAAACTCCGCCTCGCGCCCAGCGCGGCGCACGAGCTCGGTAAACACCGACTCAGCCATCGTCGAGCGGCAGATGTTCCCATGGCAGATAAACAGTACACGTTGCATATGCGGTTTCCTTTCGATCGCCATCATCGAGCTCGAGTATCGCATCTGCGCTTACGCCCTCGCTCGCTTGCGCTCCCAGCGAGCCAGCTTAATCGTCACCAGCGTAAGCGCCCAGGCCACAAGCGAGAACGCGGCACCAACCGCGCCAACGTAGGCAATGCCAACGCTGCTCACCACGGCGCCGCCTACTGCGGTGCCAAACGAAATGCCGACGTTAAACGCCATGGGTTCTACCGAGCTCGCGAGTACCATCGATTTGGGATGGCGGCTGCGTGCCACGTCCATAAAGTGTGTGATGCACGAGACCGAGAATAGGTACATGAGCATTGCCAGGCTAAAGACAAAGATGAGCGCGAGCGGCATGGCGGCGCCCACGGCAAACAGCCCAAGCAGTGCCGCCGCTTGCAGCACAAACGTAACAAGCAGCGCCTTCATGCCAAAACGCGCATCGATCCATCCGCCCAGGATGTTCGAGATCAGGCAGAACACGCCGTAGGCCATAAGCGTGGTGCTCGCCTGAACGGTGCCCATGCCCAGCACCTGCTCAAGATAGGGCGTCACATAGCCGTAGAACACATAGACCGAGCCCACGCCAAACAAAAAGATGAGCATGCCGGTGATGATGCTCGGCTCGCGTAGCAGACCCGCCTGCTCGCGAAAGGTGGCAGGCTCGTCGGTTTGCCCGGCGCGCGGCATAAACGCCACGAGCGCTCCGCAGATCAGAACGGCAAAGGTAAGCGTGCCGTACATGGCAACGTGCCAGTCGAGCGTGTCGGCCACAAACTTGCCGACCGAAGTGACAAAGACCATCGCCACGGAAAACGCACCATATACCACCGAGATGGCAAGCGAAGTTTGCTGCGGGGACAGAAGCTCGGGGATGTACGTCACGCCCACGGCGAGCAGCGCGCCCGAGACAGAGCCCAGGACAATGCGCGAGATAAACAGCACCTGGAAGTTGGGCGCCAACGCCATGACCAAGTTGCCGAGCACAAAGATGATGCTATAGCACACGAGCAGCTGGTAGCGGCGGAAGTGGCCCGTGCTGAGCGCAAGCACCGGCGTCGCGATGGCGTAGACGAGCGCGAACACGCTGATGAGCTGGCCCGCAGTAGCAAGTGATACGTCGAGTTCCGTCGCCAAGTCACTTTCGATGCCGATGACCACGAACTCGGAGCAGCCGAGCGAGAATCCCAGCAGCACGAGCAGCGCTAGGCAGAGCCTGGTGCGCGCGGGGGAGAGCGCGGCGGCGGTTGACTTACTTTTAGGCGTGGTTGCGGCGGTCAAGGTTGTCACTCCAATGTCGCATGAATAAGCGGGATTCAATCCCTGCAACTCTAACAGAATGTGTCAGGTGCCTGCCTCCTTTGCCGCAGGCTGCGCTTGCCTGTATAGTCGCAATACAGGCGAAGATGGTCTCAGGTACATTGCGGGCGACAGGAGATCCCATGGGTATGCACACGACAAAGGTTGTAGTGGGCGAGGGCAAGTTTGCGCTCGAGGCCCAGTTGACGGTGACGCCGCGAGGCATGGCGGTGTACGCCTGCTCGCCGGAGTTTGCGCACCTGGGCGCCACGGCGCAGGCCATTCCTCGCCCCGAGCCCGGCCGTACGGCGACGGTGAGCATCCTGGCCGTTCCGTGCCATCGAGACGAGATCCCGGCGCACGATATTGCGGCGGCGCTGGCCACGCGCTTTGGCGTGCCGGTAGTTGCAAGCACGGGTTTTCATGTGGAGAACGCGACCGCGGACGACTTGCGGCGCATGCTCGATACCACCAAGGAACTCATCGCCGCGCTCGAGGAGGCCGCAGCCCGCATTCTGCGCGCCGGCTGGGATGAGGGCGGCGCAGGCGCCGAGGTCGTGGCGGTCGATGCCGCGACCGGCGAGGCGCTTGGCCCCGTCGACCGCATCGAGGCCCATACCGGCGAGGGAATCCTGCATCAGGCATTTCTGACGCTTCTGGTCGAGGGCCAGGGCGAAGACGCGCGCCTGCTGCTCTGTCGTCGCAGTCCGCTCAAACGCCTGTGGGGCGGGGTGCTGGCCGATAGCTGTGCCGGCCATCCGCTCCCCGGGGAAGACGTCGCGGCCGCCACGGCACGTCGCATCAACGAAGAGCTTGGCATCACGCGCGAGCCCGATCAGCTCAAGCACCTCGGACACGTGGTGTACCGCGAGGACCACGGCGACGGCCGCTGCGAGTGCGAATGGTGCGAGGTCTACCTTGCCCATGTTGAGCCGGGCGAGCTGCATATCAACCAAGAGGAGATCTCGGAAGTGCGCCGCGTGGCCCCGTCCGAGCTTAAAGGCTACCTGCAGGGTCACCCCGAGCAGCTGGCCCCCTGGCTCCGCGAGGCCCTCAGCGACCCATCCATCCGTACGGATCTCGCTATGTGAAACAAAAGACAGTCCCTTTGCCACATCCAAACCGTCACAACATTTGATGAAAATCTCGAAAACGAGGAAAAGCGTCGAATGTTGTGACGCTTTTTGTCCAGAGGATCGCTTCTCATCCAAAAAATCCGCTTGACTGTATTGCCACAACACAGCGCAACGTAAGGGGTGTCCGATAACGGGCGCCCCTTTTTAAGTGGCAACGTGGCCGCGAATCCGGAGCGCCCCCAACAAGAAAGGTGGGGAGATGGAAGCGGAAAAGAAGGCGTTTAAGATCACCAAGCGCGAAATTGGCTTTGTGCTGGGTATCGTTGTCTTTTTGCTGGTGAAGTTTCTTCCTTTGGCGGAGCTGAGCTCGACGGTCGAGCTTACGGTCGGCGGTCAGACCTGTCTGGCGTTGACGCTCGCCACGGTGGTGTTCTGGGCGTGTGGCGTGGCACAGCCGGGCTTTGTGGGCCTGCTCTATTGCGCGCTGCTCGTTCTGTTCAAGGTGTGCGTGGACGACACGGGTGCCGCGAGCATCTCGGCGACGGTCGCCTCCACGTTTAGCTCGTGGACCAAAGCCACCATGTGGCTCGTCATCGGCGCCTACCTCATCGCCAGCGCGGTCAAGGAGTCGGGCCTGGGCGAGCGCATCGCCTATGCGTTTATGCTCAAGTTCGTGCGCGATGCCAAGTCGCTCATCATCTCAATCTTCGCGCTCACCTTTGTGCTGTCGCTGCTGATCCCGCATCCGTTCCCCCGCGCCTTCCTCATCCTCGCCGTCGTCTCGGTCATCGCCGAGTCCGCCGGCTACGGTGACGACGACAAGGGTAAGCTCGGCTTCCTCGTGTTTGCCGCTGCTGCCCCGGGCTCCATGTTCTTCCTGACGGGCGACTCCACACTCAACCCGCTCGTCGCGCAGTACAGCGCCGAGGCCGGCGGCATGAGCCCGTCCTTCGTCGACTGGTTCCTGTACATGAGCGTGCCTATGCTGGTCGCGCTGCTGTGCACCCTGTTCTTGGGCCTCTTCCTCTTTAAGCCCAGCAAGGAGCTCGTCTACGATCGCGAGCAGATCGTGGCCAAGCAGGCCGCGCTCGGCAAGCTCTCCGTCAAAGAGATCCGCACCATCGTGTGGCTTGTCATCGCAATCGCGCTGTGGCTCACCGTCTCGGGCGATTACATCGGCTGGGTGACACTTGCCATCGGCGTCGCGCTCGCCATGCCCATCATCGGCGAGGTCCTCACCCCCGCCAGCTGGAACGCCGTCGACATCAAGTCCCTCATGTTCCTGACGGCTGCTATGGCCGTGGGTTCCGTGGGCGGTGCCACCGGCATGAACGCCTGGATCGCCGATGTCGTGCTTCCCAGCTCCGTGCCCGAGAACATCTTCCTGTTCGTCCTGCTTGTCGCCGCACTCTCCATGATCATCCACATGTTCATGGGTTCGGTCATGGCCGTGCTCGGCGTGTGCGTGCCGGCGTTCATCAGCTTCGCGGCCGGCTCCAGCGTAAGCCCGCTTGCCGTGGCGCTCATCGTCTTCACGTCCATCAACATCCACTACATCCTGCCGTTCCACAACCTGCCGATCCTTATCGGCGAGGGCAAGGACGCCGGCGGCTACACCTCCAAAGAGGCCATGCGCATGGGTATTCCCCTCACCGCGGTCGTCTTTATCGTCGTGCTGGTCGAGGCCGCCTGGTTCCACCTCTTTGGCCTGATGTAAGCAGTCGAGTGCTTGGCTGTAATTAGCCGAGTGCTTGAACTGCGAGTGCCCGAGCGCCCCATCTATGAGCGCTGCGGCCCCATTACGTTACCAAGCCCGGCGGCATCCTCGCCGCCGGGCACTCTCCCGAAAGGAGCATGCTATGTCCACTACCGATGCTTCCCAGATCCACGACCTGCGCTCCGCGCTCGACTTTTTGCGCGAGATGCCGGGCCAGCTGCTCGAGACCGACACTCAGGTCGACCCGGACGCCGAGGTCTCGGGTGTCTACCGTCACGTCGGCGCCGGCGGCACCGTTATGCGCCCGACCAAAGAGGGTCCGGCGATGGTCTTCAACAACGTCAAGGGCTTTGACGATGCCAAAGTCTGCATCGGCATGCTTGCCAGCCGCAAGCGCGTTGCCGCCCTGCTCGACCTGGACGAGGAGCACCTGGGCCTCGAGATCGGCAAGCGCTTCGAGAACCTGATCGCGCCCGAGCAGATCGCCGAGGGTGCGCACGTCGACTGTCAGGAGGTCGTGTACAAGGCGACCGACGAGGGCTTTGACCTGCGCAAGATCGTTCCCGCTCCTACCAACACGCCCGTCGACGGCGGCCCCTACATCACCATGGGCCTCGCCTACGGCACGAGCCCCGACGGCTCCCAGTCCGACGTGACCATCCACCGCTTCTCCTGCGTCGACAAGGATAAGCTTGCCATGTGGATTACCCCCGGCAGCCGTCACCTTGGCGCGTTCTTTGACGAGTACTGCCAGCGCGGCGAGGACATGCCCATCTCCATCTCCATCGGCCTGGACCCCGCCGTGTACATGTGCTGCGGCTTCGAGGCTCCCACCACGCCGCTCGGCTTCAACGAGCTGCAGATCGCCGGCGCCCTGCGCGGCCACGCCGTCGAGCTTGCCGACTGCGTCACCGTTCCGCAGAAGTGCATTGCCAATGCCGAGTACGTGCTCGAGGGCTATCTCATGCACGACGAGACCATCAACGAGGATGTCAACGGCCACGGCTACGCCATGCCCGAGTTCCCCGGCTACACCGGCGGCGCCAAGGTCTGCCCGGTGATCAAGATCACCGCCGTCACCACGCGCGTCAATCCCATCATGGAGAGCTGCATCGGTCCTTCGCACGAGCACGTTTCCATGGCGGGCATCCCCACCGAGGCTTCCATCTACAAGATGGTCGAGACCGCTATCCCGGGCCGCCTGCTCAACGTTCACGCCGCCCCCTGCGGCGGCGGCAAGTTCGTTGCCATCATGCAGTTCAAGAAGTCGAGCAAAAATGACGAGGGCCGTCAGCGCAACGCCGCCATGCTCGCCTTCTCGGCATTCTCCGAGCTCAAGCACGTCATCCTTGTTGACGAGGATGTCGACATCTTCGATATGAGCGACGTGATGTGGGCCATGACCACACGCTTCCAGGCCGACGTGGACCTCATCACCATCCCCGGCTGCCACTGCCACGTGCTCGACCCGTCCAACGACCCCGCGTTCGATCCTTCGATTCGCGAGCACGGCATCGCCTGCAAGGCCATCTTCGACTGCACGGTTCCGTTCGACCTCAAGAAGAACTTCATCCGCTCGCAGTTCATGGAGATCGACAAGGACAAGTGGGCAGCAGAGCTCGCTTTCTAGTACGTAGCCCTACCAAGTAGTTAAGGAGTCGCCATGCCTGAGCCTTCTGTCCGTCCTCGTCGCATTGTCGTTGGCGTTTCTGGTGCCAGCGGCGCTGCGCTGGGCCTCGAGTGTCTCAAGTGCCTGCGTCAGGCCGGTGCCGAGTCGGCGCTTGTCGTCACGCGTGGGGGAGAGATCACCATCGAGCAGGAGCTCGGCATGACGCTCGACGAGTTTGCCACGCATGCCGATGTGGTCTACGACAACAAAAATATCGGCGCCGCCATCGCAAGCGGCACCTATCCGGTCGACGGCATGATCGTGGCCCCGTGCTCCATGAAGACGCTCGCCGGCATCGCAAGCGGCTACAGCGAAAACCTGCTGCTGCGTGCGGCCGACGTGCAGATGAAAGAGCAGCGCCGCCTGGTGCTCATGGTGCGCGAGACGCCCTTCAGCGCCATTCACGTCGATAACATGGCGCGCCTGGCGCGCGTGCCCGGCATCATGCTCATGCCGCCTATGCTCACGTTTTACAACGGCCCCGCCACGCTCGATGACGCGGTGCATCACATCGCCGCCAAGGCGCTCGAGGCCGTCGGCGTGCCATGTGCAAACTATGAGCGCTGGTCATAGGCGTCTTTAGGGTAGGATACGAATAGTGTTTAAGCCCGCTGCCCCTGTGGGCGGCGGGCTTTGGTGTGTCGGGAGGATCTATGCAGACGGGCATGTATGCGATTAGCGAGATGGCGAGCTTGTTTAACGTTTCGCGCCAAACGCTCATCTACTACGACAAGATCGGTCTGTTTAAACCCGCCGTGGTGAACGAAAAGGGCTACCGTTTCTATTCGCCCACGCAGATTCCGCTCATGCGTCTGATCTGCATGCTGCGCGACCTGGGGCTCGAGCTCGACGAGGTCGACCGTCTGACCTCGACGTTCGACATTGGCGAGATGACCGATCACCTGCGCTCGCGGGTTCAGGCGCTCGACAAGCAGATTGCCGGGCTCAAGGCTGAGCGCGCGAGTGTGCAGGAGCGCCTGAGCTTTTACGACGAGGCAGTCTACTGGCGCGAGCGCGAGGGCAGTCCGGAACTCAAGCAATTCGAGCGCCGCTACGTGGTCTTTGAGGAGTTTCCGGGCGATATCGAGCGCGGTCGCTCGATGCTTCACCCCACGCTCATGCGGGCAATCCTGCGCATGCGCACGTTGACGGGCACGCGCCCCATGCGCGGTTGGGGCGCCATGCTGCGTCGCGAGGCGCTGCATTCCGACGATCCCATCGCCGGCGCTGGCTCCTTTGCCGTGCTGCCGCGCGGTGCCGAGGAGCTGCTGCCGAGCGACGCTGCCGAGCTGGCAGAGATCGGCATCGAAGTGCTGCCCGAGGGCACATACCTGTGCATCAGCCGCTGGGGCATGCCGTACGAGCCCGAAGGCATCCGCGCCATTGTGGCCTGCATGGACGAGCACGCGCTCCAGCCCGTTGGCAACGCCTTCGACTTTTGCTACCTCGATACCACGAGCTACGACGAGTCCCACCAAGAGGACTTCTGCTGCATCCAAATCCCCGTCGCCCTCTAGATGTGACAAGGGGACTGCCGCCCAAACCATCACAACATTCGATGAAAATCTCGAAAACGAGGAAAAGCGTCGAATGTTGTGACGGTTTTCCTGTCTGTGCCGGCGAGCTCCAGCGCCGTCTGGGGGTATAAGGCTAGCAAGTGTTTTATTTGCGAGGCCTAAGGGGCGCCCCGTATGGATATCGATAACTTTGAATGGTGGTATAGCGAGGGCGAGGCTCCGGACGAGGAGTTGGACGAGCCCGCGCCGCGTGACGTGTCGAGCGACGAGGACGAGACCGGCAGCGATGCTGCTGTCGAGCCTGACGCCGCCTCCGATGCCGCCGAGCCTCTGACCTTTGAGCAGGCTTGGGCCCAGGCTGAGGCCGACGAGGCAAAGGCCGATGCCACGGCCACACTGGGTGAGCCAGCCGACATGTCCATCTCGCCGGCAAAGACCCCGCAGCCGCGTCACACTATCGATCCCGACAGCACGGCATCCTTCAGCATTCTCGACGTGCCCTCGCAGGGTGCCCAGGCGCCTGCGCCCACGCATCGCCCCGACCTGGCTCGCGAGGAGGACGCGGGACGTCGCTCTCCGCTTGGCCCCATCCTTATCGCCTTTATGGCCGGCGTTATCGCATGCTCGGTAATTGGAAACGTCTGGAGCCATGTTGAACAACAGCGCAAAGACGCCGCCAAGGTCGAGATGTCTGTCGAGCAATCGCTCAGCCGCACGCGCTCGGTGCATGTATCGGTCGAGGTCAAGGACGGCGCGACGTGGGACACCGCGCGCGGCGACAGCCAGATGCTCGTCCATATCGTGGGTCGCACGCTCAAGGGGCAAGCGATCGACGAGTACCAATACGTCAATTCCGAAGGTGACGGCATCGAGCTCAAGCCCGGCGACTACGAGCTCACGGTCGATGAGCCGCCCGTCGCCACCGACGGCACGCGTTACCGTGCCTCAAAGCGCATGGTTCCGGTGAGTTTTAATTCACAGGCGCCCGATACGGTCGATAGCACGCCGCAGGGCGGGTTTGACCTTTACGCTATTGCTCAATAACTGCACCTGTCGCTCAACCCCGCCGCCAAGAGTGGGACAATAGCCCTCGACACCGCTGTTTACTATTGGAGGAAGTAGCATGTCCACCGTCACTACCATCAAGCGCGGCGGCCTCACCGCGGCCATCGATTCCATGGGCGCCCAGCTCACGAGCCTTGCCCTCAACGGCAACGAGTATCTGTGGCAGGGCGACCCGGCCTTTTGGGGCAAGCATGCGCCTATCCTGTTCCCCATCGTGGGATCGCTGCGCAACAACATGGCGACATCTGCGGCCGGTACCTGCGAGATGCCGCGCCACGGACTCGCTCGCATCGTCGAGCACAAGTTGGTCGAGGTTTCGGAGGACGGCTCCTCGGTAACGTACGAGATCACTGACACGCCCGAGTCGCTCAAGGCGTTCCCGTTCCACTTTAAGCTCAACATAACCTATGCCCTGACCGGCGACGCCACGCTCACGCAGACCTTTGCCGTCACCAACACCGGCGACGTGGCCCTGCCGTTCTCGGTGGGCGGTCATCCTGCATTCAACTTGCCCGCCCCCGGTGCCGAAGACGAGGCGTTCGAGGATTACGAGCTGGCGTTTACCGAGGCTTGGACTAACGAGGCCCCCATCATCACGCCCGACGGTCTTATGACGTTCGAGGGCAGCTACAAGGCTCCCGATAACTCGGACGTGCTGCCCATCACGCACCGCAGCTTCGATAACGACGCCATCATGTTCACCGATGCCCCGGGTTCCACGCTCACGTTGCGCGGCCGCAAGTCGGGCCACGGCGTCAAGATCGACTTTGAGGGCTTTAAGTACATCGGCGTGTGGTCTGCCGCCAACGACGCCCCGTTTGTGGCGCTCGAGCCCTGGACCGGCCACACCACCATGGACACCGAGGACGACGTCTTTGAGCACAAGGTCAACACCAT
>CATXLW010000027.1:0-35108 GCA_958371715.1 uncultured Collinsella sp.
GGCGGGCGGGGCGGGGGCCGCCCCGTCGTGTTCTGTCTTGTGTGGTGCCCCCCCCGCGCCCCGCGGCCGGTGGGACCAAACCCCGCCATGCTTCTTATGTGCAGTAAAGCTAATGCTGCTAAAATACAAAGCGCTCATGTAGTTTAAACGCACGACGATAAGGAGCACCAGTGGGTAACCACTTTCGTACCTCCGGTGCGGGCGATGATGCCCCCAAGACGCAGACGGGCGTCCAGGGCAGTCGTTTCGCCACTCCGGATTCAGAGGGCCAGCCTGTTGCTCAGGCCCCCGCTCAGCCGGCAGATCAGGCACAGCCGGCATCCGATCCCTTTGCCTACAATCCCACCAGCGATGTCGCGCTTTCCGGCACGGCGGGTTTTGAGCCCGTTCAGGCCGTGACCGCTCGCGTGGAGCAGCCTCAGGCTGGCGCCGCCACGCCGCAGCCTACCATGGCCGGCATTCCCGACCCCATGGCCCCTGCGACACCGGCTCCTCAGCCTGCGCAGTCCGGTCTCTTTGCCGCTATTCCCGATCCCGCGCAGCCTGCTGCCCCGGTGGTCGAGAGCGATCAGGCCGCCGAGGTCGCAAGCCTCGATAACGCGCTCAACAACCCCGATTTTACGTCGGTGTTTGCGCCCATCGATCCGCAAGCCAGCCGCAAGAAGATGGCCAAGCAGGCCGGTGTCGAGCCCGTCATCCTTATGGAGCATGTCACCAAGATCTATCCGGCACAGCCCAACAAGCCTGCACTCGACGACATCAACATCGAAATCTATCCGGGCGAGTTCGTCTTTTTGGTCGGTCACTCCGGCTCGGGTAAGACCACGCTGCTGTCGACGCTCAACCGCGACGTCAAGCCCACAAGCGGTCGCATTTTGGTCGCCGGCCAGGATCTCATGAAGATCAAGAACCGCAAAGTTCCGTTCCTGCGTCGTCAGATTGGCGCCGTGTTCCAGGACTTTAAGCTCCTGCCGCAAAAGACCGCCTATGAAAACGTGGCGTTTGCCCTGCAGTGCATCGGCAAGCCCAAGGGCGTCATTCGCAGTCAGGTGCCCGAGGTGCTGCGTCTGGTCGGTCTGGCCGATCAGATGGACTCGCTGCCCGATCAGCTTTCCGGTGGCGAGCAGCAGCGCGTGGCCGTTGCCCGCGCTATGGTCAACCGCCCGCCGCTGCTTATCTGCGACGAACCCACGGGCAACCTCGATCCGGCGATTTCGCTGGGCATCATGAAGCTGCTCGAGCGCATTAACCGCACCGGTACTACCGTGATCGTCGCTACGCACGACCGCGAGATGGTCGATAGCATGCACCGTCGCGTGATCGCCCTCGAGGGCGGCCACGTAATCCGCGACCAGGAGAGGGGAGGTTACGGCAACTATGGCACCAACTAACGTGGGCTACTCGCTCAAAGAGGCAATCAGCCACTTCTTCCGTAACTGGACCACCTCGCTCGGCGCCGTCATCACGATTTTCCTTTCGCTGTTTATCATCGGCCTGTTCATTATGGGTTCCGCGATGCTGAACTCCGTGATCGGCACCGTCGAGGATCAGGTCGTCATCAACGCCTTTATTAGCGATGACGCCGACCAGGCAGATGTTCAGGCCTTCGAGGCCGAGCTCAAGACGTGGAGCAACGTCAAGTCCGTGACGTACAAGGACAAGGACGACGCGCTGGCCGAGTACACGAGCAAGATGTCGGGTAACGCCGACGCTACCATGAGCGCGCTCGACGGTCAGAACCCGCTGCCGGCTTCGTATGCCATCGAGATGGACGATCCGTCCATGGTCGAGAGCACGGCCCAGAAGCTCAAGAAGAACGCCGATTTTCAGAAGATCGCGGACGACGGCGACGTTAACGCGAGCGTTCTGTACGGCCAGGAGGAAGTGAGCCGCCTGTTCCAGGTGACGAACTACATCCGTATCGCCGCTGTAGTGCTCGTCGGTCTGCTGACCTTTATCGCGTTCATTTTCATTAACAACACGATTCGCCTGTCCATTACGGCGCGTCGTCGTGAGATCGCGATCATGCGTCTGGTGGGCGCAAGCAACGGCTTCATTCGCGGGCCGTTCATTACCGAGGGTGTGCTGCAGGCCATTTTGGGCTCGCTGCTTTCCATCGGCGTGCTGGAGCTGCTGCGTAACCTGATGGTTCCGCGTCTGCAGGAGAGCATCGGCTGGATGTCGTTTGCGCTGCCGATGCAGTACTATCTGGTGACCTACGCCGCGCTGATTCTGGTCGGCGTCATTATCGGTCTCTTTGGTTCCGCCATCGCCATGCGCCGCTATCTGCGCGTGTAGGCGTGCTTGGAATTCGTTCCTTCAACGGGTCGTCTCTTTTGGGAGCGGCCCGTTTTTTGATCCCTAGGGGACGGCAGGATTGCGCATCATCGTGACGCTGGTCTATCTATGTGACCCGCAATCCTGCCGTCCCCTAGGGATCATTTGGGTAGACTCTTGGGGTGTAAACGGCCATCGATAGTAAGGAGGCGCCATGGGGCGCAATAACAAGCATAAGCGTGGAGCTCGCAATAAGCGCGGGCCGGTGCGCAGCGAGCGTCGCCCGAGTCTGACCGGACGTGTGCAGCTCCATGAGCATAGCGCCTACGTTGTAACCGAAAACGGCGACTACAAGGTCATGGGCCGCGGCAAGCGCGAGATTATGGACGGCGATACCGTTGCCGTGAGCATTAAGAACAGCCCGCATGGCGAGCGACGCGCCGTAATCGAGGGCGTCGTCGAGCGTGCGGCCATTAGTGTGGTGGGCACGTACCAGACCGCCGGCCCGCTCGGGGTGATCGAGCCGCTTGATTCTCGCCTTAAGGCCGATTTCTTTATTCTGCCGGAGGACACCTCGGCGGAGCGCTTGGGTGTTCATCCGGGCGATGCGGTCGTCGCGCGCATTCTGACATATCCGACGCGTCTGGAATCGGGCACCGTGACGATCGAGCGCCGTATTGGCGGCGATGATGCGCCCGATTTGGGCGTTCAGTATGTGATGGCGCGCTATGGCTATACCGATACGTATCCCGAGGCCGCGCTAGCCGAGGCCGAGGCACTTTCGCTCGATGTGACCTCGGCGCTCAAGGACCCGCTCCGCCGCGACCTGCGCGACCGCTTTGTTATTACGATTGACCCGGTCGACGCGCGCGACTTTGACGACGCCATTTCGCTGGAGCGCACGCCCGAGGGTGGCTACAAGCTGGGTGTCCATATTGCCGACGTTTCGCACTATGTCGCCTGGGACGGATATATCGATCTGGAAGCTCGCCATCGCACGACGTCGGTGTATCTTGCCGATCGCGTGCTGCCCATGTTGCCCGAGCGCCTGTCGAACGATTTGTGCTCGCTGCGTCCTGACGAGGACCGCTTGGCGTTTACCGTCGACATTGAGCTCGATGCGCAGGGTCGCGTGCGCCATTACGATCCCTATCCCAGCGTGATCCGCTCGCGCGTGCGCATGGACTACGACGGCGCCGAGGCGCTGCTGGTACGTGCCGGTGCGGTGGAGTATTCGGTGCTGGAGGGCGCCGCCGAGGATGTTGCTGCGGTTGAATCCTCGCGCGAGGAAGCGCTCGGGCGCGGGCTTGCGTGCGAGAAAACCGCCCGCGGCTATAACGTCGACTTGGGGGATTTCCTCGTAGCTGCCAACGAGCTCGCCGAGCTTCGCCGTCGTATTCGTCGCGCACGCGGTTCGGTCGACTTTGATACGGCCGAGATCCGTGCGCTGTTGGACGAGGACGGTGTGCCCGTGCAGATCGTGGCCCGTGAGCGCTCGTGCGCCACGTCGCTGATTGAGGAAGCCATGCTGCTGGCCAACGAGTGTGTGGCGGAGTGGCTGGCCGACCGCGATATCGAGGCCTGCTATCGCGTGCACGACGACCCCAGTCCCGACAGCCTGCACGGTGCCGCCGTGGCGCTGGCACAGCTGGGTATCATCGATGACCGTCGCGCGGCAGGCATTGCTCTGGGAAGCCCCGACGAGCTGCAGGCGGCGGTTGATGCCGCAGCCGGTACGGCCAACGCGCCGCTCGTCAACACGTTGCTACTGCGCAGTATGCAGCGCGCACTGTACAAGCCGCGCAACGAGGGCCACTTTGCACTTGCCGCGCCGTGCTATTGCCACTTTACGAGTCCCATTCGCCGCTATCCCGACCTGGTGGTGCATCGCGTACTCAAACTGCAGCTGGCATACGAGCAGCTGGGCGGCAAGGACGCCTTGGTGCGTACGCCGCGGCTGATCGGTAAGGGTCGCGAGTCCCTGCCGCGCATCCTGCCGCAAATCTGCCGCGCGTGCAGCGATGCCGAGCGTGCGGCCGACGCCGCCAGCCATGCGACGCAAAAGATCAAGATCGCCCAGTATTACGAGGATCGCCTGGGTGAGCGCTACGCCGGAACGATTTCGTGGGTCAGCAGCATGGGCCTCTTTGTGCGCCTTGATCTGACACAGGTTGAGGGTTTGGTTTCGATCAAGAGTCTGGGCAACGAGTGGTTTGAGTTTGATGAGGACGCGCTCACGCTCACGGGTGCCGACACGGGGACTCGCTATGAGCTGGGGCAGCGCGTGATCATCGAGGTCTCGCGCGTTAACACCACGCGAGGGCACTTGGATTTTAGGCTTATTCATTAGCCGGAATTTGGTGATTCATAGAAAACGGGGCGGTCTTTTGGGGCCGCCTTTTTTGTGGCGCATCAATCGTCTTGCCGCTCGCGCGCTTGCGTCTTCCGCCTGCTATAGGGGAGATAAAACCTACCAAAATAAACCTGTCCCTTTTTGGGAGGTTTACGAGAGAGCGGGGATGAGATGGCAACGGTGTACGGGTATGCGCGGGTGAGCTCGCGTGATCAAAATCTGAATCGGCAGCTGGATGCGCTGGGCGCCTATGGCGTGGAACCGGCGAATATCTTTGCCGACCATGCGAGCGGCAAAGACTTCGATCGACCGCGGTATCGCGAGCTGCTGTGCGCGTTGGATTCCGGTGATGTGCTGGTGGTACTTTCCATTGATCGGCTGGGCCGTAACTACAGCGAGATCCTCGAGGAATGGCGGTGCATAACCAAAGAGCTCGGCGCCGCCATCGTGGTTCTGGACATGCCATTGCTCGACACGCGCGCCAGAGACTGTGGTGGGACGGACGTGACGAGTGCGTTGATTGCCGATATTGTTTTGCAGCTGCTGAGCTATGTGGCGCAGGTGGAGCGCGAGAACATTCACCGGCGCCAAGCCGAGGACATTGCGGCGGCGCGAGCGCGCGGCGTGCGCTTTGGCCGGCCCCGCAAGCCCTGTCCTCCGCAATTCGAGCTGGTGCGCGATACCTACGAGGCGGGTGATATCACGCGGAGTCAGGCGGCAAAGCGGCTAGGCGTGTGCGTGGGGACGTTTGATCGCTGGATGCGCGAGATGGAGTAGGGGCGCCGCGGTCCTTTGGCGCCCCGATTCGAACATTTTGGATTTCGCTACGGCGGCAACTGCATTTGGGGGTACACTCGCTGCTGCTCAAAAAATGACGGAGGTTAGCCCTTGGCGCGTGTGAAGCACATAGTCGGATGGATTTCGGTTGTCCTGCTGGTCGTGACGCTGGCAAGTATTTGGATACTGACGGAGCAAAACGTGGAGCAGACGTCATCGCTCAGCGAGTCCACCGCGCGCGCGGTGGAAGGACGGGCCGCGGACGTGCGGCTCGATGTCGCGCAGGAGTCCCAGGCGGGAGATGCCGCCGGGGATGCGGGCTCAGCGGCTACCGTCGCCCACCCCGACCCGCTTGCCCCCGTTCGCATGTGGATGGGCGCCAACATCCGTCGTGTCGCCCATACCGTAGAGTTCTTCTTTGTTGGGCTGTTTGCTTCGACGACAGTGGCATGCCTGGGCGAGCGCCTGCCATGCGCGCGATTCCGGTACGCACTCGCTGCACTCTTTTGCGCCGTCTGCTCTGTCGGCGACCAAGTGCACAAGATCTTTGTTCCTGGTCGTCATTTCGACATGATCGACCTGGGCTTCGATGCCGTGGGCTATGTCACCGCCATGCTGTTGGTATTGCTGGTCTCCGCATGGGTGCACCACGCGACGCGCCCCATCGGCGCCCATGCGAGGCACTAGCCGGTAACAAACCCGTTTCTGATAATGCGACCTTGTTGAATTATTTTGTGTCGCGCGTATTTCCGAGCGGTCGGATTTGAGGGGCGAGCGGTAGAACGCTCGCCCTTTGTGCGCCACGATGCGGCACAATGTACCGTAAAAGCTGTTTATATCCGGTACGAATCGTTCGTTGGTCTTTAATTCTTCTCAACGGAGGTGTTTGAGATGGCAAACGGATTGCTTTTAAGGCTTCGCGAGCGCGAGCTCAGCGCGAGTCCGGCGGAACGCAATGTCATCGCATACGTGAGCGCTCATCCGCACGAGGTGGTCGGGCTGTCCGTCCGCAGTCTTGCCGACGCCACGTTCTCCTCGCCCTCGAGCATTTTGCGTTTTTGCAAGCGCTTGGGTTTTGCGGGCTACAAGGAGTTCCAGCGCGAACTGATTGCCGAACTGGCACTCTTGGGTGACAAGAAAGACGTTGCCCTCGAGGACATCTCCATGGATGACAGCGTCGAACGTATCGTGGGGAAGGTGATGAAAAGCAACGTGCGCACGATCGAGGCGACGGCGCGAACGCTCGATTACACCGTCTTGGAGCGATGCGCGGCCCATCTTAAGCGGGCACGCGCGGTCAATCTGTTCGGTATCGGTGCCTCTCGTTTGGTTGCGCACGATCTGGCGCAAAAACTCATGCGTGTCGACAAAGAGTGCCATCTGTACGACGACTGGCATGATCAGCTCCTGTGTGCAAAGAACATGCATGAGAGCGATATGGCAATTGCCTTTAGCTACTCGGGCTTAACGCAAGAAGTGCTGGACTGCACCGTCGAGGCTCAACGTCACAACTGTCCCGTTGTGGCCGTGACCAAAGTAGATGGGTCGTCCAAGCTTGCCGCCATGGCCGATGCCGTGCTCGGCGTCGCTGCGAGTGAGCCCTTGGTCCGCAGCGGTGCCATGGCTTCGCGTATGGCCCAGCTTATGGTTGTCGATGCCCTGTACGCTGCTTACGTTGCCAGCGACTACGAGCGGGCGACGCATGTCATTAAGCAAAACTACATCGAGAAACAGGAAAGATGAGGTGAATGAAATGCTCGATTTAACAAAATTCACGACCGAACAGCGTAATCAAAGGTCAATGGACCTCGATACGATGACATCGCTGCAAATCGTCACGACGATGAATGATGAGGATCTTCGTGCCGTCCAGTCGGTTACGAAAGTGTTGCCCCAGGTTGCCACAGCAATCGACTGGGCTGCTGAGACGCTCGAGCGCGGCGGGCGCGTCTTTTACATGGGTGCAGGCACCAGTGGTCGTCTGGGCGTGCTCGACGCTTCGGAGTGCCCGCCCACGTTTGGTGTGTCACCCGATCTGATTGTCGGGCTCATTGCCGGAGGCGAGACGGCGTTTATCAAGGCTGTCGAAGGTGCCGAAGACAGCGAGGAGCTTGGCGCGAGCGACCTGCGGGAGCGTGGACTCTCGGACAAGGATCTTGTCGTTGGCCTGGCGGCAAGCGGTCGTACTCCCTATGTGGTGGGCGGCCTTGTGTACGCCAAGGCAACTGGGTGCAAGACCATTGCAATTGCCTGTAACCAAGGGTCGAAGATCGGGGAGAGCGCAGATCTTGCCATTGAGCCCGTGCCCGGTCCCGAGGTACTGACCGGCTCAACGAGGCTCAAGGCGGGAACGGTCCAAAAGCTCATTCTCAATATGATTTCGACCGGTGCCATGGTCAAGATTGGCAAGGTGTACCAAAACCTGATGGTCGATGTGCAGCAGACGAACGAGAAGTTGGTGGTGCGCGGCCAGAACATCGTGATGGAGGCGACCGGCTGCACGCGCGAGCACGCTATTCAGGCGCTTGCAGATGCCGGCGGCCACGTAAAAACCGCTATTGTCTCGGTACTGCTGGACTGCGATGCCGAGCAGGCTGCGGTAGCTCTTGAGCGGGCGCGAGGCCATGTCCGTGCTGCGGTGAGCGGCCATGAGAAGAGCGATGCCGATGCCCAATAGGTGCACGGCGTGAGCTGATATGACATCCAGACGAGATACCCAATACAAGGAGGAGTTATGACGAACAAAGAGCTGGCTCAAAAGCTGCTGGACCTTTTGGGCGGTAAAGACAACGTGCTCGCAAACGCGGCGTGCATGACGCGCCTGCGCGTGACCGTCAAAGACACGGGCAACGTCGACACGGAGGGTATTAAGGCACTCGACGGCGTGATGGGCCTTGTTGAGGACGACACGATGCAGATCGTGCTGGGTCCGGGCAAGGTGAATAAGGTGCTCGAGGAATTCTCCAAGCTCACCGGCCTTGCGAAAGGCGTTGCTGACGAGAGCGTAGTTGACGCTGCGGCCACAAACAAGGCCGCGCAAAAGGCCAAGTATGAGTCCAAACCGGTTCAGGCCTTCCTTAAGAAGATTTCCAATGTCTTCGTCGCCCTGCTTCCCGGCATCATTGCGGCTGGCCTCATCAACGGTATCTGCAACGTCATCAATGTCTCGACGGCAGGTGCGCTTGCGGGCGAGTGGTGGTATCAGGGCATTCGTTCCATGGGTTGGGCCCTCTTCGCCTATCTGCCCATTTTGGTGGGCTATAACGCGGCGCGCGAGTTTGGTGGCTCCGCTGCACTGGGCGGTATCGCCGGCATGATGTGCATCGCCAACAGTGCCATGCCCCTGCTTGCGCCTGGCGCTGCTGATCCTGCCACTGCCATTCTGCTGCCGCTCACCAATGCGCAGTACAACCCCGCAGCGGGCGGCATGATCGCGGCTCTCATCGCTGGCGCATTTTTTGCCTGGATGGAGCGTCAGATTCGCAAGGTCATGCCCAACGCGCTCGATACGTTCCTGTCCCCGCTGCTGGTGCTCATCATCGGCGCCTTTGCTCTGATGCTTGTCATCCAGCCGGTTGGCGCATGGCTGACGGCCGCAATCTTTAGCGTCCTCACCTTTATCTTCGAGAAGCTGGGCGTCCTGGGCGGCTATATCCTGTCGGCAGGCTTCTTGCCGCTGGTGTCCGTCGGCCTGCATCAGGCGCTCACGCCGATCCACGCTATGCTCAACGATCCCGACGGCGCTACCAAGGGCATCAATTACCTGCTGCCCATCCTTATGATGGCTGGCGGCGGCCAGGTCGGTGCCGGTTTGGCGCTGTACTTTAAGACCAAGAACGCCAAGCTCAAGAAGTATGTCGCCGAGTCCATCCCCGTTGGCATCCTGGGCGTGGGCGAGCCTCTGATGTATGCCGTTACGCTGCCGCTCGTTCGTCCGTTTGTGACGGCCTGCCTGGGTGCCGGATTTGGCGGCGCGCTCGCGGCGCTGCTCCACATCGGCACGGTTTCTCAGGGCGTTTCCGGTCTGTTTGGCCTGTTGATCGTCGTTCCTGGTCAGCAGCTCGGCTACGTTGCCGCTATGCTGCTTGCCTATGTCGCCGGCTTTGTCCTGACGTGGTTCTTTGGCGTGGACGAGCAGAAGATCAACGAGTTTTTCGGCGAGTAGCCTGATGCTGCGCGCTATGTCATTCGAACGTCTTGACGTGACGCAGATCTCTTGATGCTATGGTTGTGCCGGCGGGGCTAACTGCTCCGCCGGCCTTTTTTTAAAGGAGCGTTGAAGCGTGAAAACGGGTATTTCGATTTATCTTTCCAGCCCTCTGCAGGATATTGAGCGGACGATTGAGCGTGGTGCCGCGGCGGGTGCGCGCTATGCGTTTACCTCACTGCATATTCCCGAGGACGGGGGAGCGGCGTATGCCGATAAGGTCCGCCAGGTGCTGTCGCTGCTTTCCGCCCGCAGCATTGCGCTCATTGCCGACGTGGGGCCGCGCACATGCGATTTGCTCGGGCTTGAGCGCATCGAGGATCTGCGTGACCTGGGGCTGGAATACCTTCGTTTGGACTATGGCTTTAGTGCCCAGCGGGTTGCGGAACTGTCCGGTGTATTTCGCATTGTGGTCAATGCATCGACGGTGAGTTCTGATGAAATCGCATCGTGGCGAGAAGCCGGTGCCGATGTGACTCGTTTTGCCGCCTGCCACAATTTTTATCCCAAGCCTTATACCGGTTTAGCTCTGGAGGACATTGCTCGGACGAATCTTCGTCTTGCGGCGCTCGGCTTCGAAATCATGGCTTTTGTGCCGGGTGATGCCAACGTTCGCGGGCCGGTATTCGAAGGACTGCCGACGGTTGAGGCACAGCGCGGTCGCGCGTCAAAGGTTGCCCTCAACATGCTTGAGCTCGCACATGGCGCCGATTGCGACATTGTTTTGGTCGGCGACCCCGATCTTTCCGATGCGGGTTGGGCACAGTTTGCTCAAGTTTCCGCCGGATACGTAGACCTGCAATGCGAGCTTGACTCCGGCTATGCCTATGTACGTGGTCAGATTCATCACGACCGGCCCGATTCGAGTACCCTCATCTTTAGGTCTCAGGAGTCGCGCACGACGCTTAAGCCAGATTCCGTGCCGGCGGATACCGGTGCCGGCCTGCCGCGAAAGGCGGGGTCGATCGCTGTGAGCAATAGCGGCTATGGGCGCTACGAAGGCGAGCTTGAGATTGCGCGGGTCGATCTTTCCGGTGACGAGCGCATGAACGTTGCGGGCCATATCACGCCCGAGGCAATGGAGCTGCTGCCGTTCATCAAACGCGGATTCGGGGTACGCTTCGTTTAGCGTGTGACCCGTGGGCTACAATTGCCATATCATGCGAAGGCGCCTCGTATGGTGTGTACCTGTGTTGGCCGATCTATATTCGGAGGATCCCCATGACCGTACTGTTTGTTGAATATCCCAAATGCTCGACGTGTAAAAAGGCCAAGGCATGGCTGGACGAACATGGGGTTGAGTATATCGACCGCGATATCGTTACGGACAATCCCGCGGCCGATGAGCTTGCGACCTGGATTGCTCGTTCGGGGCTGCCGGTGCGACGCTTCTTTAACTCGTCGGGCATGAAATATCGAGAGCTGTGCCTGAAGGCGCGCCTGGATGCGGGTATGACGGACCAGGAATGCTATGAGCTGCTGGCGACTGACGGCATGCTGGTTAAGCGCCCGCTGCTGGTGGGCGACGACTTTGCGATCCCCGGCTTTAGGGAAGCGGCTTGGGCCGAGGCGTTGCTGTAGCGGCTGCGGAAAGTGCGTCCCGTTTCGAGCGCTGATTCTGGGATGTGCTTTCCGGTTGGGGGTTCTATCGGAAATGGCATCCCGTTTCGAGCGTTGATTCTGGGATACAGTTTCCGGTTGGAGGCTCTACGGGAAACTGCGCCCCGGAATTCGCTTCCAGAATGGGACGCACTTTCCGCCGGCGGGCCTGCCCCAGTCAGTCTTCCAGCTGCGTCCATTCGTGTGGGTCGTAGATCTTTACGTGCTTGTCGGGCGTGTCGCTCCAGTACTCTTCGTCCATAAAGGGCAGATATGCCTGAACGCCGGGGCAGATAAAGGGAATCCGCTGCTGCTGCAGGCGCTCGCGCTGCCGCCGCTCCAGGTTCGTCTCGGATATAACGGTCGGCATGCCGGACAGCTCGACGAGGCTTGCCTGTATGCGCTTGAGGTCGGGGAGCGCCGCATGCCATGACGTCCGCATGATCAAAAATGAGGCGCGGCGGTAGTTTGCCTGCATCACCGTGATGGCGGGGCGCAGTGTGGGATGGATTTTGTCCCGTTCGGGCCAAAGGTCGGCAGTGATCTCGAGCCCAAGGGTCTCCCATAGGTAATCAAGCTCTTCGTCCATGGCGCCTCGATATCTACGCGATCATTGATACTTCGATTGTGTTGTCTGGTGCTATCGTTTTCGCGGTAGAATCTGCCAACGGTTGACGGCTACCGCTCGCGGCGTTTTGTCTTCGTGTACAGCGGTCGGCTTCACAGGTCCTTCACGGGTTGGACGAAATTAGGCCAATTTGACCGAATTTCAAAAAAGTCAAAATTGGGGCTTGCGTCACGACGGATCTTCCCGTATATTTCTTTCTTGCGCAAAGGCACAGCCGAGCGCAGCGATGCAGTCATTGGGATGTCGTCTAATGGCAGGACAGCGGATTCTGGTTCCGTCAATGGGGGTTCGACTCCCTCCATCCCAGCCATTGCATTTGCTACATATGGCCCGTTCGTCTAGCGGTTTAGGACGCCGCCCTCTCAAGGCGGAGATCACCAGTTCGAATCTGGTACGGGCTACCCACAAATGAATGCCCGGGCCTCGCAAGAGACCCGGGTTTTGTGTATCGACCGTATATACGGCGCCTGCCGTGTTTCGCTCAGATCGAGGAGTAGCCATGGATCTGCCCATCAGCTTGCAAGACATCACGTATGCCGAGAACTACCTGGCGCAGGGCGACCTGGCCACGGCGACGCCGCTGTTGGAGCGCCTGGTGGAGCTTGCCGAGGAGTATATCGACGCCGAGTGCAAGACGGAGGAGAAGCGCCAATACTTTAGCTTCGATAGCAAGTTTGAGCGTCTGGCCTATCGCCGCGTGGAGAAGGATCCGCGCGAGCTCGTGCAGGTCGAGGTGCCGTTTGACCGTCTGTACTCCGACATGGCGTTTGCCTACATTCGCCAGCAGGATTATGTGAGCGCTCGCAATGCCCTGATGCAGGCTGTGCGTTGGGATCCCATGAACTGCAACTATCGCTTGGACTTGGCCGAGCTGTTCCGCGCGCTCGAGGACAAGCAGGAATGGGCATCGCTCTCGTACTCGGTGCTGGAGCGTGCAAGCGATGGCAAGTGCGCCGCCCGCGCCTATTCCAACCTGGGCCAGTACTTCTTGGAGCCCGAGACCGAGAATGTCTCGGCCGCCGTGGGTTGCGCGCGTCTGGCGCTGCGCTTGGCCCCTGGCGATGCACACACGACGCGCCTGCTCAACAAGATTCATACTGCCTACCCCGATGCCGCCGAGGAGAGCGATGAGCACGTGATGGGCGAGCTGAGCCTGCAAGGCGTGCCGACCTCGCCTTCGGCTGAGATTGCCATTTGCCTGATCATGTGTGCGACCGATGCTGCAAGCGACGGCGACAAGCAGGAGGCGACGCGCCTGACGGTGCGTGCTCGCGATTTGGTGGGCGAGGAGGCCTGCGCGGCGATTATCAAACTGGTGCGCGAGAGCGACGCCGAGCTCAATGCTGAGCGCAAGGCAAAGCGCGACGCCGCGGGCTCAAACGCCGATGGCGCCAAGGAGGCCGGCGATGCCCAGTAAGCGCGAGCGCAAGCTCATTTCCAAGAATCGCTCGGCACATCACGAGTATTTTATCGATGAGACGTTTGAGTGCGGCATTGAGCTGAGTGGCACCGAGGTCAAGTCGATTCGCGAGCGCGCCTGCCAGATCACCGATACCTTCGCGCTGATTCGTGGCGGTGAGTGCTGGCTCGTCGGTCTGCATATCCACCCTTATAGCCATGGTGGCGTGTGGAATCGCGATCCCGACCGTCGGCGCCGTCTGCTGCTGCACCGCAAGGAGATCGACTTTCTTGACGGCAAACTTCGCAACCGTGGTTATGCGCTGGTTCCGTTGGAGCTCTACTTTAATACCGACGGTCGCGTAAAACTGCTGCTGGGCCTGGGTCGCGGCAAGAAGCTCTACGACAAGCGCGAGGACATGGCCAAGCGTGATGTCCAACGCGAGATCGACCGCGCCCTCAAGGAACGCAACCGCTGACCGTCCTTCATAAGTTGCGGTGGAATACGGACTGGTTTGCCTGTTTGAGGGGCTATTCAGTCCCTATTTCACCGCAGCTGCGGGTGTCTCATCTTTCTTACTGTTCTGACACATATGTTTCAAAGGCGGCGTCCGTTATGGGCGCTGCCTTTTTTGTGGGTACATACATCCATGAGGTTCCAACCCGAGCTAGGGGAGTGATCGTTATGGACAAAACTGCGTTCTTTACCATGCCGAGCGGCCTGTACGTGGTGAGCGCCGCGGCCGACGGGCTGCGTGCCGGCTGCGTTATCAACACGGCGGTGCAGGTGACGGCAGCACCACCTCGCATCTCGGTTGCCGTAAACAAGGACAACGTCACCTCGGGTGTCATCGCATCGGCCAAAGCGTTCGCGCTGACCGTGATCGATCAGACCGCCGATATGCTCTACATCGGTAACTTTGGGTTCCGCACCAGCAGCGATTACGACAAGTTTGCCAAATACGAGACCCGCGAGACGGCTCTGGGCATGCCCTATGTGCCCGAGTACGCGGCGGCCCTGTTTAGCTGCCGTTTGATCGACACTGTGGATGTGGGCACGCATCTACTGTTTATCGGCGAGGTCGAGGATGCCGAACGCCTGAGTGACGAGACGCCGCTCACCTACGATTACTACCATAAGGTCCTGAAGGGCAAGACGCCTCCGAAGGCGTCCTCGTATCAAGGCTAGAAATGTTTTAAAAATACTTGCATTATATTATTGAGAATCTATACTAATAAACGAAGTACATCACCAGTCACGTTCGAGAGGAGAACATCATGGCTGAGGAGAAGAAGACGTATAAGTTCGTGTGCGTCGTTTGCGGTTACGAGGTTGAGGTCGATACGCCCGAGCTGCCCGAGGATTATGTGTGCCCGGTGTGCGGCGTCGGTCCCGATCAGTTTGAGCTCGTCGAGGAGTAGCTCGCAGGCACACGACTTGCAGCAACACATAGCTCTGTCCAAGGGCCCCGGTCGAATTCTCGGCCGGGGCCCTTTTCTTCCGTCCCTAAGGGATCACGGCTGCTGTTAGCCGATCCTGCCTGTTGTGAGTCCGGCCGACCGTTTGTCTCAATCTGTAACATGCGGCGGCTCAAAACGGGCCTATCTGTTACAGATTGAGACAAAAGGTTGGAGCTGAAGAAATGTCTCGATCTGTAACATCTAGAAGCGGAAATTGGGTCCACTTGTTACAGATCAAGACAAACCAAACCCGTTCGGCAGAAGATCTCAATCTGTAACATCTAACGGCGAAAACGGGGTCTATCTGTTACAGATCGAGACAAACGGAGCTGTCCCTCGGAATGGTCTCGATCTGTAACATCTAGACATCAAAAGCGGGTCTAGATGTTACAGATTTAGACGTTTGCCTGGGTAGGTGCCCCGCCCCATTACATCCCTGTCAACAACACGACATCGAGAATCGTCACGATGGCACCGATCCCTACGAGCAGCGCGTTGAGCGGGCGCGAGTTGGCGTATTTGCCCATGACGCGGGGCGAACTGGTGAGCCGTATGAGCACAAAGACCGTAATCGGCAGCTGAAGCGACAGCAGTGCCTGGCTCCAGATGAGACCTTCAAAAGGATTTGGGACGACCAGGCACGCCGCCACTGCGCCGGCGAAACAGGCCGCCACCCCGACCGAGGAATGTCGGTCGTGGATGTCGTATTCCTCGTCGAACATGCCCGCAGTGATGGTTCCCGCCGCCATGCCCGCTGTCACGCTGCTCGATAATCCCGCGAACAGCAGCGCTACCGCAAAGATGGCCGAGCTCGCCGGGCCCAAGATGGGGGAGAGCGTGGCCGCTGCGACGGCGAGGTCGTCTACGACAATGCCGTGCGCAAAGAAGGTCGTTGCGGCCAGGATGACCATGGCCGAGTTGATTGCCCAGCCCACGCCCATCGAAAAGAGCGTGTCGAAGAGCTCGTAGCGCAGACGCTCTTCGATAACCTGCTCGCCTTGGCCTTCGAAGTGCATGGATTGGATGACCTCGGAGTGCAGAAAAAGGTTGTGGGGCATAACGACCGCACCCAGGACACTCACGATAATCGCGGCAGAGCCAGTGGGCATACTGGGCGTGATCCAGCTTGCGGCGGCCTGCGGCCAGTCGACCTTGACCAGCGCAAGCTCGGCCAAAAACGAGAGTCCTACCACGCCTACGAAGGCGATGATCCAGCGTTCGGCACGTTTGTAGGAGTTGGTCATGAGCATCGTCATCGATACTGCCGCCACGATGACGCAGCCCGCGCGCACGGGCAGCCCAAAGAGCATTTGAAGGGCAATCGCGCCGCCCAGGACTTCGGCCATGGTGGTGGCGATGGTCGCGAGATAGGCGCTGCCGAGCACCGCGCGTCCCACGATGCGGGGGAGAAAGCGGGTCGTGGCCTCGGCAAGACAGGCGCCCGTGGCGATACCCAGGTGTGCCGCGTTGTGCTGCAGCGCAATGAGCATAATCGTGGACAGCGTGACGATCCACAACAGCGCGTAGCCAAACTGCGAGCCCGCGGCCATGTTGGAGGCCCAGTTGCCCGGGTCGATAAAGCCGACGGTCACGAGCAGCCCGGGGCCGATATGCCGCGCAATATCTAGGCCTCCGTGACCACCGGTGCGTCGGGAGCCAAAGTGTTGTTTGAGATGGTTGAGCATGGTCGATTCCTGTGTATGGGCGGCGTGACGTCGCATCTGGGCCGTGCGGCGCCACGCGTCGGTTTTGGGTTGGGGCTACTTGTGTGCTTTGCCCTGATTGGCCACGGCGTCGATCTTGGCGGCGATGGTCGCCGGGTCGCCGATGTAGCGCTTGTCGAGGACGTTGAAATCGGTGTCGAAGGTGTAGACGAGCGGCACGCCGGTGGGGATGTTGACCTTGAGGATCTCCTCGGGCGTGAGGTGCTCGAGCTTCATGACGAGTGAGCGCAGGGAGTTGCCGTGTGCGGCGATGAGTACGCGCTTGCCGGCGAGCATCTGGGGGCGGATCTCGTCTTCGAAATAAGGCCAGGCGCGGGCGATCGTGTCCTTGAGGCACTCGGTATAGGGCAGCTGATCGGGCGCGACATCACGGTATTGCTCCTGGGTGTGGGGATCGCGCGCGTCGTCCGGTTCGAGTGCCGGCGGGCAGACATCGAAGGAGCGGCGCCAGATGAGCACCTGCTCGTCGCCGTGCTCCGCTGCGGCATCGGCCTTGTTGAGACCCTGCAACGCTCCGTAGTGGCGCTCGTTGAGCTTCCAGGATTTGATGACGGGCAACCACTCGCGATCCATTTGGCCGAGCACGATGTCGAGGGTGTGAATTGCGCGCTTGAGACGCGAGGTGTAGCAGACGTCGAAGTCGAAGCCCGCTTCTTTGAGGGCTCGACCGCCTGCTGCGGCTTCTTCGCGGCCCGTGTCGGTGAGTTCTACGTCGGTCCAGCCGGTGAACAGGTTGAGTTTGTTCCACTCGGATTCTCCGTGACGGATAAGGACAAGTTGCATTGTCTGTCGGTCTGCTCGGTGCGCCATAGGGGCCTCCTTGATCTGGCACGGTGTGCGTGCCGTTTGCTTGACGCCGCAAAGGATACCCGTTTTAGGCTAAAAAGTTAACCAAGACTAACAAAATTGTTGTATTTGAATGGGATGGTGAAAGGGGGCTGCCGAAATGTCTCGATCTGTAACAACTAGGGATGGAAATTGGGCCTAGCTGTTACAGATCGAGACAGGAAGAAATGGTCCTATGGAAAATCTCGATTTGTAACAGCTGACCGCTAAAACCGGCCTTTCGTGTTACAGATCGAGACAAACCAAAACCGTCCTGCAGAAAATCTCAATCCGTAACATCTAGGGGCCAAAATCGGCTCCTCCTGTTACAGATTGAGATGTTTGAAGCGGTGAACTTACAAGCTGAACTTGGGGACTGACGTACACGTTTGATGGCAAGACGTTGATGGCCGGCGTGCGTTACGCGATTGTTTCGAAACGGGTGAGAAACACAACGGGCCGGCGATGCTCATAGTATGCCTATTCAACTGACTGTCTAATATCTAGGGGAGGATCGCGATGCAGGCAGATTCCGCTCAGCAGCAGGGCCTTTATCGCCCCGAATTCGACCACGATGCATGTGGCATCGGCGCGCTTGCCGATATCAACGGTGAGCGCCATCACCAGATTCTGGACGATGCGCTGTCCATTCTGGTCAACTTGGAGCACCGCGGCGGCACGGGACTCGAGAAGAACACCGGCGATGGCGCTGGCATCCTGTTCCAGGTTCCGCATCACTTTTTTCGAAAAGAGGCCCAAAAGTGCGGCCAGATTCTGCCGGCAGAGGGCGACTATGGCGTGGCCATGCTGTTCTTCCCGCAGGACGACAAGGGCGTAGAGGATGCCCGCCGCGTGTTTGAGGAGGGCTGCGCCGAGGCCGGCGTGCCGCTGCTCTTTTGGCGCGAGGTGCCGGTCGACCCGCACGACCTGGGCGAGACGGCCCGCGCCTGCATGCCCACTATCCTGCAGGCCTTCCTGGGCCGTCCGGACGATACGCCGGCGGGTGACGCCTTCGAACGCCGCCTGTACGTGTGCCGCCGCACCATCGAAAAGAAGGCCGATGCCGAGTTTGCCCTGCGCGACAAGATCTTCTATGTGTGCTCCATGAGCTCGCGCACCATCGTGTACAAGGGCATGCTGGTCGCCACGCAGATGCGCCGCTTCTTCATCGACCTCAACGACGCCGCCGTCAAGACGGCCGTGGCGCTCGTCCACTCGCGCTACTCCACCAACACCACGCCCAGCTGGGAGCGTGCGCACCCCAACCGCTTTATCATTCACAACGGCGAGATCAATACCCTTAAGGGCAACGTCAACTGGATTCGCGCCCGCGAGCCCAACCTGTACAGCCCCGTGCTGCAGCACGATCTTGAGCGCGTGATGCCCATCATCAACCGCGAGGGTTCCGACTCCGCGATTCTGGACAATGTGCTTGAGTTTTTGGTCATGAACGGTCGACCGCTCACGCGTGCCGCGTCCATGTTGCTGCCCGAGCCGTGGGACCACAACGACAGCCTGAGTGAGGAGCGCCGCGCCTACGACGCCTACCAGTCCATGCTCATGGAGCCGTGGGACGGCCCGGCGGCCATCGCCTTTACCGACGGTCGCACACTGGGCGCCGCCCTCGACCGTAACGGCCTGCGTCCTGCCCGCTACTATGTGACGCGCGACGGTCGCTTTATGCTGGCAAGCGAGGTGGGTACCATCGAGGTGAGCCCCGAGAACATCCTGACGAGCGGCTGTCTGGGGCCGGGCCAGATGCTCGAGGTCGATTTTGCCCGCGGGCGCGTCATCTACAACGACGAGCTGCGCGCCCGTTACGCCAAGGAAAAGCCCTACCGTGATTGGATTGCCGAGGAGACGCTGACCGTCGACGTGCTCGATAGGCCTGCCGCGGCAACGCCCGCCGAGGACGCCGAGGTACCCGCCGCCGTGCGCATGGCTAAGCTCGGGTATCACTGGGATGACGTCGACGAGGTCGTGCGTCCCATGGCCCAGCAGGGCAAGGCCCCGCTCGCCTCGATGGGCATCGACGCGCCGCTGGCTTGTCTGTCCAAGAAGACGCGTTCGTTCTTCGACTATTTCTATCAGCTGTTCGCTCAGGTCACGAACCCGCCCATCGATGCCCTTCGCGAGCATATGGTCACCTCGACCACGCTCTACCTGGGCAACCACGGCAACCTGCTCGAGGATTCCCGTACGGCCTGCCAGCTGGTTCGCCTGGAGCGTCCGCTGCTGAGCGAGGAGGAGTTCGACCGCATTTGCGCCATCGACCGTGTTGGCTTTAAGACCCGTCGTTTCCGTGCCGTGTACCGCCGCGATGCCGGCGAGGGCGCGCTGCAGGCTGCGCTCAAGCAGCTTGCAGAGGACGTTGAGGCTGCGGTCCGCGACGGCGTAAACATCGTGGTGTTGAGCGATCGTGCCGCTGCGGGCGAGGTGCCCGTGCCGTCGCTGCTCGCCGTGGGCTGCGTGCACAATCACCTGATCCGCGCCGGCGTGCGTACCTTTGCCGACATCGTGGTGGAGTGCGGCGACGCCGTGTCCCCGCACGACTTTGCGGCACTGGTGGGCTACTCCGCGAGCGGCATCTATCCGTACAACGCGCATGCGTGCATCCGCGATCTGGCGGCACGCGGCGACCTGGACGTGACGGCCGAGCAGGGTATCGCCAACTACAACAAGGCCGCGACGGCGGGTATCGTCTCCATCATGTCCAAGATGGGTATCTCCACGGTGCAGAGCTATCACTCCGCGCAGATTTTCGAGGCCGTCGGCTTTACTCCGGAGTTCGTCAACGCATACTTCGCCGGCACGGTGAGCCGTGTGGGCGGTATGGGTGTCGAGGACGTTGAGCGCGAGCAAAACGAGCGCTACGACGCCGCGCTCGCTATCCTTAAGAGCCCGGCTCCCGATCAGTTGCCCACGCTGGGTCTGACCAAGTGGCGCCCGCTCGGCGGCGAGGATCACCTCATCGATCCGCAGGTTGTCTACTTGCTGCAGACTGCCTGCCGCGAGGACAGCTACGACACCTTTAAGGAGTACAGCGCTCACCTGCACCGCACCGGCCGTGCCGTGCGCCTGCGCGACTTGCTCGACTTTGATGCCAGTGGCCGCACTCCGGTGGCACTCGACGAGGTCGAGCCCGCACTCAACATCGTCCGCCGCTTTAACACCGGCGCCATGTCGTATGGCTCCATCAGCAAAGAGGCACACGAGTGCATGGCCATCGCCATGAACCGCCTGCACGGCCGTTCCAACTCCGGCGAGGGCGGCGAGGACCCGCGTCGCGAGACCCCGCTGGCCAACGGTGACTCCAAGAACTCCGCCATCAAGCAGGTGGCAAGCGCACGCTTTGGCGTGACGAGCCGCTACCTGTGCAGCGCCTTCGAGATTCAGATCAAGATGGCCCAGGGCGCCAAGCCCGGCGAGGGTGGACACCTGCCCGGCAAGAAGGTCTACCCCTGGATCGCCGAGGTCCGTCAGTCCACGCCCGGCATCGGCCTGATTTCGCCTCCGCCGCACCACGATATTTACTCCATCGAGGACCTGGCAGAGCTGATCTTTGACCTTAAGAACGCCAACCCCGGCGCGCGCGTGTCGGTCAAGCTGGTCAGCGAGGCCGGCGTCGGCACCATCGCCACCGGTGTGGCCAAGGGTGCTGCCGACAAGATCTTGATCAGTGGCCACAACGGCGGCTCAGGTGCCGCTGCGCGCGACTCTATCTGGCATGCGGGTCTGCCGCTGGAGCTTGGCCTTGCCGAGGCCCAGCAGACGCTGCTGCAAAACGGCCTGCGCTCACGCGTGGTGCTCGAGGCCGACGGCAAGCTCATGGACGGCACCGACGTTGCCGTCGCCTGCTTGCTGGGCGCCGAGGAGTTTGGCTTTGCGACCATGCCGCTCATCTCCATGGGCTGCCTCATGCAGCGTGACTGCCAGCAGGACACCTGCCCGGCCGGCATCGCGACGCAAAACTGCCGCCTGCGTCGCGGCTTCCGCGGCAAGCCCGAGCACGTTGAGCACTTTATGCTCTTTGTAGCCGAGCAGCTGCGCGAGGTCATGGCGAGCCTGGGCTTCCGCACCATCGACGAGATGGTCGGCCATCCCGAGTGTTTACGCCAGATCGAGGTCCCGGGCAACCGCAAGGCCAACCTGCTCGATCTGTCACCCGTGCTGGCGAGCGCGACCTGCGAGTTCGGTGCCCATATTCCGGGCGCCGACGGTCGCCACTTCCTGCCGCAGATGGCCGCGGACAGTGAGCTCGACAAGACGCTCGACTCCACGTTGTTTGTGCCTTACACGGCCGACGCTCGCGCGCACCTGCGCCCGATTCGCTTCCGCGCCGATATCGCCAACGTCAACCGCTGCGTGGGCACCATCTTGGGCAACGCGGTGACCAAGGCGCATCCCGAGGGCCTGCCCGCCGGCTCCATCACCATCGATTGCGATGGTTCGGCCGGTCAGAGCTTTGGCGCCTTCCTGCCGCGCGGCATTACGCTCAACGTGTGCGGCGACGCCAACGACTACTTTGGCAAGGGCCTTTCGGGCGGCGAGGTGTCGGTGCGCCCCAACCCGCATGCGATCTACAAGTTCGACGAGAACATCATCGTGGGCAACGTTGCGTTCTTTGGTGCCACGAGCGGTCGCGGCTTCATTAACGGTCTTGCCGGCCAGCGTTTTGCCGTGCGCAACTCCGGTGCCACCGTGGTGGTCGAGGGCTGCGGCAACCATGGCTGCGAGTACATGACGGGCGGTCTGGCGCTCATCCTGGGCGAGGTCGGGCAGAACTTCGCCGCCGGCATGACAGGTGGCGTGGCCTATGTCTTTGACCAGTACGGCACGCTCGATGCCCGTGTGAACCACGAGAGCGTTGAGCTCAAGGCCCCGACGGCCGGCGAGCTGGCGCAGATTCGCGAGCTCATCCAGGAGCACGTGGACGCGACGCAGAGCCCGCGCGGCATTAAGTTGCTCTACAGCTTCGACTCGATGAGCAAGCGCTTTGTGAAGGTCATTCCGACCGAGTACGAGCGCGTGCTGGCGATTGTCGCCGCGGGCGAGGCTGCCGGCAAGACGCATGCGCAGGCCGAGGAGCTGGCGTTTGACATTGTGACCGGTCGCGCGAGTGCCGCGGATGTCGCTCGCTTTGATGTCGCGGGCGGTGCTGCGGGTGCTGTGCCCACCGCCGCCAGCTCTGTTGCTTCGACCAAGAAGGAGGCGTAAGTGCCATGGGTAAGCCCGGTGCTTTTCTTGATATCGATCGTGTGACCCACGAGCTTCGCCCCGTGGAGGAGCGCAGCCATGATTTTGATCCGCTGTACGTGGAGCTCGACGACGACGCGCGCCGTGCCCAGGCGAGCCGCTGCATGATGTGCGGCGTGGCGTTTTGCCAAATGGGCGCGAGCTTTGGCAAGGCGCGCCCGAGTGGCTGCCCGCTGCACAACCTGATTCCCGAGTGGAATGAGCTGGTGTATCGCGGCCGCTGGGACGAGGCTGCCGAGCGTCTGGCGCTCACCTCGCCCATGCCCGAGTTCACGAGTCGCGTGTGCCCGGCGCTGTGCGAGGCCGCGTGCAACCTGGGTTCGGTCGATGGCCAGCCCACGACGATCCATGACAACGAGCGTGCGATCAGCGACCGCGAATGGGCAAACGGTGGCCCGCGCCGCTTTGAGCCGGCAGGGGAGGGCGCGCCCACGGTTGCCGTGGTGGGCTCCGGTCCTGCTGGTCTGGTGGCAGCATGGGAGCTTGCGCGTCGTGGCGCCCGCGTGACGGTGTTTGAGCGCGACGACCGCCCGGGCGGCCTGCTCATGTACGGCATTCCCAACATGAAGCTCGAGAAGTCCGTGGTCGAGCGTCGCGTGGCGCTCATGCGCGAACTGGGCATTGTGTTTGAGCTGGGTGTCGACGTTACGAACCCTGCGGTGGCGGCCGAGCTCGATGACTTTGACGCTGTCGTGGTGGCTGCTGGCGCCCGTGCCCCACGCGGGCTTTCGGCTGCGAACATTGACGCTCCCGGCGTGGTGTATGCCGTGGACTATTTGACGGCTTCGACTGTGTCGGTACTCGACGGCGGTGAGCCCGCGGTGAACGCGCGCGGCCTGGACGTCGTGGTCATTGGCGGTGGCGATACTGGAAACGACTGCGTGGGTACCGCGGTGCGCCAGGGTGCGCGCAGCGTGCGCCAGTTTGAGTTCTTGCCGGCTGCGCCCGATAAGCGCGCGGCGAGCAACCCCTGGCCGCAGTGGCCCAATGTGAAGAAGACCGACTACGGCCAGCAGGAGGCTATCGCTGCGATGGGTGGCGAGATGCGTGCCTGGGGCGTGGACACCCTCGAGGTGCTGCTGGACAAGAAGGGTGCGGCCGCGGGTCTGCGCGTGGTCGATCTGGATTGGTCGGCCGGCAAGCCCGAGCGCATCGCGGGCTCCGAGCACGAGGTGCCGGCGCAGCTGGTGCTCATCGCCTGTGGCTTTACGGGTCCGGAGCACAGCGTGTTCGAAGCTGTCGGCGTGCCTGTCGCCACGGCGGGCCGTCTGCTACCCGTGATGGCTTCCGAGGGCTCGCACCTTGCGGCCCGCGTGGATGGCGTTGCTGCGGATGCCGCGCCGGTGTATGTGGCCGGCGACGCCCGCAACGGCAGCTCGCTCGTGGTGAGTGCTATGGCCGATGCCCTGGCCTGCGCAGCCGAGGTCGCCGAGGCGCTGGAGCTGTAAAGTAGTCGCCCGCAATCGAATCAACAAGGGCTGCCCCCAACGGCCGGCACATAAGGAACGTCCCTAAGTGCCGGCAGTTGGGGACGTTCCTTTTCTGTCGGCATTCGGGGACACTCCTTGCGGATTTGCGAGCGATTTGCTCGTTTGTCGACGTACGGGTGTTCATTTGTCGACTTCTTGGGCTGTGGTCACCTGTTGTTTCTGTGGTGGCTGCGGGCATCTGGCTCAAAAGGGCGGGTTGGCTGTCTATGTCTACCTGCGGTTTTGTTGCGGTGGACTCATTCGGTCAAGTGTCCCGTCAAGTGTTTGGTTAGCATCTGGTTTGCAGTCGAAGGCCTATTTTGCCCGCGCTTGCCTCGGCTGCTCGCCCTCCTCGTAAGCTCAAATTGAGGTCCATCAGTTTGAGGAGGATGCCATGACTGACCAAGTTTTTGATCGAGCGCAGCTGGCCGAAGCCGTCGGCAACGATATTGCCGACATGGCTCACTTTTGGATGCTGCGGAAGTTTCAATTTCTGGAGCCGGCGCGCGAGCAGTTCGAGATTATCGTCGATCCGTGGCTCAGCTATTGCGAGGAACCATCTCAAAACGAAATCATGGCCTACAACATGGCGTTTACCGATTGGCTGCTGTTTGAGCGCCCCTATTACCACGGCAAGACGCTGTTGGAGCTGTATGTGGACGAGCCGCCAGCGTCAATTTCTCCTGCTTCGCTCGGGCGACTTAAGCAGGTGCGTGACACGCAGTATTTCTCGCGCTTTGGCATTTTGGACAAGGATTCCGCGACTGGCATGGTCGTGCTGAAGGACACGCGCACTGACTGTCGCTTTGACGTCTACGACCCACATATCGTGCAAAAGGAGCACTGGAACGATGGCGCGATTGCGGTGCGACTCGCGTGCGTCGACGATGTCTGGCTGACGGCGGGGCAACTCTACCTGTATGACATCGCGCGCCTGTGCGACACGGCGGTCGACGGGCCGGGCGCGGTGCATCCCGAGGACCTGGAGGACGGTTTCGACACCTCGTGCATCAGCTTCTTTTTGCGCCTGGTCCGCGACATCATGGGCGCCCAGGGACGGTACGTGAAGTCGCTCAATATTTACGAGCAAGAATGGGAGTAGAGGATGGGCAGCTGTCGCCTGCCTTGCCTTCTGCCTTTATGTCTCGATCTGTAACGTTTAGGGACAAAAACCGGTCTACCTGTTACAGATCGAGACGTTTGTCAGCGGAGGCAACAGCGGCGATGGCCCATTTCTCCGATGTGGTGGTGATGGAAGTGTCTAATACCGTTTTCAAACACAAGCATGCAACACGTAACACCTTGGCGCGGAATAGGATGCTTGCCAGGCTCACGGAGGCGGCTGAACAAGGCATGCTGCTTGTGACGCACGACAATGCCGAGCTCATGTGGCTGCGACGCCATGTGGGGACAGACGATATTGCGGAGCCCGAGCCGTATTTGTTCTGCTTGCAACATGATTGGGTTGCACTGACGCCGGCGGAGCGAGCACTGCGGACCATCAAAGGGCTTGCAGAATTTCATCCCGATTGGGCGTTTTGGGGTTATGACGCGGCACTTTTGTGGGGTCTGGAGGTGCCGAATGATCTGCTTGGACCACGAGTTCTTGTTAAGACAGGTTGCTCGGTGCCGCTGAGTGCGGGATGCCGGCTGTTGCGTCCGCAGGCGGCGGGTGCGCTTGAACAAGTCGACGGCGTGCGGGTGACGCCGTTTTGGCGCACGGTAGAGGATTGTCTGCTGCGCGCGCCGTTTTCGTATGGTCTGGCGATCGCCGATTCTGCGCTGCGGGCGAAGGGCATATCGCGCGACGACCTCTGCGAACGGCTCCAGGCCGATTGCGAGGGCAGACGCGGGTATCGCAGAGCTCAGGTGATTGCGTCGCATGCGGACGGGCTGTCCGAAAACGGTGGCGAGTCTCGTTTTCGGGCGTTCTTTATTGCATACGGTTTTCCGGTGCCAGAGTTGCAAGTGGAGTTTCGTGACCCGCTTGATTCGAGCCAAGTGTTTCGCGTTGATTATTTCTGGAGGCTCGAGGACGGGACGTGCGTGATTGGCGAGCTCGATGGAAAGGGAAAGTATGCCTTACAGAACGACGAGGGTCGGGAGTCGGTCGACCCATTCGTGGCAGAACGTCAGCGAGAGTCTCATCTGACGATGCTCGGACATAAGGTGCTGAGGTTTACGTTTGATGAGCTCAAGAATCCGGGGAAGCTGGCTGAAAAGATGAGACTGGCGGGCATTCCGCAGTGGGCCGATTTGGCTGAGGAATGGAGACGCCAGTGGTATGGACGCTGAGGGGTGCAACCGACGCGGATGTGGTTGTTCCTGCCGAGTTTGTCTCGATCTGTAACAACAAGGGGCCGTTTGGCCTCGCAACTGTTACAGATCGAGACAGAAGGTTGGCTGCCGCTAAAATATCTCGATCTGTAACATCTAGAGGCCAAAAACCGGTCTAACTGTTACAGATTGAGACAAAGGTTGGACGCGGTGCCGAAAGATCTCGATCTGTAACATTTGGAAGGTTAAAGACGGTCCACCTGTTACAGATCTAGACATTTCCCGGATGTCGCTGGGATGGGGCTGCAACGCATTCCATTCTCCGCATCTCCTCCTTTCTCCGTTAACCGATATGTCCGCAGCAATCCTGCCGAACTGGGTAATAATGGACAAATGTTGAAGTTTTCTGAGGGGGAGGAGCTCGATATGGCGTCTGCTGATCGTCCCACGTTGTTTATCAATGCGACCGTTCTGGATGGTTCGGAGCATATGGAGCCGCAGCCCGATATGGCCGTGGCCGTCGAGCGTGGCATCATCACCTGGATGGGGCCGAGTGCTGTCGCGCAGGCGCCGGCGGGTGCCGAGGTCATCGACCTGGCAGGGGCGTATCTCATGCCGGGTCTCATCAATATGCATGTGCATCTGTGCGGCTCGGGCAAGCCGGTTTCGGCGGGCGATGCGGGTGCGCTGATGAAGAAGCTCGACAATCCCGTGGGCCGCGCCATCGTTCGCCACATCCTCAAAGGCAGTGCCCAGCAACAGTTGGCAAGCGGCGTGACCACGGTGCGCGGTGCGGGTGACCCGCTGTTTGCCGATATTGCCGTGCGCAACGCTATCGACGCCGGCAAGTATCAGGGTCCACGTCTGGTGGCACCGGGAACTGGCGTCACGGTGCCGGGTGGCCACGGCGCGGGCCTCTTTGCGCAGGTGGCCAACAGCCCTACCGAAGCGGCCGAGCAGGTGCGCGACCTGTATGCGCGCGGTGCCGATGTCATCAAACTGTTCGCGACGGGTGGCGTGTTCGATGCGACCGAGGTGGGCGAGCCGGGCGTGCTGCGCATGCCGGTCGATGTCGCCGCGGCGGCGTGCAAGGCGGCGCACGAGGTCGGTCTTCCGGTCATGGCCCATGTCGAGAGCACCGAAGGTGTGAAGGCCGCGCTTCAGGCCGGTGTCGACACAATCGAGCACGGCGCTCCGATGACCCCCGAGATCCTGGAGCTGTACCGCGGCGCCGCGGGAACACAGCTCGAGGGACGCGCGCCGAGCGTGACCTGCACGATCAGCCCGGCGCTGCCGTTCGTGTTGCTCGACCCGGAGAAGACCCATTCGACCGACACGCAAAAGAAGAACGGCGACATCGTGTGCTCGGGCATTATCGAGAGCGCTCGTGCGGCGCTGGAGGCTGGCGTTAAGGTGGGCCTGGGCACGGACTCGAGCTGTCCGTTTGTGACGCAGTACGACATGTGGCGTGAAGTCGCTTACTTTGCCAAGTACGTGGGCGTGAGCAACGCCTTTGCGCTGCATACGGCGACGCAGGTCAATGCCGAGCTGCTGGGCCTAGGCGGCGAGACCGGCACGGTCGAGTGCGGCAAGGCCGCCGATATCCTGGTGACGCACGAGAACCCGCTCGATGACCTGTGTGCTCTGCGTGAGCCAATGCACGTGATGTGCCGCGGCAACCTGGTGCGCAAACTCAAGGTGAAGCGTATTCCCGAGGTGGACGCCGAGCTCGACGCGATTATGGCCATGCCTGCCGAAGCGCTGGCCGAGGAGCTCGCCCGCGACGGCGTGGCATAGGTGTGACAAAGGGGCGGCCCCTATGCCGCGTTCAAAAAAACCGAGGTCTCCACACGGGGCCTCGGTTTTTTTATCGAATAAATGCTTCAGATTTGAGACAAACACTACTGATTCATTTGCCCCACGGCGCGATGCCTAGGAGCGTGTCTCCATCTTGGCGTGGCACTTGGGGCAGGTGACGCGGATCTTGCCCTTGCCCTTGGGGACGGACAACATCTGGCCGCAGTTGGGGCACTTGAGGTATGCCGTGGTCTTGCGACCCTTCCACATCTTCTTGGCTGTTCGCTTGGCGCGCTCAAAGTCTTCCTTGCTGGTGCCGGCCGCGCGCGAGGCGTTGGCAGCCGCGGCGCCGCCACCCAAGCTGGCGACGAACTTACCTAGGCCGGGGACGTTTGCGGTCGCCGTGACAAAGGCATCGTTCTCCTTGCGGCGCGCGTCGATGTTTTTGGACAGACCGCGCAGCACGCCGAGCGCGATCACGGCGATGGCGATCCAGCTGAGCCACTGGATACGGGCCATCGACCCGATCATCGCGATGATAATGCCTGCGAAGCCCAACACGACGGTGAGCTCATCGGCGCCGTTGCGACCCTTCATAAAGTCATTCATGCGAATTGCCTTTCGTTCGATATACTGCACGCCTTTATACCCGATTTAGAGCAAGGGGGACAGGTCAATCTGCACCAGTGTGGTGCAAGCATACCTGTCCCCAGAACACCAAGACGGTGCAAAGAAGATTGTTCCCAATGCCCCAATTACTTGGAGAGCTTGTCGACGACGCGTTCAATCTCGGCAAGCTTGGCGGCCTTGAGCTCCTCGTCGCCCGATTCGATTGCCGAAGTCACGCAGCCTTCGATATGCGCCTTGAGCACGTCGGCGTTGATGCGCGCGAGGAGCGCCTGTGTGGCCATGAGCTGCGTAGAAATATCGACGCAGTAGCGGTCCTCATCGACCATCCGCAGGATGCCGTCGATCTGACCGCGTGCCGTCTTGAGCATGCGGGTCACCGATTTATGGTCTGCCATCATGGCGGGTTCTCGTTTCTGGTCGGGGGGGGTACGTGCGGGGCGTTACGCGGCGGTTACGGACAGGGCATGGAATTTCTCACCGGCGTCTTCGACGGCGGCAGCGAGCTGCTCAGCGGTCACGGTGTCGGCGCACTCCACCTGTACGGTCTGAGTCTCGTGATCGGCATCGGCGTCGGTCACGCCGGCAACGTTGAGCAGTGCCGTCTCGACAGTAGCGTCGCAGTGGCCGCACATAAGGCCCGAAGTCTTAATCGTGTAACGCATGGGTGTACTCCTTATCGATTGAGATTATCTGACAGTTTAGTCGTGAACAGCGTCATCTTAAAGGTGCGCTGAGGTGCCCGAGATTGCCCCGAAAGAGGAGCGAAGCGTACTTGGGTACGCGAGCGACGGTTTGAGGGGCAAGGTCGGGTGCATCAGTGCGCCGTCTTAGGCTTAAAGGATTTCAGGCGCAGAGCATTGCTTACGACGCACACGCTCGACAGGCTCATGGCCGCGGCGCCAAACATCGGCGAGAGCTGCCATCCGGTGAGCGGGAAGAACACGCCCGCGGCGAGCGGAATGCCGATGCCGTTGTAGAACAGTGCCCAGAACAGGTCCTGCTTGATGTTGCGGATCGTGGCGCGCGAAAGCTCGATGGCGCGGGCGACGTCCATGAGGTCGCTGCGCATGAGCACCACGTCGGCGCCCTCCTTGGCGATGTCGGCGCCGGTGCCGATGGCAAGGCCCACGTCGGCGCGCGCCAGGGCGGGGGAGTCGTTGATGCCGTCGCCCACCATGGCGACCTTGCTGCCCGCATCTTGCAGTTCGCGGACGTGGCGTTCCTTGTCGGTGGGGAGGACGTCGGCGATGACCTGTTCGCTGCTCAGCCCCACGCGGCGGGCGATGGCCTCGGCCGTCACGCGGTTGTCGCCGGTGAGCATGCGCACGTCGACGCCGAGCGAACGCAGCGCGGCGATGGCCTCGGCACTCGTTTCTTTGACCTCGTCAGCCACGGCGATGGTACCAACGAGCTCGCCGTTCTTGGCAAAGAACAGCGGCGTCTTGCCCTCGGCAGCGAACTGCTCGGCAAGACCGGCGGGCACCTCCGCGCCCAGCTCGTTCATCAGACGCACGTTGCCGGCTGCGATGACATTCTGCCCCTCGCGCGCCGTAACACCACGACCGGGCACGGCAGCAAAGTTCTCGACCATGCGCGCGACGATTCCGCGCGACTCGCACTCGGCCATAATCGCCTCGGCCAGCGGGTGCTCGCTCGAGCGCTCCAGCGCGGCGGCCAGCTTGAGCAGCGCTTTTTCGCTCATGGCGGGCGAGCCGTCGGCGCGTGCGCCAACCACGATATCGGTCACGGCCGGCTTGCCGCGGGTGACGGTGCCCGTCTTGTCGAGCACCACCGTGCCCACGCTGCGCAGGTTCTCTAGAGCCTCGGCGCTCTTAAACAGAATGCCCATTTCGGCGCCCTTGCCGGTGCCCACCATAATGGCGACGGGTGTGGCCAGGCCGAGCGCGCACGGACAACTGATCACCAGCACGGCTACGGCAGAAGTGAGCGCCTCGTTCACGCTGCCGGTCAGCGCCATCCATACCGCAAAGGTCACGGCCGAGATCACGAACACCACGGGCACGAACACGCCGGCGACCTTGTCGGCCATGCGGGCGATGGGCGCCTTGGTGGCGTTGGCGTCCTCGACGAGCTGGATGATCTTGGCGAGCGATGTCTCGGCACCCACCCGCGTGGCGCGGAAGGTAAACGATCCGGTGCGGTTGACCGTGGCGGCGTTGACGGTGTCACCGGCGGCCTTTTCCACGGGGATGGACTCGCCGGTGAGCGCACTCTCGTCCACGGCCGAGCTGCCTTCGAGCACCACGCCATCGACGGGGATGGACTCTCCGGGGCGCACGCGCAGGACCTGGCCGGGCAGAATGGCGTCGACGTCGACGGTGGTTTCGGTACCGTCGTCGGCAACGACGGTCGCGGTCTTGGGCGCCAGGTCGATCAGCGCCTCGATGGCGCCGCCGGTTTTGGACTTGCTGCGAGTCTCGAGGTATTTGCCCACGGTGACCAGCGACAGGATCGTGCCCGCGCTCTCAAAATACAGATTGTCCATGCCCGTCATCATGGCCTCGTGGATCTGACCCGCGGCTAATTGGTCGGCCATGATGAACATGGCGTAGAGCGACCAGGCGATGGAGGCAGTGGCGCCCACGGCGATGAGGGCGTCCATGGTGGGCGCGCCGTGAACGAGCGATTTAAACCCGTTGATAAAGTACGCGTCGTTGACATAGATGATGGGGATGAGCAGGACGAGCTCGGTGAGGGCGAGCGTCATGCTATGGGTGTGATCGGTGAAGACACCGGGCAGCGGCCAACCAAGCATGTGCCCCATGCCTATGTAGAACAGCGGGATGAGGAATGCGATCGAGACGATGAGGCGGGTGCGCATGGCAGAGGCGGCGGCCTCCAATTTTTTGGTGGGCGACTCCATGTGGGCGGCGCCGGACCTGGCTTGCACGCTGCCGTTTGAGCCAGCGGCACCGGTGCCCGCATCGACGGGTGAGGCCGAGTAGCCTGCGCGGTCGACAGCGGTGCAGATATCGTCGGGGGAGACCTGCGTGGGGTCATAGTCGACCATCATGGAACCGGCGAGCAGGTTGACCGCGACGCTTTGGACGCCGTCGAGCTTGCTCACGGCGCGGTCCACATGCGCCTGGCAGGCGGCGCACGTCATGCCGCCCACGTCAAACTTATCTTGAGCCATGGCTTCTCCTTTCTGTGGCGTAGTGTTTGAATTGTTAACCTGCCGATACTATACACCCATACCCCCTGGGGGTGTCCAGTGGAGATGAGAATGTATGACATTTCGCTACAGATGCGGGTGGCTGCTCAATCGTTGGCAGCTCATGTCAAACATCTCGATCTGTAACATCTAGCGGGGAAAATGACCTCTAACTGTTACAGATCGAGATTATGTTTTGCGATGTTTGAGTTCGTCTCAATCTGTAACGTGTAGACCCGGTTTTGTCTCGTAACTGTTACAGATTGAGACAATCGGCCCCGACCGCCCCGTCATCTGTGGTTTACGTGGGGGCATGCGAAGCGCGGGTATACTAACCGGCGGCGAATCTGCTCCATCGCTTAGGGCCGCTGCGTCTGGACGGCGCGTGATAGGGCTGCCAAAGCGATCGCCAGCGTGCTGAGCAACGTCCTCTCTGTGCGCACCCGTTTTTGTATGTATTAGCGCACTACCAAGCACGCCCGCGCGGCCGCATGCCGTGCCCATAACGCGTGCAGATAAGGAACAACAACATATGCGTAATTCTGTATCCGACGTCACGGACGCCGAGATTCTGGACGAGACCCGCGAGGCCATGACCCAGGCTGCCTTCGATGCTGCCGACGAGGCCAATGCTGCCCAGGCCGTCGAGTCCGCGACCGAGAACCTGCCCGCCTTTGACGAGCTGGGACTTTCGGACGAGATGCTTCGTGCCATCGAGAACCTGGGCTACACGGCGCCCACGCCTGTCCAGGCCGGCTCGATCCCCGTGGTGCTCGAGGGCCGCGACCTGCTTGCCGCCGCTCAGACCGGCACCGGCAAGACGGCTGCCTTTTTGCTGCCGACCATGAACAACCTGGAGCACATCGCTCCGCCCAAACCCGTACGCGAGCGCGGCGGCCGCAACCGTCGTCGCGGTGCTAAAAAGCCCGAGGGCAACGGCCGCGGCCCCGTGATGCTCGTCATCACCCCCACGCGCGAGCTCGCACAGCAGATCGACGAGGTCGCCGGCAAGATTGCCGACGTCACCGGCCATGTCGCCGTGACCGTCGTGGGCGGCGTGAGCTACAAGCCGCAGATTGCGGCCCTCAAGTATGGCTGCGACATCTTGGTCGCCACGCCGGGCCGTCTGGTCGACCTGATCGAGCAGGGCGCCTGCCACCTGGACGAGGTCAAGGTACTGGTGCTCGACGAGGCCGATCGCATGCTCGACATGGGCTTTTTGCCTGCCGTCCGCCGCATTGTGCGCGAGACGCCGGTCGAGCGCCAGACGCTGCTATTCTCGGCGACCCTCGACGAGGAGGCCGTGGGCGAGATCACCGACCTGGTGAGCGATCCGGCCCGCGTGGAGATCGCGCCTGCCACGTCGACCGCCGACACCGTCGACCAGTTTGTGTTCCCGGTGTCCATCGAGGCCAAGAACAACCTGCTGCCCGAGTTCCTCAAGAAGGAGGGTCCGGAGCGCACCATCGTCTTTATGCGTACCAAGCACCGCGCCGACAGCTGCTGCCGTCGTCTGGAGCGTAAGGGCATCAAGGCCGCCGCGATTCACGGCAACCGTAGCCAGGCCCAGCGCGAGCGCGCGCTCTCGGCCTTCCGCGACGGTACCGTCGACGTGCTGGTGGCAACCGACGTGCTTGCCCGCGGCATCGACATCAGCGACGTGCGCTATGTCGTGAACTTTGACGTGCCGGCCGAGCCGACCGATTACATCCACCGCATCGGCCGCACGGGCCGTGCCGGTGAGCTGGGCTGGGCCATCACGTTTGTGACCGAGCAGGACGTCGATGAGTTCTATGAGATCGAGAAGCTCATGGACAAGACCGCCGACATCTACGAGGCCGGCGACCTGCATGTGGGTCCCAACCCGCCCGCGGTTGATCCCGAGCGCGACCCTGCGGCCTTTAAGGTGAAGAAGAAGACCAAGCGCGGCAAGTCCAAGAGCAAGAAGAAGCTCGAGCAGGCACGTCGCGACGGCAAGCGCAACGGCGACGATTACGGCGATGTTGCCGGTCGTTCCAACCGCGGTCGCGATGAGCGTCGCGGCGACGGCGAGCGTCCGAGCCGTCCCAAGCGCGGCGGCAAGACCCGCGTGCGCGAGGGCGTTCAGGCTCGCGTGGACGAGGCTGTGGAGAGCGTGGCTCGCGAGGTGGCTGCCGAGGAGCGCGGGGGTGCTGCTGCTGTCGAGCAGACCCCGCGCGGCAACCGTGCCGAGCGCCGTGCCAAGCAGTTCCAGGGCGAAGCGCACCGCCGTCGTCGTGAAGACGAGGACCGTGGCGGTCGTCGTCGTGTTGAGCGCGAAGACGAGGGCCGCGGTTCGCGCGGTGGCAAGCGCGGTTCGGGTGACCGTCGTCGCTCCGGTCGCGATGGCGAGCGCGGCGGGCGCGATGAGCGCCGTGGCGGCGAAGGCCGTGGCTCGCGTGACGAGCGTGGTACCCGCGGCGGCGAGTCCCGCGGCGGCAAGCGCTTTGACGAGCGCGGAGGCCGCGAGGGTGGCCGCGGTGGCGAGCGTCGCGAGGGCGCTCGTGGCAACGGTGGTCGCAGCGGCGCCGGTCGTTCGAATGAGTCGCGTGATCGTCGCGATCCGCGTGCCAGCCGCGATCGTCGCGATGACTGGCGCAACTACGACGACACCCGCGAGGAGCGCCGTGGCGGCTATCGCGGCGGGCGTGGCGGCAACCAGGCCGGCTCCCGCGGCGGTCGTGCCGGCGGTCGCGATAACCGAGGCAGCTATGGTAATAATCGTGGCGGCAGGCGCGGCGGCAGCTCCCGTCGTCCCGGCGACGGCGGCGGCAAGCGCAAGTAACACACGTGTCGCGCGGTAAGGCGAGATGAATTTGGGCCCCGAGCAGACTATGCTCGGGGCCCTTTTTAGTGGGCGCAGTTTGAGGTGGGCCGGCTCCCTAACGAAAATGCACGGAGACGGTCGCGGCAAGAGATGTGGGCTATCGGCTTAGTTGGAGATTCGCGTATGCGGGGTTCTGGCATCGACGGAGAACGTGAAACTCCCCACTGACACGCGGCGGCTGCGGTGCCCGGGCGGATACGCCAGGGATTCCGCTCGCCGTCTGGCACCCCTGCTGCCATTTGGCTTTCACGCTCGCATTCTTTTGGATGTGAGCGTGTTTTTTCACGGCATGCACGGGTCCCCTCGGGTGCACCGTGCATTTTTGGGAGTATTCAGCAGGCCGGGGCGGCTGCATAGGTAGCGCGCAGAGATGTGGTGTAAGAGGCGGGGAATGCCCCGCCTCCGCCCTT
>CATXLW010000028.1:0-27957 GCA_958371715.1 uncultured Collinsella sp.
AAACACTCATGTAAGTCTGTCCCCAATGAGTGCAAAAAAGGCGCCCTCCGTGGGGGAGGACGCCTTTGGTAAGTTCTATATGAACGCGAGGTCTTTGACCCGGAGAGTCCGAGGTACTTGTTGGTAAGACCTTATTTAGGAGCGCGCAACCTTGCCGGACTTGAGGCAGGTGGAGCAAACGTTCATCTTGCGACGGTGACCATCGACGACGACGTAAACGCGCTGGATGTTGGGGCGGAACTTACGGTTGGTGACGCGGTGAGAGTGGCTGATGGAGCGACCGGCAACGGGGTGCTTACCGCAAACTTCGCAAACTTTGGACATAACTGACCCTCCTTGGGCGACAAACGAACATGTCGCGTTAACAAACAAGCCTGAACTATAGCACAGAAGCAGCTCCCTGTGCGTAATCTACACAGAGATATTCCTCTTTTGGCGATAGTGCTCACGCCACGGCCCTGGACGTAGATCCGATTTGCGTGCAGCAGAGGGGATTATGCCAGCTCGTGCGTGCGTTTTCAAGCTCGTCCCACAAATATATATAGGTTTATGGAGCGCCTGCGCCCGTTTACGGATTGTTCTGTATTTATGCTCGCAATTAAGCTCGAGGTTGGCTACACTATCCCTTGACCATTAAAGGGGTACGAGATACCCACATGGAATTACATAGCTGCCGAAGAGCAGCCCTTCCTGTGGGTGTCTGGTCCGCTTTAAGCGGTCGGGCATCTATTTTTTTGACTGTGTCAGCAGTCAAGACATGTGAGGAAGGAGATCGATGGGCACGACTTCCCCCAAGGCGGTCATCATGGACGAGACCGCCGTCAATCGAGCGATGACCCGCATCGCGCACGAGATTCTCGAGCGCAACGAGGGCTGTGAAGACCTCGCTCTGGTCGGCATCGTCACGCGCGGCGACCTTCTGGCAAAGAAGCTCGCCGAGGAGATCAAGGAGATCGAGGGCGTCGACGTTCCGCTCGGCAGCCTGGACATCAGCTTCTACCGCGATGACTATGCGACCAATTTCGCTCCCGCGATCCACGCTACCAACATTCCCTTCAGCGTCGACGGCAAGCGCGTCGTGCTGGTGGACGACATCCTGTATACGGGCCGTACTATCCGCGCCGCTCTGGACGCCGTTATGGACCTGGGCCGTCCGAGCCGCATCGAGCTGGCAGTTCTCGTTGACCGCGGTCACCGTGAGCTCCCCATCTCGCCGGACTTTGTCGGCAAGAACGTTCCCTCGTCGCATGAGGAGAACGTGCACCTATATATGAAGGAAGTCGACGGCCACACCGCCGTCGAGATTAACGACGTCGCGCCGGGTTCCCACGTGGGCTCCGCGCCGCTGGGAGGTGAGTAGTACCGTGGCGTTCAACCATAAGCACCTGATCGACATTACCGAGTACTCCGAAGAGGACATCAAGCTCATCCTCGAGACCGCCAAGGCGCTCTCTGAGGTCAACGAGCGTGCGATCAAGAAGGTCCCCACGCTCAAGGGCAAGACCATCGTCAACATGTTCAACGAGCCCTCGACGCGCACACGCAGCTCCTTCGAACTCGCCGAGAAGCGTCTTTCGGCCGACAGCCTCAACTTTGGCGGCTCCTCGACCTCCACGGTCAAGGGCGAGAGCCTCGTCGACACCGTCGAGACCCTCAACGCCTACAAGATTGATTGCATCGTCGTTCGCGATAAGCACGCCGGTGCTCCCTACATCGTCACGCAGAACTCGCCCGCGAGCGTCATCTGCGCCGGCGACGGCAAGCACAACCACCCCACGCAGGCCCTGCTCGACCTGTACACCATCTGGGAGCACAAGGGTGACTTCCACGGTCTGAAGGTCGCCGTCGTCGGCGATATCGCGCACTCCCGCGTGTGCGGCTCGCTGATCCCCGCACTTAAGATCATGGGCTGCGAGACCTACGCCGTCGCCCCCGGCACGCTGCTGCCGCCGGCGCCCGAGGTCCTGGGCTGCGACCACGTGACGAGCGACCTCGATTCCGTCCTGTCCGAGCTGGACGTCGTCTACATGTTGCGCGTGCAGCAGGAGCGCCTCGAGGGTGCCCCGTTCCCGACCATTCGCGAGTACCACAAGCTCTTCGGCCTGACCAAGGACCGCGAGAAGCTCATGAAGCCCGACGCGATCATCTGCCACCCGGGCCCCATCAACCGCGGCGTCGAGTTCGACTCCTATATGGCCGACCACCCGCAACGCTCCGTCATCCTGGAGCAGGTCTACGCCGGTATCTGCGTGCGTATGGCTATCCTGTATCTGCTGCTTGGAGGTGCCGATAATGGCCTTGCTTCTTAAGAATGCCCACGTCGTCGACCCGTCCGTCGAGCTTGACGGTGTCGTTGACGTCCTGATTGACGGCGACAAGATCGCCGAGGTCGGCGAGAATCTCGCCGTCGAGGGAGCCGAGGTCCGCGACCTTTCCGGCAAGTACCTCGTCCCCGGCCTGGTGGATATGCACGTTCACCTTCGCGAGCCCGGCTACGAGGTCAAAGAGGACATCGAGAGCGGCACCCGTGCAGCTGCCAAGGGCGGCTTTACCGGCGTGTGCGCCATGCCCAACACCGATCCCGTCACCGATAACGGCACCGTCGTGGAGTTCGTCAAGTCCCGCGCTGCCGAGGTCGGTCACTGCCGCGTCTATCCGTCGGGCGCCATGACCCGCGGTCTTAAGGGCGAGGCCATGTCCGAGATGGGCGATATGGTCGCCCACGGCGCCGTCGCCTTCACTGACGACGGTCGTGGCGTGCAGGGCGCGGGCATGCTCCGTCGCTGCATGGACTACGGCAAGATGTTCGGCAAGGTCTTTATGAGCCACTGCCAGGACGAGGATCTGGTCGGCCACGGCCAGATCAACGAGGGCAAGGTCTCGACCCGTCTGGCTCTCGAGGGCTGGCCGGCTGCCGGCGAGGAGCTCCAGATCGCCCGCGACATCGAGATCGCCAAGCTGACCGGTGCCAAGCTGCACATCCAGCACATCTCCACCGCCCATGGCCTGGAGATTGTGCGTGCCGGTAAGGCCGCTGGCGTTCAGGTTACCTGCGAGGCCACCCCGCACCACATGTTCCTGACCGAGAACGACCTGGACGAGACCTACAACACCTCTCTCAAGGTCAATCCGCCGCTGCGTACCGATGAGGACGCTGAGGCAATCCGTCAGGGTGTCATCGACGGCACCGTCGACGCTATCGTTACCGACCACGCTCCCCACACCCCGTGGGAGAAGGCCCGCGAGTTCGAGCTCGCGCCCTTTGGAATGATTGGCCTCGAGACTTCGCTGTCGCTCGTGCTCACTGAGCTGGTCAACACGGGCAAGATGAGCGTGAGCCGCATGGTCGAGCTCATGGCCATCAAGCCGCGTGAGATTCTGGGCCTCGATCAGGTTCAGATCAAGGCGGGCTCTGTCGCCGACCTGACCGTGTTCGACCCCTCCGCAACCTGGACGGTTGGCGAGGACGGTTACGAGTCGCGCGCCGAGAACTCCGGTTTTGCCGGCCGCACGCTCACCGGTCGTGCCACCGATGTATTTGTCGGTGGCAAGCAGACGCTCGCCGACGGCTGCATCTGCTAGCATAGCCTTATCGCTTTTGTGCGCGGCGCCCTTGCGGTGCCGCGCTTTCTGTTCGTTTAGACCATGCAACCGCATGGGGGATTGGAGCGTCTATGCCCACACCTTCCACTGCACGCATGCACGACTTCGAGGTCGTCTCGAACCAGGAGATCGCCGACGGCATCTTCTCGCTCGTAATCTCGGCCCCCAAGCTTGCAAGTGCGCTCAAGCCCGGTCAGTTTGTGAACATCGCCGTCCCCGGCGATGCGTCTTCTCTGCTTCGTGTGCCCTTGAGTTTCTACCGCGCCGACGCCGAGGCCGGCACCGTCGAGCTGTGGTACGCCGTCGTGGGCGACGATACCCGCCGTTTGTCCCAGATGGGCCCTGGCTCCACCTCTAACCTGTTGGGCCCCGGTGGCCGTGGCTGGATGGTACCCGAGGGCACCAGGAAGGCACTGCTCGTCGCCGGTGGCATCGGCGTTCCGCCTGTGCTGTGTCTTGCCGGCATGCTTGCCGAGCAGGGTGTTGATGTGGATGTGTGCCTGGGCTTTGGCACCGCTTCCAAAGTCGTGGGTGTCGATGAGTTCCGCGCGCTGGGCGCCACGGTTAACGTGTGCACCGACGACGGTTCGCTCGGCACGCACGGTTTTTGCACCGATCCTGCCGCAGAACTGCTTGGCGAGGGCGGCTACGACTACGTGGCCAGCTGCGGCCCCGCCGTCATGATGAAGAAAGTCGCCGCCGCTGCCGCTGAGGCCGGTGCGTACTGCGAGGTGTCGCTCGAGCGCATGATGAGCTGCGGCTTTGGCGCCTGCAACACCTGCAATGTCGAGACGGTCGACGGTATGAAGGGCGCCTGCATGTGCGGCCCCGTGTTCGATGCTTCCAAGGTGGTGGTCTTCTAGTGGGTACCGTGAACATGGCCGTCGATTTCGGCGGCGTCAAGATGCAGAACCCCATCAACACCGCAGCCGGTACCTTCGGCTACGGTTGGCAGTTCCAGAATTTCTTCGATGTTTCCCAGCTGGGCGCCATTACCACCAAGGGCTGTGCCGCCGAGCCCTGGCCGGGCAACCCTGCGCCTCGCATGGCCGAGATTCCTGGCGGTATGATCAACTCCGTGGGACTGCAGAACCCCGGTGTCGCCGCCTTTGCCCGTGAGTCCGGCCCGTGGCTCGAGCAGCTGTCCAAGGACGGTTGCCAGGTCATTTGCCAGGTTGCCGGGCACTCCGTTGACGAGTTTGTCCGCGCACTCGAGATGTATGTCGAGCTGTGCCCCTGGGCTGCCGGCTACGAGATCAACGTGAGCTGCCCTAATATCGCCGCCGGCGGTGCCGCCATGGGCTCCACGCCCGAGGGCGCCTCTTCCGTTATGGCTGCTTGCCGCAAGGTGACCGATAAGCCGCTGTTCGTGAAGATGGCGCCGGTCAACGTCGCCGAGATCGCCAAGGCCCTCGAGGCTGCCGGCGCCGACGGCCTTTCGGTCATCAACTCCATCCAGGGCATGGCCATCGACGTCCATACCCGCAAGTCCCGCGTGGCCAAGCCCAAGGGCGGCCTTTCGGGCCCGCTGTGCCACCACATCGCCGTGCGCATGGTCTGGGAGGTTGCCCAGGCCGTCGATATCCCCATCAACGGTGTCGGCGGCGTCATGACTGGCGAGGATGCGGCTGAGTTTATCCTGGCCGGCGCCACCTGCGTGTCGGTCGGCATGGCCAACTTCGTCGATCCGTGCGCTTCGCTTAAGATCGCGCATGAGCTCGAGGCCTGGGCCGAGTCCCAGGGCGTAAAGGACATCAACGAGCTGGTGGGTGCTTTCGAATGCTAGAGAATGATGCCCGCGACCGTGTTATCGTCGCCCTCGACTGCGACCGTGAGCGCGCGCTCGAGCTCGCCCACGAGCTTTCGGGCCATGCCGCCTGGCTCAAGGTCGGCATGACGCTCTATTACGCTGAGGGTCCCCAGATCGTCAAGACCTTTAAGGACCTTGGCTTTAAGGTCTTCCTCGACCTTAAGTTCCATGACATTCCGCATCAGGTGCGCGGCGCTGCCCGCTCGGCCTCGCTTGCCGGTGCCGACCTGCTTTCGGTCCACGGCCTGGGCTCGGGTGCTATGCTCGCTGCCTGCCGCGAGGGTGCCGAGGAGGCGCGTGAGGACCGCGCCAAACTCGTCGCCATCACCGTGCTCACGAGCATGAATCAGGATGCCTTGAGCGAGATCGGCGTCGAGTCTCCCGTGGCCGAGGAGGCCGCCCGCTTGGCAAAGCTTGCTCAGGCCAATGGCATCGATGGCATCGTGTGCTCACCGATGGAGGCTCACGACATGCGTGAGCTGCTGGGTCCTGATGCCCTGATCGTGACTCCGGGTGTGCGTCCGGTGGGTGCCGCCCTTGGTGACCAGTCCCGCGTGGCGACGCCTTCCCAGGCTATCGAGCGTGGCGCAAGCCACATTGTGGTGGGCCGTCCCATCACCGGTGCCGACGATCCGGTTGCCGCCTTTGACGCCATCGTCGCCGAGCTGGTCGAAAACGTCGCGTAAAAGATTCCCCTAAGTCACCACTTTTGGGTCTCATTAGCACAAAATAGCCCCTGTGCCTGCGTAAACTTTCCCATCCTTTGTGTGGAATCGCAGGTCAGGGGCTTAACTTTGGGCGCAGTATATTGCACTTTTTGCGGGTATCGTCTAACCTATGGAGCCGCGATTAGGCTTTTTGTGCGTTCTACGTGCTAAAATGCCAATTATTGAATCAGATATAACCCAACTATTTGGAGGTACGAATGGCACTCCCTCAGCTTACCGACGAGCAGCGCAAGCAGGCTCTTGAGAAGGCTGCTGCCGCACGTCACGCCCGCGCTGAGCTTCGCGAGCAGATCAAGAAGGGCGAGAAGTCCCTCGAGTCCGTGCTCAACTCCGATGACCCCATCGCTTCCCGCATGAAGGTTTCCACCCTCATCGAGTCTCTCCCCGGTTATGGCAAGGCCAAGGCCGCCAAGATCATGGAGGAGCTCGGTATCTCCGCTACTCGTCGCGTCCAGGGCCTCGGTGTCCGTCAGCGCGAGCAGCTCCTCGAGCAGCTGACCAAATAAGTGAGCGCTCAGGATTCCAAGCTCTTTGTGATTTCTGGACCGTCAGGCGCAGGCAAGGGTACGCTCGTCACTCGTGTGCGCGAGCGCCGCTCGAACCTGGGTCTGACGGTTTCGGCTACCACGCGAGCACCACGCAAAGGTGAGGTCGACGGCGTCAACTACTTTTTTCTGACGCGCGAGGAGTTCGACCGCCGCGTGGCAAACGGTGAGTTTGTTGAGTGGGCCGAGGTCCACGGTAACTGCTACGGCACGTTGGTGAGCGAGGTCACATCCAAGCTCGCCTCTGGCGCATCTCTGATTTTGGAGATCGATGTCCAGGGCGCCCTGCAGGTGAAGGAGCGCTTCCCCGAGGCCGTGCTGATCTTTATCAAGCCGCCTTCGCTTGAGGTACTCCGCGAGCGTCTAGTCGGTCGCGGTACCGAGACGCCCGAGACGATTGAGCTGCGTATGGCAAACGCCGCCGATGAGCTTGCCCTTGCCGACCGCTACGACGACGTCGTGGTTAATGACGATCTCGACCGCGCGACCGATGAGCTCGTTCGCGTTCTCGATATGCATGAAAGGATCTGAGGTCCGTGTCCGTTGTAAAGCCTTGCATTGACGATCTTCTGGAGAAGACCGATCACAACCGCTTCCTGCTCGCTTCGCTTGCCTCCAAGCGCGCCTGCGACATCAATAGCATGCTGCGTGGCCAGCACAACCGCGTGCTTGCCGTCCAGGATGTCGATGACATCACCATCGGACTTTCCGGTGCCGATACCATCTCGATGGCTATGGACGAGATTGTCGACGGCGACATCTCTTACGACGAGGCCCGTTACGAGAAGGCGCTCGGCCACAAGGTTGCTGAAGCCTAAATGGCGGCTCGCGTCTGCCTAGTCCACTATCACGAGGTTGGGCTGAAGGGCAAGAACCGCGCACATTTTGAGCATATCCTCATGGATAACATCAAGGCGGCCTTGGCCGCCTTTTCCGTGAATGCCGTGTCTCGAATTTCCGGTTATATCCTCGTGACCTTTAACGAACATCAGGCCGACGAGGCGGCGCGTGTCATTCGCACCGTTCCCGGCGTTGCCCGTGTGTCTTTGGCGTATCACACCAACCGCGACCCGCAGGAGTACTGCGCCGCCGCTGTGAAGGCGCTGCGCGAGTTTGGTTCCTTCGATTCGTTTAAGGTGCACGCCAAGCGCTCCAATACTGACTATGAGCTCACCTCGATCGATATCAATCGACAGGTTGGCGAGGTGCTGTGTGAGGCGTTTCCCGATAAAAAGGTCCAGATGCACGACCCCGACGCTATGGTGCGCGTATTGGTGGTCCAGGGTAGCGTCTACGTGTATGCGCGCTCCGAGCGCGGCGTTGGCGGCCTTCCGGTGGGTTCTGCCGGCAAGGTCGTGACGCTTCTGTCGTCGGGTATCGATTCTCCGGTGGCGACCTGGATGCTCGCGCGTCGCGGCGCGGTGTGCGTGCCGGTGCATTTCTCCGGTCGTCCGCAGACGCCCGACACGAGTGAATACCTGGTGCAGGACATCATCCGTGCGCTTGAGCCGGGTGTCCAGATCGGCCGCCTGTACGTGGTGCCGTTTGGCGACTGCCAGCGTGAGATTTCGGTCACCTGTCCCAGCAACCTGCGCGTGATCATGTATCGCCGCATTATGTATTCGGTTGCTGAGCGCATTGCACACATCGAGGGTGCCAGGGCCATCGTTACGGGCGAATCGCTTGGGCAGGTTGCCTCCCAAACGCTTGAGAACATCATGGCCGTCAACGAAGCCGTGAAGATTCCCGTGTTCCGTCCTCTCATCGGTTCGGACAAACAGGAGATCATCGCACGCGCCGAGGAGATCGGTACGTTCGATATCTCGACTGAGGCCGCTCCCGACTGCTGCACGCTGTTTATGCCACGCCGTCCCGAGACGCACGCTAAACTCGATGCCGTGCATGAGGCCTGGGAACTGTTTGATCACGAGGAGATGATTGAGCGTCTGCTCAAGCAGACCGAGTACATCGACTTCGAGAGCAACACGTACAAGGCCCCTAAGACCTTAAAACGCAAACATTCTGAGCTTGCTCCGCGTGAGATTTACCAAGATCACGAGTAAATTTGTGTATAGACCGACGATGCGCCTGTATCGTCGGTCTTTTGGTATCTGGGTATTTTGCGGCTAAGTGTTCATTTGCTGACGTATGTCTGAATAAATGGACAGATTTGTGCAAGGTTTTGGTCAGCTTTTGGTTTGACCTCGAAAACCGGTTTTCGGGCGTGGCTGTTGCGGAGCTCCTTTCCTGACACGATGGTGTTGGGAGGTTTTGCTATGGCGCAGCGCGAACAACACGAACGAGTCAAAAAGATGGACCGTTGGGCGGGCAAACTGCTCGGTCATAAGACAGTGGTGATGGCGATACTGGTCGTCATTGCGATGGCGAGTGGACTGGCAATGGCGAACCTTGGCGGCGGTGCCGGCGGTGTGTCGTTTGAGCGCACTGATGGTTCGGGCACGTTAGTGGAGCCGGGATCCGGCGATGCTTCGAGTGGAAAGACATCTGAAGGCTCTTCGCCTAAGGCGTCTGCCGCGGCAGAGGTCTATGTCGATGTTGATGGCGCCGTGGTGTCACCCGGTGTATATCGCCTCAAAGACGGGGCGCGGGTGGCTCAGGCGATTGATGCCGCCGGCGGGCTGGCGCCCGAAGCAGACGTTACGGGGCTTAATCGTGCATCCAAGGTCACTGATGGACAAAAAATTCACGTTCCAACGGTAGGGGAGCAGCAGGTGTCCATTGCGGAAGCCGGTGTTGATGGTGGGACTTCCGCATCATCAGGCGTCGGTGGCGCAACAGGCCTAGTAAACATTAATACGGCAAGCTCGGCAGAGCTGCAGACGCTCTCGGGAATCGGTCCCTCAATGGCACAGTCGATTATCGATGAGCGGACAAAGAACGGTGCTTTTGCTTCGGTTGACGATCTGATGCGCGTGTCGGGAATCGGCGAGAAGAAGCTTGCCAAAATCAAAGATTGCATCTGCGTATGAGTGCGACCGAGCGAGAGCACGTGATGCCTCCGCGGCCCCTGATTCCGTGGACGATGGCCCTGTGTGCCGGCATGTGCGTGAGCTGCGCCTTGGTGCTCAGCATAGCCGCTGATGCGCTGCTGAGGGAGCGGGCGACGGCGGTCGGGCCGCTATGGGCCATTCCCGTTGCGGCAGCGGTTTTCGTTGTGCTGGCTCACTCTTGTGCGAGGCTTGCCCCTTTGAAGCGGTGGCTGTATGCCGCGTCCGTCGGTCTCATAGCGGGTGCGGTCGTTTCGGCGTGGTGGGCCGTGGGTGCGCTCAACGCCTCGAAGACGCTCGACGGTCGAGCGGCAAACAGTCTCGAGTTTGTCGTGCAGGGTGACCCATCCATAAATGACGACGTGTATTCCTATACCTGCGAGGCGCGCTCGGACGGTAAGAACTTGGCAACGGTTCGCCTATCGTGTGACCGTGAGTTCAAGGTCGGGGCGCACGTGCGTGTTATCGGTCGCGTGTCACGTTTTGAGAACGATGCGTATGGACGATCGCGCGTGCTCCGAGGCGAGGTACGCAAGGTTAAAGCCGTTCGGATTGTGTCGGTCGATGAGGGTTCTCCGAGGCCGCTGCTTCGGCTGCGAAATGGGCTGCTTGCGTCCATCGCGCCTGCGACCGACCCGGCGCGTGCGCTCATAGCCGGTGTCGTCTGCGGTCGTTCGGCCGAGCTGCGCGCCCAGCCGGCGGGCGACTGGTTTTCGGTGACGGGAACGGCGCATCTTATCGCCGTCTCGGGCAGCCATTTGGCTATCGTGGGGTTTGTAATCGAGGGTGTATTGCAAAAGACTCGGTGCTCACGTGGTCTTCAGCGGGCGATATTGGCGATAACGCTTGTGGGCTACGCTGCCTTTACGGGCGCGTCTCCCTCGGCCGTGCGCGCGTGCTGCATGGTGTTCGTGACGCTTGTCGTAAACGGCGCGGGGCGTCGTCGGCACGGCCTTTCGGCACTCTTCGCACCATGTCCATCTTTGTGCTACTGCGGCCGACGGTGCTGTTCGAGATGGGCTTTCAGCTTTCATGCGCCAGCGTCTTAGCCATTCTGTGCTTTTGTCCCTATGCGACCTACGCTTTGGGTGAGCTAGGTGTGCCATCGGGCGTTGCCAGCGTGCTTTCCGTCACGCTGTGCTCGCAACTGGCGACACTTCCCATTACCATTCCTGCCTTCGGTACATTCTCGCTCATTGCTCCGTTGGCAAATGCGGTCATCGGTCCGGTGGTGAGCGTTCTGCTCGCTGTGTCGATCGTGCTGGCTCCCTTTTCGCTCGTGGGACCGTTGCGGACTTGGGCGCTCGTTGTGCCCATGATTGCCGCCCGTTGCGCGCTGTTCTTCGAGCAGCTGTTTGCCGCCGTGCCGGGTGCATACGTGAGCGTGCCGCCCGATAGCATGTGGATTTACCTAGTGCCGTGTTTTCTGGCGGTTCTGCTGGTCTGGTGGCCGCGTCCCCGTGCACGTCCTATGGCGGTGGGGCTTGCATGCCTGATGCTCTTGGCTGCGATTCCGTACGTCTATTGGGATCGATTCGCTCCGCCTTCGGTGACGGTGCTCGATGTGGGCCAGGCCGATGCGATTCTTATCCGCCAAGGCGGCGCAGTAGCTCTCGTCGACTGCGGGCTCGACGAGCGTGTGGTTGCGGCGTTGGTTCGCAATAACGTGCACCATATCGATGCCGTTTTTGTGACGCATTGGGATGAGGACCACTGGGGTGGTTTGCCTGCCGTGCTCGAACAGTTTTCGGTCGGAACGATTGCCGTGGCGGCGGATGCGCTGGAGGATGCTCCTGCCGAGGTATTGAACCGACCTGGCGTGGAGTATCGGCAGGTGCGCCGTGGGGATACGGTCGACATCGGCTCATTTTGCGCCCGCGTGATGTGGCCATTCGAGTCCGTGGATGGCGAGGGAAATGAGGACTCGCTTGTCCTGCTGCTCTCTTATGTTCAGGAAGGCAAGGGCCTGCGAATACTTCTCACCGGTGATGCCGAGCTCGACCAAGAGCGGGAATTCGTGCAGGAGGTGGGGGATATCGATGTCCTTAAACTTGGGCATCACGGCTCCAAGGTTTCAGTCGATGGCGAGTTGCTGGACGTCCTGAAGCCCGAGCTTTCCCTCGCAAGCGCCGGTGAGGGGAATCGATACGGCCATCCGTCCGATGCCTGCATCGATGCCGTTAAGGAAGCGGGTGGTGTGTTCGCGTGTACTATCGAACACGGCGACATTACCGTCACACCGACTGCGAATGGCTTTGCGATGCGATGCCAGCGACCGTGACGACGTCGTTGGCGTGTGGTGGGCCCCTGGGCTAGAATGGCACGGAACGAATACGAAGGCCTGCGGGAGGGGAGCGCAATGTCCGAAACCGGTTTGCTGCCGGCATATCTGATCGTCGGTACCGACGGAGTTAAGCGCGACCACGCCGTCTCGCGTATGAAAGCGCGTCTGGAAAAATCGGGTATGGTCGAGTTCAACCTCGACGAGCGAGACATGACCAAGGACCCCGATATCGAGTCCATTATCGGATCGCTTAACACCTTTCCGATGGGCAGCGAGTTTCGTCTGGTAATCCTCGATGGCTGCTCAAAGCTCGCCAAGGCGGTCTCGGAGCCGCTCGTCGAGTATCTGGCGAGTCCCAGCCCAACAACGGTCTGCCTCATCATCGCCGACTCACTTGCCAAGAATACGCGCCTGTATAAGGCAATCGCCAAGATCGACAAGAAGGCTATCGTCGATTGCTCGGGTACCAAGCGCTGGGAACTGCCGCGCCGTGTTCAGCAGATGGCGACGCAGCGCGGTAAGTCGATTTCGACGGCGGCCGCCGAGGAGCTCGTCTCGCGTTCGGGCGAAAACACGCGCATGCTCGATAACGACTTGGCTAAGCTTGCCCAGATGGTCGAGTCGCCTCAGATTGAACTTGCCGATGTTGAGCGCTGGATTGTTCGTACGGCCGAGGTTCAACCCTGGGACTTCCTCAACGCCGTCTCGGCTCGCGATATGCGGCGTTCGCTCGAGCTCTTTAAGCTCCTGCCCTCCAAGAGCTACGTGTGGACTTACACATTGCTGTGCGGTCGCATTCGCGAGCTTATCGTCGCCAAGGCGCTCGACGCGCGTGGGCAGGGTCGCGAGCTGGCCGCAACGCTCAAGCTCCAGTCCTGGCAGGTCAAGAATCACCTGACCTGGGCACGTCGCTTTTCGATGGCAGAGCTCATCGCAGCGCTCGAGGGTGCCGTTGATGTGGAGCTCGCGCTCAAGGGTTCGGCCGATTCTCAGACGGCGCTTTTGCTCTGGATTACGAACATCTTGAGAAAATCGTGATGATACCTGCCTATTTGACAAATTCGTTCTATCCCTTTGAGAGGGAGCGTGCTATAGTAGGCGCTTGCATGACCTCACCGTGTCTCAGAGGTGTCATACATTTTTTGCAAGGAACTCGAAAGGAACTCCAGAAGTGGCAAACATCAAGTCTCAGAAGAAGCGTATCCGCACCAATGAGGCAGCTCGCATGCGTAACAAGGCTGTCAAGTCCGAGCTCAAGACGCTGACCAAGCACGTCCAGTCCGCCGTCGCCGAGGGCGACGCCGAGAAGGCCCAGGCTGCCCTCAAGACCGTCACCAAGCGTCTCGACATGGCTGCCGCCAAGCATGTTATCCACAAGAACCAGGCTTCCAACCGCAAGTCCGGTCTTGCCAAGCTCGTGAACAGCATCAACGCCTAAGTTGTAAATTTCACACCACACAGATTACGCGCATAAATGGAGCCTGTTTTATGGAACAGGCTCCATTTTTTGTACCGCTCGGGTAAGATAGTCCGCATGAATACTTCAATTGACATTTCCCACATCCGCAACTTCTCGATCGTTGCGCATATCGACCATGGCAAGTCCACGATCAGTGACCGCATCCTCGAGCTCACCCATACCGTCGACGAACGCGACATGGAGTCGCAGCTGCTCGACACCATGGATATCGAGCGCGAGCGCGGCATTACGATCAAGTCCAATGCCGTCCGCGTTTCCTATGACGCCGACGATGGTGAGACGTATCAGTTCAATCTGATCGATACGCCGGGCCACGTGGACTTTACCTATGAGGTCTCGCGCTCGCTGGCAGCCTGTGAGGGCGCGGTACTCGTTGTCGACGCCACGCAGGGCGTCGAGGCGCAGACCGTTTCCAACGCGACGCTCGCCATGAACGCCAATCTGGACATTGTGCCGGCCATCAACAAGATCGACCTGCCCTCGGCCCATCCCGATGAGGTTAAGACCGAGATCGAGGATGACCTGGCGATCCCTGCCGATGATGCTGTGTGCGTCTCGGGCAAGACCGGCGAGGGCATTCACGATCTGCTGGAGTCCATTGTCTTTTTGATTTCGCCGCCTAAGGGCGATGCAAACGCTCCGCTCAAAGCGCTCATTTTGGATTCGTACTTTGACGAGTATCGCGGTGTGGTGGCTACGGTGCGCGTCTTCGATGGTTCCATCAAAAAGGGCGATACCCTGCTTATGATGCAAGCCAAGGGCGACTTTTTGGTCGACGGCGTGGGCGTCAAGCGTCCTGCCGAGACCCCGGTCGACGCGCTGACGGTCGGCGAGGTCGGATATGTGGTCACGGGCCTGAAGGACCCCGAGGCCGTGCGCGTGGGCGATACCCTCACGTGGGCCTCGAACCCCTGCCCCGAGCCGCTTCCGGGCTACCGCGAGGCCAAGCCCATGGTCTACACGGGCCTGTTCCCGATCGACAACAAGGACTACGAGAATCTGCGCGACGCCCTCGATAAGCTGCACGTCAACGACCCGTCGTTGGTGTGGGAGCCCGAGACCTCGGTGGCGCTCGGCTTTGGCTTCCGCGTGGGCTTCCTGGGCCTGCTGCACATGGAAGTCGTCAAGGAACGCCTGGAGCGCGAGTTCAACCTGGACCTCATTGCCACGAGTCCCTCGGTCGACTATCACGTCTACAAGACCGACGGCGAAATGATCGATGTCCGCAGTCCGCAGGACCTTCCCGAGGCCACACGCATCGATCGTATCGAGGAACCCTACCTCAAGGCAAAGATCATCTGCCCGCCTGAGTACACGGGTGCCGTCATGCAGCTCGCCATCGAGCACCGCGGTGTCACGACCGACATGATCCACCTGACGAGCAAATCGGTCGAGATGCGCTTCGATATGCCGCTCGCCGAACTCATCTTGGACTTCTTTGATCAGCTCAAGAGCCGCACCAAGGGCTATGCCTCGCTCGACTACGAGTTCAACGAATATCGCCCCTCCGAGCTCGTCAAGCTCGACATTCTGCTTTCGGGCGACGAAGTGGACGCGCTGTCGTTTATCGTGCACAAGGATAAGGCATATGGCCTGGCCCGTGGCCTGTGCGACAAGCTCAAGGAGATCATCCCGCGTCAGCTGTTCGAGGTGCCCATCCAGGGTGCTATCGGCAACAAGATCATCGCCCGTTCCACCGTCAAGGCGCGTCGCAAGGACGTTCTTGCTAAGTGCTACGGCGGCGATATCTCGCGTAAGCGCAAGCTGCTCGAGAAGCAGAAAGAGGGCAAGAAGCGTATGAAGGCCATCGGATCGGTCGAGGTCCCGCAGGAGGCCTTTATGGCGATCCTCAAGGTGGACGAGTAGGTCCATGGCGCTTTCTGAATACAGCAAGCGGCTGCTGGGTGCCTATGCCGAGCAGCCGTTCCTTATGGCTCCCATGGCGGGCGTGACCGACCCCGCCTATCGCATCATGTGTCGCCGCCGCGGTGCCAACCTTGCCTACAGCGAGATGGTGAGCGTGGCGGGTCTTGCCTATGCCAGCAACAAGACGTGGCGCCTGGTGTTGCCGGCCGACGAGGAGCAGCAGATTTGCGTGCAGCTCTTTGGTTCCAAGCCCGATCAGTTTGCGAGTGCCGTCGCTGCCGTCGAGGAACGCGTGGGCGACCGCCTGTCATTGATTGATATCAACATGGCTTGTCCGGCTCGCAAGGTCGTTACCAAGGGCGAGGGCTCGGCGCTTATGCGCACGCCCGACCTGGCCGAAAGAATCGTCGAGGCAGCGGTGGGCGCGGCACATGTTCCCGTGACCGTGAAGATCCGCAAGGGTTTTTATGCCGAGGATCGCAATGCCGCAACGTTTGCCCAGATGCTCGAAGGGGCGGGCGCCTCTGCAGTCGCCGTGCATGGTCGTTGCGCCACGCAGCTCTACACGGGCCAGGCCGATTGGTCGGTCGTCGATGAGGTTACCGACGCTGTCGAGATTCCCGTGATTGGTTCGGGCGATGTGTTCTCGGCCGAGGACGCTGCTGAGCATCTGCACGGCTCGGGTGCCAGCGCGGTGTTTATCGCGCGCGGCATCTACGGCAATCCGTGGGTGTTCGGCGATGCCCGAGCCCTTGCACTCGATGGCACGCCGGTTCCTTCTCGCTCCTCGGTCGAGCGCCTGGAGGCTCTGCGCGAGCACTTGACGTTGACGCACGAGCTTCTGCCGCTCATGTCGCGTGCTCGCACGTACGCAAGCTGGTACTTAAAGGGCATGCCCCATGCCGCCGCCTGGCGCGCTCAGGTGGTGCGTTGCTCTACGTACGAGGAGTTTATGGCGCTGGTCGATGATATCGAGCGCGACGTGGTGGCCTGCGAGGCCGCGCTTGCCGCCGGTGAGTCGGTGCCCGCTCATCCGCTGGAGGCTTAAGGGTGGCCGTTACCGCGCTGTACGTGCACGTGCCGTTTTGCGCTCAAAAATGCCGCTATTGCGACTTTGACTCGCGCAGCTTTGCTCTGTGTGATTTGGATGCTGCGCTCGATTCCTATTTTGAGCAGCTGTATGCACGCCTCGATTCCTTTGGCGACGCCGGGGCGCTTGCGCAGGTCCGCACGGTCTATATTGGCGGCGGCACGCCCTCACTGGCTGGGGAGCGCCTGGTGAAACTTGTCCGTCGTATCTCCATGTGGTGCAAGCCCGTTGAATTTACTTGCGAAGCCAATCCTGAGTCGCTGACCGTCGAGCTCGCCACCGCGCTTGCCGAGGCGGGTGTCACGCGCATCTCTCTGGGCGTGCAAACCCTCGACAATACCGAGCTGGCTGCTATTGGCCGCATTCACGATGCTAATCGGGCACTTGCGGCTATCGCGACGGTGAAGGAAGTTGGCCTCGATGTGTCGTGCGACCTGATGTGCGGCCTTCCCGGGCAGACGGCCGCAAGCTGGCGGAGCACGCTCGATGGCGTGCTGGCGGCGGCGCCGCATCATGTGTCGATCTACCCGCTCACGCTTGAGGAGGGGACGCCCCTTTATCGCATGGCGTGCCGTGACGAGTCGCTCGAGCCCGATGAGGATTTTCAGGCTTCGTGCATGGACGCGGCGCGTGAGCGCCTGGGTGCGGCCGGCTATCATCCGTATGAGGTGGCGAGCTACGCGCTCGACGGCCATGAGTGCGCCCATAACATTGCCTACTGGACCGGACAGGGCTACCTGGGCCTGGGTCGTTCTGCCGCGGGCATGCTCGACGACGAGGATTTCGACCGTCTTGCAGGTTTGTTCCCCGGCGTGTCTTCTCGAGGCGATGCGTACCGCGTGCGTCTGGTGCAACGTGACGATGACGCGACGGCGTTCGAGGCCGAATATCTGTCGCAGCGTGAGGCCGTCGCCGAAGACTTGATGCTCGCTTGTCGCATGACGCGCGGTGTTGCGTCCGACCTGTTGGCTCGTGCAGCTTGCGTCATCCCAACGGGCGAGCTGGCAGCTGCCTGCGATCGCGCGCTCGAATTGGGTCTTGCCACTTGGGTGCCCGAGACGCTCTGGGGTCATGAGGGACCCTTCACTACGGCAGATGTCGTCGCGGGCCATGTTCGAGCTCGTCTGGCGCCGACCCATCTGGGCTGGCTCGATGGAAATGTTCTGTTCGAGCTGTTTTGGGATCTAGCTTAGGCCGCTCGGGTAGAATTACCGGAATATATACGCTGCTGTGAGCAGGAGGTTGCCGCGCATGGCGACGATGAACGAAAAAGATTACTACGAGATTCTGGGTGTCTCCAAGGACGCCACCTCGCGTGATATTCAAAAGGCCTTCCAGCAAAAGGCCCGTAAGCTCCATCCGGACGTCAATAAAGAGCCGGATGCCGAGGAAAAGTTTAAAGAGGTTTCCGAGGCCTACGCCGTGCTTTCGGATGAGCAAAAACGTGCGCGCTACGACGCCATGCGTTCTGGCAATCCCTTTGCCGGTGCTCCTACGGCTTCGCCCTATGGTGGCGGCTACGCCGGCAGCACGGGCTATGGCAATCCCTTTGAGGGCGGCTTTCCCTTTGGTGGCGCCTGGGGCCAGCAGCGTCGCGGCCAGGCTGCCTACAATCCCGAGAACGGCGCCAACGTGGTCGTCGATATCAAACTCGACGCCAAGGAGGCCAAGGGCGGTGCCCGCAAGACCGTCCGCTACACGCGCTTCGATACCTGTAGCAACTGCGGCGGCTCGGGCTCCGTTTCGTCTGAGCATGCCCATACCTGCCCGAGCTGCGGTGGCCGCGGCCACATCGACGTCGACCTGTCCTTCCTGTTTGGTGCGGGCACGTTCCAGTCGGTCTGCCCCGAGTGCGGCGGTTCCGGTAAGGTCGTGGCCGACCCCTGCCCCGATTGCGGTGGCAGCGGGCGAACCCGTGTGACCTCCGAGCAGACGATTGAGTTTCCTGCCGGCACGCACGATGGCGACGAGGTCCGCATTAGCGGCATGGGCCATGCTGGCACTAACGGTGCCGCGGGCGGCGACCTGGTCGGCCGCGCCCATGTTGAGGCCGAGCGCTTGGAAGGCAAAGCTCGTACTGGCTTTTACCTGATGGGCATTGTGGCGCCGTTTTTGGTGCTGTCGGCCATCTCGGGAGTGTTCTCGGCCTTTGCCGTGATGTGCTTTATTCCGTTTACCATGGGCCTGTTCATGGTGCTTTCGGACGGTGTGCTTCATCGCAGCCTGCTGTGGTGGAAGCGCGGTGCGATGCAGTTTGCCAACGGTTTTGCCAACGGCTTCATGTTCGCGCTCGTGTCGGTTTGGTTCGCGAGCTGCTCGCAACGGGCCATGCTTTCGCCGTATCAAATGCAATAACATCAAACCCTTTGTTTGCGGTCGGCCCAGCTTGGGTATAGGACGCACTGTGACAATAATGAAAGTCGGAAGGATTCGGTCGTGTCGGAAAATAGGGATTACTACGAGGTGCTTGGCGTCGACAGGGATGCCGACGCGCGGACGATTAAGCGTGCGTTTTTAAAGAAGGCCCGTACCGTACATCCGGATGTTTCGGACGATCCCGAGGCCGAGGCCAAGTTCAAGGAGCTCAACGAGGCCTATTCCGTTCTTTCCGATGAGCAGAAGCGTGCTAACTACGACCGTTACGGCACTGCCGACGGTCCTGGTGGTTCGGGCTATGTCGACATCAACGATATCTTTGGTGGCATGGGCATGGACGACCTGTTCTCGTCGTTTTTTGGCGGCGGTGCCGGTGGTGGTGCCCGCAGCCGTCGTGAGCGTCGTCGCGGACGCGACATGGCCATCTCGCTTTCGGTGACGCTCGAGGAGGCGGCACTCGGCTGCAAAAAGACGATCAGCTATGACCGCCTTGCTCCTTGCGAGGACTGCAACGGTACCGGTAGGGCCGAGGGTGCACAGGAAAAGCAGTGCAGTCGCTGCCACGGTACGGGCTACGTCACGACGGTTCAGCGATCGTTTTTGGGCCAGGTTCAGTCTTCCTCGCCTTGCCCTGACTGCCATGGCGAGGGCACGGTTATCGACCATCCCTGCGAGACCTGCGACGGTCAGGGCCGCACGCCTTCGCACGAAAAGATCGACATCGATATTCCCGCCGGCGTTTCGACCGGTCGCCAGCTGCGTGTGAGCGGCTTTGGCGAGGCCGGCCTTCGCGGCGAGCCTTCGGGCGACCTGATTGTCAACGTGCGCGTCGCCGACCATGAGCGCTTTAAGCGCAACGGTGACGACCTGTACCTGGTGAGCGATATCTCGATTGCGCAGGCTGCGCTCGGCTGCGAGATCGAGGTCGAGGGCATTATGCCCGACGAGGTCGTTAAGGTGACGGTTCCCGCCGGCGCCCAGTACGGCGACACCGTGAGCGTCAATAATTACGGCATGCCGCGCATTGGCGGTGGCGGTTCGCGTGGCCGCCTGATCGTGCAACTGCGCGTGGTCGTTCCCACCAATCTTTCCAATAAGCAACGCGAGCTGCTCCGTGCTTTTGCCGATGAGATGGGCGATGACGTCGCTTCCGGTAAGAAGTCGGTGACCGACCGTATCAAGAGTGCCCTCGACGATATCCTCGATTAAGGAGCCCGTGTGCTCGCACCCCATATTTCCGTCGTCAACCTCGGCTGCCGTGTCAACCGGGTTGAGTCTGACCGTATCACTGCCGATCTTATGCGCCTGGGCTTTGCTATTGTGGAGCCCCAGGATGCCGATCTGATCGTCATTAACACCTGTGCCGTTACGGGCGAGGCCGAGGCCAAGACCCGTAAGGCCGTCCGTCATGCGCTGGCCCATCCAAATGAGCCCTATGTGCTCGTGACCGGTTGCGTGGTCAATTTGCATCCCGAGGAGCTGTTGGAGCTTTCGGATCGCGTGATCGCCGAGCCGTCCAAGATCGATGTCGCCGAACGTGTCTGCGAGGTGCTGGGCGTTGAGTCCGATAGCGTTCCCGCCTGCAGCGATGGCGAGGTGGTCGATGCGCTCGGTCGCTCTCGCCTGGGCGTGAAGATCCAGGATGGCTGCAACCACCGTTGCACCTATTGCATCGTGTGGAAGGCCCGCGGTCCCGAGCGTTCCGTGCCCGTCGAGTCCGTGCTTGAGCAAGTTCGCGAGGCCCAGGAGGCCGGCGTGCCCGAGGTGGTGCTGACCGGTGTGAACCTGGGTGCCTACGATGGCAAGAGCGCGACCGACGAGCATGTCGAAATCGATGAGCTGCTCGAGGCCATCATGGAGCGCACGACTATTGCGCATGTGCGCATTTCCTCGGTCGAACCCATGGATATCTCTGAGCGCCTGCTTAAGGTTATGGCGCGCTATCCGCAGCGTATTGCCCCGTTTTTGCACCTGCCCGTGCAGTCCGGCTGTACGGCGACCTTGCATCGCATGGGTCGTCCCTATAGTGCGGAGGCCTTTGAGGACACGGTGCGTATGATTCGCGCCAACTTGCCCCAGGCGTCTCTTTCGTGCGATGTCATCGTCGGTTTTCCTGGTGAGACGGACGAGGAGTTCGAGGAGTCGCTGGCGCTGTGCCGCCGTGTGGGTTTCTCGCGTATGCACGTGTTCCGCTATAGCAAGCGTCCCGGTACCCTTGCTGCCGACATGCCCGACCAGGTGCCGCCCGAGGTTATGGCCGAGCGCAGCCGTCGTATGCGAGACACGGCGCAGGAGCTCGCTATTGCCGATGCTCGTCGTCGCGTGGGCACTGTCGAGCGTGCCGTGCTCGAGTATGGTGACAGCCTGACGCTCGGTTCGTTCCATCATGCCCGTCTTGACGATACCTGTGGACTTACAGCCCCGTGCCTGCTCGATGTTGCTATCATCGGAGTCGATGATTCCGGCTTGGTCCATGCGCGCAGGGAGGTCCATGGAAGCCTCGAAGATTAGACTTACCGTTCCCGAGGGAATTGATCCCTCGTGCGTTTTGGGCGCAGGCGACGGCGTCCTTCGTGCACTCGAGAGCTTGGTTCGCGCCCATGTGGTCGCCCGTGGCGATAGCATCGCCGTGAGCGGTGACCCGGACGAGGTCGAACTCGTGGCTCGCTTTTTCGAACATGCTTTTCGCGAGGCGGCGGCCGGTCGTACCCTGTCTGCCGACGATGTCTCTCGCTGCCTGGCCGTCTTGCGCGATGGTGAGCACGAGGCCACATCGCTTCGCGATGACGTGCTGCTTTCGTATCGCGGTCGCGTCATTCGCCCCAAGACGCTCGGGCAAAAGCGCTATGTGGATGCCATTCGCTCGCATACCATCACCTTTGGCTTGGGTCCTGCCGGTACCGGTAAGACCTATCTGGCCATGGCGCTCGCCGTTGCCGCGCTCAAGCGCCATGAGGTGGGCCGTTTGATCTTGACGCGTCCTGTTGTCGAGGCGGGGGAGAACCTGGGCTTTTTGCCTGGCACCCTCGAGGAAAAGATCGATCCGTACATGCGTCCGCTCTACGACGCCCTTTTTGACATGATGGATCGCGAGCGCACCGATGAGCTTATGGAGCGCGGCGTGATCGAGATCGCCCCGCTTGCCTATATGCGCGGTCGTACGCTGAGCGATGCTTTCGTGGTGCTCGACGAGGCGCAAAATACTACGCCCGAGCAGATGAAGATGTTCCTGACACGCCTTGGATTCAACTCCAAGTTCGTGATTACCGGCGACCTCAGCCAGCGCGACCTGGTGGGTCGTCGTGGTGGCTTGGCGGATGTTGAGAAGATTTTGGGTCGTGTCGACGATGTGGCGTTTGCACACCTGGAGCGCGCCGACGTGGTACGCCATGCCCTAGTGGGTCGTATCGTCGAGGCATATGATGCTTATGATGACGTGCGCGAGCAGCGCTCGCGCGACCGAAAGGAGTCCCGTTGAGTGTATTGATCAGCAACGATGCCGAGCTCGATACGCTGCTCGACGCGCAGGAGGTGGAGCACATCTGCGAGGTTGTGCTTGCCGCCGAGGGCGTTGAACGTGAAGCCGAGATTTCCCTTTCGTATGTTGACGAGGACGAGATGCACGAGCTCAACCACGAGTGGCGTGGCATCGACCGCACCACCGATGTGCTCTCGTTTGAATGCGACTCGGCCTTTGACGAGGATATTCCCGCCGACGAGACGCTCGAGCTCGGCGATATCATCTTGGCCCCGCAGGTCATTGCCCGTCAGGCCCCCGGCTTTGGCAATAGCCCTGCCGACGAGTGCCGCCTGATGCTCGTACACGGCATGCTGCACCTGCTGGGGTATGACCATATCGAGGACGACGAGGCCGAGGTCATGGAGGCCCGCGAGGACGCCATCCTGCGCGATCTGGCGCTCGAGCGCGGCGAGGACCCCAAGCTAGTCCACGTCGGCCCCATCACCAACCACGCCCACGACTAGGAGCCGTCTATGATTCCCGGATCGAACAAGGACCATCCGTCCTTCTTAAAGTCGTTTTCTTACGCCATGGAGGGCTTCGTCACCGCCGTCAAGACCGAGCGCAACATTAAGGTCATGCTCGTGGCGGGCGTGTGCACCGTCATTGCCGGCTGCATCGTGGGGCTCGACATTGCCGAGCGGGCCACGATTATCATCTGCTGCGGCCTGGTGATTCACGGCGAGCTGTGCAATACCGCCATGGAGGCCATTGTCGATCTGGCGACCCAGGAGCTCCATCCGCTGGCAAAACGCGCCAAGGACATCGCCGCCGCCTCGGTATACGTACTTTCAATCACCGCCGCGATTGTGGGCTTGCTTGTATTTGCCCACGCGCTCGGCTTTATTTAGAAAGGGATTCCCATGTCCGACAATATGCAGCCTATCGATGAAATTTTGGACGACGAGTCCCCGGATGCTAAGGCGACCGAGGCCTATGAGGAAGTCGAGGAGTTCGACCCGTTTGAGGGCATGAGCGACGAGGAACTCGACGCCCTGTGCGACGAGGACGACAGCCTCGCGGGCTTTGGCGACGTTGAGCCCGGTTTCCGCAGTGGCTTCGTGGCCTTGGTCGGCCGCCCCAACGCCGGTAAGTCAACGCTGCTCAACGCCTGCTATGGCAAAAAGGTCGCCATCACCTCGCCGGTGGCCCAGACGACCCGCCGTCGCATGCGCGCCGTCGTCAACCGCCCCGGCTACCAGCTGGTCTTTGTCGATACCCCGGGTATCCACAAGCCCAAGGACGGTCTAGGGTCCGAGCTCAACAAGAGCGCGCTGTTCGAGCTGAACGATGTCGATGTTGTCGCGTTTTTGATTGATGCCACTAAACCGATCGGCAGGGGAGACGCCTGGGTTGCCGAGCGTGTCAAGAATGCCCGTTCCAAGAAGGTCCTAGTGCTCACCAAGGCCGATGAAGCCGACCCCGCACAGGTCATGGAGCAGCTTAAGGCCGCCCACGAGCTTATGGAATATGACGACGAGATCGTGACGTCGTCGGTCAAGAACTTTAACGTCGATGCCTTCATCGAGACCGTTGCGCACTTTTTGCCCGAGGGTCCGCGTTGGTTCCCCGAGGACATGGGTACCGACGCTTCCGATGAGACGCTCGTTGCCGAGTTTGTGCGCGAGAAGGTCTTGCGCCGCACCCGTGATGAGATCCCGCACTCCGTGGGCGTGATTTGCGATGCGCTTGAGCAGACCAAGAAGGTGCTGCGCGTGCACGCCACCATTTACGTCGAGCGCGAGGGCCAAAAGGGCATCATCATCGGCAAGGGCGGCGAGATGATCAAACATATCGGCATCGACGCCCGTCGCGACCTTGAGCGCATCTTTGGCACCCAGGTCTTTTTGGAGCTGGACGTGAAGGTCAAGGCCGGCTGGCGTGACGACGAGGCCCAGATTCGCCGCTTTGGCTATAACGCCGAGGATTAGGGACACGCGGCGCGAATGGCAGGTTCTCGTACATATCGCACGAAAGTGCTCGTGCTCGATAAGACGAAGCTCAAAGAGACGGACCTGATCCTGACGATGCTTGACGAGCGGGGTCGGCAGGTTCGTGCTGTGGCAAAGGGCGCCCGCAAACCCGGCGGACGCCTGGCTGCGCGCTGCGAGATGTTCTGTACCGTTGATCTGCTGCTTGCGCATGGACGGTCGCTCGACGTGGTTTCCCAGGCCGAGCTTATGGAGGCGCCGCTCGGCGCTGCTCCCGATTACGAGATGACATGCGCCGCAAGCGCGATCGCCGAGGTCGCGCGCGTGTGCTCGTTCGAGGACGCCGAGGACCCGTTTACCTTTGCCATAACGCAGCGAGCGCTTGCCCTGGTGGGCAGCGGGCTCGACGCGGCGCATATGGATCTACTTGTGGCGGCATATGTCTTTAAGCTGCTGTCGCACGTTGGCTATCGACCCGATTTTTCGGCCTGCGTGCTGTGCAGAGACCCCATGCTGTCGTATTTTTCGCCCCAGGCGGGCGGTCTCATGTGCGGGTCGTGCGCGTCGAGCGTTCCGGGTGCCGAGCTGGTGTCGACCGGTGAGGTCGCGTGGCTGCGCGCCCTCATGTCCATGACCTTCGATGCGCTTATGGTCGAGAGGATCGACACGCATACGGCGGCGTTCTTGCTCGGGCTTTCGCATGTGTGGGCTGCGACGCACACCGATCAGCGCCTCCGTGCGATGGAATTCATGTTGGGTCGGTGATGATGCGCAGGCACGGGCTGCTTGTGGTAACATACCGACCTGTTGGTACCTCGACCTTGGTTGCTCGCTCCACCGGCGGCTTCCCAGTCCGAGGCGAATCGAGTCGCCCGTGGGCGACGCAAAACGAAAGGTGAAACAATGACTGTTTCCAAAGAGCGCAAGGCGGAGCTGACTGCCCAGTTCGGTAACACCCCGGTCGATACCGGCAACCCCAAGGTTCAGGTCGCCATCCTGACCGAGCGCATCAAGGAGCTGACCGAGCACATGAAGTCCCACCAGAAGGACTTCCACACCCGTCGTGGCCTGCTCATGCTCGTCGGCCGTCGTCGTCGTCTTCTTTCCTACATCAAGAAGAACGACATCGTCGAGTACCGTGAGCTCATCAAGGCTCTGGGCATCCGCGACAACATCCAGTAGGATTTGTACATGCTAAGAGCGTCCTGCGCAGCGGGGCGCTCTTTTTGTGTAAGGGCGTGAACAATCACGCTCTGAAGCGTGGCGGGGGCAGGGGGCCCGCGTCACATGAGAAGCCCGCAGGCAAGGGGCCTGCGGGGTAAAGGAGAACAATGACACTCGTATCCAAGACCTTTGAGCTGTACGGCAAGACCTACACCTTTGAGTCGGGCGAGCTTGCCAAGCAGGCCACCGGCGCCTGCCTGGTCAAGCAGGGCGACACCACGATGCTCGACACCGTGGTCGTCTCCAAGGAGCGCAAGAACTACGACTTCTTCCCGCTGACCGTCGACTTCAACGAGAAGATGTACGCCGCCGGCCGCATCCCGGGTGGCTACCTCAAGCGTGAGGGCCGTCCCAGTGAGAAGGCCACGCTCACCGCGCGCATGATCGACCGTCCGATTCGCCCGAGCTTCCCGGACGGCTTCCGCAACGAGGTACACATCGTCGCTACCTCGCTCGTCGCCGACCAGGTCAACCCCTTTGACGTCATCAACGTCATGGGTGCCTCCCTGGCCATGACGCTCGGCGGCGTGCCCTTCGAGGGCCCGCTTGCCTGCGTGCGCATCGGCCGTAACGTGGAGACCGGCGAGTTTATCGTCAACCCCACCTACGAGGAGCGCGAGAACTCCGACCTGGACCTGGAGCTGGGCGGCTCTGCCGACTTCATCTCGATGGTCGAGGCCGGCGCCGAGGAGATCTCCGAGGACGACATGCTCGCCGCCATGAAGTTTGGCCAGGAGGCCCTTGCCGCCTTCTGCCAGGCCCAGGACGAGTTCGTTGCCGAGTGGGAGCAGGTCAATGGCGCCATCGTCAAGAAGGAGTACCCGCTCGACCAGCCCGTCGAGGAGGTCCAGGAGCGCATCTTCGCCCACTACGACGAGATGGCCGCCGCCCTTCGCGATGCCGACAAGCTCTCCCGTATCGGCAAGGTCGAGACTCTGAAGGAGTCCATCCGTGCCGAGTTCACCGAGGAGGAGCAGGCCGCTTGGGAGCGCGAGATCCCCGTGGCGCTCAAGAAGCTCGAGAAGAAGGCTATGCGCACCATGGTCGTCGAGACCGGCGAGCGCGTCGACGGCCGTGCCGCCGATGAGATTCGCCCCATCATGGTGAAGGATAACTACCTGCCGCTCGTTCACGGCTCCGGTCTGTTCCAGCGTGGCCAGACCCAGGTGCTTTCCGTCCTGTCGCTCGGTATGCTCAACGAGGGCCAGCGCCTGGATACCATCGAGCCCACCGAGGGCAAGCGCTATATGCACCACTACAACTTCCCGCCGTTCTGCACCGGCGAGACCGGCCGCATGGGCAGCCCCAAGCGCCGCGAGATCGGCCACGGCAACCTGGCCGAGCGCGCTCTGCTTCCGGTGCTCCCCGACGAGAACGAGTTCCCCTACGCCATCCGCGTCGTCTCCGAGGTCATGGAGTCCAACGGCTCCTCTTCGATGGCTTCGACCTGCGGCTCCACGCTCGCCCTTATGGACGGCGGCGTGCCCATTAAGCGCCCGGTCTCCGGTATCGCCATGGGCCTGATCCAGGAGGAGGGCAAGACCGTGGTCCTGTCCGACATCCAGGGTCTCGAGGACTTCCTGGGCGACATGGACTTTAAGGTCACCGGCACCACCGAGGGCATCACCGCCCTGCAGATGGACAACAAGGCCACCGGCCTTACCTTCGACATCCTGGCCCGCGCCCTGCAGCAGGCCAAGGAGGGTCGTGCTTTCATCCTGCAGAAGATGCTCGATGTGATCCCCGAGCCGCGCCACACCACACGCAGCACCGCTCCGCGTATCGTCTCCATCCAGGTTCCGACTGACAAGATTCGCGACGTCATCGGTTCCGGCGGTAAGGTCATCCGTGGCATCCAGGACGAGACCGGCGCTTCGGTCGACATTCAGGAGGACGGCACCGTCTTTGTCGGCGGCACTGGCGAGTCCGTCGATCAGGCCGTCGAGCGCATCAAGCTCATCATCAAGGTTCCCGAGCCGGGCGAGGAGTACACCGGTCGTGTGGTCTCCATCCAGCCATTCGGTGCCTTCGTGAATCTGCTGCCCGGTAAGGACGGCCTGCTGCACATCTCCCGCGTCGCCAAGGGTCGTGTGGAGAAGGTCGAGGACGTCCTCAACGTGGGCGACGAGGTCAAGGTCGTCGTCATCGAGGTCGACGATCGCGGCAAGATCTCGCTCGATCGTCTTGACAAGCCTGAGGCTCCGGCTCGCGCCGAGGGTTCCTCCGAGGGCGACGGCGAGCACTTCCAGCGCCGTGAGCGTCCGCGTCGCGAGCGCTCCGAGCGCAGCGACCGTCCGCGCCGTCCCGGCGACAACGGAGGCCGCAAGCCCCGCCGTCACCACGACGCCGAGTAACAGCAACACATAAGCAGCTCAATAAAGGGCGACTCCACCATGGAGTCGCCCTTTTGCTATTCCCGGCGGGGTCCGCGGGTAAAGTTTCCTGCTCTACAGTCCTGCTCACGACGGAGGCCACATTAAGTGGCCTCCTGT
>CATXLW010000029.1:0-26514 GCA_958371715.1 uncultured Collinsella sp.
GCCGCGCGGCAAGGAGATATATTGCCAGACCGGAGGGGCGCCGGGGGCGGGAATCTGGGTGTACACATTTCCTACACAATTTGGGATCCGACTAACGTTTGCCAGCCGTTAACTACCGCTCACCGAGCATCTCTTTATATAAGGCAGTCTCATGGTTAAAGCGGATACGTTCCCCTAGCTAAAGCACAGCCAGCATCGAGCAACTCATCACGTTCTTCCACCGAGAACCCCTCGGCGTAGACGCGCACCACTGGTTCGGTCCCGCTAGGACGGACCAGCAGCCACGTGTCATCCTCGAATGCTAAACGCAAGCCATCCATATGACTAACGTTTTGCGGCACCTTGCCACAAATCGACTTGGGGTTTACGCCCGGCAGCAGGGTTCGTAACGTTTCGGCATCTTCGGCCTCAAGGCGCAAATCGCGTCGACCGTAACTCGTCTTACCAAAACTGTCCTCGAGTTGGTCGACCAGAACGCCCAAAGGCGCGTCCGTCTTTGCCATAAGCTCACACAGAATCAGACAGGCGAGGATTCCATCGCGCTCGGGCATATGCGCGGCGATGCCGATACCACCGGCTTCTTCGCCGCCTATGAGGACGCCACCCTTCTTCATCTCTGCCGCTATATATTTGAAACCGACTGGTTTGACGGTCACGCGGCAGCCAAGCGCCTCGGCAATGCGACGCACGAGCGTCGAGCACGAAAGATTGACGACGACGCGCCCCTCCAAATTACGAAATTGAACCAAGTCGCCCAAAACGAGCGCCATGATCTGATGCGGATGTATATATCTGCCGCGCTCGTCAACCGCGCCGATACGGTCGGCGTCGCCGTCGGTCACCAGGCCAGCGCAAGCTCCGTCCTCGATAACCGTATGCTCGCAAGCGTCCACCCACGGCTCAACGGGGTCGGGGCAGATATCTTCTTGGTCAGGCGCCTGCCCGGCGTGAATCTCGTGCACCTCAACGCCAAGCTCGCGCAGCAAGTCGGCTAGATAGCCCTGGGCTGCGCCGCCCATGGGGTCAACAACCACGCGCAGGTGCGCGGCGCGGATGGCTTCGGCATCGACAAACGATGCCACCGCTTGCATATAGTCAGGAATGATATCCGCGGTGCGATATTGCCCCTCGATCCCCATTGGCTCGGGAGCCATGGTCTCTTCGAGCTCTTCGATGACATCCTGGTTGGCGGTCGAGCCGTCACCCATGCGAATCTTGAGACACAGATAACCCTGCGGATGATGGGACCCCGTCACCATGAGCGCGCCGCACGCCTCACCGTCATAAGCCGCCGCCCACGTAAGGGCAGGGGTCGGAACAGGTCGCGAAGCGAGCACGGCGTCTAGCCCGTGCGCTGCTAGCACACCCGCCGCAAGCTCAGCGAACTCGCGCGCCAGGGGCCGAGTGTCGAACCCTATATATACCGTTTTGCCCGGATTGGTCTTTTGCCACAACTCGCCGACGGCATCGGCGATACGGGCAACGTTATCGGCAGTGAAGTCCTCATCGACGCGAGCGCGCCAACCGTCAGTTCCAAAATGAATTATCGCGCACACGCGCAGACACCTCACAGTGTTTGGATCATGGTACGCATGAGGTATACCCGCGATACACACTCGGCAACCTGCCGGCACCAGCATTCACCATTTGGGCAAATGCTGCCGAGGACATGCAGGCAATAAAAAAACCGCCCCGTATGGAGCGGTTTTGCCCTTTATATATCGAGCGCCTCGGCCATCGCTGCCGTAGTGATTGCCGTGGTTCCACAGCAACTGCCCACCATTGCGGCACCGGCATGTCTCCATTCGATGCATGCGCGCGCGAAAGCTTCGGGGTTCTCGTGCCATACGGGGCCATCCTGAGTCTGGACCGGATCGCCCACGTTGGGACGCACCGTGACGGGAGTAGTCGCCGATGCAACCATCCTAGGCACCGCCGCGTTCGCGGCCGCAAGCGAACAGCAATTAACACCAACCGAGTTTGCGCCGTGTTTTTCGGCGTACAAAACGGCTGCCTCGATGTTGAGGCCATCGCCCAACAGGTCGCCTTTGTCATCAACGACAAAACTCACCAGGACAGGCATGCCGTCAGCGGCATCTCGAGCGCCGGCAAGCATGGGCTGCAAATTACGGATAGACGTCACCGTCTCGATCAGCAGACCATCAACACCAGCATTGAGCAAGGCGTGCGCCTGTTCGCGCGCAATGCCTCGGATCTCACGAAACTCGGCAGAGTCCTCGGCAAACCACTCAATACCGATCGGACCCATCGAGCCCAGCAGCAGCTGAGGGTGCGCCTGGCGGGCATCGTCGACGGCCCCGCGATTGACCTCCGCCACGGACGGCGCAATCTGGTCGTGCTTGAGGGCATAGCTTGATGCCTGAAAGGTATTGGTAATGAGCACCTGCGCACCGGCGGCGACATACAAGCGATGGATACGAGAAACGGTCTGCGGCTCCGCCAGATTCCAAAACGCCGGTGGAATATCGGCGGCGTCGTACTCACTCAACAGAACACTGCCCATGGGGCCCTGCGCCAACAAGGTCTCGCTCGACAAGCGGCGCGTAAGTTCCTCGGCACCAAAGCGGTTGTAATAACTCGTATCCATATATATCCCGCTATTCCTCGACGCTGATTCCCTGCTTTTCGAGATAGGCGAGCCAGCGGCTCATCGTGTCCTCGGATAGCGCATGCTCCATCATGCAGGCCTCGGAATCGGCTCGCTCAAATTCGACACCGAGCTCCTGAACCAAAAACGTGCGGATGAGGCGATGACGGTACCAGATAGCCGTGCCAACCTCGCGGCCGCGATCGGTCAGGATTACCTTGCCATAGTGCGATTGCTCGACAAGCTCGGATGCCTTGAGCGCCGAAACCGCTTTATTGACCGATGCCTTGGAGACGCCAAGGCGCTGCGCGATGTCGACCGATCGCACGCCGTTGGTTTCCCCCTCTTCGCTTTCAATGCGAACCATGCACTCCAAGTAGTCTTCGTTCGCCACCGTCAGATGTAGTTCGCGCGAGCTATTTGTCGTATCCATGATCTTCCGTCCCTTCTGCATTCAATGGCTGATTCTACCCCATCCAAGCGTCGCGGTATGCCGTGGCATACCGTGCTAGAGTTCTTGTTGCACACGACGACCAAGATTGGAGCGGTCTTTATGGAAAACACCACCACGAACCCCGATGTCCTCGAGCGCTTTTTGCGCTACGTCCAGATCAACACGCAGTCCGAGGATGCAAACTGCGACCAGGTACCTTCGAGCGCCGTTCAGTTTGATCTTGCCAACGTGCTGGCTGAAGAGCTGCGCGAGCTTGGGGCGGAAGATGCCCACGTGACCGAGCATGCCTATGTCTGCGCGCATATCCCCGCAAGTGCGGGCGCTGAGGACAAGCCCGCCCTGGGCCTGATCGCCCATCTCGACACCACCGAAGTTGCACCGGGCGCCGGCGTGAAGCCGCACATCGTACACTACGAAGGCGGCGACCTGGTCTGCGGCACGGTTGACGGTAAGCCCGTTGCCATGAGTACCGCCAAGCTTCCCGCCCTGAACGACCTCGCGGGTGAGGACTTGGTCTGCAGCGATGGCACCACGCTGCTGGGCGCGGACGACAAGGCAGGCGTCGCCGAGATCATGTCGCTTGTCGCGCGTATCGCTCAGGACCCTTCTCTGCCCCATCCCGCACTCGGCATTTGCTTCTGCCCTGACGAGGAGATCGGTCACGGAGCCGAGCTGTTGGATATCGATACCTTTGGCTGCAAGTACGCCTACACGGTCGACGGCGGCCCCATCGGCGAGCTGGAGTGGGAGTGCTTTAACGCCGCCGAGGCGACCATCCGCTTTGAGGGCCAGTCCATCCACCCGGGCGACGCCAAGGGCCGTATGGTCAACGCAGGCAATCTGTTCTGCGACTTCAACGCGTTGCTCCCCTACGTGCAGCGCCCGGAGTATACGGAAGGCTACGAGGGCTTTTATCACCTTGAGGGCGTATCTGCAACCGTCGATCACGCCACGGCGCGCTACATCGTCCGCGACCATGACGCCGCCAAGTTCCAGCAGAAACTCGACCTTATTGATGCCGCCGCCTCGATGCTCAACCAGCGTCTGGGTGAGGAGCGCGTAACGGTCGAGATTAAGCAGCAGTATCGAAATATGGCCGAAATCGTTCGTGACTATCCCGAGCTTATTGATGTTGCCAAGGAAGCCTACCTTGCCTGCGGCGTTGAGCCCCAAGTGCTGCCGATTCGCGGCGGCACCGACGGCGCGCAGCTGTCGTTCCGCGGTCTGCCCTGCCCCAACCTTTCCACCGGCGGCTATTGCTATCACGGCGTCAACGAGTTCGTCCCGGTCAGTTCGCTCGTCAAGATGACCGACGTGCTCCAGGAGCTCGTCGCCCGCTTTGCATAAGCCTGGCCGCACAAGTCAAAAAGACGAATCGCCCCGTCCTCAACCAAGAACGGGGCGATTTTTTGCTGCAATGAGAACAGGTTGACGCACGCCAGCCTCTTAACGCAAGGAGTGTCCCAAACTGCCGGCACAAAAGGAACGTCCCCAAGTGCCGCAAAATGACGACATCCACTCTCGCTTTGTGGGTAGTCATTGGGGAGGTTCTTGTTTGACTAGTCGTTTAAAAACGTCCCCAATGACTACCCAACGACTAGTCCGGACCAAGGCAACGCCGAAGTTGAAAGGCAGATTGCCGCTCTGGCGGGTTTGCAGCGTCAACTGGTTACGCGGGCTGGTAAGCCCGCGTAACCCTAATAGTTGGCTTCGTAGCCGTTGCCGTCGCCGGTGGGCTGTTCGTAGTAGTCCGAATCGCTCGAATCGCTTGAGCCATCGGAATCGTCAGAGCTGACCGATGAGGTTGCGGTGCCGTTTGCGTAGTCGTCAGACGTGTTGTTGCTGAGGTCGCCGATCGTAGAGCTGGAGCCGTCGGAAAGACCCATGGTGTTGGGACCCTTGGGATCCTTGCCGGCATCGACGCGCTCCATCATTTCCTTGAGCTCGTCCTCGTAGACAAAGACGTAGCTCACACCATCGATCATGGTGCTGTCGTCGGCGTACGAGGGCAGGTTGGCCGAGTAGATACCGTCGACATCCATACCGCGCATGGCATTGACCGTAGCCACGATATCCTGAACGCTCATATCGGTTACGAGCATATCGGACAGCGAATTAACCAGGCCAAAGATCTTCGTGGCATCGAAGTTATTGAGAATCTGGTTGGCAAGGGCGCCAAGCACCTGACGCTGGTGGCGCATGCGCGTGTAATCGCCGTCGGCATAGGTGTAGCGGCAGCGGGCATAGGTAAGGGCGGTGGCACCGTCCATATGCTGCTGGCCAGCGGTAATCTTAATATCCAGGTGCTCGGGGTCGTCAACATCATCGGTTGCGTTAATGTCGATACCGCCAACCGAATCAATCAGCGCCTGCATACCGTCGAAGCTGACCTCGGCATAGTGGGAAATCTGAACACCGCACAGCTCGTTGACCGCCTCGACCATGGCCTCGGCGCCGCCAACGGTATGGCACGCGTTGATCTTCATGGTCTCGCCCTTGTACTCGACCTTGGTGTCGCGCGGAACGGAAATGAGCGTCGCCTGCTTTTGCGTGGGGTCGATGCGTGCCAGGATAATCGAGTCGGCACGATACGTATCCTCGCCCGGACGGCCGTCGGTGCCAAGAAGCAGCACGTAGAACGGATCCTTTGCCTCATCGGTGTCAACCAGAACCCGACGCAGATTGTCGGTAATGACATTAGAATCGCCGAGCTTGCCCATAATGGTGGCAAACCACAGGCCGGCAGCGGTAGTGGCACTCAGCAGCACGCCAAGCACGACAATGAGCGCGACGTGGCGAATCGTGTGGCTACGACGACGTTGGCGAGCTCGCTCGGAATAACGAGCCACGTTATCGCGACTGTAGATCTTGGCCTGCGCACCAGTTGAGGGTCTTCGAGTGGTGGTATCCGCGAGGGGCTTTTTATTAAACATAGGCAACCTGTATTAGTAGATGACGGGATCGGGGACGGTAGCATGCTCGACATGCGCGCCAAGCGCCTGCAGCTTTTCGACAAACTGCTCGTAGCCGCGCTTGATGTGATGGATAGCCGAAACCTCGGTCGTCCCGTCGGCGATCAAGCCCGCTACGACGAGGGCCGCTCCGCCGCGCAGATCGGGCGAGGTAACCTGTGCACCCGAGAAGCCCTTGACGCCATGAATCATGGCATGATGGCTCTCGATACGAATGTCGGCACCCATGCGCACCAGCTCAGAGGCAAACATAAAGCGATTCTCGAAGATGTTTTCGGTAATAACGGAACTGCCGTCGGCAAGGGCGGAGAGCACCATAATCTGCGCCTGCATGTCGGTCGGGAAACCGGGGAACGGAAGCGTCTGGATGTCGACAGGCTTGATACGCTCGGCACGGTTCACATGGACGCCATCCTCGACGCGCTCGCAGTCGATACCCATGAGCTCCATCTTCTTGAGCACCATACCCAAGTGAATGGGACAAAAGCCCGTGACATCGACACCGCGATCGTCTGCCATCAACGCACCGGCGACGATAAAGGTACCGGCCTCGATGCGGTCGCCCACCACGCGATGGGTAACGGGATGGAGCTCTTCCACGCCTTCGATAGTCACGACGGGCGTACCGGCGCCAACAATCTTGGCGCCCATCTCGTTGAGCATGTTAGCGAGATCGACGATCTCGGGCTCGCGGGCGGCATTGTCGATAACCGTGGTGCCCTGTGCGCGCACAGAGGCCATGATGAGGTTCTCGGTCGCACCGACGCTGGCGAACTCGAGCGTGACGGTGGTACCGCGCAGACCTTGGGGCGCATTAGCGTTGATGTAACCGTGGGCGGTATCGAACTCAACGCCCAGGGCCTCAAGACCAAGAATGTGCATATCGATCTTGCGAGCACCCAGGTTGCAGCCGCCCGGCATGGCAATTTTGGCGCGATGGAAGCGGCCCAGCAGGGGTCCCATGACGGCGGTGGAAGCGCGCATCTTGGCAACGAGCTCGTAGGGGGCCTCCCATGAATCGACCTGAGAGGTATCAATCTCGAGCGTGTGCTCGTCGAGAACATCGATCGTAGCGCCCATGCCCTTGAGCACCTTGCCCATCACGTGGACATCGGAAATATCGGGCACGTTCTGCAGCGTCGTCTTGCCCGGCGCCAGAAGCGTTGCCGCCATGAGTTTGAGCGCGGAGTTCTTGGCACCCGAGACGGGCACGGAGCCTCCGATGGCGTGGCCACCCTCAACGCGGATAATATCCAAGGTCTACCCTTTCAAAAAGCATGCCCGGGGTGGCTGGGCCATCCCGGGCATGATGTGTTCGCAAATGGTCGAACGCTAAATCGTTTGACTATTGGGCAAGCTTGAGCTTACACCATGCGATTTCATTATAGAGGTAGGCGCGGCGTGCATCATCCTCCGACAAATTACCCAGCTTCTCTTCAAAACCTTGAATATCAGCTTTAAGCTTGTCGGCATCGACGGTCGCCAAATCGCAAGCGCGCTCGGCGAGAACGGTCACGACATCGTCCGCAACCTGGGCATAGCCGCCGGCCACGGCAAACGTGTGGTCGACAGTGCCCATGGCCTTATCGGAAACGCGAACGTAACCGCGGTCGATCGTGCAGATCTCGCTGGAGTGAGCAGGCAGGACGCCAAACTCGCCATCCGTGGACGGAATCGACACAAACGCAGCGTCGCCCTCATAGGCGCAGCTCACGGGGCACACGATGCGGATACGCATAACCTACTTCTCCCCCATCTTGCGGGCGCGCTCGCGCACGTCCTCAATCGTGGAAGCATAGCGGAAAGCCTGCTCGGGCAGGTCATCGGCCTTGCCGTCGACAATCTCGGCGAAAGAGCGGACGGTATCCTCGACGCGGACGTAGACACCGGGGTTGCCGGTGAACTTCTCGGCGACGTGGAAGGACTGCGAGAGGAACTGCTGAATCTTACGGGCACGGTTGACCGTAAGGCGCTGCTCCTCGGACAGCTCGTCCATACCCAGAATGGCGATGATGTCCTGAAGGTCGGAGTACTCCTGCAGGAGCTCCTGGACCTTGACGGCGACACGGTAGTGCTCCTCGCCGACGATCGAGGGATCGAGAGCGTCGGAGGAAGACGCGAGCGGGTCGATAGCCGGGAACAGGCCGAGCGACGAAATGCTACGCGAAAGAACCGTGGTGGCGTCGAGGTGCGTAAACGTCGTGGCAGGCGCCGGGTCGGTTAGGTCGTCTGCGGGGACGTAGACAGCCTGGACGGAGGTAATGGAGCCCGTCTTGGTCGAGGTAATGCGCTCCTGGAGGTCGCCCATCTCGGTTGCCAGCGTGGGCTGGTAACCAACGGCGGACGGCATACGGCCCAGCAGTGCGGAAACCTCGGAACCCGCCTGGGAGAAGCGGAAGATGTTGTCGATGAACAGCAGAACGTCCTGGCCGCGATCGCGGAAGTACTCAGCGGTGGTAAGGCCGGCCAGACCGATGCGCAGACGCGCTCCGGGCGGCTCGTTCATCTGACCATAGACCAAGCAGGTCTTGTCGATAACGCCAGACTCGCTCATCTCGAGGAAGAGGTCGGTGCCCTCGCGGGTACGCTCGCCGACGCCGGTGAACACCGAGGTGCCGCCGTGCTCCTGGGCGAGGTTGTTGATGAGCTCCTGAATCAGAACGGTCTTGCCGACGCCGGCGCCGCCGAACAGGCCCGTCTTGCCGCCACGGATGTAGGGCTCGAGCAGGTCGACGGCCTTGATGCCGGTCTCGAAGATCTCGGTCTTGGTGGTGAGCTCGTCGAAACGGGGCGCTGCATGGTGGATGGGGTAGAACTCCTCCACCTCGGGCATGGGCTTGCCGTCGACGGGCTTGCCCATAACGTTCCAAATTCGGCCGAGCGTCTTGGGGCCAACGGGCATCTTCATGGGCTCACCGGTATCGGTGGCGATGAGGCCGCGCTGCAGGCCGTCGGTCGAGGACATGGCGACCGTGCGGACGACGCCGCCCGGAAGCTGGCTCTCGACCTCGAGGATCGTGCTCAGATGACCGATCGGGGTCTCGGCCTCGACCGTGAGCGCGTTGTAGATCGGGGGCACCGCGCCGTCAAACTTGACGTCGACGACAGGGCCGATGATTCGCACGATGCGACCATCACCGGCAGTCGTCTTCTTGGTGGCTTCCTCGACCGCAAGCTTTACGGTGTTATTAGCCATTACTGTTCCTCCAATGCTGAGGCTCCGCCGACGATCTCGTTAATCTCGGTCGTGATCGAAGCCTGGCGCACGCGACTATACGTGCGGGTAAGGGTCGAGATGATCGCGGTGGCGTTTTCCGTCGCGGAGTGCATGGCCTTGCGGCGTGCACCCTGCTCGGCAGCCGCCGAATCAATCAGGGCCTGGTAGATGACCGTCAGGATATAAGACGGCACAAGCTTGCCGAGAACATGCTCGGGAGAGGGCACGAACTCGAACGTGGACGAGATGCGCTTAGGGGCGTCGGTCTCGTTCTTACGCGGACCGTGGGCCATAGCGATCATCTCGGGGTCGAGCGGCAACAGATGCTCGACGCGAAGCTCCTGATCCACGCGGTTCTTGGCGTGGTGGTAGACAAGCTCGACACGGTCAAGCTCACCGGCACGATACGCATCGCAGATATGAGAGGAGATCATGCGGGCCTGATTGAAATCGGGCTCAGAGGAGTTGCCCTCAAAGTGCATGACAACGTTTGCGCGGTCACGGAAATACGTGGCCGGCTTACGCCCGCACGCGATGATCTCGCACTCGATGCCATCGTTCGCCCAAGAAGCGGCGAGCTTTTCGGCCGTGCGCTCCACCGTCGTATTGAAACCGCCGGCAAGGCCGCGGTCCGAAGCAATGACGACAATCAGGCCACGCTTAACGCTCTCATGCTTCTGCAGCATGGGATCGGTGCCCGAACAGGAGGCGTCGCCGGCGACCGTCAACATGACGTCGGTCAGCGCCTCCTTATAGGGCTCGGCCTGCTTGGAGCGATCGAGGGCACGACGGATCTTGGCCGTAGAGACCATCTCCATCGTGCGCGTGATCTGCTTGGTCGTGGTAACCGAGGAGATTCGCTTCTTAATGTCGCGAAGGTTGGCCATGGGGCTTAGTTCTCCTCTGATCCAGAAACATCCGAATGGTGCTTGGCCATGAACTGCTGCTTGAAGTCGCCGATGACGCGCAAGAGCTCAGCCTTGGTGTCATCATCGATCTTCTTGGCGCGAACCTTGTCGAGCAGCGAGCCAAAGCCATTGTCCATGTACTCGATGAGCTCGGCACGGAAGGGCAGCACGTCGGCGATCTCCAGGTCATCCAGGAAGCCCTCGTTGCCAGCGAACAGCGTAACGATCTGCTCGCCAACCTCAAACGGCTTGTAACGCGGCTGCTTCAGGAGCTCGGTCATGCGAGCACCATGGGTCAGCTGCTTCTGAGTAGCCTCGTCGAGGTCGGAGCCGAACTGCGTAAAGCCAGCGAGCTCCTGGTACGAAGCGAGGTCCAGACGGAGGTTGCCGGCGACCTGCTTCATGGCCTTGGTCTGCGCATCGCCACCGACGCGGGACACGGAGATGCCCACGTCGACTGCCGGGCGCTGACCCTGGAAGAAGAGCTCGGACTGCAGGTAGATCTGACCATCGGTAATGGAAATGACGTTGGTCGGAATGTAGGCCGAGACGTCGCCGTCCTGGGTCTCGATGATCGGCAGTGCCGTCATGGAGCCGTAACCGTTCTTCTTGGACATCTTGACGGCACGCTCGAGCAGACGAGAGTGCAGGTAGAAGATGTCGCCAGGATAGGCCTCGCGTCCGGGCGGACGATGCAGCGTCAGCGACATCTGACGGTAGGCCACAGCCTGCTTGGACAGGTCGTCGTAGATGACGAGCACGTGGCCGCCGGGGTTGGTCTCGCTGGCGGGCTTGCCGTCCTCGCCGTTGTACATGAAGAACTCGCCGATAGCGGCACCGGCCATAGGCGCGATGTACTGCATAGGGGCGGAATCGGCAGCGGTGGCCGAAACGATGATGGTGTAGTCGAGCGCACCGTGCTGAGCGAGGGTCTCGCGGATGTTGGCAACCGTGGAGGCCTTCTGGCCGATGGCGACATAGATGCAGACCATGCCCTTGCCGCGCTGGTTGAGGATAGCGTCGATGGCGATGGCGGTCTTACCGGTCTTACGGTCGCCGATGATGAGCTCACGCTGACCGCGGCCAATAGGCACCATGGAGTCGATAGCGAGCAGACCGGTCTGAACCGGCTCGCACACCGGGGTACGATCGATGACGCCGGGAGCCTTGAACTCGATGGGGCGACGGTGCGTGGCGACGATGTCGCCCAGGCCGTCGATGGGCTGGCCGAGCGGATTGACGACGCGGCCGAGCATGGCACGGCTCACGGGGATATCCATAATGCGGCCAGTGGTGCGGCACTCGTCGCCTTCCTTGATGGAGTCGACGGCACCGAACAGAACGGCGCCGACCTCGTCACGGTCAAGGTTCTGGGCAAGGCCGAAGACGGTCTCACCGGTATCGGAGCTCTTGAACTCCAGAAGCTCGCCTGCCATGGCGCTCTTGAGGCCGGAGACGCGCGCGATGCCGTCGCCTACCTCGTCGACCGTTGAAACCTCATGCGTATCGACCGTCGCGGAGAGGCTCGTGAGCTGCTCCTGCAGTTTCTTGGCGATATCCTGGGCATTGAGGGTTTCGGACATTAGGCTTCACCTCCGTACGAATTAGCAGAGTTTGCGAGGGTCTCCTGCGCGATGCGCAGCTGCGTCTTGACGGAAATGTCACGACGCTCGCCGCGGGCCTCGAGCACCAGGCCGCCCACGATAGACGGGTCAACCTGCTCGATAAGGAATACCTTGCGGCCGAAGTCCTGCTCGCATTTCTTAGTGATGGTTTGACGCAGCTCGTCGTCGAGCGGGATCGCCGTGGTGACGGTCACGCCCACTACATCCTCGTCTTCCTCGGCAACATACTTAAAGGCAGCTGCCACCTTGGGAAGAAGGTCGAGCTGGTCGCGCTTGGACATGGTGTCGAGCACGGCGATGATCTCGGGGCTGGCAGAAGCCAAGCGCTCGATCATCTCGAGGTCCTCGAACACATGGTTCTCGGCCTTAGCGGCTTCCAGAAGGGAGCGCGCGTAGGTCTCGAGCACCTTGTCCTGATAGCGGCTAGTCGGCATTCAGGCTACCTGCTTCCTGGATGTAGCGCTCGATGAGCTTCTTCTGCTCGGCATCGTCCTCGAGTGCCTCGCCCACGATCTTGGTGGCGACGGCAACGGACAGGTCGGCGATGGAGCTCGCGGCACCGGCGTAAATGGACTTGCGCTCGTCCTCGACGGTCGTATGGGCCTTGGCGATGATCTCCTCGGCCTCCTTGTGAGCAGCCTCGATGATACGGGCGCGCTCGGACTCGGCGTCCTTACGGGCCTCGAGAACGATGTCGGCAGCCTGACGACGGGCGTCGGTGACGATCGAGTCGGACTCAGCGCGCTTGGCGATAGCCTCCTGCTTGGTCTTCTCGGCCTCGTCGAGGCTCTCCTCGATCTTCTTGCCGCGCTCCTCCATGGTTTTCATGATGCCCGGCAGGGCGACCTTGGCCAGCACGATCCAGATAATCAGGAAGGCGATAAGCGCCGGGATGAACTCCGCCATCTTAGGGATGAGGATGTCCGCACCGGCAGCGCCGTCCTCGGCGAACGCGGAAACCGGCATGAGCAGCGCGGCCGCGGACGCGGAGAGTGCGATCGCGCTCTTCTGGGATGAAAGATTCATACTTGACGCTCCGTGCTATTTAACGATCAGCGCGACAACGAAGCCGATCAGAGCCAGAGCCTCACCGAAGGCGGAGCCCATAATGAAGACGGTGAACACGCGGCCCTGGACCTCAGGCTGACGGGCCATAGCACCCGTAGCACCCAGAGCAGACAGGCCGATAGCAAGACCAGCGCCGATAACACCGAGACCGTAACCGATAACTCCCACGATTCCTCCTTTGTCGTGCGTGTCTTATTTCACGCAGGATAACCTTTTTTATAACTGCCGGGCTCCATGGGTACGGGCACCGGCGGTTTAACGAATTGCTTACCTTTAAGGCGCGAGCGGAAGGCTACTCCTCCTCCGCGACCTCCTCTGCCTCGGAGACATACACGGCGGTAAGGACCGTGAAGACGTAAGCCTGGATGGCGCCGACCACAAGCTCGATCGCATAGATCAGGATGAGGATGGCAAGCCAGGCTAGCGAAGGCAGGGCGCCAACGGCGTGGGCCGCGGAAACCTGCTGAAGCAGCGGCTGCATGAACATGCTCGCCATGATGGCGAACGAGCCCATGACCACGTGTCCTGCGAACATGTTGCAGAACAGACGGACGGCAAGCGTGATGAGACGCAGGAAGGTCGAGAAAAGCTCGACGACCCACACGAGCACGTTCATCGGGAAGCTTACGCCCTGCGGGGCGAGGCTCTTGATGTAGCCGATCACGCCGTGAGCCTTGCATCCGTAGTAGATGAAGTACACGAAGGCGAAGATGGCGAGCGCGGCGGTGGAGCCGATTGCGCCGGTGCCGGGCTTCATTCCCGGAATCAGGCCGATCATGTTATTGATCAGGATGAACAGGAAAAGCGAGCACAGGAACGGGAAGTGCTTCTTCCAGTTCTCACCCACGACGCCCTTGCCGATATCGTTCTCGACGTACTCGATGATGTACTCGAAACCGTTGACGAAGAAGCCCTTGGGGACCAGGGTCTGCTTCTTCTTGAACACGGCCAGGACGATCAGGAGCACGATCGTGGAGACGATCAGCCAAAACGAGTACTGCGTGATGCCGCAGCTCAGATCGCCCACGACAGGGGTGGAGCTGAACTCGCTGACCAGATGATTAATCTCATCAGGCAGCTTTTCAAAAATTTCCACGACTTACCTTTCGACCTCATGAGGATCTCGCAGCGCCTTGACGACACGAACCGTGCAGGCAGCCATAAAGGCCACGAAGCCGATCGCCTCGCCCAGGAGGAACATGCGAAATGCCTCTCCGAACAACACAAACACAACCAAGGTAAAGACGAGCAGGGCGATTGCCGAGACCGCCAGACTCACCATACCCTTGAGCATGTCCGCATTCTGTTTATCGTCAAGAACCGGCTTGAGCGTAAAGACAAAGGGAAGGAAGGCAATTGCGCCCGCGATGGCGCCTGCAACGATAGCGAGCAGATCGGCTATCTGAAACACTGGCGTCCTCACTTTCCCTTTTTAACGCTTCACAGAACAGTTCCCGCCAAACATTGGTGACTATTGTACGAGCCAATCGCTAAAGTACAACCGAAAAAGCATCGGTTAATACGCACCTGTTCGTTTTCTTAAGACCTTCTTTATGCCGCAGGTACGGTAATACGTTTTTCTCGAACCCTGCAGGGCAAAACGTCCGTTAACAGGAGTGCGCGCGGTCGCCTTTTGTTCGTCCGCGCGCACCGTTTCTTCGTATTTGCAGCCGCGGCCGTTTAGCCCAGCGACTAGAGCGTGCCGTAGATGCGGTCGCCGGCGTCGCCGAGGCCGGGAACGATGTAGGCAGCCTCGTTGAGATGGTCGTCGATGGCGCAGGTATAGATATGTACATCGGGATCCTTCTCGGTCAGCGACTTGAGGCCCTCGGGGGCCGCGACGATGCACAGCATGCGGATGTCCTTGACACCGCGCCCGCGCAGGTAGCTGATGGCCATCTCGGCCGAACCGCCCGTGGCGAGCATGGGGTCGACGACCAAGCAGATGCGCTGGTCGATATCCTTGGGCATCTTGCAGTAATACTCGTGCGGCTCGTGGGTGACCTCGTCGCGCTCCATGCCAATGTGGCCCACGCGAGCGGAGGGCACCAGGTCGAGGATGCCGTCGACCATGCCAAGGCCCGCACGCAGGATGGGCACGATGGCGAGTTTCTTGCCGGCGAGCTGCTTAAACGTTGCGGTGGTGATAGGGGTCTCGACCTCGACGTCTTCCATAGGCAGGTCGCGCATGGCCTCGTAGCCGTCAAAAAGCGCGAGTTCGCGCACGAGCTGACGGAACTGGTTGGTGCCGGTGTTTTTGTCGCGCAGGATCGACAGCTTGTGCTGGACGAGCGGGTGATCGACAAGCGTCACACGGGACGCATCGTAGGTGACGGTCATGGGTTGATTGCCCCTTTCGTTGCGGCCGCAAAACGGCCTTGCTGACAAGGCGCGCAGCAATGTTGCCGCCGCACGCCATGCATTAGTTTAGCGTTTTGTTGTATCGAGCAGCCCATCGCAGCCCTACTGTGAGGTGCTGAGCGAGCGCCTGACTGCATCACGCCAGCCCGCAAGGTTTTGCTCGCGGCGCTCGGCGGACATGTGGGGAAGGAAGGTCCTAACGATCTGGGCATTTTGCTCCAGCTCTTCCAGGTCTTCCCAATAGCCGACGGCAAGACCCGCCAAGTACGCGGCACCGATTGCCGTGGTCTCCACCGTCTCGCATTGCAGCACGGGGATATCCAGCAGGTCGGCCTGGAATTGCATGATGAACTCGTTGCGCGAGGCACCGCCATCGACAGACAGGCGCTCAATCGAAAGCCCCACGTCCTGCTCCATGGCGCGCAGCACGTCGTAGCTCTGATATGCCATGGATTCGCAGGCGGCACGTACGATGGTCGCACGGCTCGAGGCGCCGGTCAGACCGCACACGATACCGCGAGCATGCGGGTCCCACCAGGGAGCACCCAAACCCGCAAAGGCGGGAACGAAGTAGCAGCCCTCGTTGTCGCTAATCGAAGCGGCGAGTTGTGCCGACTCGCTCACGCTCGAGATGATGCCCATGTTGTTGCGAAGCCAGTTCATCGTTGAGCCGGCGGCAAAAATAGAGCCCTCGAGCGCATAGCTGACTTTGCCGTCCGCAGCGATACCGATGGTGGAGACCAGGCCATTCTTGGATTCGACGATCTCGTCGCCGGTGTTCATGAGCATAAAGCAACCCGTGCCATAGGTGTTTTTGGTCTGGCCGGGACGGAAACAGCAGTGGCCGAACAGCGACGCCTGTTGGTCACCCGCCACGCCCATGATGGGCGGCATGTTGGTCATGATGTCGCTCGCGACGCGGCCGTAGTCGCCCGAGCTCCAGCGAACCTCGGGCATCATGGAACGTGGAACGTCAAAGAGTGCCAGCAGGTCGTCGTCCCAATCGAGCGTATGGATATTAAAGAGTGCCGTGCGGCTGGCATTGGTGTAGTCGGTGGCAAAGACCTGGCCGCCGGTGAGGTTGTAGATGAGCCAGGTGTCGATGGTGCCAAACATGAGGTCGCCCGCCGCCGCGCTTTCGCGTGCGCCGTCGACGTTGTCGAGAATCCACTGCACCTTGGAGGCCGAGAAATACGGGTCGAGCGTGAGTCCCGTGCGGGAGCGCACCAGCCCTTCTGCGCCCTGCTCGACAAGCTCGTCGATCAGAGGTGCGGTACGGCGGCACTGCCATACGATAGCGTTATAGATCGGCTGACCGCTCACACGGTCCCAGACCACCGTGGTCTCGCGCTGGTTGGAGATGCCGATGGCGGCAATGCGGTCGGAGTGGATACCGCTCTTAAACTGGACTTCCATCATGACGGCGATCTGGCTAGCAAGGACCGCCATGGGGTCTTGCTCCACCCAGCCGGGACGCGGGAAGCTGGTTTTGACGCTGCGACGTGCCTGCGCGACGATGCATCCGTACTCGTCGACGATGGTCGCAAGTACCGAGGTGGTGCCGCAGTCGAGCGCCATGATGTAGGAACCGCCAAAGTCAAACGAGGCATCTTCCATGCCCAGGCTGCCCAGATTCAACGACATCGCTTAAACCTTTCTATTGCATCGGGTCGGACAGGACCCGTTCGATCTCTGATGCGGGAAGTGCGCCTTGGCGCAGGATCTGGAGCTCGCCGTGCTGAAACGACACGATGGTCGAGGCGTCGCGACACGGGGTCTCACCGGCGTCGACGGCAACATCGACCCCCTCCAGGATGCGACCCTCCACCGTGATAAAACTTGCCGGCGCGGGCGCGCCATGCGTGTTGGCGCTGGTGCAGGCAAGGGGGCTGCCACAGGCGCGAATGAGCGCCTGCACCACGGGCGAGGCCGAAGCGCGAAGTGCCACCGTGTCGTCGGCAGCGCGCATAAAGGTCGGCACGCAGGGGGCTGCCTTGACCACGATAGTCAGGGCTCCCGGCCAGCATCGTCGCGCGAGTATGCGGGCATCTTCCGGGATATCCACGCCATAGCGGTCGAGTGCTTCGACGCCATCGACCAGCCAAGCGACGGTTTGCGTGAGTTCACGTTGCTTGAGAGTGAAGATACGGCGATAGCCGGTGCCGAGCGCAGGAACTGCGGCGCCATTGACGGCAGCCTGCGGATCGCGCGGCCACGATGGGAATTCGCTTGTATCTTGGGGCACGGCGTCCGAGAAGGCGTTGACTGCCACGGCGACACCGTAGACGGTCTCGGTCGGGATCAAAGCCAGGCCGCCGCGGCCGAGCACCTCGGCCGTGCGCTCGACGGCAAGCCGATGCGGCTCGCGCGTTCCCTCGTATACCCGATAGACCGTCTGCATGTGTATGCCAGCCCCTTACGCTCTGGTGCAAGTTTGTTTACTGTGGGGCATTCTCGCACGAAACGTTCAACCTATTTGCCCAGAGCGCATGTTGGTTTGGTGAGCGGCTCTAGTAGTCGGTGAAAGTGAGGGGGTTATTGGACGGCTACGAACTTCTTTGGCCTGCCGGCGTGGCGTTCTTGGGCGGCATAGCGCTCGATGCTGTCTATCGTTATCATCCGACGGCCGTCGACGAGTTCAACATCGAGCTTTCCGGCTTTGACCAGCGCGGTAATCCGCGGAGCGGAGACTTTGAGGTCCAGCGCTGCGTCTTTAAATGTTCGGCACGCCGCTTCCCGAGCGTCCTCGTGGTCGATTTCGACTGAAAGGGCCACGACCTCGGCCGAGCGTTCGTACCCTGCCGGAGTCAAACCGTTGTTGAGGTCGTCGGCCAAAAACGCCATCAGTGCCTCGGTAGCATGGGCAATCGCTTCTTCGCGCGTATCGCCATCGGCAAAGGCGCCGGGAATCTGCGGGAAGCTAGCGCAGTAACCGTCGTCTTCTTTTATGAGAACGCAGTCATAGGTAAATCGCTGCCTCATTTTGCCTCCAACTACCATCCAGCTTGGCGACGAATACTTGCCCACGTGCCCTTCTTTGGTCGATCACCACCAGAGCCGTTCACGGTGACAACACGGTCACCAGAAACATACTTAGCATGACTACCGACTTGCGCGACCTTCACGAATCCATCGTGCTTGAGTAGGGCAATGATTTCCCGAAAGGTAGGAGGTTGCATGGGCCGACCTCTTTCAGCCGTCCTAATTATAAACTACTTTATAATTTTTGCTAACCAGTTAATAAATATTACTGGCGTTGCTTGGGCTCGGTGACGATGGCTCGGACAATGCGGGGGCGATCGGTGAGGTCGTGGACGATACGCACGTCCGAAAGGCCTGCTTGACGACAGAGCTCGGCCGCGGCGTCGAGCGCGCCCTCGTAGAGCTCGCAGGCAAACAGGCCGCCGGCACGCAGCATGTAGGGCGCCGCGTTGAGCAGGCGGCGGAAGATATCGAGACCGTCGGCACCGCCCTCGAGCGCCAGATCGGGCTCAAAGTCCTTGACCTCATGCGGCAGCGAGCGCATGACGTCGGTCGGGATGTAAGGTGGGTTGGAGACGAGCACATCAAAGGTGCCCCACTCTTCGCGGGGAATGGAACTCACCAGGTTTGTGAGGCTGAAGGCGACCTCGTCGGACGTGAGGCCAAGCGCATCACGGTTTTTGGTGGCCAGATCGATGGCGCGCGGCTCGATATCGGTAGCAGTGCAGGTAACGTGGCCGCGGCGCTCCCAGGCAAGGGAGAGCGAAATGCAGCCCGTGCCGCAGCCGACCTCGAGAACGCGGGCAGTGCGGGGCTCGGCTGGGGCAGATACGTTGGCCTCGGCGGCATCTTGCGCGGGAGTCGCCTGTTGGTCGTTGTCCTCAATGGCGATGCCGTATTCGTCGAGCTCGGGCTCGGGGGTTTCCATGGCCTCTGCTTCTGCCGCTTCGGCTTCTGCCGCCTGCGCGGCGGCTTCCTCGGCCTCGCGATCGGCCAGTTCCTCGGCATAAGCGCGACTGCCCAGCACATCGCCGCCTAGCGCCGCCTCGTCGGCAGCTGTGAGGTTGGCGGCACGGCGCTCGGCCGTCGCTCGCTCGTCGGCCAATGCGGCCTCGGCTTTGCGTGCCTGCTCGACCTCATCGTTCCAAGGCAGCTCAACACGCTGACGGGCAGCGGCCTCGGGGCTCAGTACCTCGGCATCCAGATAATTGAGGACTTCCTCGACGAGCATCTCGGTCTCGGGGCGCGGAATGAGCACACCGGGGGCGCACGCGACGTCGATCATGCGAAACTGCGTGCTGCCCGTGATGTATTGCAGCGGCTCGCCCTTAGCGCGGCGGACAACGGCCGCATGCATGGTCTCGAGCTGGGCCGCGTTAAGCGTCTTGTCCATACGCATATATAGGTCAATGCGCGCCAGGCCCGTGGCGGCGCACAGCAGCCACTCGGCAGAAAGACGGGGGTGCTCCTCGCCGCGCTCGGCCAGGTACTCCTTGGTCCACTCGAGACAACGCTTGATGGTCCAAATCTCGTTTGCCATGGGGCCCTCCCCTCTTAAGCGCCGGACGGCGCGCGAATGTCGGAGCAGATTGTAAGCGAGGCCAGCGCTTGGCAAGGGGCGATTGAAGGCGATTATCGAGAATCAGCCCAGAATTTTGCTTGGAGCCTGCCTAGAGTGTTCATTCGCTGACGTCTAAATTTGCATTCGTCAAGCTTTTGGCAAGGTTGCCCCAAAACTGACCAATATCTAACCAAGAACTTGCCACATCGCTTGACGCACGACCCATCAAAAATCGCTCCGCGACTTCTTGAACGATATTTTGAGCAATATTTTCGATAGCGGACTTATGCCGTCAATTACCTTAAGCAGGTAAGCAGCTCAAATGACATCACAGCCGACTGAATAAAATATCAAGGCAATGTCACCAATGACTCCCTACGGATCATTTGACAACCAAGGAAACGCCGATGTTTTGGCAATGCCAGCGAGCGCCACCCAGAGCGAACAAGTTGGCATGAAAAAGGCAGGGCATAGACCTTCTGGTCATGCCGTGCCTTTTGAATGGCAAATTGTCGCTCTGGGCGGCGCGCAGCGTCGAGCAGTTACGGCGTTTGGTAAAACGCCGTAACTTAAACAGCCTGTGCCAGCTTCTCGGCACGCTCGGCGGCGGCGAGCGCCTCGATGACGGTGCCGAGCTGGTCGCCCAGGAGGACGCCATTGTAGGTGGAGTTGAAACCGATGCGGTGATCGGTCACGCGGTCCTGGGGCTGGTTATAGGTACGGATCTTCTCGGAACGGTTGCCGTGGCCGATCTGGCTCTGGCGCTCGGCACCAAGCTCTGCCTGCTGCTTCTCGAGTTCCATCTCGTACAGACGGGCGCGCAGCATCTGCATGCAGACCTCGCGATTCTGAATCTGGGAGCGCTGCTCCTGCGACTGCACCACGGTATTGGTGGGCAGGTGGGTGATGCGCACGGCGGAGTAGGTGGTGTTAACGCACTGACCGCCAGGGCCCGAAGCGCAGTAAGTGTCGATGCGCAGGTCAGACTGGTTGATCTGGACGTCGATCTCCTCGGCCTCGGGAAGCACGGCGACGGTTGCCGTGGAGGTCTGGATACGGCCCTGGGACTCGGTCTTGGGAACGCGCTGGACACGGTGTACGCCGGACTCGAACTTCATGACGGAGTAGACGCGGTCGCCCTCGACCTTGAACTCGATGGACTTAAAGCCGCCGGCCTCGCTGGGGCTGGAATCGAGCACGGTGGTCTTCCAGCCACGCGACTCGCAAAAGCGCTGATACATCTTGTACAGGTCGCCGGCGAAGATGGCCGCCTCGTCGCCACCGGCGGCGGAGCGAATCTCGACGATGGTGTTCTTGTCGTCGTTGGGGTCGCTCGGGATGAGCATGTACTTAATGTCTTCCTCGAGCTGGGGAAGCTTGGCCTCGTTTTCGGAGATGTCCATCTGGAGCATCTCCTTCTCATCGGCATCGGTAGTATCGTGGAGCATTTCCTTGGCAGCCTCGATGTCATCGAGCGCGCCGATGTACTCGCGCGAGGCGGCGATGAGGTCGGACTGGTGCGCGTACTCCTTGTTGAGACGCGTGAACTCCTTGATGTCGGAGGCAACGGCCGGGTCGGAAAGCTTCTTCTCGAGCTCCTCATAGGCCTTGATGATCTTTTCGAGCTTGTCGCGCATGGCGGGACTCCTTTATATGCGTGAAGGTGAAAATCGGCAGAATTGATGGGGCGCATGGCGCCACTGCGGGGGTAAGCCCAGCTAGAGCATGTCGATCTTCAGATACATGCGCATCCCTTCGCGTGTGGGGTACATAGTTGCGATCTAACCCATACATGATAGCGTGCGCAGGCAAACCTGCATATAACCCGCACGGAATGAGTGGACGTAGTCGTTGGGTACGTTCCTTAACGACTAGTCGTTTAAGAGCGTCCCCAACGGCTAACAAAGGGACTGTCGCTTTGTCAGATTCTAGAGCGTGTGGAGTAGGGCGATGAGGAAGCGTACGCCCTGGAGGTAGGCGCGGCGGGTGATGCGCTCGTTGGTGCCGTGGACGCCGCGGTCGCACTCGTCATCGTCGACCACAAACGCCGAAAAACGAATGCATTCGGAGCAAATGTGCTGGTAGTTGGCAGCGTCGGTCGCGCCGATCACGGTCGAGGGAACGATACCGATAGGAGCTCCGCCCGCCGCTGATGATCCGTTTTCCTCCGTCCCCTTTGGATCGCGGAAATAGCGGGCGGCGATGGAGCGAACCGCCTCGAGGCCGGGACCACCGATGCGCGGGGACGGCGAGGGCTCGGAGCTGCCGGGGCCCAGCTCCACTTCGACACGACCGGCAAGGTCCGCCCCGGCAACCGCCTCACGGCAGCGCGCCACAACGTCGGCCACGCCCGTGCCCTCGAGCATGCGGAAGTTGATATTGGCCCACATATCCTGTGGCATCACGTTGGCGCCGGTGCTGCCACCCTCGATCTGCGTGGGCGCGCAGGTGGTCGTCACCAGCGGATAGAGCTTCTTGCTGGCGAGGCAGTCGCGGACAATGACGTCCCCGTTGGCGGCAATTTCATCGGCCGTGTAGAGCCCCAACTCGACGAGCTGGGCGGCAAGCAAGTCGGTCACGCGCGTCGGCCACTCGATATCGCAGATTGCGGTGATGGCACGGCTGAGCACCTCGAGCGACGTGCCACCGTAGGGGTTGGAGGAATGCCCGCCCGCACTCTTTGTCTTGAGCACAATGTCGGCATAACCTTTCTCAGCCAGGTCGGCGTGCATGAGCCAACCCTCGCCCGCGCTGTACTCGGCAGCCGGAGCGATGCGGTAATCGCCCTCGTCGATCAGGTACTCAAGCTCAATGCCGCGCTCCTCGAGCGCGCGGCCAATGGCGCCTGCGCCGTGCTGCGTAGTCTCCTCGTCCTGGCCAAAGGCCAGGAGCAGTGTGCGCTCGTGCCGCCAACCGTGCGCCAGCGCATACTCAACAGCTTCGAGAATGCCTGCGACCTGGTCCTTCATGTCGATCGCGCCGCGGCCCCAGATGTAGGTGTCGTCCACGTGTCCGCTAAAGGGAGCATGCGTCCAGTCGGCCTCGGTGCCCGGCACCACGGGGACCACGTCCATGTGGCCCATGAGCATAACGGGCTTAAGAGCCGGATCGCTGCCGGCAAGCGCCACCAGCAGCGAATGGCCGATAAGCTCGACCTCGCCCGCCGCAAACACGTGCGGCCAGGCCTGCTGCATATAGGCGCGCAGGTCGTCGAAGGGCTGCCAGTCCACCGCCTCGGCATCCATGCTCGAGACGGTCGGAAACGACAGCACGCGGCCCAGGCGCTCGCACGCGCCGGCCTCATCCAGATCGGCAAAATCGTCCTCATGCGCAAAGAAGCGCCAAACCTCGGCCATGACATCCTTTCGATTGTGACGACAAAGGCCGCCCCACGGGAGCGGCCCTGCAACGTAGGCGTTTGCGCCGGTTATTTGTCCTCGAGATAGCGAGAGAGGAACTCGCGAGTGCGCTGGTGCTTGGGATTGCCGAAGAGCTCGGCCGGCGCGGCGTCCTCGAGTACCACGCCCTTGTCCATAAAGACCACGCGGTCGGATACGGTTCGGGCAAAGGCCATCTCATGCGTGACGACGACCATGGTCATGCCGTCGGCAGCGAGCTTGCGCATGACCTCGAGCACCTCGCCCACGATCTCGGGGTCGAGCGCCGAGGTCGGCTCGTCAAACAACATGATCTGCGGATTCATGCACAGGGCACGAGCGATGGCCACACGCTGCTTTTGACCACCGGACAGGCGACCCACGGCGGCGTGCGCGAACTTTTCGAGTCCCACGCTCGCCAGATGCTCCATCGCGACCTTCTCGGCCTCGGCCTTGCTCATCTTTTTGAGCGTGACGGGCGCGAGCGTGCAGTTGTCGAGCACGTCCATATTGTTGAACAGGTTGAAGCCCTGGAACACCATGCCGATGTCCTCGCGCAGCTTATTGATATTGCAGCGCTCGGCCGTAAGGTCCTGGCCGTGGAACCAGATGTGGCCCGCGTCCGGGGTCTCGAGCAGGTTGAGGCAGCGCAGGAAGGTCGACTTGCCCGAGCCCGAGGCGCCGATAATGGTGACGACCTCGCCGGGATTGACAGCGAGGTCGATGCCCTTAAGCACCTCGAGCGAGCCAAAGCTCTTGCGCAGGCCCTCGACGCGGATAAGCGGCTCATTGGTCTGTGCGGCGGCCGCGGTGCCGGTAGTGGCGGTATCTGCCATGATGATTCTCCTCGTCTTGAGCCTAGTTGGAGCTGGGCAGCGTTGCCGGGGCCTCGGCGCCAAGCTTTTTGCCAAAGGCCTCGAGCAGGCGGCTCGCCACGAGCGTCAGGATCAGGTAGACCACGAGCGCCACGCAGTAGACCTCCATCTGGCGGTAGTACACGCCGGCGACCGTGGTAGTAGCGTACATGAGGTCAAACACGCCGATGACCGAAAGCACCGACGAATCCTTGATGTTGATGATGAGCTCGTTGGTGAGCGCCGGAATCGCATTTTTAATGCCCTGGGGGAACACGACCTTGCGCATGGCTTGCCACTGTGACAGACCCAGCGAGCGCGCTGCCTCGGCCTGACCGGGGTCGATGGACTCGATGCCGCCGCGCAGGACCTCCATCATGTAGGCGGTAGAGTTGAGCGAGATGGTGACGAGGCCGGCAGTGAAGGTACTCCAGATCTGGTTGGCCTGGGCGGTCTCGAAGCCCATGCCGCGCAAAACGGTGAAGCCCGCGTAATAGATGAGTAGGCCCTGGACCATCATGGGCGTGCCGCGCACGACGGTGGAATAGACGGTCGCAAAGCCTCGGCCAATGCTCTTAAAGAAGCGCACCAGGTCGTTGTCGACGCGATCGAAGGTCTGGGTGCGCAAGAACACAAAGAGCAGCGCCAAGAAGAAGGCGATGACCGTGCCGAAGGTGGCAAGCGCGATGGTGATCTCGATACCGCGGATAAAGAAGTCGCCGCTTTTGTAGGTCATGTAGACCAAGCTCGACAAAAAGTCGCTGGGATTGGAGTCCGAGACAATGCTCACCTGCACCAGGTCGACAAACGACATGACGCAGCGGTCGATAAAGAAGATCGCCGCGATGGCAACCACGACATAGCTGCCCAGGCGCGCGCCGCAACGGCAACGCTCAGATGCAAACGGCGACGTTTCGCGATAGTCGTTCCAGTGCATAACCTTGGTGACGAGCGCTGCCGCCGACACGACGATCCAGGCCCAAAGAATCGCCCAAAGGCAATCCTGGAAGATGCCGGTGGGCGCCAAAAAGCTCAGCGGCGTGGGGTTGCGCTGGCTAAATGCCAAGCCGAGCGCCGCGATAACGCTCGTGCCCAGGTACACATAACGGTGGTCGGCCTTGATAAAGGAGGCCAGACGATTGATGCCTTTCATGCTGCCTCCCTATGCCGGCTGACGGTCGAGGCACGCGTCCCACATCTGGTCGCGCTCCTCCTGGCTGATGCCCTTGAGTGTCTTGTCGATGAGCTTAAGCAGTTTGTCCGATCCCTTGCGGCAACCGACATTCGCCGTGACCTCCTGCTTAAAGCCCTCGCCCTCGGCAAAGTGGATGGGGACGATACCGGGATTTTGGGCCATATAGCCCTTTTCGTTCTCAGTGTTGTAGGTCACGGCGTCGCAGGTGCCCTGCAGCAGGTTCGAGAACACCGTGGGCACCGAATCGACCGGATTTTTGTGAACAACGCCTGGGATCTCGTCGATGACGGTATCGAGCATCGTGTCCTTTTGGCCGAGCACCGTGGCGCCGCTAAAGTCACTGAGCTTGGTCGCGTTTTGGTAGGGCGAGCCCTCTTTTACGAACAGGCCAAAGTAGCCGATAAAATACGGCTTGGAAAAGCCAACGGACTCCTCGCGCTCGGGCGTGGCGCTCATGCCGGCGATGATGAGGTCAATCTGGCCGTTGTTGAGCGAGTCGATAAGGCCCGAGAAGCTCTGCTTGACGGCAACGGGCTCGCCGCCGAGAGCCTTGCAGACGATCTTGGCGATCTGCACGTCGTAGCCATCGGCATAGGCGCCCTGCACGTTGTCGATGGGGATCGTGAACTCGCTGGCCTCGGAAACCTGCCAGTTGTACGGGGCGTAGGCCGCCTCCATGCCGATGCGGATCTTATCCTTGCCGATAACGGAATCGGACAGGTCATCGCGACCGCCGCCCGTCGTGGGCTGAACTACTTCCAGCGTGGAGGGACGCTGGCAGCCGGCAAGTGCGCCGGCGACGACAGAAGCGCTCGCAGCGAGAGCGCTACCCAAAAAGATGCGACGGCTGCACACCAGCTGTGGATGCGCGTCGCGTTGATGGGGAGAATGCATAATCTGCCTTCCCTGTTGAATCGTATGCTGACGACTTAACAGGATATACGCCAGCGACCAGCAGCGCAGCACAAGCTCGAAAAATTAATAGACACACGGTAGTCATTGGGAACGTCGATGTTTTGGCAATGCCAGCGAGCGCCGCCCAGAGCGAACAAGTTGGCATGAAAAAGGCAGGGCATAGACCTTCTGGTCATGCCGTGCCTTTTGAATGGCAAATTGTCGCTCTGGGTGGCGCGCAGCGTCGACCGGCCCGCCGTTCGTCAGAACGGCGGAACCTAAGGGCGCAGCGTCGACCGGTCCGTCGTTCGTTAGAACGGCGGAACCTCTAGAGCAGGGTAACGCTAAAGCTGCGAACGTCCGTCTCACCCGGTGCCAAGGTAATGGTGTTGACCTTGTGCTCAAAGACGTCGTCCTCGGTGTCCATGGTGGTGTGGC
>CATXLW010000030.1:0-24704 GCA_958371715.1 uncultured Collinsella sp.
ACTTGCAGCGACGGACCTCGGGACGCTCTTACACCACGTCTGCGCGCGCCACCATAAATCTCATTAAGATCTTCTTTTATTAACGAAAATAATGTAGCTACAACGGTAACAGTACTCATATTTGCCGTTTTTTGGCCACAGTCCTTCGGAGGGTCCTCGAAAATAGTCCCGAGCCGGCACTTGGGAACGTTCCTATAATGCCGGCACTTAGGAGCGTCCCCAAGTGCCGGCACCGCGTCTGCCTGCGGCGGCCGCGCCCCGCTGCGTCGCTCCGCATCCTTGCGGGTTCGGATTCCTCCGCTTGGCGGCGTTGGCTCGATTTGCTTGACGTGAGGGGCTCTTGGCTGGTGTGGGACGGAGGGATTCCGCGTCCGCCTGGTCGGCGGCCGCGCCCCGCTGCGTCGCTTCGCTCCTTGCGTGCTGCGCTGGAAAACGCTTCGCGTTTCCTCAGCTCCGCACCCTTGCGGGTTCGAATTCCTCCGCTTGCCCACAAGAAAGCGCCCTGGGCCGTTATGGGCTTAGGGCGCTCAGTTTTAATGGCTGGGACGGAGGGATTCGAACCCCCAACAGCCGGCACCAAAAACCGGAGTTCTACCGTTGAACTACGTCCCAATGTGTGGTGTTGCCCAAAAGCAACTCGTCTAGTTTACCTAATCTGCGAGGGCATCGCAAACGCCGTCGAGTAGGCGTACGGCGAGCGTCTGCGCGTCGCTGGCCGTGAAGGTGCCGTTGTAGCGCGTCATGCCCGTGAGCTCAATGCGAATGCGAGCCGGCTTCTGCTGCGCGGCGACATTGGCGGTGCGGATGCGCTGGGCCAGGTTGTGGCACTCGGCGAGGGCAATCGTGGCGCGTGGCGCGGCGTCGGCGGGCAGCTCGTCGCTTGCGATCTCGAGCACCAGGTCAACGTCGGTTGGGACCTCGGAGTCGCAGAGCATCATGCCGCTGTTGTCGGTCGTTGCCGTGGCGATGTTCCACATGCGCGAAGCAACGCTGCGTGCGATGGGGTCCTCACCGATAACGGCGATCTGGAAGCGCTCGAGCACGTTGGCGGCGCGAGCAAAACCGATGCGGGACTCGGCTTCGGTGACCGAGGGCTTGCCCTCCCACACATGGTGCAGGCGGTTGATGTAGGCGTAGGTGTCCTGGAAGGCCATGCCGTCGGCAAACAGGCCGACATTTTCCTGGAACTGCTGCAGGGCGGCCTCGGTATGCGGACCAAAGTAGCCGTCGTCTTCGCCACAGGCAAAGCCCAAAACGTTGAGAGCGCGCTGCAGGGCCTGCACATCGGCGCCATGGAAATTGGGCATGCGCAGATACAGAGTGCGGTCGCCCAGCTTATACGAGGCGTCGACCAGGGCGCTCCAACAGGGGATATCGACGGCATGACCGGCAGCAAGGCCGCTGTCGAGCCTGAAGGTGCTGACGGCCTGCTCGGTGGTGGTGCCAAAGCGCTTGTCGACAACCTCGGCGTCATCGATTGTATAGCCGAGCTGCAGAAGGCGGGACTGAACATCCTCGACGGCTGCTCCCTGCATGCCCGTGGTAATAGGTTCCATGAACGAACCCCTTTCGGCGTACCATTCGTACTATTTTGAGCGTGTGTCGGATAGACAACGCGAGACAATTTATAAACATGCACTCAATAGTGTAGCAACTTGTACCCAAACGCGCTGCCCACAGGTTTTGTGACCCCCGCTAGTTGAGGCGCTCCACAAAGAAATCTGCCATGGAGAGGAACAGTTCGTGTGCGTGCGGGTCAAGCTCAACGTTCTCGATGGCAGCCTTGGCTTTTGCGGTCAGGTCCAGCGCGTAGGCGTGAGCATATTCGATGGAGCCGGTCTGCTGGAAGATCTCCACGGCGCGCGCGAGCTGCGCGGGGTCCTCGGTGCCCGAGGAAAGGATTGCCTCGACCTCGTCGTGATGGCGCTCATCAGACAGGGCATGCACGGCAACGAGCGTGCGTTTGCCCTCGGTGATGTCGGTGCGGAAGTCCTTGTTGGCGGCCTCTTTGGTGCCGACCAAGTTGAGCAGGTCGTCCTGAATCTGAAAGGCAAGGCCGGTGTGCAGGCCAAAGGCGCGTAGCGCCTCGACCTGCTCTTCGCTGCCGCCGCCGATAATGGCTCCGGCGGCAAGCGGCGTGGCTCCGCTGTAATACGCGGTCTTGTGCGTCGCCATGTCCAGGTAGTCATCAACCGAGATATCAAAGCGCTCGTCACGGACCCAACCCAGGTCAAGCGCTTGACCCTCGATGGTGCGGACGATCATCTCGGTAAGCTCGTGGAGCACACGCAGCTTCACGTCGGACTCGAGCGTGGGATCGTCGAGAACCGTCTTGGTGACCATGGTGAGCGCCAGGTCGCCACAATTGATGGCGAGCCCCGTGCCCTCGGTAAGGTGCATGCAGGGCTTGCCTCGACGAAGCTGTCCGTTGTCGGCGATGTCGTCGTGGATGAGCGCACCCGACTGGAAATGCTCGATAGCTGCCGCGGCGCTGCGGGCGCTCTCAAAGCTACCGCCCACTGCGGTTGCGGCGAGCATGCAGATAAGCGGGCGGTGGCGCTTGCCGGCGTTGGCCGTAAAAGCCGAGAGCGGCGCGTACAGGTAGCGTTCGATATCGGCAGAGGTCGCCTGTCCGTCAAAGAACGTGGCCAGATAGTCATTAATCTGGTCAAAGTGCTGGGCTAAAAAGCAGGTAAACGGACTGGACACGGGTTCTCGCATTCTTTCTTAGGTTGCATCGATGTAGTGTGCAGGCAACATATTGCCACATTGTGCCTGCCTGCGTGGCAGGTTTGGGGATTTAAGGCAACGGCGCATGTCGGACGAGTTTCGTAGTTAGACCAGTCCAAAGTGCTCGAGCGCCTTGACGACGCCATCTTTGTCGACCGAGTCGGTGATGTAGTCCGCGCGCTTTTTGAGATAGTCCGGTGCGTTGCCCATGGCGATGCCAACGTCGACGGCGTTCATCAGCGAGACGTCATTGCTGGCGTCGCCGATGCCGTATACGGTTCCGTGGTGGGGATCGAGGGCGTCGAGTACGGACTGGATACCCTCGCGCTTGGTGCATTCGCGAGGCGAAATCTCGGTCACTTCGAGCTCGAGCTCGTTAAAGCAGAGCAGCGGCTCAAACGCTTGATCCTGAGCGATGCGGTTGGCAAGCGACGTGGACATTAAGATCTTGTAGGCGCTGTAATGTTGCAGCTGCGTAATTGCATCGCCCACGGTGCGGGCGTATCCGGGGGCGTCGGGCGCATCGGCACTCATGCGAACGACGCCATTGAGTCCCTCAAAACGAATCACTTCGTCCGATTGCTCAAGAATGGGAGCAAGGCGCTGCAGCATGCCGGGCGTCATCGCCAAATCGCGAATCACGTGTCCCTCAAGTTCGACATAGCCACCCGCGAGGCAGACGATGCCGGTCCAGGGCAGCTCGAGCAGCTTTGGATGGATGCAGCTCAGCGTGCGCCCTGTGCAGATAAACGCCATATTGCCCTTGGCGACAAAATCACGGATGGCTTGCGAGACCGCTTCATTGGGATAGGGGGAGAGGTCTCGCTCGCTCTCGGGAAGCTCTTGTGCCACTCGAGGGTCTTGCCAGGCGAGTGTTCCGTCGATATCGAAGAAGCAGATATCGCCGCGCTTATGGGCTGCGCTGGCGGCAGGGGAGGCCGAGGTGGTGGGCACAAATCCCGGCTCGAGGCCCATGATCTGGTCAAAATGCTCTTTAACGCGGGGAACGGAGATGCCAATAATCACCTGGGCGGTCTTGCCCGTAATGATGAGGCCCTTGGCGCCCACCGCGACAAACGACGCATTATCTGCAACGATGGAAGGGTCTGCGACCTCGACGCGCAGGCGCGTGGCGCAGTTGGTTGCGCCCACGATATTGCCAACGCCACCTAAAAGCTGAATTACCCGCTCGGCGAGGACGTGATCTTGATCGGATTGAATACTGACCTCGCCATTGGGAGATTGCTCTTTGGCAAAGCCGCTTCCCGTTAAACGATCGATTGCCGCGCGATTGGAGACATGATCCTCGCGGCCCGGCGTCTTAAGGTCATAGACCAAGATGAGTGCTCGAAAACTAACAAAAAAAATGAGGCTAAAGGCAAGACCGATACCGAGCGCCAAAAGGTAGGAGCCGGCATGCATTCGCATGAGTGGGATGAAGTTGAAGGCCGTCATTTCCATGAGACCGCCCGAGAAGATGCCGACGATGCCAAAGAAGTTCATGGTCATGGCAAGGCAGGAGGACAGGACGGCGTAGAGCAAAAAGAGTCCGGGATAGGTGAACATAAAGAGAAACTCGAGCGGCTCGGTGACGCCGCAGACCACCGAGGCGACGATGGCGGGCAAAAGGATGACCTTAAGGCCGGCGCGGCGTTCGGGTTTGGCGGTGAAATAGAATGCTGCCGCGATGGCGGGAAGGCCAAAGAGCTTGCCCCAGCCGGTGGCGGTAAAACCTGCCCAGGGCGCAAGTTCATTTAAAGGGCGCGTGCTATGGGAGAGAATGGGGAGCAGGTTGGTCCACGTGGCGTAAATACCGTCGTGAATGACCAGATTGTCGTAATAGATGGGCATATAGAGCAGATGGTGCAGCCCCATGGGCTCGAGCGCTCGCTCCAAAAACACAAAGATGCCCACGCCGAAGGGGCCGACGCCCGCAAGTGCGTGGCGCAGCGTTTCGGTCACAGCGTATGCGAAGGGCACGATGGCGGCCGAGATGGCGGCAAGGGCAAACACGGCAAAAAAGCTGATGAGGTAGACCAGCGAGGAACCCGAGAAGGTGCCGAGCCAATCGGGAACCTTGGCATCGTAGAAGCGGTCATGGATGGCGACGACGGTTGCCGACACCGCCAGCGGGCCGATAATGCCGGTGTCGAGCGTCTTGATGCCGTCGATGACGGTGATGCCGCTGGCGGGGGTTAAAGACGACGGGTACTTAAGTCCAAGGTTGTCGCCGCTCAGCTTAATGATCTCGCTCAAAAAGAAACAGTAGGCAAAATAGGCTACGAGCGCCTCGAGGCAGCAGCGTGCCGGTTGCTTTTGGGCAAGGCCGATAGGCAGCGCTACGGCAAAAAGGAGTGGAAGGCGCTTAAAGACCGTCCACGAGCCGCGCTGGATGATGGTCCAGAAAACGTACCAGGGGGTTCCGTATACGGCGAGGTCGCCGACGATATCCACGGTCGTTGCGAGGGCGGAGATGCCGACCATGAGGCCTGATATAGAAAACAGCATGGCGGGCGCGAACATGGCTCCGCCAAAACGTTGGATTTTCTGCAGCATAATATGCCTTCCGGATGCAACATGCTGTGCGAGCAAGAACGTTTAAACAATGAACTCATTGTAGAGGACTGGCTGCTTGCCGCATTGACGGTTTTGATTCGGTCCGATTTGGGTTTCGGGGGAACCGTCGACGGTAAATAATCCGTGCTTTACCGATAATCGGTTTAAACAACTTTAAGAAATGCTATCGTGCCTAGCCATACATATTCATTAGAGGTGAAATCATGCCAAAAGCGATTTACGAAGGAATCTACCGCGAGATCCGTTCGCGCATCATCAACGGGACCTATGCGTTTCAGGAGATGCTGCCAACCGAAGCCGAGCTGACCGCGGAGTTTGGCTGCACGCGCAATACCGTTCGACGCGCCTTGAGCATGCTGGCCGACCAGATGTTTGTGCAGCCTATACACGGTAAGGGCGTGCGCGTTATTTGGCTTAAGGGCGAAACCGACATGCTGGGCGCACTCGAAGAGGTTGAGTCGTTTGGCGAGTTCGCAAAACGCAACAATGCCGTCGCATCGACCGAGGTCAAGTCTTTTGAACATTTGATTTGCACTGAGCAACTCTCTCGTCGCCTGGGCTTTAAGGTGGGCGAGGAGCTGATTCGCGTCGTGCGTGTCCGAAGCCTCAACGGCAGCGCGCGCCAGGTGGACCACGGCTACTTTTTGGCGTCGATCGCCAAGGGCCTGACCCCCGAGATCGCGGCGGATTCTATCTACGGCTATCTGGAGCACAAGCGCGGCATCAAAGTGATGGCGAGCCGCCGTACGGTGAGTGTCGAGCTCGCCAACGATGAGGACTGCAGCTACTTGGACCTTGGCAAGTACAACTGTGTCGCCGTCATGGAGAGCCAGTCGTACACTTCGGACGGCATCTTGTTCGAGGTCACGCATGCCCGCACGCATCCCGAGATCTTCCACTACCGCGTCAACTCCAAGCGATAGCCGGCTAGCTCGCAGCCTGACGAGACTCATGCCCTCAAAGAGAAAACGCCCGGTCAAACCGACGATGCATCGGCTTGACCGGGCGTTTTCTCTGCATTCGATAACAAATAATTGTTTATACAAAACTTGTCAAGTATCAAGTTGAAATTACCGTTCACCGAAGTTTTTCTACCGCTCTAGTAATACTTGTTCAAACAACTAGCCAAATAGCGTATTGTACAAGTCAGCAAAAGGGGCAAAGTCCCCGAGCCAATCTCCGAAGGCGGCGGCAAAGGGTGCCGCCACGGTGTGAAAGGGTGGATTGTAATGAAGAACGAAATGAGCAGAAGGCAGTTCCTGGGCTTTGCTGGTTCCGCGGCTGCGGTTCTTGGTCTGGGCCTCGTGGGCTGCGGTGGTTCTGCCGGCTCTGGCTCCTCTGCTTCTGGTGACGCTGCCGAGGTTTACTTCCTCCAGTTCAAGCCCGAGGTCGACAAGGAGTGGAAGGAGATCGCCAAGGCGTACAAGAAGGAGAAGGGCGTCGAGGTCAAGATCGTGACCGCCGCCTCCAACACCTACGAGGAGAAGCTCAAGTCCGAGATGTCCAAGAGCTCCGCTCCGACGCTGTTCCAGGTCAACGGCCCCACCGGCCTTAAGAACTGGAAGGACTACTGCGCCGATCTTTCCGACACCAAGCTCCGCGGCGAGCTCATCGACGACTCCCTGGCGCTGCAGTCCGACGGCAAGGATCTGGGTATCGACTGGGTTCAGGAGAGCTACGGCATCATTTACAACAAGGAGCTCCTCGAGAAGGCCGGCTACAAGGCCGAGGACATCAACTCCTTCGACAAGCTGAAGGCTTGCGCCGATGACATCCAGGCCCGCAAGGACGAGCTCGGCGTTGACGGTGCCTTCACTTCCGCCGGCATGGATGACTCCTCCAGCTGGCGCTACACCACCCACCTCGCCAACCTCCCGCTCTACTACGAGTTCGAGAAGGAGCACAACCAGGAGGACGACGAGATCAAGGGCGAGTATCTCGACAACTTTAAGCAGATTTTCGACCTGTACATCACCGACTCCACCTGCGATCCTTCGCAGCTCGCCTCTAAGACCGGCGACGACGCCACCAACGAGTTCGCAACCGGTAAGGCCGTCTTCTATCAGAACGGCTCTTGGGCCTATGCCGACCTCACCAAGGCCGGTATGACCGATGACCAGCTCGGCATGCTGCCGATCTACATCGGCGTCGACGGCGAGGAGAACCAGGGCCTGTGCTCCGGCGGCGAGAACTACTGGTGCGTCAGCTCCCAGGCTTCCGAGGATGCCCAGAAGGCCACCGAGGACTTCATGTATTGGTGCGTCACTTCTGACACCGCCACCAGCATCATCGCTGACAAGATGGGTCTGACCGCCCCGTTCAAGAGCGCTAAGGAGACCACCAACGTCTTCTCGCAGCAGGCCGTTGCTATGGCCAAGGACGGCAAGAAGACCGTTGCTTGGGACTTCGTTTACATCCCCTCTGAGGAGTGGAAGAAGAACCTCAAGCAGGCTCTCATCGCTTATGCTGCCGACAACACCAAGTGGGACGGCGTCAAGAACGCCTTCGTCGATGGCTGGAAGACCGAGAAGGCTGCTTCCGAGTAAGCAGTTGCTGCCCAAGCTATCTGATTAGCGACAGGGGGCGGGCAGACGTAGGTTTGCCCGCCCCCTGCATATTGAAAGGACCCTTCTATGGGCAAAGCACTCAAACGCTGGTGGCCGCTCTTTATGCTGCCCACGTGCCTGGCGTTTATGATCGGGTTCGTGATTCCCTTTATCCAGGGTTTCTATCTCTCGTTCTGCCAGTTTATTACCATCAATAACGCGCACTTTGTCGGTATCGAGAACTACGTGCGCGCGCTGTCCGATCCGCAGTTCTCCACGTCGTTCTTCTTTACCGTGGCGTTTGCCTTCCTGTCGACGGTGCTCATCAACGTGATCGCGCTGGCCATCGCGCAGGCGCTCACCCGCAAAGCGCTCAAGGGCACCAACATCTTCCGTACGATCTTCTTTATGCCTAACCTGATCGGCGGCATCGTGCTGGGCTACATTTGGCAGATTCTGATCAACTGCCTGCTCTCCAACGTGGGCGCCCAGCTCATCGCCCTTAACTCTGCTGCTGGCTTCTGGGGCCTTATCATCCTGACCCTGTGGCAGCAGGTCGGCTACATGATGATCATCTACATCGCCGGTCTGCAGTCCATCCCGTCTGACTACATCGAGGCCGCCAAGGTCGATGGCGCTACGGCATGGCAGACGTTTTGGAAGGTTAAGATCCCCAACCTGATGCCGACCATCACCATCTGCCTGTTCCTGTCCATCACCAACGGCTTTAAGCTGTTCGACCAGAACCTCGCCCTTACCGGTGGCGCCCCGGCGCACTCCACCGAGATGCTCGCCCTGAACATCTACAACACGTTCTATTCGCGTGCTGGCATCGCATGGCAGGGCATCGGTCAGGCCAAGGCAGTTATCTTCTGCATCCTGGTTGTCGCTATTTCTATGATCCAGCTTAAGGCCACGAGGTCCAAGGAGGTGCAGCAGTAATGAAACGCGATAAGGCTATCAACCGCGCGCTCTCGATCTTCTTTACGATTCTGTCGCTCGCATGGATCTACCCCGTGTTCATGATTGCGCTCAATTCCTTTAAGAAAGCGACCGCAATCAGCACCACCACGGCGTTCGATCTGCTCACGCCCGAGACGTTCAACGGCCTCGCAAACTACGTGCACGCTCTGAACGAGCAGGGCTTTGCCTCGGCGTTTATGTACTCGCTCATCATCACGGTCACGTCGGTCGTGCTGATTCTGGTGTGCTGCTCCATGTGCGCTTGGTACGTGGTGCGCGTCAACAGCAAGATCTCGAACTTCTTCTATTACCTGTTCGTCTTCTCGATGGTCGTACCGTTCCAGATGCTCATGTTCACGCTGTCCAACCTCGCGGACCGCATCGGCTTTAACACGCCGTTTAACATCTGCTTCATCTACCTTGGTTTTGGCGCGGGCCTCGCGGTCTTTATGTTCGCCGGCTTCGTCAAGAACATCCCGCTCGAGATTGAGGAAGCGGCCATGATCGACGGCTGCAACCCGGTCCAGGTGTTCTTTAAGATCGTCCTTCCCATTATGAAGCCCACCTATCTTTCGGTCGGCATCCTTGAGACCATGTGGGTCTGGAACGACTATCTGCTGCCCTACCTTACGCTCGACTCCACCAAGTACAAGACCATTCCTATCTTGATCCAGTACTTCCGTGGCGGCTATGGCCACGTCGAGCTCGGCCCCATGATGGCATGCATCATGATGGTCGTCATCCCCATCGTCATCATGTACATCTTCTGCCAGAAGTACATCATTGACGGCGTTGTGGCAGGTGCCGTCAAGGGCTGATGCCGTAACTGTTTTGCAAGTTTTGGCGGCGCCCCTCAGCGTGGCGCCGCGTATCGAAAGGTAGAGACATGGCCGAGATCGTTCTCAAACATGTTCAGAAGGTGTATCCCAACAACGAGTCCAAAAAGAAGGGCTTCTTTGGCAAAAAGAAGAAGACCGAGGAGAAGAAGCACAACCTCAAGGTTACCGAGGACGGCGTGCTCGCGGTGGAGGACTTTAACCTCACCGTGCATGACCAGGAGTTTATCGTCCTCGTTGGCCCTTCTGGCTGTGGTAAGTCCACGACGATGCGCATGGTCGCCGGCCTGGAGGACATCACCTCGGGCGATGTGCTCATCGATGGCAAGCGCGTCAACGACGTCGCTCCCAAGGACCGCGACATCGCCATGGTGTTCCAGAGCTATGCTCTGTACCCCAATATGACGGTGTACGAGAACATGGCGTTTACGCTCGAGCTCAAGAAGGTCCCCAAGGACGAGATCGACCGTAAGGTTCGCTCCGCTGCCGAGATCCTGGGTATTACCGAGTACCTCGACCGTAAGCCTAAGGCGCTCTCCGGCGGTCAGCGTCAGCGCGTCGCCATCGGCCGCGCCATCGTGCGTGATCCTAAGGTCTTCCTGATGGACGAGCCGCTGTCCAACCTGGACGCCAAGCTGCGTAACCAGATGCGTGCCGAGCTCATCAAGCTGCGCCACGAGATCAAGGGCACGTTCATCTACGTCACTCATGACCAGACCGAGGCCATGACCCTCGGTGACCGTATCGTGGTCATGAAGGACGGCGTCGTCCAGCAGATCGCCACCCCGCAGGAGGTCTTCAACCATCCCGCGAACATCTTCGTCGCCGGCTTTATCGGCGTGCCGCAGATGAACTTCTTCGATGCCCAGCTGGTGCGCTCGGGCAACGGCTTTACCGTCAAGACCGAGGATATGAACGTGGCGCTCGCCCCCGAGACCTGCGCTCAGCTTGCTCTCAACTGGGACGGCGGCGACGTGAAGGAGATCACGGCCGGCGTGCGTCCCGAGCAGATTCTGCTTGCCGACAAGGACGAGGAGGGCGCGCTCCAGGGTACCGTCGAGGTGACCGAGCTCATGGGTTCGACCGAGCATGTCCACGTGACCGCTCCCGATGGCCAGTTCGTCCTGATCATTCCCGTTGTCGACCTCGAGGCCAAGGGTGCGCTCAAGGCGGGCGACCCCATCTGGTTCAAGTTTGAGAAGAACGCGACCCACCTCTTCGATAAGGTCTCTGGCAAGAACCTTATCTAGGCCCGGTGCAACCAGGCCCTTCCTTTGGGCGACTGCGGTATTGCCATCCTTTTGCCGCGGTCACATATAAGGCTCCCCTCCCGTCCACTGGGCGAGAGGGGAGCCTTTCTTTGTGTTGGGACTGCCTGACCGGTCGTTTGTCTCGATCTGTAACGGATAGGGCCGATTTCGGACGTTAGATGTTACAGATCGAGACGGTTCCGCTGGGCTAACCATTTCATCTAAATCTGTAACACCAAAGGCGAATTTCACCTGCTAGATGTTACAGATTGAGATAAACCCAAGGGGAGGGGCCGGTATGTCTCAATCTGTAACAGCTGGGACCGTTTTGGTTGAGTAGTTGTTATGGATCGAGATTGTTTGGCCGAGTCGGATCACAGGGTAACGTGCGAGCACAAAAAACGGAGCCGCGTTGCCGTGGCTCCGTTTTCAAGAGGATGGGCGATGAAACCGAATTAGCTCAGGTGCCAGATCTCGTCGTTGTACTGGGAGATCGTGCGGTCGGACGAGAAGGTGCCGGCGTTGGCGATGTTGATCAGCGCCTTGCGCATCCAAGCGTCCTGGTCCTCGTAGTCGGCCAGCACGCGCTCCTTGGTCTGGATGTACTCCTCAATGTCGAGTAGAGCCATAAACCAGTCCTTGCCCATGATGTCGTCGTGCAGGCGCTGCAGGCGCTCGGCGTTGCCGGTCGCCATAAAGGCGGGGTTGGTGATGAAGTCCACCAGCAGCTTGATGCCGGGCTTGCGGTAGAGCGCGCCGGCGTCATAGGTGCCGTCGGCGTAGAGCTGCTCGACCTGCTTGGACGAGGCGCCAAAGGTATAGATGTTCTCGTCGCCGACAAGCTCGGCAATCTCCACGTTGGCACCGTCGAGCGTGCACAGGGTCAAAGCGCCGTTGAGCATGAACTTCATGTTGGAGGTGCCGCTCGCCTCCTTGGAGGCCAGGCTGATCTGCTCGGAGATGTCAGCAGCGGGGATCACGCGCTCGGCAGCGGTGACGTTGTAGTTCTCGATCATGACAACCTGCAGGTAGGGAGCCACGTCGGGGTCGTTTGCAATCCACTGGGACAGCGTCAGGATCAGGTGAATGATGTCTTGGGCGATAGTGTAGGCAGGGGCCGCCTTGCCGCCAAAGATGATGGTGACGGGATGCTTAGGTCTGTTGCCGTTCTTGATATCGAGGTACTTCCAGATGATGTAGAGCGCGAGCATCTGCTGGCGCTTGTACTCGTGGATGCGCTTGACCTGGACGTCGATGATGGCGTTGGAGGGAATGGTCACGCCCTGCTCGAGCGCCATGAACTGGCGCATGATGGCCTTGGCCTCGGCCTTGGTGGCGGCCAGGCGCTCAAGAACATCTTTGTCGTCAACGAACTCGGCAAGCTTACTCAGGTCGCCGGTGCTGCGCCAATCGGTGCCGATCACATCGTCGAGCAGGCTGGCGAGCGCGGGGTTGGCGCCATGGATCCAACGGCGGAAGGTGATGCCGTTGGTCTTGTTGGAGAACTTCTCGGGGTAGATCTCGTAGAACGGATGAAGCTCGGTATCCTCCAGGATCTTGGTGTGCAGCGCGGCGACGCCGTTGATGGAGAAGCCAAAGTGGATGTCCATGTGGGCCATGTGGACGGTGTCGTATTCGTCGATGATGGCGACGCGTGGGTCGTCGTGCTCGGCCTTGGCGATCTCATCGAGCTTGACGATAATGTCGGCGATGGCAGGGGAGACCTTTTGCAGGCTGGCGAGCGGCCACTTCTCGAGGGCCTCGGCAAGAATCGTGTGGTTAGTGTAGGCGACCATGGACCGTACGATGGTCACGGCCTCGTCAAACTCGATGTCGTGCTCGGTGGTGAGCAGGCGAATGAGCTCGGGAATGACCATGGTGGGGTGCGTGTCATTGATCTGGACTACGGCGTAGTCGGCCAGGTCGTGCAAGTTGCTGCCGCGCTCGATGGCCTCGTCGATCAGGAGCTGGGCGGCGTTGCTCACCATGAAGTATTCCTGGTAGATGCGAAGCAGGCGGCCCTGCTCGTCGGAATCATCCGGATAGAGGAACAAGGTGAGGTTCTTGGCGATCTCGGTCTTGTCGAAGTCGATGGAGCTGCCGGGGACCAGGCCGTCGTCGACACTTGCCAGGTCGAACAGGCGTAGGCGGTTCTTGGTGGGCTGGCCATAACCGGGTACATCGATGTTGACGAGCTTGGAAGTAACGGCAAAATCACCGAACTCGACGGTGTAGGAGCGGTCGTCGTCGACTAGGATGTCCTGCTCACCGAGCCACTCGTCGGGGACGGCCTTCTGCTGGTTGTCGACAAAGCGCTGGCGGAACAGGCCGTAATGGTAGTTGAGGCCCACGCCATCGCCGGTCAAGCCCAGCGTGGCGATGGAATCCAGGAAGCATGCGGCCAGACGGCCCAGGCCGCCGTTGCCGAGCGACGGTTCGACCTCGAACTCCTCGATCTTGTTGAGGTCGTGGCCCGCGGCGGTGAGCTGGTCCTTAACCTCGTCATAGATGCCAAGGTCGATCATATTGTTGATGAGCAGCTTGCCGATCAAAAACTCGGCAGAGATGTAGTAGAGCTTTTTCTTGCCGTTGTTGAGAGGACAGGCGGCAGAGCGCTCCTGCACGAGCTTGGCCAGCAGCTTATAAATACGACGGTCATCGAGCTGCTCGAGCGAGGTGCCAAAGGACTGCTCGGCAAGATCCGCAAGATTGATACGGGGCATGTTTCCTCCTGTGATGGGTTGATTACATGTCAGAAATTCAAAAGAAGCCCGCGCGAGGGATTGGAGTGGCCTCGCGCGGGGAAAACGGACGCGTCCGCACGATGGGGTGGGGTCGGGCGCGGTGGCTCCTATTGGGGAAGCTCAATTTCGTCTTCCGACGGGATGCGGAAGTAGGTCTCGGTCCAGCCGGTGAGCTTGTGCTCGAGCTCGCGGGTGATGGCGCCATCGAGCATGCGCCAGGTCCAGTTGCCGCCCATGGTGGCGGGAGTGTTGATGCGCGCCTCGTTGCCCAGGTTGAGCAGGTCCTGCATGGTGTAGATGCAGGTATCGCTTACGCTGGCGGCGATGGCGCGGTTGAGTGCATCGGCCATGGGCTCGCCTGCCTGCTGGTGGGTGTACAGGGCCGCCTGCTCGCGCTGACGCGGGGTGGCCGTTCCCTCAAACCAACCGCGCGCCGTCTCGTTGTCGTGTGTGCCCACATAGGCGACGGTGTTGGCAATGTAGTTGTGCGGCAGGTAGTACGAGTTGGTGCCCTCAAAGGCGAACTGCAAGATCTTCATGCCGGGGAAGCCCGAGTTGTCGCGCATGTCGATGACGCCGGGGGTGAGGAAGCCCAGGTCTTCGGCGATGATGGGCAGCGTGCCGAGCTTTTCCTCGAGCGTCTTGAAGAACTTGAGGCCGGGGCCCTGCGTCCACGAACCGTAGGACGAATCGGGTGAGGAGAACGGCACCTCCCAATAGGCCTCGAAGCCGCGGAAGTGATCCAGGCGGATGACATCGTACATGTCGAGGGCGGCGCGGATACGGCCCTCCCACCAGGAGAAACCGTCGGCTTCCATGGCGTCCCAGTCGTAGATGGGATTGCCCCAGTACTGGCCGGTGGCCGAGAACTGGTCGGGCGGCGTGCCGGCGACACTCACAGGATTACCGGCGGCGTCGATCTTAAAGAGCTCGGGCGTGGCCCACATCTCGACGGAGTCGCGCGAGACATAGATGGGCAGGTCGCCGATGATGAGGATATCGCGCTCGTTGGCATAGGCCTTGAGGCGGCTCCACTGACGATTGAAGAAGTACTGCGTCATCTGGTGGTAGAGCATGCGCGCGGGATGGGCGGCGCAGACCTTGGCAGAAGCCTCGCCGCTGGTACGGAGCTCTGCGGGCCACTCCCAAAAGGCCTTGAGACCGCACTCCTCCTTGACGGTCATGAACTCGCAGTAGGGGATGAGCCAGTCTTCGTTTGCTTGGACAAAGTCGTCGAAGTCGGCCGGCTTGTCGGCGGCAAAGCGCTCGGCGGCGCGGTCGAGAATCTGACGACGGCCACCAAAGATGGCACCATAGTCGACATTGCTGGGGTCGGAGCCCAGGTACACGCCGTCGATATCGCACTGCTCCAGATAGCCGGCCTCGATAAGCTCGGCAAAGTCGATGAAATTGGGGTTGCCCGCACGGGCCGAGAACGACTGATAGGGCGAGTCGCCATAGCTCGTTGTCGTAAGGGGGAGAATCTGCCAGTAATGTTGTTTGCACGAGGCGAGGAAATCGACAAAGTCATAGGCGTTCCAGCCAAAGCCGCCGATACCGTAAGGTCCGGGCAATGACGAAACGGGCATCAGAACGCCGCTTGCACGCTCCATGGATGCACTCACCGTCCTTTTGAATAAGGGGCTGCGCCGTAGATGGATAGACGGCTCGTCCCGAGTTTCCATTGCTATTGTCCCTATTGTAGAACATGTTGTTTAAACATGTATAGAGAGAATGAAAAAGTTGCCGACTTTCGGTGAATGGTAGTGCGCCATAGACGATATGAGTTGAACATTGGGAGCTCCTCCCCTTGCGGCTCTTTTGTGGGTCGGGCGACAATGGTCGTCGTCATTAAAGACCGGCTGCCAGCCAGGTTGCAACAATGCAAGAAGGGTTCACATTCAGTTGGCCGTTGACACAAACAATCGCGCGAAGACCTCGTCTTCTTCGGTAAGTCCAGGCGCGGCAAGACGCGCATGGCAGTCGCCCTCACGATGCGCGCGGTCGCCGCGGACATGTCGGTCAGGTTCTGGCAGACCGCGCAGCTGGTTCTCGAGCTCGGCAACGCGAAGCGCAAGGGAACGCTGTCGAAACTGTTGAACGACGTGTCGCCCGCGAGGCTGCTCGTGCTCGACGAGTTCGTCTACGTCCCCTGCGACGTAGACGGTGCGAGGGTTCTCTACCAGGTCATTTCCGTCCATGTAGTGCTCGTAGGCCGCGGCGTCGTCGGGCTCGTCGAAGGAGAGGGACTCCGTCCAGTCCCAGTAGGCCCCCGTCCAGGCGCCCCTGCGCCTGCCGGCCGGCGTCGTCTCGTCGAAGACGAGGCCGTGGCGCAGCAGGAACTTCGACATCCGCTGCTTGGCGTGTTGCAGGTCGTCGCGCGCGTCCTCGAGGGCGCTCGTCGGGGACCCACACCTCGACGACGTTGCGGCGCGCCAGCATGCGTGCCAGCCACTCGGCGTCGCGGCGGTCGTTCTTGCGGCCGCGGTCGGCCGCGGGCCGGTGCATCTTCGGGACCGCCCCGACGACGCAGCCGAGGCCGAGGGCCCGCAGCGCGCGGCCGCGGTTGATGGTACGACCATTGTCGCCCGACCCACGAGAGAGCTGCAAGGGGAGAGGCCCCAATGTTCAACTCATATCGTCTGTTGTGCCAGAGTCGCTCGGGAAAGCGCGACCGACGCAGCGCGCTGTTTTCCAGTCACATCCAGTTCGGGTTGATTTTGGCATGCGATAAGAAACTGGATTTGAATTTCGACTCGAAAGATGGGCAATGCTGATGAGAAACGCTTGGAGTTCGGGATTGCGCGGCGTGAAGCGACCCTCTTCTTATCGAGTTCGTTACAATGTAGGAAAAACAGTAAGTAAGAAGACCTCTGATTGCTTTAGGAGGAGCTGTGGTGAATAGCGCCCAGAAGATCGATAAGTCCATCCAGAAGATGATGACTCTCGGAAGAAGGCTTGGGATTCTGTTTACGGCGCTGTTTATAGCGGTGTGTTGCTGTTCGGTGGTGGTGGTTATTTCCATTGGGCTTATGGCTGCTCAAGGAAACCTATATGATCCATCAAAGACGGTTTCCGTAGTGGTTCCTTTGATGTATCTTCTGATTTCCGGAGGGGCCACATGGACCCTGCGGGGAATCAGCATGGACATGGCTCATGGCGAATCGCCCTTTACCCTTTCGCATGCTCGAAGAATCTCGATTATCGGGTGGCTGTTTGTTGCAGCGGCAATAGGTGACCTCTTGTTTTCTCCGGGGTTTCTTTCGATAGTGATTGGCCCCTTCGACTTGCTGGGGAACGCCTATTCGATGTTTGAAAACCTGGCCCTGCCCATAGATATTGGTGCTGTGCTGGGGGCCGTTTGCTGCTTCTCGATTTCTGCGATATGGCGCTACGGAGCTCTGCTTCAAGACCAGACCGAGGATTTGGTGTGAGGGGCGGCATGGACTATCTGATTATTGAGCTTGAAAGCTTATTGCTTCGACGCGGAAAGACGAGTACGGATATCATTCGGGCGACCGGGCACACACCGGCAAGTATCTCAAAAATACGAAATGGCAAGGTGAAGGCAATTAGGTTAAAGACATTGCTGGATATTTGCGTAGAGCTTGATTGCCAGCCTGGCGATCTTATTAAGCGCGTCAACGAAAGAGAACTTGAGGAACTGGCGACGCGGCGCGCCCGCAACGCGCTGAGCAGGGCGACCGCGACGGGTGATGACCCGGTCCTGGAGTCAGATCATGTTTACGTGGTCGATCTTAGAGACGACTGAGGCTGGAGAATAAAAAAGTATTGAGCAGGTGCAGCCCGTGAAAACAACGGTTTTCACGGGCTGTTCATTCAACGTCCTGCAGTGGCCTGTATTTCTCGCCGCGTCACCGGGGAACGAGAGAGTCATTTCCTGTGCTGGATGCAGGGGGGTGCTTACCTTGTGTAATATATAAATAAGCTTATATTGAAATATGATACATATCGAATTAGAATAACATTATCAATTCGGTATGCAAGGAAAGGAGGGAGAGATGGATTGGATTAACGAGCCGGAGGAAGGCGTTGCACCCGCGTGCGGCAACTGCTTCTTCTACGCGCACGGGGGATGCACGAAGAGGTGCCCCAATCAGTCCTGCACGTTCCGTTTCTAGGGGGCAGAGATGAACTGGCTTTCTACCGCGAAAGGAGGGGAATGAAATGGAATGGATTACCGAGCCGTCAGCCGGGGCTGAGCCCATGTGCAGCAATTGCTTCTTTTACGCGCACGGCAGCTGCAGCACCAAGTGTTCTTCACAGGAGTGCACTATCCGCTTTTAGCGGATAGTGCACGCCGTACGGCGTGCACAGACTGTTCAAAGATATTTTGGCCAGCAGCGCCTGAGGGGCGATGTGGCATTGCAATATGGGGAGCGAACCGACGTTACCTATAACCCCGCACAATTGCCATGTCGTCCCTTTTTATTGACGGGGAGGATGTCGTCCATGCGGGAAGTCCCAGTTGAATTGCGTGCCATATCCAAGAGATATGGCGGGTTTGAAGCGGTTAAATCAGTCTCGTTCTCTTTAATGGAAGGCGAGCTGTGTGCACTCATTGGGGAGAATGGTGCCGGCAAGAGCACGTTAATTCGATTGATCACGGGGCTTTCGGAGCCATCGTCAGGAACGATCTCGATGTTTGGGCAAACCGGGAGACGTGAAATACGGAGCTGCAGGGAAAGGCTGGGTTATATGCCCGACCTCAATGCTTCGTATCCTAATCTGACCGCGCGAGACAACTTGGTCGTTCGCTGTATTGAGTGGGGGCTTCCCACCGATCGTTCCATCGACGGTGTGTTATCAACCGTCGGTTTGGGGGAGGCCGGCGGGAAGAAAGTGAAGAACTTCTCAATGGGAATGAGGAGGCGTCTCGATCTGGCCATAGCGTTGCTGGGCGATCCGGAGCTGTTGATCCTGGACGAGCCGACAAACGGCCTGGATCCGATGGGGATAGTCGAAGTAAGAAAAATCCTTACGCATCTTAACAAAGATCAAGGTAAAACGATTCTCGTATCCAGCCACAATCTTGAGGAGATGCACAAGCTGGCAACTGATTACCTCTTCATAAGTCATGGTCGCCTCATTCGAAGGATGACCGCACCTCAGCTGGAAAAGTCATGCCGCGGTGGTTTCGTGTTGCATGTGGACGATCTGGAGCGAACGAGATCGGTTCTCGGAGATGAGACCTCACATTCTTTTCTGCCGGACGGCAGCGTCCTTATGCGCTATGAGGAGAAAAAGGAAGGGCGGGGCATTGCAATCGAAGCGCTCTCGACCGCAGGTGTGAGGGTTGCGGAGGCGTATTCTCATAGGAAGAGCCTTGAGGAGTTTTATTCGGAGCTCATCGGTCGAGAGAGCGAGCTGTGATGAAACGCGAGTTCATCTCAGCTTTTCGGAGCGAGGTATGGTTGCTCGCCAGGCACCCGGCGACCGCTCTGATGATTGCGCTTGCGGCTGTGCTGTATGTGGTTGCGGCTGCGACTTCGTCTGAGGTGCTGATCATGGTCGCCGGTGATGACCCGTATACGCTTGGAGGGGCTATAGGTTTTATTGGAAACCTAGTGGATGCAGGGGACGTTTTGGGCTCTGTTGCCCGGACGTCTTTTGCGTCTACAGTGGTCTGGATTCCGGTGACGATTCTCTACGCGGTTTACGCTACGTCGAGAGACTTTGAATCCGTGGCTTACGCCGTATCGAGATCGCGAGGGGTGTCGCAGGCGGCGATTGTGATCACGAAGCTGTTGGTGAACTGCACTCTGGTCGGTGCCGTGTATCTTCTTTCTACGACTGCGCTGTATTTAACCAAGATGGCCCAATGGGACGTTGGGGCCTCGTGCTCAGGGTTTGCCCAATTTGTATCGATTGCGCTGATGATCGCGCTGCTGCTCATTTCGATGTACGCCGCTACCTTCGCCCTGTATTTGCTCACGAGGAGTGTGGTGGCGAGCAGCGTCGTTGCAATAGCGGTTTCGACATTTGTGATGGTGTGGTTCCCAAGTACATACGGAAGCGGTCAGCCCAGCTTGCTGCTCATGCTCTCGCCCGTGTATTACCTGATGAACCTGTGTTCCCTGAGTATGCAGAATGTTGGTGTAATTCAGGTTTTGCTGTATGCGGGCGGCACTGTGCTTGTGTCGGTTGGAGTTGCGCTCGTCTCGCTATTTGTAAGGACGGCGGTTCGATGAATCTTGGGATGTCGGTCAGGGCGGAACTGTTCCGCGCAAGGAGAATGAAACTCGCCGTGATAATAGCGCTGATGTATTTGGGCATCGCGGGGATTTATGTGTTTGCCGGGTCCGGCGCATGGGTCTCCGCAGGGGGAGAGGGCCAGTTCTTTGGCTTTTCCGCCGATCCGGGCTATCTTTTCTCGATAGGGGTTGGGCCAACGGGTATCTCTTCCTGGCTAAGTGTCGTCTCCATGGCGCATACGGTGTTCTTCCCAATCGTCTCTGTTGTTGTGGCGGGGACGCTATTCGGTGATGCGACGAGCGTGTCGGCAAGGGGAGTTTCGATTGCTCGGGGCTTCCGCAGCTGGCAGCTGTTTGCGGCAAAGACATTGGCTTGCGAAGTGTATACGCTGTGCCCCTACATCGTGTTTACTCTCGGTGTCGCTGCGGTCTTTGCCGTGTGCTCCGGAAGCGGTCTAGACAGCCTTACGGTTGGTAATGTGACCTCGGCACTCCTGTCGAATATCGTTATAGACGCCGCTTATACGCTGATGGTTGCGGTTGCATATGAGGTGTTCAGGATCAGATCTCTTGTGTCGGGAGCCTTGCTGGTCGCAACGTTCGCGGGCCTTGTTATCGCGATGAGTTTCCCAACCGTTTTACCCCCGGTTCACATGGCTTATTGGATGAGGGCGTGCGGGGCTGCCGGCGGGACGGTCCTGATGGCTGCATGCGGCCATGCGGTCATCGTGTCGCTCGCATGTCTATTGCTGCTTTCGTGCAGTTTTTATCGAAGAAGGTAGTGCGCTGGCGTATGCGCAGCGTCTGAGGGTCGATATGGATTTGGTTGGAAATGGAGATGGTGCGAAGTGAAACTGTCGCAATTTAATGTGGTGCATGAACATAACGGAAGTCTTCTTATCATGAATGCGCGAACCGGCGGCATCCTGTCGTTAAATCCGGAATACGCGCAGAAATTCAAAAGGATTCAAGAAGGGGACGTTCGGGATGCCGATGATCTTGTCGCGGAGCTGATAAGGGGAGGCATCCTAGTCAATGAGGAGAGGGACGAGCTTGGGGAGATCAGGTTGCAAAGTCGCGCCGCGCGCTTTGCGAATACTGCTCTGTCCCTTACCATTGCGCCAACGATGGCTTGCAACTTTTGCTGTCCCTACTGCTATGAAAAGGGACAGGCGTACACGACGATGGGCGAGGAGGTTTTGACACAGCTCTCCAAGTTCGTGAAAGATTACTATCCTGGTATCGCAAGTCTCTCAGTTGGATGGTACGGCGGCGAGCCTCTGCTCGGAATGAAGATGATCGAACGGATTACGTCGGATCTGAAAGATGTCGTGGGGCCAACGTGTGAATAATCCGCATCGATAGTGACAAATGGCTATCTGCTGACGCCTGATGTTGCAAGGAGGCTCGCGGCATGTGGTGTGACGAGCGCGCAAGTGACTATAGATGGATCGAAGTCGGATCACGATTCGAGAAGGATTCTTCACGACGGAAGCCCTACATACGAACGTATTCTCAAGAACGTCAAAGAGTGTGCCGACATCATCGATATTTCGATAAGGAGCAACGTCGACAAGACCAACATCGAGGCCGCTCAAGAGCTATTGGATTATCTCGAGCTAAATGGCCTGATGAATAAGGTTCACTTCTATTTAGCCCCTGTTGACGATATCAATCAGGTATGTGCGAACGACAGCCACTGCTTTACTGTAAAAGAGTTCTCGTATGAGGAGACTGAGTTTTATAAAAGGGCAATTGCGCGGGGCTTCAAAGTTCAACCTTTTGGTGGGACGAATTTCGGGATATGTTGCGCCGTTGGAATCAACTCGTACGTGGTTGATCCCGTCGGAGATTTGTATAAGTGCTGGGATGACATTGGAATGAAGGAGCGGAGGGTCGGAACTATTTTCGAGCCGCCAATGTTGAGCAAGAACATGATTAACTGGATGGCATATGAGCCGGATGACCCGGAATGCCAAGAGTGCTTTGCTTTTCCCATGTGCATGGGAGGGTGCCCCAACCACGCCTTAAACGGTGAGGGGAAACGTTGCGTTTCCTTCCGGTATGATGCCGAGCAAAAAATGCTGCTCTCCCAGATGATGAATACGGCAAAACGGGGTGCGGGGCAAAATGAGGCTGATGCTTAATCTCTGTAGAAAATATATACTGGGCGGTCGATTCTACGCCTATCTTGTCGTAACAGTTTTGGTCGGGCTGCTTGCGCTTGCGGGTCCCTTTCTTACCGGCATAGTGGTAAACCGATTGGCGATGCCGGCCAGCGCCGATCTTGCCGCCGTTCTCGTTTGTTGCCTTATTTTGGTTGCGGTCCAAGCGGTTCGAGCGGGACTAGTGTATTGCTCAGAGATGCTGTACATCAACCTTCAGTCGCATGCGGGGTTCGGCTTAAATGCGGATACGCTTGAGCACGTGAAGCACCTTCCCCAGGCATTCTTCGAGGGCTTCAACGCGTCGTATTATAACCAGCAAATCAATCACGACGCTAATGACCTTGTCATCTTCGTAATCAACTCGGTTGTGGGGGTTTCAAGCAACGTTATCACCCTTTTGTCCGCCCTGTTTGTTCTCGGTAGCCTGAATATCAAGTTGAGTGTGGTCTGCCTTGTTCTTGCGGCAGCGAGTGCCGCTTTTTATGCGGTTTCACGCGCAAGGCTGTTTGAGAGAAGTTTTGACGTACAAGAGCAGAGCGCGAGGTTTTTTTCCTGTCTACAAGATCAGTTGGAGAAAGTTGATTTCATCCGCAAACATGCTTTGTTCGATAGGTCCCGCGCTGTACTGGTCGAAGCTTTTAATGGGCTCTATCCAACGATGAGAGCAAATCAGGAAGTAGGGTCTAGATTTACCTTTGGCAACGCGTTGGTCGCTTCCGCCGCTCAAGGATGTCTTCTTGTTGTGGGCGCGGCTGAAGTGATGGGCGGGAGACTGTTGCCGGGTTTTCTCGTGACTGCCGTCGGATATTATTCGAACTTAAGCTCAGCGGTACAGTATTTGTTGGGCTGGGGGAGGGATTACCAGACTAATCGCGTATGCTATGAGCGGCTGAAAAGAATTTGGGATGTCCCGGTTGAAGCGAATGGCAAATTGGCGCTTGATCCGATTGAGGAAATCCGTCTTGAGAACATCAAGCTACGTTATCCAGGGGCGGAAAGGGTCGCTTTAAGCATTGAGGGGCTCGTGTTTTCCAGGGGTCGGCTATATGGAATCTCGGGGCCGAATGGTTCGGGGAAGAGCTCGCTGCTGTCAGTGATATTGGGGTTATATCCAGATGACACAGAAGGGGCCGTTCGCTACGACGGGGTGTCACAGCGTTGCATCGACCGATACGCATTGCGGCGGTGTCGAGTCAGCATTACGGAGCAAGAACCCCCTATCGTTGAGGGGACGATTCTCGATAATCTTACGCTGCTTTCTGATGATTACGAGATGGATAAGCTGAATCGGATGCTTGCCATATTGGGGCTAGACGAAATGATTGCCTCTGTGGAGAACGGGGCAGCGGCGATGCTTGACGGCGGGAAAGGAGGGGTGTCCGGCGGGGAGAAGCAAAAGATTGCAATTGTGAGACAGCTGTTGAAATCGCCGGACGTTATGCTTTTTGATGAACCGACCTCAGCACTTGATGCGAAGAGTCGAGGCGCGCTGATCAAATTGCTTCACGAAGTTAAGAGAGACCATATTGTAATCGTTGTCACTCATGACGAGGAGATGCTTGCCGCCTGTGACGAGGTCATTTCGATGCCTGGATGATTATCGGATTGTGACGTTGAAGACCAAGAAGCTCGAAATGGCGTGGATTATGGGTAGGTCTACGGGTGCGCCGTCGGTGTCCTGAGACTCAGCCGCTCGGCAAGAAGGTTTTATAGCGTGTTTGCCCAGGGGGGTCCCTTTGTCCGGTAGTGACAAGGGGACCTTTCTTTTGCTCCCCTCTTGCGGCGGAGGGGGACACCATGCGCCTATGCAGGACGAACTGCGCGTTCTTGTCGAATGATGGGCTATGTGTAGAGATGATGGTCTCGGGTAGAGGCCGTGTCGCACTCGGCTGCGACGAACCAGGCATTCAATCTTCATCCGGGAGGGCCTTGGCAAGACGAGCAGGGCGAAGACCTTGGCGACGTTCGAGGGCCGTGTGACGCCCGGCTCCACGCTCATCCACGACATGGAGGGCGCGCACATGACGCTTGTCAACAAGCTGTCACTGAAGAGCCAGCGCTACAACGCGAAGCTGCTCAAGTGCGTTCCCGACGGCCAGAACCCGCTGGGGCCCGTGAACCGGATGCGCTACTTCATGCAGAGCTTCCTGAGGGTTCACCCCGGCTCCAACCGGGACGACATGCAGGGCTGTGGCTATGAGTCCGCCCGAGGACAAGCTTGAGAAGGTCGCGATGGTGCTCGATCGGGCAATGCGATACCCGAAAACGCTCAGGTTCAGGCAGTTCTATGCAAGAAGGCCCAGCTCAGATGAGTTCGACGAGTAATATTTATCAACACAGTGCAAGGGGGATTTTATTTGTATTTCATCCGTGTTGAGCTTCACACGGTGCGCGACTCATCGCAAACTGGCGGTCGCAGCGGAAAGAAAACCGACTGTAGACGAACGATCGAAATCGGGAGCAGATAGCCACCGGATGCTTTTCGGTCTCCTACGCGTCGACCTCCGCGATTTCTTCTGCGTCTCGCCAAGTTGAAAGGAGCGATGTCGAAAACTCCTTTTCGGTTAGCGTCAAGACATCCTTCACGCAAAACCCTTTCAATTTGTCAGGAAGCCCAAAGCGGTTGATTTCCGATCTCAGCCGAACACATTGAGCAAATAGGCCGTTCCCGCACC
>CATXLW010000031.1:0-24303 GCA_958371715.1 uncultured Collinsella sp.
AGGGCGCTGACCTTCTGGTCGCGCCCTTGAAGTTGAACGTCAGATTGTCCAAATGCGGCCCGCGCAGCGTCGGCCGGTTACGGCGTTTGGAAAACGCCGTAACCTACAAAATGAGCATGGCGTCGCCAAAGCTGAAGAAGCGGTAGCGCTCCTCGATGGCGGCGGCGTAGGCATCCATGATCTGGTCGCGGGTGGCAAGCGCGCTTACGAGCATCATGAGCGTGGAGCGCGGCACGTGGAAGTTCGTGATCAGCGCGTCGACCACGTGATAGGTCGAGCCGGGCATGAGGTAGAGCTGCGTCGTGGCGTTCTCGCGCACCACGATGTCACCGCGGCCGAGCGTGTCGGCGCCGTCCTCGAGGCCTTCAAAATAGCGCGCCGTCACAGCCGGATCGGACACCGGAGCATCGGCGTCAAACGCGCTCTCGAGCGAGCGCACCGCCGTGGTACCGACAGCAATCACACGATGGCCCTCGGCCTTCGCCTTATGCACGGCGTCGACAACCTCCTGCGACACGTGGTAGCGCTCGGTGTGCATCACATGCTGCGTGGGATCGTCCTCCTCCACCAGACGGAAGGTATCGATGCCCACCTCGAGTTCGACGGCGGCAAACTTGGCACCCTTGGCCTCGATGGCAGCCATAAGCTCGGGCGTAAAGTGCAGACCCGCCGTGGGAGCGGCAGCCGAGTGCTCTTCCTTCATGGCGTAGACGGTCTGGTACTTCTCGGGGTCGCCCTCGTAATCGGTAATGTAGGGCGGCAGCGGCACGTGGCCGGCAGCATGGATGGCCTCGTCGAGCGTGCAAGGGTCGCCGGCGGCATTGCAACCGGCCGGCTCAAAGCGCACCAGACGGCCACCGCGGCTATCGGTGACAAAGTCGATGACCTCGGCCGTCAGCACCACGGGAGCCCCCTCGGGCGCATGGGCGCCACCGGCGCGATACTCAATCTGAGCACCGGGCTTCAGGCGCTTGCCCGGCTTGACCAGGCACTCCCACACATGGCCGAGCGGATCCACATCCTCACGGCGCTTGAGCAGCAGCGTCTCGACCACGCCACCCGAGCCGGCCTTGCGACCGATCAGGCGGGCCGGCATCACGCGCGTCTGGTTGATGACGAGCACATCGCCCGGCTCGATATAGTCGATGATGTCGCGGAAGATGCGGTGCTCAACGGTACCGCCGTGCTCCAGCGGCTTCCCCGCCTGGGAGCCTTTGCGATCCACCACCAGCAGGCGGCAGGAGTCGCGCGGCTCGGCAGGAGCCTGGGCGATCAGTTCCTCAGGAAGGTTGTAGTCAAAATCATCGGTACGCATAGACACGTCGGATACTCCTTATATAGCTAAAGTCCGCTCTACATCCTAGCAGGCTGCCAGCTCAAAAGAACTACTTTTTGGACGCTTTGCGCTCGTCGCGGATGCGAGCGCGGTCCATGGCCGCCTCGACGGCCGAGAATCGGCAGCCGCAGTAATTCTGCCGATACATGCCCAGCTCACGCGAACGACGCGTGGCCTCGGGATAATACGGGCGAAAATCGCGAATCACCGGGGTGAGACCGCGGGCGACAGCCAGACGCTCCAAAACATCATTGCAGGTATCGAACAGCTGATACGGCGAGACGGCGAGCGTCGTGCCCACAAACTCAAACCCGCGCTCCTGGGCCACGCGGCACGCCTCGGCCAAGCGCAGGGCATAGCACGCGCGACAGCGACGGGGTCGATCGGCGCCCAGCGGGGCCACGCCGGCCTCCCAGCGCTCGCGGTCCTCCCCCGCTTCGATGAGCTCGATGTCGCCATCGGCACACCACCGGCGTAGCTCGTCCAAGCGGCGCTGCCATTCATCGCGCGGCTGAATATTGGGGTTGGTCCAGCAAATCGTGGGTTCAAACCCCTCTTCGCGCAGCAAGCGAACCGGCTCAAGTGAGCACGGCGCACAGCAAGCGTGCAACAACAACGGCCTCATCAACATCTCCTCACCCGAAAAAGCGCACGCCAAAGGACGTATCCTCGCAGGCGACAATGCGGCGGTCGCGCAGGATGGTCCGCACGTAATACCAATCGCCCACGCAGCCCGACAAGTGCAGACCAGCCGCCAGGTAGCACAGCAGCGGATAGCCCGAGAACGCAAACCCCAGGGCAAACGCCACCGTCAAAACAACCGTCGGCGCCAGGCAAACCGCCATGTACCGCCGACGCGAATACACGACGCCCTCGGCGCAGGCATAGATCATCGCCGTCTCACGATTCGCGCCAAAGGTCACATGCGCGCCCGCAGGCGCCAGCAGCTTAAAAAACACCGCATGCACCAGCTCGTGCACGGCAAACGACGCTGCAGAAACCGCAGCCACACCGACCATCCAGCCCACGACGGTGGTCCAGCCGCCCGCCTCAGCCGCGTCCAAGTCCGCAGGCCCGCCCAACAGCATAAACACCGGCACCAGGCACACGGCAAACACCGCGATCACGGCCATCCCCCACACAAAGCAGGCGTGCAGGAAATCCTCGTCTTCAAACGCATGTATGTTGGAAATCTCATTCATAGCATCTTAGGATAGCGCCCCCATCACGCACCCGTCCGCATGTGCGATAATGTCGAACGATATGCACGAATTGACCACTGCGCCGCCGAGCCCCGCGCCCGGCCGCGCTCTCACCTTATGCGAAGGAGTCCCATGGCATCCAAATACTCCATGAACGACCGTCCCAGCTGGCCGCGCCGCGCCATCGTTACCGCCGGCGAGCCCTATGGCAACAAGGGCCTGCACTTTGGCCACGTCGGCGGCGTCTTTGTCCCGGCCGACTTCTTCGCCCGCTTCCTGCGCGACCGTCTGGGCCGCGAGAACGTCATCTTCACCTCGGGCACCGACTGCTACGGCTCGCCCATCATGGAGAGCTACCGCAAGCTCAAGGAGAACGAGGGCTACGACAAGTCCATTAGCGAGTACGTCGAGTCCAACCACTCCCGCCAGGCCGCGACCCTCAACAACTACAACATCAGCTGCGATATCTACGGCGGCTCGGGCCTTGAGCCGGCTGCGCAGATTCACAACGAGGTTACCGCCGAGATTATCGAGCGCCTGCACGAGCAGGGCACCATCTCCAAGCGCTCCACGCTGCAGTTCTACGACGCCAAGGCCGGCACATTCCTCAACGGCCGCCAGGTGATTGGCCGCTGCCCCATCCAGGGCTGCAAGTCCGAGAAGGCGTACGCCGACGAGTGCGACTTGGGTCACCAGTTTGAGCCCGAGGAGCTTATCGCACCCAAGAGCCAGCTCACCGGCGAGGTGCCCGAGCTGCGCCCGGTCGACAACCTCTACTTCGACCTGCCGGCCTACCTCGACTTTATGAAGACCTACACCGCCAAGCTCGCCCAGAACCCGCAGGTTCGCTCCGTGGTCTCCAAGACCATGGAGGAGTGGCTGCTGCCGGCTCAGCTCTACATCCAGAATAAGTTCCGCGAGGCCTTCGATGCCGTCGAGGACCAGCTCCCCGAACACACCGTGCTGGAGCCCGAGGGCAACAAGAGCAGCTTTACCGTCACCTTCCCCAGCTGGAAAGAGCGCGACGACGCCCACGCGGTGCTCGCCAACGGCGGCGTGCGCTTCCGCAGCGGCAAGGCGCTCGTGCCCTTCCGCATCACCGGCAACATCGACTGGGGCGTTCCGGTGCCCGAGGTCGACGGCGTGACCGACGTCACCTGCTGGTGCTGGCCCGAGAGCCTGTGGGCGCCCATCAGCTACACCCGCACCGTACTCGCCCGCGACGCCCGTGCCGCCGGCGTGACCGAGGGCGTCGCCGCCCAGGATGCCGCCCTCATGGGCGAGCCCGCCGCCGATTCCACGCAGGTCCCCGCGCCCACCTACCAGCACAGCTCGCTCGACTGGCGCGACTGGTGGTGCTCTGACGACGCGCAGATCTATCAGTTCATCGGTCAGGACAACATCTATTTCTACTGCATCGCGCAAACCGCCATGTGGGAGGCCCTGGGCTGGGACCTTACGCAGAGCACCGTCAGCGCCTGCTATCACCTGCTCTACATGGGCAAAAAGGCGAGCTCGTCCTCGCAGACGCCTCCCCCGCCGGCAGACGACCTGCTCAACCACTACACCTGCGAGCAGATGCGTGCGCATTGGCTGTCGCTCGGCCTGTCCGAGAAGCCGGTGAGCTTTAGTCCCAAGGCATACGACACGCGCGTGACCGGCAAGGACAAGGACGGCAACGAGGTGCGTGCCTGCGACGACAAGCGCGTCATCGATCCGGCCCTTAAGGAGAGCGCGCTGCTGACCGGCGTCTTCAACCGCCTGGCCCGCAGCTGCTTCTACGGCGTCGCCATCAAGGAGGGCGACGAGAGCCCCTATCGCAACGGCTGCATCCCCGCCGGTGCCGCCTCCGCCGCCGTGGTCGAGGCTGCCGAGCAGGCCGCCCTTGCCTTTGAGCAGGCCATGTACAAGTTCGAGACGCACCGCGCGCTCGCCGTGTGCGACGACTACCTGCGTGCCGCCAACAAGCGCTGGAGCGATGCCTCCAAGGCCGCCAACAAGCTCGAGGGCGAGCCGGCCAATGCCGCGATGACGCAGGCCCTCGTCGACGCCTTTACCGAGCTGCGCGTGGCGACCGTACTCATGCACGGCATCGTCCCGGCCGGCTGCGAGCTCATCTGCGAGTACTTCGACATCGACCCGGTCGCCTTCTTTAGCTGGGATAACATCTTCGCCTCCACGGACGAGTTTGTGGAGAGCCTGGGCGAGAAGCCCGGCGAGCACCACGTGAAGCCGCTGCCTCCGCGCTTCGACTTCTTCAGCAAGCACGAGAGCCAGTACTAAAGCACGCCAGCAGCGGCGTGCCCGGAAAGTAGTCTATTTGGGACGGGAAGGAAAGACGGATGTCCAAGCCGCGTCGTCGTAAGCAGAAAAAGCAGGTCAAGGCCGAGCTCAAGCTTAGGCAGTTTGCCGCTACCGAGCTTTCCGACCAGCTTGCCGCCCAACACTCCGCCGCCGACCTGCCGCGCTTTATGATCGACACGGTCGCCGGCGCCTATGCCCCCACCGATGCCGAGCTCATGATTGAAGGCTTTGGCGCCGCGGCCACACGCCCAGTCACGCTGCGCGCCAACACGCTCAGGGCAACCGCCGAGGGCATCGCCGCCGCACTCGACGAGGCCGGCATCGCGCACCAAACCGTTACCTGGTATCCGGACGCCTTCATCCTGCCCGAGGCCCAGGTTTCCGACCTGTGGGACCTCGACATCTACCGCGACGGCAAAATCTATCTGCAGAGCCTGTCGTCCATGATGCCGCCTTTGGTGTTGGGCGCCCAGGCAGGCGAGGACATCCTGGACATGTGCGCGGCCCCCGGTGGCAAGACGACGCAGATCGCTGCCCTCACCCAGGGCCAGGCACACCTCACGGCCTGCGAGATGAGCATTCCCCGAGCCGAGAAGCTCGAAGCCAACCTCCATCGCCAAGGCGCCAAAAACGTGCCCGTCATGCGCATCGACGCACGCGAGCTCGACGAATTCTTCCGCTTTGACCGCATCCTGCTCGACGCCCCCTGCACCGGTACGGGCACCGTCATCAGCGGCAACGAGAAGAGTCTGCGTGGCCTCACCGAGCAGTTGCTCGGCAAGTGCGCCCGCTCGCAGCGAGCACTTCTGGATCGCGCCATGGGAGCCCTCAAACCGGGCGGCACGCTCGTCTATTCGACTTGTTCGATCTTGCCGCAGGAAAACGAGGACGCCTTGCAAGAGGCCCTCGACAAGCACATGGACTGCGAGCTTATCCCCCTCGACGGCACGCCGAGCAAAAGCGAAGCACGCCGCGCCCAGGATGCCGGCGAGGAGCCGCGCATCGAGTCCAACGCTCTCACCGAGGCAATCGCCGCGGGTCAGGTATCGGCCATCACCAACGGCATGCCCGGCACGCTCACCATCCCGCCCAGCCGCGACTTTGAGGGCTTCTACATCGCCCTGGTCCGAAAACGCGGCTAGCGCACGGATTCAAAACTCAACAAGCTATTCCCGTGCGCGCTTGTCCTGCTGGTCACGGTGCTGCTTAAGCGCCTCGCGTTCCTTGCGCTCGGCTCTTTTGCCCTTAATGGCCGTAACCACAAAATAGATGACCGCGGCGGCTACGATTGCGCCCACGCATAGGCCAATCGAGCCCAACATTGCCGAAAATTCCATACCGCGTCACCTCTCTTTTAAACGGGACTTTCAAGATAGCACCTCAATACCCGCCACCACAGCTCCTTCACGTTCGCCGGCCCTTCGGTCTAACGGATGGCACGGCGGGGAAAAATCAACTCGTCAAACGATTTAGCAAGTACAATGCTGCCGGCACCCTGCCGGCCGTCATCACATAGAATCGAGCCTCCATGGATACCCTCAACGACCTAAACGAGCGCGTCGACGCCTTTGTCGGCACCAGCTCCTTCGACACGTCAGTCACGGCAAACGACCAAGCCCCCATCGATGTTCCCGCCGAGGTTCACGAGGACATTGTCGCCTCGGTCGACTTCTCCGAGGTAGAACTTGCAGACGAATTTACCGAGCCCCAGGTGGCCGTAACTCCCAACGGCCTTTTGCCCATGGAGCCGCTGCCCATCGACGGGCGTCTGCGCAAGGCGGCTCTCCGCATGCCCGATGAGATCGAGGAGGCCAGCGGCTTTACGCTCTTCGGTCGTCGCATCAAGTCGCTTATCTACACCACCGACGTCGCGGTCATCCGCAACTCCAACGCCGATGCCGTCTTTGCCGTTTACCCCTTCACGCCACAGCCGGCCATTACGCAGGCGCTGTTGACCGTTGCCGAGTGCCCGGTCTTTGTAGGCGTGGGCGGCGGAACTACGACCGGTAAGCGCTCCGTACAGATGGCAGCCGTCTCCGAGATGCAGGGCGCGGCGGGCTGTGTGGTCAACTCCCCTGCCACTGCCGAAATGATCGAGCACATCACCAACATCGCCGACATCCCCGTCATCGCCACGGTCGTACGTTGCGACGACGATGCTCACGCCAAAGTGCGCGCCGGAGCCAAGATCCTCAACATCGCGGCCGGCAAGAACACGCCCCAGGTCCTGCGCGAGCTGCGCGAGCACTATCCCAACCTGCCGCTCATCGCACCGGGCGGCAAGACGCCCGAGAGCATCCGTGAGACCATCGCCGCCGGCGCCAACGCCATCATTTGGACGCCGCCTTCGGCCCAGCAGCTGCAGACCGACATGATGCAGCGCTACCGCAAGATGAAGGAAGACGCCACGCCTGTCATCTCGCGCGACGATGTGCCCATTATCGACCAGGTCGCCGCCGCCGAGGTCAGCCAGGTCGAGAATATGAATCCCGACGTGCCGATTCCCGACGAGGTCATCGAGCGCGTCGCTTCGATCCACGATCATATCGAGGAACGTCGCGCCAACCGCGGACTCAAGCCCTCGCTGCACGGCTTCTTCTTCCGCGGAAAGAAACGCTAACCGCAACAGCAAGGCCCGCCCCGCAAACAACGGGACGGGCCTTTTCTGTTTTCGAATGTCAGGAGTGACAAGCGCAGCTGTTAAAACTGACAGTCAGCGCACGAACGCTAATCCACGCGCTTGTCGCCCATAAAGAAGAGCGCCACCGTACCAGGTCCGGTGTGCGAACCGATCAGAGTACCGATGTTATTGATCTCGATCTTGCCTTTAAGCTGCGGAACCTGTTCCTCAATCAGCGCCGCAACTGCCTCCGCATCCTCGCGGCACGCCGAGTGCGACATGATGCACTTACCCGAATATTCCGCACCGTCCTGCACGTGTGCCATCATGGTCTTAGCCATCTCGGAAATCGCGCGCTTCTTAGTGCGAATCTTCTCACGTGGCGACAGCCCACCTTCGCAATCGACCGTCATAAGTGGGCAAATCTTAAGCGCCGTGCCGATGATCGCGCTTGCGGCCGAAATGCGACCGCCTCGTAGGTAGCTCGACAGATCGGTCGAGAAGAACCAGTGGTGAAGGTTGAGTTTATGCTCCTCAATCCAAGCGGCCGTCTCGTCGAGCGAAGCGCCGCCATCGCGAACGTCGGCGGCACATTCCGCCAGCAGGCCAAAGCCCGAAGACGCCGCCAACGAATCGATGACGCGCACCTTGCCGCCCTGAGGATAGCGATCCGCGAGCATCTGTGCCGCAACGCAGGCCGATCCATACGTGCCCGAAATACCCGACGACAACGTCAGGTGCAGCACGTCTTTACCCTCGGCAACAAACGGCTCCCAAAACTCCTCGTACTCACCCACGCTCACCTGAGACGTCTTGGGCATGGCGCCCGCGGCAATCTGGGCAAAAAACTCGTCCGGCGTAATCGACTGATACAGATCGTCCGTATAGACAACATCGTCGATCTCGTAATGAAAACACACGACAGGGATATTGCGCGACGCAAAGAACTCACGGGTTCGATCGGCGGCGGATTCACAGGTCAGGACAAAATCACTCATATGAGGCTCCTTAAGTATTGCTGTGCAAATTATCGCACAGCAAGCCTAAATACGATACAAATGTCCACTATTTACCAATGCGAACCATTTGTATTGATTATCTTTATCATGAACATCCTCATCCCCGCCATGGGCCAACGTGGGCAAAATCACCCGCTTCGTCTCCACTCAACCGCCATATCTACCTCAACTAAATCGATTTACCAAACCGTTCAGCCGACAATTCAGCCGCCGGCGCAAAATCGAAACAAAGCCGGCGCATACTGGTAAACGCTTGACGCTGTTTTATCAGTTTTACCATCCATATCGGAAGGTGTTTCATGGTCGCATTCGATCGCAATCCGCAAGACTTTAAATATCTGCGTCTGTTGTCGAGACAATTTCCCACCGAGCAATCCGCGTTTACCGAAATTATCAATCTCTCGGCCATTCTCAACCTGCCCAAAGGCACCGAGCATTTTATGAGCGACGTGCATGGCGAGTACGAAGCCTTTATGCACATCCTCAACAACTGTTCGGGCGTCGTGCGCGAACATGTCGACGAGATTTTTGGCGACACGCTCACGTTTGACGAAAAGGGCGAGCTGTGCACGCTCATCTACTACCCGCGCGAGAAGATCGAGCTGGTCCGCAGCAAGCGCGAGGACTCGCCCACCTGGTACAAGACCATGCTCGACCAACTCATTGTGGTTGCCCGCTCGCTTTCGAGCCGCTATACGCGCTCCAAGGTGCGTAAGGCCATCCCGCGCGATTACGCCTACATCATCGACGAGTTGCTGCACACGCATCCGGACGAGAACAACTATCGCGTGCGCTATCACGAGCGCATCGTTGGGTCCATCCTAGAGACCGCAAGCGCCGACGACTTTATCGAGTCGCTCGCCTCGCTCATCAAGCGCCTGGCCGTCGACCACCTGCACCTGGTGGGCGATATCTTCGACCGTGGCGGCGGCGCTGCCAAGATTATGGACCGCCTGCTCACCTACCATTCGCTCGACATTCAGTGGGGTAACCACGACCTACTGTGGATGGGCGCTGCGGCCGGTGAGCCTGCCTGCATCGCCACGGTGCTGCGCAACAACCTGCGCTACGACAATTACGAGATCCTCGAGAACGACTATGGCATCTCGCTGCGCGAGCTTGTCGCCTTTGCCGATGCCACCTATACCGCCGGTGAGCCCATCAGCCCGCTGATTAAAGCCATCAACGTCCTGCTCTTTAAGCTCGAGGGCCAGATTATCCAGCGCCACCCCGAGTTCGACATGACCAACCGCCTGCTGCTCGACAAAATCGATCACGACGCCGGCACAGTCACGCTTGCCGACGGCAGCGTGTGGCCGCTCACGACCAGCGACTTCCCCACCGTCGACCCGACGGACCCCTACATGCTCACGCTCCAGGAGCAACACATCATCGACAAGCTCGTGTCCGAGTTTGTCACCGCCGACCACCTGCATCGCCATATCGATTTCCTCTACACCCACGGCTCGATGTATAAGGTCGCCAACGGCAATCTGCTGTTCCATGGCTGCGTGCCGCTCAACGAGGATGGTACCTTTAGCAGCATGAACTGCCTGGGCACCTGGCACGCAGGCCGCGATTATCTCGATTTTTGCGACCATATCGCCCGCCGAGCCTGGCGCGTCGGCGACCGCGATGCCCTCGACTGGATGTGGTACCTGTGGATCGGCTTTAACTCACCCGCCAGCGGACGCCTGGTGCGTACCTTTGAGCGCGCCTATATCGCCGATAAGAGCACCTGGGTCGAGCCGATGGACCCGTACTTTACGCTAACCAAGTCGCCCTCGGTCTGCGACGACATCATGCGCGAGTTCGGCGTTGCCCCCATGGCATGTTCGCCGACCGGTCACATCATCAATGGCCATACGCCCGTCAAGACTACCAAGGGCGAGCAGCCCATCCGCGCCAACGGCAAGCTGCTGGTCATCGATGGCGGTTTCTGCCGCGCCTACCATCCCAAAACAGGCATCGCCGGCTACACGCTCATCTCGAGCTCGCGCGGATGCCGCCTCAAGTCGCACCAGGCCTTTACCACCGTTGCCGAGGCGCTCACCCGCAATATCGATATCGAGAGCGAGACCAACCGCTTTGACGAGGCCGACCGCCGCCGCATGGTAAGCGACACCGATACGGGTGCCAAGATCCGCAGCCAAATCCAGGACCTACGCCAACTGCTCGATGCATATAGAAACGGTGCTATCGAGGAGCGCGCCTAGCTCCACCCGTGGGGATTGGCTAAACTTGCTGAGTTTGTCATCCCCACGGCGCTGCGGCGCCACCCTAAGGCAGGTACCATGCAAAAGCTCCTTGCGCAGATCATGAAGTTTGGCGTCGTCGGCGTCATTGCCACCGTCATCGACTTTGGCATCATGAATCTGCTCCACTACGGCCTGGGTCTTAACATCCTGATCGCCAATACCAGCGGCTTTATCGTTTCGCTCATCTTTAACTACGTCGCGAGCATGAAGTACGTGTTTGCGCACAAGGAGGGCATGAGCCGCCGCCGCGAGTTCATTATCTTTGTCGTGCTGTCCGTGATCGGTTTGGCTCTCAACGACGGCATCGTACTGGCCCTCAACGCCGGCCTGGGCCTCGAGGCCAATATCGCCAAGATTTGCGCCACCGCGCTTGTTATGGTCTACAACTTTGTGACCCGAAAGATCTTCCTGGAGGGCGAGGAGACAAAATAGTTCGACACCTCTGAAGCATTACGGCACCCACGGACGACGCGCACTCAGCGCAGTATCGTCCGTGGGTGCCGCTCGTTTACGGGCAAATTTTCAACGTTTGCGGATTAGCTCTTGAAAATTTGACGAGTTCGTATAGTTCTTGGCAAAAACCTTACGTTTCCCTTCCAAAAGCCCTAAAGTATCTCCTTGCTCGATTCATCAACGCATTGGATGTGATTACGTGCGCAAGGCACTGGCACAACCTCATACCAAGCAGTTTCTCAAGTTCGCTGTCGTGGGTCTTATCTCCTTTGGCATCGACTGGGGTATGCTCATTGCGCTCGTCGAGCTGTTCCACCTCGACTTTTTGATGAGTACCACAGTCTCGTTTATCACGTCCGTCGTGGTCAACTACTGGCTCAGCATGAAGTACGTGTTCGACCACCGTGAGGGCATGAGCCGCAAGCGCGAGTTCACGATCTTCACCATCCTGTCGGTGATTGGCCTGGGTCTCAACGACCTGTACATGTTTGTGGGCGTCACGTTTTTGAGCATCGGCTACCAGGCCATGAAGGCAATCGCAACGTTCTTGGTCACCTGGTACAACTACTTTAGCCGTCGCTTATTCCTCGAGGGCGCGCAGTCGTAGACGGCCCAACATAATCTCGCTTCGCAGCCGGTTGGAATTCACGTTCCAACCGGCTTTTTGTTTGCCGAGAGACCCGGCGACCCAGTCCTCTACGCATGAAAAACGGGCGGCTCGGATGTTGGTCCGAACCGCCCGTTTGGCGCGCCATGTCGAGGCCTCTAGCCCGTTACGTAATACCACACGACGGTGTCGCCATTCTTGAGAATGTAATTGCTGCAGGCGGTATTGGGCGTTTTGCCGTTAACGGAGTACATCCAGCCGCTCGTGCCGCCGTGTTCCTTCTCGGCCAAACCGCCAATCGCGGCAACATAGGTACCATACGACGAAGGGCGCGCATTGATAGAAAGTCCCAACGCACACAGCGCGTCGTAAGGAGTTGCGCCCTCATTGAAGGTGAACGTGCCGCCAGAAGAGACAGGGTTACCCACGGCGCTCGATGTGACCGAGACCGTCACCGTGACGACGTGGCTAGGCTGCTGCGAGCCGCCCTGATCGCCCGTAGAGGCGCCGCCGCCGTTGGATGCAGAACCACCGCCGGTCGTCGAGCCAGCGCTCGAAGATGAGCCGTCAGAAGCGCTTGATCCGCCAGTGGACCCAGAATTCTGCGAACCCGATTTATCCCCGGACTTCTTGCCGCCTTTGCCTTCGGACTTCTTCTCCTTCGAATCCTTGTCAGACTTCTTGTCCGAAGATTCAGACTTGTCCTTGGAATCAGATTCATCCGAGTCCTTGGACTCGGAGTCCACAGCGTCAGAAGACGAGGAGCCCGCTGCCTCCGTCTTGCGAGAGGCGGTAGAGCCAGGGCCGGCAACGCTTTTCCCCGCCACGGCCCGAGCGATCCAATCGATGGACCAAGCACCGCTGGAAGAAGGTTGGACAAAACCCAGCGACACAACGATCAAGACGATGCAGACGGCCGTCAGGGCGCCAAAAAGCGCCTTGCGCCGAGGGGCGGACGCCGCCGAAGCGGCGTCCTTTTTCTTTGCATCGTCAAGCTGGATGAACGACGAGTCGGGCTGCTTGGACTCGGCGTCCTGAGGCTTATTGGACACAGCCCTCACCTACCGACGCTTGGTAAACACGAACACACCGATGACTGCGAGACCGATCACGCCGGCCGCCACGCCAACAATGGCGAGCGGGTTGAAGCCAGACTCCTGTGCCGGAGCAGCAGCGGACTTCTTAGCAGCGGTCGTAGCAGACGAGCCCGTATCGGACTTGCCATCCTTCTTGCCGGACTTATCGGAATCCTTCTTGGAATCCTTATCGTCCTTGGTCTCGGTCGTGGTGGTCGTGGAGACCGGCTTCTGACCCGGCGAGACAGCACCGCCGGACTGCTGCCCGTTCGTACCGTTGCCAGAACCGGAGCCGCCATTGCCGCCAGAACCGCCGTTGTTGTCAGCGGCCTTCTTGATCCACTTGGCATACAGCGTCATATCAGCCGTCACCGCAACGCTAAAGTCATACGCCTTTGTACAAGCTTCATCGGTGTACCAACCAGCGAAGGTATAGCCCTCGCGCGTCGGATCGGTCGGCTTGCTGACAGTCGAGCCCGAAGCGGGGGTCTGACCATTGACCGACGAGCCGCCCTGAGCATCAAACTTGACGCGATGTGCCTGAGATTTCACACAGAAGAGATGGCCCGAATCGTTGGTGTAATACAGATTGCCGAACTGATCGCAGACAACCGAGGCCATGCAATAGTTGGCATATCCAGAACCGGGAACGAACACCTCGGTTGCCTCGGCATCGCCCAGCTTGTACATGTACACGCCACCGCCGGTAGTGTAGTTAGGCCAATTGCCCTTGGCGCCGTTCAAGGTGAAATATACGTACGTCTCGCCATCATGCGTTGAGACGAGCGGCGTGCCCTTGGACTCAAAGCCAAGCTCTTCGCCATCGGCCTTCGTAATCTGCTTCACACTCATATCGGAGAGGTCAATGATCGAAAGCAGGCCCTTAGCCTTAGCCTTAGCCTTGGCCTTAGCCTTCCAATTGTTCACGGTTGTCCCGCCAATAAAAGCATACTTACCACTGAAAACGGGCGTCGAAGTCGAATAAGCGGCAAACTGAACTTTCGCGGCCTCAGTAATGGAACCATCGGAACCAATGGTCAGCTTGTGCAACGTACCATCGTCGCGCGTAACAGCATATATATAACCGTCATGAACGGTAAGCGCCGAACGGATGTTGCCACCAGACAGCTTAATCGAACCAACAAGCTTTGACAGATCGGCAGAATATACGCGCACCTGGCCATAGTCGCCGCCAACGACATAGTAGCCATTTACCATCAGGCCGCCAGACCAGTAGTAACCTCCGTCAGCGACAGAGGCGCTACCGGCGATGGCGCCCGTGTGAATATCGATGCGCCTGACCGTACCGTTTTGCACGTCATTGCCATTGCCAGACCAATAATCAAGGGTGTTGATATAGACGTAGTCGCCGTCAACGGTCAACGAAGACAGGTTCTGCTTCGTAAATGCATCGGAATACCAAAGCGTCTCAAACGTTTTCGCCGAAACAGCCTGCAGATAGCCGCCGGAAAGCGGAATCAAAATAATGCCTTGCGCAATAACAGGACGGCAGGTGGTATCCATGGAAGAGCCAAGCTCAAGAGATCGCAGAACGGAACCCGTCTCGGGATCAATCTCATTCAGGACAGCATTCCACGTCTTTCCACCCCATACCGAAGCGCCCGTGACAAGGTATACCTTTCCGTTCGCGACAATGGGGTCAGACGCAGAGGCGCTTGCACCTGCCTTCTGCTGCTCTTCGGTCAGAAGATTAAGTGCCCAAGAAGGCGTATCGGTCTTTGTTGTAGGCGTAAGGGCGTCCGTCGAGGATCCCGAGCCACCGTTCGCAAAACCATTCCATGCCGCATCGACATCGGGATGCTCCGTTCCGGGATTGGTAGCAGGAGCCGTCGAGGGCTTCTGCGTGCCGTCACCCTTAACATAACGGAACTCGACGCAATCGCCGTTCTTGAGGTAGTAGCTCGGAGCACCGACGCTCGCATACCCATTGTTTACAAAGAACGACCAGTAGCTGTACGGCGCGGCGCTCGTTGTGCTCAGCACGCGGCCATCGGGCATCGTCGCACTCGTAAGACCCCATGCATTTGCTTCGAGGTTCGTGCAACCGGCAGCCGTCATAAGCTGCTCGAGCACCGACTCGGCCGTCGTGTCTTCGTCGGCAGGAAGCGTGAGCTCGGTCAAGGGCGCCACCGATTGCTCGGTATAATTGCCGTCAGCATCACTTGCGGAAACGCCCGTGACCTTGGCCGTCACCGTAATGGTCTTGCCCTCGTTCGGGTTGTCGAGCCCCGTCGTTCCCTTGACGTTTACCGTCGCAGAAACATCCAAGCCGGCAAGCACCGCGTAGTCCGAATTGTCGGGATAGCGCTCGGCATAACGGGCAAAACGCTCACTCTTCAGACGGCCGCTAATTGTGACTTTCGTGTTGTATTCGGGCTGAGTGAAGATAAGGTTCTCATGCGCGATAACCCTCGGTTTGCTCGACTTGAGCAAACGATAGGTGTTCTCCGTGCCGCCGGGGAGCTCACTGAACACGAAGCCGTAGTGGCCTGCAGCCTCTTCGGAGGAATAGCACCAGTTAACTGCATATCCCTGACCGTACACCTTCAACGGCGCATGCAAGTTCCCCGTTACATTGGACGCATCCTGCCCGTCAAGAATACCCTGAGAGAATGTTGACTTTGCAAGGCTCAGGTGGAACAGCTCGGCATCGAGCTCGTTCTGGTCCTGCGGGGCAATCGCAAAATCGAGGGTCTTACTAGCCGTGACCTCGGCGTTAGACTTATCGGTCACCGTGAGGGTGATCTTGGTCTTCGCTGCCTCGGTGCCAGGCAGCGGCTGATAGACCGTGCCCTTGTAACCGTTGAACGTGATGTCATCGGTGCTGGCGGAGTACTTGACCTCGTAATACTTGCCGTCGATTTTGAGCGTGCTCGTGCGCGGCATCTGCAGGTCGGCGGTCAGGCCATCCTTGTTGGCGGGCGCGTCGGTGCCGGAGTACTTGATGTTGCCGTAGGTAAAGGCCGCATCGACCTTCTCCTGCAGCGCCTTCTTGTCGGCAGCGACCTTCTCGGGATCGCCCTTGACGGTCACGGTGAAGTCGTGCGAGCCGGCAAGCTTGATGTCGCCGCTCGTAACCGTAACTTTGGCGGTCAGCGCCACGTCTCGATCGCTCGATGCGCGCGAAACCTTACCCGTCTTATCTTCCCAGCTATAACCAGAAACAAACAGGCGCTCGGTATCGGAGCTTGTCCATTCAACAGAGAATTTCTTTGCGGAACCCGCCTTGTACGGAAGCGTGACATTTTGGGTCACGCCATCGGCGGACTCGCCCGCCGCGTAGCCAATCTGCAGGGATTCGGCGGCTCCGTCAAGAAGGTCTTGCAGTTTAGCCTCGTCCCAAGCCACCTGAACCGTCTTGTTGGGCTGGTAATACTCGGTCTTCTCGCCGTCACGCGACAGCTCAAACACCACATCGGCACTACGCAGACCGTCGATGTTGTAACCGGTGTAGTCGTTGGGGTCAATGAAGAAGAACGTCACATTGCCATTGGTCTTATCCTGGGCGTCGGAGATACCGACCGTAGCCTTGGCGTCCTCGGCCTTAAAGGCAACGCCGCCCTCAGAGACCTTGACGTCAATATCGGTAAAGCCCAAATCGGCAAGCTGCGCCTTCAGAACATCGTTGACGTTGCCGCCCTTGGCGCTGTAATCAACAGCGATCTGCTTATTGGCGTCGTTGAGCTTTTGGACTGCAGCCTCAAGCGAGCCCGCGGCGATAACCTTGTTGGCGGAGACGAGCTCGACCGTCGAGCTACCGCTCGTGGCGACAGCCTTCAGATACTTGCCCGCGGCAGAAGCCGAAACCGTTGCCGAAGCGCCCGACATATCGGACAGAAGCGTCCAGTCGGCCGCCGGAGCCTTCGCGTCGTCGGCCGCATACCAAGCAACAGTCGCCTGACCGGTGACGTCGATACCGTTGGTGGCCGAACCGTCGGCGCGCTTGGCCTGCGCCGTCGCCTTAACGTTATCGCCCGAGACGAGATGGACCGAATCGCTATTGATCTGTGGGTTGGCGATCACGCGCAGCAGGTTATACTCCCCCGCCGCGGTAACAGTGTCGGGCGAAACCCATTCAACGGTGTTGTCGAGGGCGCTCGCCGTAACCTTGATCTTCTTGCCGACAAGCGCATCCGTAAGAGTCAGGCTGCCATCGGTCTTATCGATGCCGTCGGTGAGCTCGGTCCAATCGGCATCGTCCTCGCCCTTGGCATACCACGCCATGGTCAACTCGGCATCGTCGGGCACGTCCTTGGTCGAGCCCGACCAGCTACCCGGAACCTGCACGCTCGGCGTGATCTTTGAACCCACGCTGAGCGTAACGTTCTTATCGGCAAGCTCGATGCCCGCCAGCTTGTACTGACCCTTGAGCGTCACGGGGCCGAGCGGGGCAACGGACTGCGTGCCGCCGTAGGAGCTCTTCTTCTGCGTGCTGGAAACGGTATTTTCGCTCGTAACCTTCACGCGCAGGTACTTGCCGGCATAGGCGGCGTCAACGGTATAGGTCGCCTCGGTGGCACCGGGGATATCGTTGTAAGCGGAGTCGTAGCTCGAGCTGCTATTTGCATACTGCCACTGGTAGGTCACATTATCGGTGCGGTCGATATAGTGATAGTTGGAGCCGTCCTTTTTGCGCACCTTGGTCTTGAGCGTATCGCCCACATGCACGCCGTTGGTGGCAGGAGAGCCCTCGAACTGCACGTCGTAAAGCTCGACTTGGCCAGCGACGGAGACAGGACCCGCCGCATAATAGTTAGGCCCCTGCTCACCGTAACCGCCGTTGGCCTTGGCCACGACGTAGTAGCCCTTAAGGAAAGCGGTCACTGTCAGGGTGTTGCCGGTCTCACCCTCGATAGGCGTGTTGCACTTGCTTGCGGTGTTCGAGGTGCCCTTATACCACTGCCACGTGACATGTGAATCGGTGGTAACGTCGGTGGAACCCGCCTTGGCGGTCGCCGTAATCGTGGAACCAACCTCAACTTTGCCCGAAGTCGGGCTCATAGTCACGCTCGTGATATTAATTGAACCGGCAGCAGCAACGAGAGCGCCCGTCGAGTTGGTCAAGCTATAAGAGCCGATCTTCGAGGACACCTTGCACTTGAGGTACTTGCCGCCCAAAGCGTCGGTAAGCTCGAGGGTCTCACCCGTGGCGCCCGCGATATCGGTATACGTGCCGCCCTTGGTGTCAGAGCTCTGCCACTGATAGTTGAGCTTGCTCGCGTCGACGAACGCGCCGTACGCGCCGCCCTTCTCCTTAGCGCGGGCCTTAGCGGTATCCCCCACCGCAAAGACGCTCGTATCGTCCTTGGTATTGATGATGGACACGGCCGAAATCTCGACCGCACCGGCCTGTTTGACCTTGCTGGAAGTGGTCTTGTTCACCGTGTTGACGCCAGCGTTGGCCTCGATCCTGATGTACTTGCCCTCAAGGTCGTCGCCCACCACGAGCGAAGCACCCGTCTTGCCCTCGATCTTGGTAAAGCCCGAGTACTGCGAGGTGGATGCGGACCACGTGTAGGTAACCTTGGCGTCGGCGGGGGCTTGCTGATAATAGCTTATGTACGGAGTCGCCGTCAGGGTGTCGCCTATGCTCGGCGTGTCGCTACTCAGCTTGACGTTGTTAAGCTCCATCTGCCCGGCACCCAGCACGGGACCGGGGATGTTGTTGGCATTGATACCCGAGCCGGAAGAAACGGACGGACCATAGTAGTCCTTGCCATCAACCGTTACCCTGCAGATGAAGTATTTGCCTTCCATCGCGGCGGTGACGGTGAGCGACTGCTCGTGGCCTACGACCTCGGTGTAGTCGGCGACATTGCTGCTGGCCCTGGTCGTGCCGGCGAGCCAGGTGTAAGTCCAGGTGCCGGGATTGGCAACGGACTCAGTCGAAGTGCCGTACCAGTCGTCCTCGACCTCATCGTACATATTTGCCCAAAGCGTCTCACCGGCCTTGAGCGCGCCCGACTTCGTGGAATAGGAGCTGTCCTTATCCTTGGTATCCTGGATGAAGACCTTGGCCTCGCTCGAAAGCGTTGTGGCAGACGCGGCGGCAACGGCGTTCTTCTGCTCCGAAGCAGCAGGCGTCGCAGCAGAGTTCTCGGACTCAGTCGCGTTGCCTGCGGCGGTGTCGGCACCATTCGCGGCACTCGCAGTTGCGCCCTGATCTGCGCCGGCGTCATCGGCAGCAGCGCTCGCCGCCGCACTGTTCGCGCCGGTGTCGGCAGCGGTGCCATCGTCGGCCGCCGCGCCCTCGCCGCCCGTCGCAGCCTGCGCCACGGCCTCGGCAATGCCCTCGGCGCCCTCGGCCCAAAGTTGCGCCGGCGTGGTGCCAAAAGCCATGGCAAAAGCCAGGAACGCCACCAGACCGCGCTTGGCTACGCCACGGGCAATCGCTCCATACGGACGCCACGAGGCGCGTTGGCACTCATCCTCAAACATATCCATTTGTCTCCTATTGTCTGAACTTGGGACATTGCCCAGCGGCTGCCCCACGTCATCGCGCATGTTGCGCTCGAGTTCCCCCATCGGGGTCCCCCTTCCCTCCAGAGCCCAACGCGTACCGGCGGCATGCGCCGCGGTCGCGCACAAGATGGGAGGCGATCCGACTTAACCTTACCGACCCGGGCGCGCCGTCCGATCTGCGACGCGAACATCCCGGGCCAAGAGGAATTACGGTTACTGGTACAGCCGAGGACTTGCACCCCGATTCTCCCAAACGCGCAGGAAAACCGCGCATTCGTGCGTCTCCGCACCACCATCTAGGCCATCGATTATTACTGTCAGTATGGTAGCACGCAAAAGGGCCCCGCACGCAGGCGAAGCCCAAGGTAAAAGCTATGGTTTGCGATAGGAAGGGCTGTCGGCGGACCTTGCAAGAATAGCCCGTTTCAAAACTATGCCGGATTACGGGGATGATTCAGCACCTCGCAACCATATCTGCCATTTTCGAAAACCAACGACTCATCTACCTGCGGTTTTAAAAGCGCGAATTTCGGCATGGTCGAGGTTCGGCACTCCAGCCCCGTAAACCGGCATAGTTTTGTTCGGACCAGCCCACGCCGGCGCGACGCAAGGCAAAATAACCCGTTTCCCCGACCCCGGGAAATCGTTAATGCTTGCCGCCGTGACTGTTGCGCCAGATCTCGCGGCCCAGCATCAGCGCCAGCACCAGCGCGCTCACGTAGCCCATAAAGCCAATGACCGGGATACCAAACACGACCGGCTCGATGCGCGCGTAGTACACCACCGACGAACCGATAAACAGACCGGCGACCACAATTGCCATCGACATGCGATCGATAATTCCGCCCAGCTGTCGCAGCGCCTTATCGCTGCTCATGATCTGCGTGTTCACCTTAAGCTGACCGCGCGTGAGCATGCGCGAAGCCAGGCCAAGATACTCGGCCGCCTCGAGCGAGCCTTTTGCCGCGCGATAGCTGCTCGCGGCAAGATCGCGCCCCATGTCGCGCACGCGCGCATAGGTGCTTTTCTCGTTTTTAATGTGCGTTTGGATGATCTGGATCATGTTGACGTTGGGCATGTACTCGGTCAGCAAACCCTCGAGCGTCACCATGCCGCGGGCAAACATCGTTACCACGCTCGGCAGCTCAACATCATTCTTACGCGCGAGGTTTAACAGCGAGGTCAAAAACTCGCCGATATCAAGATCCTTCAGGTCAAGGCCTGCAAAGTCAGCCACGATGAAGTCAAGATCGGACAAAAAGGCCGAATGATCGAGCTCAGCCGAGTCGCCACGCGTCACGGCGAAGCGCATGAGCGAATCCTTGAGCTTTGGCACGTCGCCCTCGGCCACGGCGAAAATCATGTCCTTTACGATACCGCGATCGTGGCTCGACATGCGTCCGACCATGCCCAAGTCGATAAAGTAAACGATGCCGTCCTTGAGAATAATGTTTCCCGCATGCGGGTCGGCATGGAAAAAGCCGTCATCGAGCACCTGCGTCGAGTAATCCTCGACGATTGCGGCACCGATCTTTTCCAAGTCATAGCCCTCGGCCACCAAGCGTTCAGGATCGGCGATCGAAATGCCGTCGACGTAGTCCATGACCACCACGTGCTCGGTGCACAGGTCCAGATAGGATTTAGGACACGTCACGCCATGAACGCTCCTATGGAACTCGTAGAAGTCGTTGAGGTTTTTGGCCTCGGCCAAAAAGTTGGTCTCCTCGCGAAACGAGGTCCACAGCTCCTCGACTACGCCGTGCAGGTCAACGAATTGATCGGTGTTGACGAACTTGGAAACGATACGCACCACCGAGCGGATGATATCGATGTCCTGTGCCATAACCTGCTGCGCACCGGGGCGCTGCACCTTGACGGCCACGTCCTCGCCCGTCACCAAACGAGCGCGGTGCACCTGCGCGAGCGATGCGCTACCGAGCGGATTGGGGTCGATCGCATCGAACATCTCCCCCAGGCGCAGGCCGTATTCTTCTTCCAGACAACTGAGTACGACCTCGTACGGCACCGGCTCCACGTCGGAGCGCAGACGACGCAGCTCGTCGCAAAAGCGTTGCGGCAGAATCTCGGACCGGTTGGCCAGAATCTGCCCCATCTTAACGAACATGGGGCCGAGTTCCTCGAGCAGGCGGCGCAAACGAACCGGCGTGAGGTTGTCCCACACGCGGTACTTTTTGACCAGGCGAACGATCTGACCGATGCGTTCGCGGCGACCTGCCGGTGTGAGCTGGTATTCCTCGTCCGGCGCCATCGCATCGGGCTCCTCGGGGACCATATCGACAGCGCGCGGCTTCTTGCGAGCGCCCGAGACGGCGGCATCGACCTCGTCGACAACCGCCGCCTCGTCACACAGGGGATCTTGATTGTTGTAATCGGTGATGGAATCTGCCATCTGCGCTGCTACTCGGCCTCTTCGGTGTCCTCTGCATCGTCGGGCTCAACGGACTCGACGGGCACCGAGGTTACGTTGTCCTCGACCGAATCGACGATGTCGCGCACATGGGCCAAAAAGGCCGTGCGCTCGGGGGCGGTCATGACGCGGACGCGGGCCAGGATGAGCTCGTCGAGCACGCGCTGCGCCGCAGTCTCGCCCTGCATGCCCAGGCGCTCGGTCAGGTCGGAGATGGTGCCACCCGCCTGCTCGAACATGTCAGACACGCTGCGGGCGATATCGGGGGTGCCGGCATCCTTACGGACCTGCTCGCCCTTGGTATTGAGGTCGTCGAGGACCTTCTTGCCGCCCTCGACGGCAACGGCGGCGGCACCGAAGCCCACGTTGATGGCACCGTTAACAAGCTGATCGAATTTCATAACCATGGTTGGCTCCAATCATGAACAACTACATTGGCCTTCTTGTACCCAAGATTGGGCGAACGACACAAAATCGTTTTACCGGCAAAATAGGAGTCGAGCGGGGCAAAGCCTTCGACGGCGTTTGCCCCGCTCGTTCGCCGCAAGGCTGTCTTTACCTTACGTTGTCGTTCATCGCGAAGGAGTTCTTCATGGCACAGCTCGTGGTGTAGAGCACCTTGCCCAACAGGGCATCGGTCTCCACGCGTACAAGCTCGGCAAAGGCCTCGTTGGCGCGGGCGAGCTCGGCAGGCACCTCGGCCTCGGGCAGCGCGGCTACGACAGCGTCAACGTCGTGAATCTGCTTGTGGCCCATGCCGCCGACCTTCTCCTGATAATCCTCGACTGCGCGACCGCACTCATGGAAGCGGACATCGGCCAAGGCCCCGATCAGGCGATTTGCCCAATAGAAATTCTCGGACGTCACGCGAGCCTGCGTGTCGGCATAGTACTCGGGCATGGTCTCGACGTTGGCGTACAGCGGCACGAGCGCGTTAAACGAGTTGGAGCCAAACGCCATCCACTGCACGGCGCGATACGCCGGCTGCGCATAGGGGCGCAGCTGCAGCACGGCGAGCTGGCTGTTGCGGTTGATGCCGATGGGACGATAGGCGCCGCGCGTGGCGGGCGTACCCTTGCTGCCGTAGCAATCGTACTCCGTGCCCTGGTAGTGGCTCGAAAGCACGTACTTGATGTCCTCGATAGTCACCTTGCGCTCGGGCACGCGGCTCCAGGGGATGTCGTCGCTCTCGGGCGTGTAGTCGGCCTCGGGACCGTCCCACACATCGCTGGGGTTGAGGCAGCGCTGCATGTACCAGGCGCGCGGCGTGTTGTAGACGTGGTCGCTGTCGCTGTGCGAGCCAAAGGCCTCGCGCGGGTTAAAGACCGTCGCCGGATCGTCGCCCTCGACGCCCAGCGTCAGGTCCAGATGCCACTCGGCCATCCAGGAGCGCAGATCGGTGGAGCACATGTGGTCGACCTGGGCGCCCTCGGCGTCGTCCAGGTCAAAGCTGTCGATACCCAGCTGGTTGGGCATGGTCACATAGGCGTCATCGGGCACGCGCTTGGCAATCCAGTGGTGGCCGCCGATGGTCTCGAGCCACCAGATCTCGTCAACGTCACTAAAGGCGATACCGTTGTTCTCGTAGGTACCGTAGCGCTCGAGCAGGTCGCCCAGAATGCGCACGCCGTCGCGGGCAGACGTGGCGTACGGCAGCACCAGGGTCACCATATCCTCCTCGCCCAGTCCGCCGGGCTGGGCCGGAACATAGCCGTCCTCGCCCTCGTTGCCCTTGGCGGGCACGTAGTCCACGAGCGGATCGGCGCCGCGGACGCGCTCGTTGGTGGTGAGTGTCTCGGTTGCGGACATGCCAACATTGAGCTCGTTGAAGCCGGCCTCGGCCCAAATGCCGTGACCGGGAACGACGTCGGGGACGCTCGTGTAGCGCATGGGGTTGTCGGGCAGCTCAATGGTTAGGTGGCTCAGGACACTCGTGTAGACACGCGGTTGCTCGTCGGGGTGCACCACGCGCATGCGCTTGGGCTCAAACACCCCGTTGGACGAGTCCTCGTTGCGGGCGACAAGCGTCGACCCGTCGTAGCTCGCGTTCTTACCAACCAAAATCGTTGTGCACGGCATGCGCATCCTCCTTGAGCGAAGAAATCAAACGGCAACAGTGTATCGCTTCGGCGCAAAAAGGGCGAAACCGCAACGCCTCAAGACCCTTCGGGACCCCTGTGGTCAAAAAATGCCAAATATGAGTACTGTCACCAATTTAGTAGCAGCACATTTCCTTGTAATGAGTGCCGAAAGTCCCCATTTGTCCAAAAGCAAGACAACGTTATTCCCCATAGGTTCAATAAAATGGGCTTCCTAACGAGAATAAATTTCGTTAGGAAGCCCAAATGTCATAAAGCATATGTGACTATCTTGGCAACAGTACTCATATTTGGCATTTTTTGACCACGCGGTATATGGCTAGCCCCTCAAACAGCCCAAAACGCCTATTTCGATGCACGCTCCGGGTGGCGCGCGCAGACGTGGTGTAAGAGCGTCCCGAGGTCCGTCGCTGCAAGT
>CATXLW010000032.1:0-22050 GCA_958371715.1 uncultured Collinsella sp.
CGCACCGACCGCACGGCATTGACGCGCTCCCAGCGCTCCGTGCGCCCGCAACTGGCAGCATTGCGACCGGCATCACGGAAACGCATCACGAACCGCATGAGCCTCTCGTCCGGATCGCAAGTCACGAATAGTTCGAGCTCCTCTCCCAGGACCACATGCATCTCATCGCCCACGTCCTCGAGCGCAATATCGCATGCCGTCGGTATCACGTCGAGGTGCAGCTCATCCACAGCTCGATGCGCCTGCCCGCGCAGGGACGCGAGCTCGCGCACGGGCCGCTGGAGCACAACGCCCCCATTCCCTGCCGTGAGCTCACGAGGCACCGTGAAACAGTGCTGCCAGCCCTCGACGATCGTCGGGTCGTTACCGTAGGTGGCGTCTTCGGGCATGCCCATCCAGCCCATGAGGATGCGGCGGCCATCCTCGGCCACGAAAGTCTGGGGAGCGTAAAAGTCGAATCCGGCGTCCCACAAGCGGAACGTCCCCAGCTCATAACGCCCGCAGATGTCGCCCGCAAAGGGCACGTAGCCCGACTGGTACACGTTGCGGTGCTCCCAGTCGCCGCCAAAAAGGCCCTGCGGTGAGAACGAGAGCACCTGAAGAGCATCGAGCTCAAAATAATCGGGGCACTCCCACATGAAACCGAAGCGCTCCGAGGACTGGATCCTGTTCTGCAGCCTCCATGTCTGAAGTTCGTCCGAGGCGTACACGAGCACCTCTCCGGCATCGCGCTCGCAGCTGGCGCCATGGCAGCGCACGAAGAGCTCGCGCCGGGGCGATGGCGAGGCCGGGACGGAGTCCTTTGCGGGTCCGGCCTCCTCCGCAGCCCCACGGCGGCGCGCCCCCAGCACCATGAGGTACCTGCCGCACGGGGCGTCCGCGCGCCATACTTTGGGATCGCGCACGTGGCAGGAGAGGTCAGCTGGATAGTCCGCATTGCCGAGCAGAAGGCGCTTCTCGCCGAACGTCTCGCCGTCGGCGGTATCCACCATAACAGTATTTCCCTCACGCCCCGTGTTGATGTAGTCGTAGGCGCCATTCCCATCGGGAAGCTTGACATTGCCGGTGTAAAACACGCTCACGTGGTCGTCGAGCACAAGTGCGGAGCCCGAGTACACGCCATGGCAATCGAACGGCTCGTCGGGGTACAGCGCGCAGCCCTCGTACGTCCAACTCACCAAGTCGGAGCTCGTGCTATGACCCCACATCTTGACGCCGCCCTCGACGTCAAAGGGGGCATATTGGAAGTACGCGTGAAAGACGCCGTCCTTCTGGTACAGACCGTTGGGATCGTTGAGCCATCCCACGGGTGGCATCAAGTGATACGTCTGGGCCCAGGTGCGCGGCCTGCGCGACGCGGCGTCCTCGGCAGCCTTCACCAGCTGCATCAAGTCGCGTTGAAGTGCGTTGGCCATGAAGGTCCTTTCTCGTGTGATTCGTCTTCAGGTGCGTGAGGACGTGGCGCGGTGCGGATGCGGGGCAGCGCCTTGGACTATTTTCGAGGCACTCATCGCCGCTCCCTCAAACGCAAAGACTCAACCATGATGCCCCACCGAACCGAGCACAGTGCAGCGTCATCATCCGTGACATACCGAATTGAAGCTATAAAACTCGATAATCAATCAATTCGATTCCAAGCCGCGCAAGTTGATCGATCATGCCGGCGCTACTCAGTGCCTCAGCTTCGTAAGTTCGGCTTTCCGTAAGCGAAGAGTGCTCCATGATGTAAGCATCGAGGTACCCTGGATGGCAAATCGCCATTGCAGTCTCCCCTAAACTGATGGACGCCGCGCCATCGAGAAAATGCTTGCGCGCATCTTGAACAGAGGCGGCAGGGCGCATCGGCAAAACACGAACAGTCGAACCGCCGACCCTCATTGAGTCACAACCGCGATCGGGCAACAAGCTTACAGGCAGTCCGAGCTTCTCGGCAACGGCTGCCGCCGCCCTCATAAATGACGGTGAAAGCACGGCATGAATGTCAATATAATCCGGGAGTCGTCCAAGTAAAGACTTAAGTTGATCGACCTGCAAACGGATCTCCCGGTATGCCTCTTCAAATGAAACGAAATCTTCCTCGACCGCTCTATACGCGGCGCTTCCGTGGAACTGCCCAGTTGACTCCACAAGTGACGGCACAAGGCTCGAATCAGATAGTGGCTCGCCGGCGCTAATGCACGCATGTAGACCGACTGCGACATCATGACCGGACAGCAACCTTACACCATGCTCCGCTGCGGGCATGTTTGCCATAACGCCGACGCTGCGCACGATTCCCGTATGCAAGGTGCGCTCAATCCCATAATTGACCGCTTCGCTAAATCCCAGATCATCAGCTCTGACCAGCAATCTTTTTGACATGTTCCTATCCCCTTCCCTGCGGAGCCTTGTCGGCACGATAGCTCACGTTACCTTCGCGCCCATCCACGCGGACTTCACCTTGACGAGTCACCATTGTTCGTATGGCGCGATACGCAGGCAGGGCGGCCGGACGAGGCAACAGATCCATGCACGACGGCGGAAGCGGCACGCGATCGTCATGACCCGATAAAATTGCGTCACATACCTCAATCACCGTCTCCAGCAAGAAGACCGGCGATTCGTAGGTACCGTGATTTCGCACGATGCGATCATAGCGACCATCCAGCACGCGCACGCTCTCGAGGGCCCTCCGATAGGTCTTCACATCGGTGGACCAATCCTCAAGCAAAATCGTCCCCGGCCCACATGCGTCGCCGAACATGGCAGCGCGTTCCTCCGGCACCAAAAAAATCATGGATCCGTGAGTGTGCCCTGGAACGGCGTACGCCTCAACGGTAACCCCGCCAAGGTCGAACACATCGCCTCCGCGCAGGGGCTTCAATGCCCGCTCCTCAAGATGGGGCTCGAGCTCAATGTTCGAAAATCCGCATCCAGCGACAAATCGCTGGCGATAAGAAATAGCGGCGTGGGCGCGATACACCGGAAGATCCATCAGGTTCATATGTGCCGAGCCAAACTCTCCCGCCCCCATCGCATGGTCGACATGCCCGTGAGAAAGAAGCACTGTGACCGGCAAGTTGGTAATCTGCCGAACAACGGCAGCGAGCCCGGGCACGCCACACCCCGTGTCCAAAAGAGCGGCACGGCGCGAGCCGCAAACAAGATACATGGCTACGCCAAGAGGATCGACGATGCGATACATCCTGACACCAATACGAATCACCGTATAACTCACGGGAAATCACCCTCCCACGGAAACCAAGCTCATCATGTGCCGCGACGCAACGAACATAAAGCGCCCGAAATGCGCATTCGCAAATCGGGCGCCACAACACACCTCTAAGACTGGCGACTCTTGTTGCCCTCAACACCGAGAATCATAATAAGCGCAAGCGTTACAACAAAGCCGATGCCACCGGAGATGCAGGCATGCACGAAGTTTGCCATGCTATCTCCCCCGATAAACTCGAGAACCACGGTGAAATTCGTATAGAGCGGAGCGTAGCAGGTGACACCCATGATCGCCGCGTACAGCGTGCCCACAAACGTGCCGATTGCCTGATACGCCAGTACACGCGGATAGCGAAGCAGGATGCCAAAGATGGTCGGCTCACCAACTCCCACGAGTGCCTGGGTAATGAAGCAGCTAAGTCCGAGCTCGCGGTCCTCGGCAGTCTTGGCCTTAATGAGAAAGCCAAGGCCGCAAGCGATCGAAGCAAACGTGGAAGCAGCACCCATGACAAAAATGACATTTTCATATCCTTGGGTCGCAAGGGTGCTCATGCCCAACACGATGATGGGAAGATGCATACCCGTGGCAACAAGCGGCATGAACAGCGCGCCGATAAGGGCGATTCCAACCGGACCGAGGACATCGTGAACCCACATGAGGGCGGACTCAATCGCAACACCCATAATGGCGCCGCAAGGACCAAGGACGCAGAGGGCAACCGGAGTCATGGCAAGAACGGTGAGCACGGGAACGAACAAGAGGTGAACTTGATCGGGGATGATGCGATTGAGCAGCTTTTCCACCTGTGCCTGCACGGCGGTGATGAGAATCATCGGGAATACGGTGGATCCATACGTGGTAAGCCACATGGGTATCCCGTAAACGGTGAAGGGCTTACCGGCTGCCACGATTTCCGCCATCGTCGGGTGCAGCATGATGCCGGCAATGAACACAGAGATCACGGTGTTGGAACCGAACTTCTTCGATCCCGTATATGCAACCGCCATGGGCAAGAAGTAGAACCCTGCGTCACCAACAAAGGTGAGCAGCTTGAATAGATCGCTTCCCTCCTGGACCAGGCCCAATGCGGACGGGCCCAGGATCATGAGGATCAACTTGACCAAGCCGCCCGCAACAAGCATGGGGATGACCGGCGTGAGGCAGCCAGTCAGCGCGTCAAGGATGGCGTTACCGACGCGCGCCGGCGTAAGAGGCTGCTTTTCAGCTTCCGTCGACTGCGAATCGAGGTTCTCGTCGACAGCAGCCTGATGCTCGATGCCACCGACCTCGCAAACTTCGTTGTACACATGGGTGACCGTGGGGCCAATGATGACCTGATACTGCTCTCCAGAGTATTGCTCCCCCAAAACACCAGGTACCGCGCGGACCGCATCACGGTCAACGAGCGCCTGATCGGCAAGGTTGAACCTAAGGCGCGTCACACAGTGCGTGGCAAACGCCACGTTGGCCGCCCCGCCAATTGCCGCGAGTACTCCTTCCGCTGTCTTTTTGTAGTCTGCCATACCGTCTCCTTTCATCGTGTGGACTAAGCCCATTCTCCAGGCTCGACCACTACGGCAACAAAACACTATTAAAGAGATGCCTGATCCCGATGCGGCTCGTCGCGCCGCAACCATGCGAGGGCAAGCGGCACCCACGCCGCGGCACACGCATCTTCATCCTCAGCCTTTGCAGCAGAGGCCGGCTCGCAGAGAGCCATTCCATGTGGCCCCGTTGGGAATAGATGAAACTCGCAGGGAACGCCAGCATCTATCAGGGCCGCAGCAAACTGGCACGCACGAGCGGGATTAACCACTTGGTCCTCCGCGGTTTGCCACATGAATACCCTGGGCATATCAGGCCTCACTCCGGAAATCAGGTCGAAACGCTCATCGCATTCGGCCGCACCGTCGTTTCGCCCAAACAGGGCGCTCTGGATATATGGAATTTGCCAACGCATCTCTTTTGGACAGCTGTCAACAGCGCGAGTTGCCATATCCAAAGGGTTCACGAGCGGATAGCCAAGCACCACACCCGTGGGCGCGCAGTCACGCGGATCAACCCCAGGCACCTGGCTCAGCAAGTCCGGATCATCCCAATGCTCGGCAAGACACGCGGCGAGATGGGCGCCAGCTGAGAAGCCAACCACGTATATGCGAGATGCATCGATGGCATACTCTTGAGCATGAGCCCGGACCCAGGCCATCGCTTGCATAAGCGCAATCAAAGGGGCGGGAAACGTTGCTGTACGATCTATTACAAGCTCTTCGCCTGGCTTCTTTGGGCGCGATCGAAACAAAACCGGATATCTCAATACCGCGGTATGATATCCTGCGCCAGCAAAGCGCATGGCAACAGGCTCTTGCTCCTTTGTCGCATGCAATACATAGCCTCCACCAGGGCACACGATCACAAGCGGTCGGAGCTTCTTAACCTGATAAGAGATATTAGGTTCAAGAAAAAAGGTGCGCAGGGTCGATCTACCTTGAGCATCGAGCTTGATGTCGGTCGTATACATTACGCCACGCCCCCCTCATCAACGACCGCGGCAGTTGCCACACGGCGCACGAACGCAGCCGTTCGCATCAATACGTCCTTTGAAGCGCACGGGTCGTATTCACGCGCAAAAGCCTCATGAGTAAAGCCGTGGTGGCAGCCCTCATAGCATTTGTAATCTACGGCCACTCCGGCCTCGTCCAGCATCGCGGCAAAGCGCCGCGAGTCTTCGCAAAGCGTGTCCAAGCTGGCGGCGTGCACGAGAGCCGGCGGCCACACAACATCCGTGGCAAGAAGCGGAGACGCAACAGGGTCCAGCATGTCGGCCTCCGTCGCATATGCCCACGATGCGTACTGTTGCATCCTCGTTTGTGATAGCGCCGAGCCGGTATTCACGCTTGGCCGTTGAACGCTCAGGGGCGCAAGCGGCGGATAGTTCATGATGAGGCCACCTATCGATACCTCATCGGATCGAGAGGCCAAGACGCAAAGGGCTGCAGCAAGATTGCCTCCCGCGCTGTGACCGCAAACAATTATGGGGCCGCCTGTAAGGCCCATTTCGGATCGATGGGCGTCACAATACTTGATGACCTCCAAAGCCGAGTGCTGCGGGACGGGAAACTTGTGCTCCGGCCCCACGAGATAATCGACATTGAGAACCGTTGACCCAGTTGAACGTGAGAGGTCCCGGCAAAACGGGATATCGAGCTCCCAGTCTTGTAGAACATACCCGCCTCCATGAAAATTAAAAACGAGTGGCAGCGCCTGACCGCACGACCTCCCCTCAACTGCGCCATACCGATACACGGCTATTTCGCCGGCAGAAGTTTGGATTACGAAGCGCCGCGCCTCATTCCCTTCGGCCAATCTGCGTTTTATGGCTCCCAACTGCTTGTCCTTATTGACGCGATACGTTATTGCGTCATTGGAAGAATCAAACATGAGTGGCACCCCCTCGACCATCCGGCTCAACGTGGGAACGTTCCCACTGACGATTCTTATTCTGTATTCGATTTCATATTCAGTCAAGATAAACTTCGCGGAACCTTGTGATGCTACCGTTCGCCGCCATATATCAACCGCTCACGTTCAAAATGCGTGCGGCAACGTAATATGTAACCGAACACTTTTTGCCCGCCACGCGCATCCGCTCGCGAGTAAAGGCACCTCATGTCGTTATCGGCGATTGGACTATTCGGAATGAACATCAAAGATGTGGCCGCCCTGAGCGGCTTATCAAAAAGCACGGTATCTCGCTATTTAAACGGCGGGAGCATATCCCAACAGTCCGCAGACAAAATCGCCGCCGTCATCCAGCAGACCGGCTTTCAAAGCAATATATTTGCCAGCCGTCTTAAAACAAATCGAAGCTACTTGATTGGTGTTCTCATTGACGGATTCGACTCTCCAAGTGTAAACCGCGTGCTCTCGAGCATAAGCTCAGCGTGCCACGATGCCGGATATCAGCCATTCATCATGATCGACGAAACCGGCGAGGATAACAAAATCGCGAATATGCGCGCGCTCATTCAGCAGGGAGTCGATGCCCTCATACTGGGCACGGCGCTCATCACCGAGGGGCACCGTGACTTTCTATCGCGCATCAAAGTGCCCACCATCATCCTCGGGCGGACTTACGACACCCTCCCCTGGTGCAAAATTGACGACTACTCGGGAGGTCGCCTCCTGGGCGAGCACGTCGCACGGCAACACCCAGAGCGCCTTGTCTACCTATCCATGGGTTCCGATGACCCGTCGGCAGGAGAAGAGCGCTGTAGGGGCGTCTTGAGCACGCTATCCTCTGATACCCAAGTCCGCGTTATCGAGGTCGATCATGTCGACAACCATGGCTATGCATGTGCCGCTAAGGCGCTTGAATGGAAGCCCGACTACATTGTTTCCGCATCAGATGGGTTCTGCCTGGGAATCTTCTCCGCACTCGATGCCAAAGGACTTTCCGTTCCAAGGGATATACGAGTCGCAAGCTTTGGAAACCACGCCTTCAGCAGCCTCCCATCAATATCTCTCACCAGCATTGCATACGATTACGAGGCATTGGGACGAGATGTGGCGCTTAAGGCAATCGAGCTCGCAAGCGGAAACTCGATCGAACCGGAGTGTTGCGATTATCCGATAGAGCTCATCATACGAAAAAGCAGCGTTCGGCCAACAACGACCCGGTAGGCGAACGACCTTATTTTCACCGAACGCCGCAGGGCGACAGCGTGAAAACGGGCTATAGGACAAAAAGCGTGTCACGAGGGAACGCCTGCCCCCGGATGCCAATCAAGCCAGAACGGGTACGGATCCCCGTGGTGGAGCCCCCACACGGGCCTGTCGTCCCACTCCGAGCTGCCGTCCTCACGCTTCGAGGAGGCCGAGTAGGTCCTATAGAGCAGGCCCATGTCGGCGTCGGCGGGCATCGTCGCGAGCTTCTCCGCGGCCGTCCTGGAGTCCACCAAGAGCATGTCGCACCACCAGAAGACGGCCTCATCGCCACCATCAACGCAGAGTAGTCTGTTTAGGGCTGTTTAATAGTCCGCCGCGCTTACGAATTGAGTTGCGTGCCACAAAATGGGCCCATCTACTACGTTTAGCCGAATACCCTCGACCATACCGGATATTAAGAAAACAAAACCACTGGTAGAAGGCTTGACGATTTTCAAAAAATGTGGCTATGGTCGACCCCTAGAGGTTAAACGTGGTAGATAGGCCGTTTTCGTGACACGGCACCAGGGTAGCTTTTTGGGGCGGGCTTTTTAGCTACTTTTTGAAGGCGTTGTCTAGGGTGGCGGCTACTTGCAGGGGGTTGTCGGTGCCGGCGAAGAGACGGATGGTGGCTGCCCGCTTGCCGCATGGAGCTGAGAGGCGTGTCGCTGCGCCGCCGGCGGGTGATGCGCGGAACTCGTCGGGCAGGGTTTCGAATAGATCGGCTGCCGTGCGATGTATCAGGTCGAACTCCACTGCAGGGCCAAAGCCGTGTTCCAGGACACCCGTCGCCACCGCGTGATCGGGATGCGACGCCAGACCGGGATAGCGCACGTTGCGCACCATTTCATTCGCAGCCAGGTACTCCGCAAGAGCGCGGGCACGGTCGAAGTGGGCCTGCATGCGGGCTTCGAGCGAAACGAGGCCTCGCTCCAGCACGCCGGCCTCATCGTTGCCCAAATCGAGCGTGGACAAACCGCAGCTAGCAAGCACCGCATGCGCACATTCACCCGCAGCATCCATACGATGGCGCTTGAGCTGCGAGCGCGCAACCGAAACGGCCACCAGGTTTCGCGGCCCCTCACCAGCGCACACACGGTCGAGTGCCTCGAGCGACAGCACGGCACCCAAACGCAGCGGATCGCACCCAAAGACCGACGAAACGGTGTTATCAACCACCAGCAACGCACCACACGCACGCGCCGCCTGCCCCAACGCGCGAAGGTCGGGCACGCGCAGGCCAAAGCCGCCAATGGAGTTCACGAACCACCACAGATGCGGGGCCTCAGCGTCAAACGAATCGGCAAAACCCTCGGACGCAGCCTCAAACGCCGCAACGGACAGCTCCCCCACCAGCACTACATCGTGGACCTCAAAACCGCGCGAAAACGCAGCGGCGAAGTCATCCGCGAAAGCCACCAGACGGTCACCGGGACGCACGATACCCAGCAACGACAATGCCGCCGGCACATGCGGTGCCGCCAGCAACCGAGCCTCGCGCGCACGGGCACGCGCACTCCATGCCTCTTCGAATCCCCGCACGTCCATACGGCACCGTCCCTTCAAAAGCAAAAACCCATGACACGGGCGTTCCCCGCATCATGGGTAACGGCTGCAGTATAGCGCCAGAGCGCCGCCAAGCGCTCCGACAGCCCACGACCAAACGCCTAGAAGCCAAGCTTGTGATAGCCGATCAGAATCTGGAGGAAACTAAAGGCCTTGCTGAGGGCTCGGAAAGAACGGGCAATAATGCCCGCCGGCTACACGCACATGAGCTGATGATCCAGTTTGAGCGCGCGCATGCCGCGCTCCCCCTCCACGCCGTCAACCACGTCGAGCAACATACTCGTGGCCTCAACGCCACTGGTCAGATAGCCGTAATGCACGGTAGGGATACCGCCCGTCAGCGCACGCAAAAAGGCGTTGTCGCCAAAACCGCTCACGCGATGGGCGCCCTCTCCCGCGCCACGCACCTCATCGATCGCGCGCAGGGCACCGGCGGCCATGGTATCGGTCGCACAGGCAATAAAGTCAAGATGCGAATCGGCCTGCAGCAACTCACGCGCGGCACGATAGCCGGAATCCAACGTAAACGAGCCATAGCGGATCATCGCGGGGTCGAGCTCAACGCCCGCAGCAGCCAGACCGGCTTGCAGACCGTGACGGCGATCGTAGCCGGCGGCTTGGTCGTCCTCGGTAACGCCGACGTAGCCGATCTTGCCCGTCACACGCCCAGCCAACGCCCGGCCCAGCTCAAAAGCAGCCTCATAGTCGTCGTGGTACACGCAGGCCGCGCCCTCGACGTTTTGGCCAATCAGCACCATCGGCACGCGGCAGGATGCGATGGCGTGGCGATGCTCATCGGTAATCATGGTTGCCACGAGCACGATGCCGTCAACCGGGTGGTTCTGAAACAGGTCCAGGTACTCGAGCTCGCGCTCCGCCAAATTGTCGGTATTTGCCAGCAACATCTGGTAGCCGCGGCGGCCGAGTACCTGGCCAATACCGGCGGTAATACGGCTCACCGATTCGGAGTTGATCTTAGGCACGATGACGCCGATGAGCTTGGTAGACCCCGTGCGCAGCGCGCGGGCCTGGTTGGAGCGCACGTAGCCGGTCTGCTCGATCGCCTGCTTAATGCGCTCGGCCTTATCTGCCGAAATATAGCCACCGTTAAGATAGCGCGAGACCGCGGCGCTCGAAACGCCCGCCAGCTCGGCGACATCTTTCATCTTTACCAATGGTACCCCTGTCATTGAAATCGCTTTCACCATGATAGCCATAAAGGCACTCCAGATGAATTGATTTCACCCAGGTCGAAAAAACGTCAGCGAGCGCCGAAACCCAACTAACCGTGATACTCACCGTTGTATTGGATGAGCGTGAGGTCCTCTACGCCGTCGAGCGCACGGATCGCGTCCGCATAGGGCATGTCAACGCCGTCCGAGAACACCTCGACGGCCATCTCGACCTTGTCGCCGCGCATGGTCTTGGACTTGACAGTGAACTTGGTGCGTCCAAACGCGCGAACGATATCGTCGCCGGCGGTCTGGCCCGTGTAGTGAATCACCATCATGTACACGCGCGCCTTGTCCTGGTGGCTCGCAAAGCCGGCGATCATCACCACGATCACCACCGCCGTAAGCCCCACGAGCGCATACATGCCGGCGCCTGCCGTAATGCCCGTGGTAATGGCCCAAAACAGGTAGAGCAGGTCGAGCGGGTCCTTGACCGCCGTACGATAGCGAACGATGGACAGAGCACCGACCATACCGAGCGAGATGACCACGTTGGTCGAGATCGCAAGCGTAACCATGCAGGTAAGCACGCACATACCCACGAGCGTCACGGCAAAGCTGCGCGAATAGACCACACCGGTAAAAAAGCGCTTGTACACGTAGTAGATCAGGATGCCCATGGCAAGCGCCACGAGCAGCGATAGACCGATCTTGGCAGGGTCGACCTGGCCAAACGCCTCCAAGACGGAGTTCTTAAAAAAGTCCCTGGTGCTCATGGTCTAAATATCCCCTCGGTTCTCAAAATCCGATTGCCAGTAATTAAATCCGCGCAGGTAGGCAGTCTTTTCGTAACACAGGCAGTACTTGGAGACCGCCGTGAGCTCGGCCGCGCCCGGCGGCACCATATCGCGCACCAGCTGCGGGCAAAACTCGGTAAACTTGACCTCCATCACCAGCTTGCCGGGCTCCAGGACCGGCAGCGCGGGCAAGGTCGCGTCAAAGATATCGAAGCTTCCCACCGCGGCACGCACGTTCATGTCAAACGTAATGCGCACGGTGCCCTCGTCCATCACCCACGGCTCGCGCTCGTAGTCCACGATGGTCCGCGGGCGCATCATGTTGCAGATGCACTCGATGTAGAACTCGCGGCAGAGCGGATAGGGGCTCCTCAGCAAAAAGCCGTAGTCGCCAGCCAGAATCTGCTCAAACTCGCCGCGCGTGAGTGGTGCGTCCTCCTTGTAGATCCAGCTACCGTACTTCTTTTTGCGCTCGAGCTTAATCACCTTGTCGCTGCCGTTGTAGATGCGCACGCGATACTTTTTGCGCATGAGAATACCGGCGTCTTTTTCCTCGTAGGCCGAGTTGCAGTAGTCGTCAAAGTACAGGCTGCGAATGGTGTAACCGCCCGCCCGCGCATGCTTGTCCAGCTTAAATACCGGCGCCATACGGCAGGCAAGCGCGGCGCGCTCACCCTCGTTAATGAGATATTTGAGCTCGTGGCGGTAACGCTCCTGCGTGGTACGCACAGGCGGAGCCGCCAAGCGCTCAAGCAGCGCGCTAGCCTTCCTCATACGTGTCCTCCACGACCTTACCGCCGTCTTGCACGTAAAAACACTTCATGCCGTAGTGCTTGCCGTCGTCGGTCACATAGTAGTCAAACGCATCTTGCGTATAGCCGTCGGAGTTGGTGGCACGCACGCGCACAAAATACTGGCCGGCATCGGGCGCATCGCAGGTCACCTCGGGAAGCAGCACGTCCTCGGCCTTAAAGACCACGTCGCTTATGGCATAGTCGCGCGCAAGCTCGACGGTATACCGAATGTCGCGCGCCTCAAAGTCGTAGGACGCATCCCAGTTAATGCGCAGCTTACCGTTATCGATCTGCGGCACGCCGATGTAGAACGGCATGGGCTTTTTATAGCTCTCGCGAAAGCTCTTGTAGTTCTCCTCGATCTCGGAGGGAATCGCCGCGGCAATCTGTTCGTATTCGTCCTTGGTGACAGGCAGATTGTCAATATCGGGCGAAGCAAACACCAGCGATTCGGTAACCTCGCGATAATGTTTGATCATCTTGGACAGGCGTGCCTCGGTCATATACGAGCGCAAGTCCTTGACGGCGCGGTCGAGCTCACTGCGGAACGATTTACTGCGCAGCGCACGATTAAACAGCACATTGCCCCAGTAGTTGCTCACGCCGCGCTCCCAGCTCGCGTAGTCCGAGAACCCCTTCAGGCTCAGCTCAAGCTTACGCAGCATGCCGTCGTTATCCCAATCCAAAAAGTACCAGGTATTTGAGTTAAGCGGGCTGTACAGATAGCAGTTACGGTTCTGCGTATCGCAGTTGCCCGTCAGGATCTGAAACGCCAGCCAATAGACCAGATTCTCGGTATCAAAGTAGGCGTCGAGCACGTCATCGATCTTTTGCGATTCGTCGTTGAGCGCATCGAGCATCTCGATGAGCTTGGTGTGGTCCGAGTCGCCCTTAATCTCGAGCATGCCCTCAAAGTTGGCCTGGTTGTAGTCGGGATCGTCGGCGAGCTTAATGGTGTCCTCGTAGCGATAGAACTCAAAGCTGTTCACCTTGTACAGGTGTCCATTCTTATCTAGGCCATGTGCCTTAAGCGCCGTCTTATTAAGCTGCTCTACCTGTGTAAACAGGCCGTAGTCCTCAAAGGTGTCGTTGGACTTTTCGGTCTGGTCGCACACCCACAGATGCACAAACTGTGTGCGCAGGCCCATCATCTGGGGAATGCCGCGGATAAGGTCGTAGGCCATCTTGTTGCGAAAACGCATACCCTCGGCCATATGCTTGTTGAGCGCAATCGCGCGCTGCTGGCGCCAGGTACCCTTTCCTTTTTTGAGCTCAACCTTGTAATTCTTCTGCGTATAACCGCTCGACGTCTGGCCACGCACCTGCACGGTAGCATTGGGCGCTTCCTCGCCATAGCCTACCTCGCCAGCCACCGGACCGTCTTCGTCGCCCGCCTGCAGCAGACCCATAACCTGATAGCGCGCCACGCCCATATCGGCGTAGTCATACACAGAGTACGTATTGATCTCGGTCCAGCTGTGGTCCGTGTTCTCGGAGCTGTTGCCGCGCGAGACCGTAAGGTACATGGTCACAATGCCCGAGTCATCGTAGACCTCGTAGAGCTCGTCCTTATCGCGCAGGTGCTTGGTACCGTCCGAGGCCTCGGCCTTGTTAATCTTGTCCTGCTTTTTGACCTTTTTGGTGGAGGAGTCTTCCTGCACCGAGCAGCCCGAAAGCAGCAGCACGCCGGCAGCCGCTTCAATCAGGCGACGGCGAGACATCATCCTATCGGTCATCAGAACCTCCCCAATGGTTGCGATACGCACGGACCACCGTGCGCTCAAACGCGCCATGCGGCTCACCCGTATGGCGGCCTTCCTCATAGCGCTGCTCGGCACGGTCGAGCAAGCGGCCCAGCTGTGTAAAGCGACCCGTTTTATCGGTCGCCACCATAGGCTGTTGACTCAGGATACGATACGGCAAGTTGGCGGTATAGGTATCGAGTCGCAGCAGCGCCACGATAAAAAACACCGCCGCACCCAACAAAAAGCCAAAGCCGTAAAACTGCTGCGGCAAAAGCAACGACACGGCGGTCGCCAGCCCGGCCACACCGGCAAACAGGCCCGAGGCCAGAACGGCTCCCTTGTAGTCGGTAAAGTACAGCAAGATAAGCAGGATCGTGTTGCCCACGGCATACAGGCCATAGCCTACGCATAACGTGCGAAAATACCCGTGCATAAGGTTGTTAAAGCCCAGCGGCAGGGCCGAGAGTACCGTGGTCTCGAGCGAAATGACAGCCGCAGTCACAAACAGCTGCTTGAGCGCGCAAAAGCGTAGTTCGCTATTAAGCGTAGAGAGCATCTCCTCCTCGGCCACCACAATGTCGCCTACCACGCCGCCGTCATTGAACAGACTGTAGTAGTCGCGGTAGCGCGGATAAAAGTTGACCTCGACCGAGACCACGAAGTTAACGGTCGTGGCAAGGATGGTCAAAAACGCGATGAGCGCCGGCACATCGTGGTAGGGCGCGCCATAAAACAAGCCCTTGACCTGCACGCCAATGGGACCGGCCCAAATAATCACCAGGTGCGCAAAGAGCCCTAGGTTGGTAAACAGCCCCGTAAGCGCAAGCGGCATAAATTGGTCGAGCCAGCGCAAAAAACGCCAGGGGCTCCGGTCACTCCGTGGAAAATACCGGTAAAGCAGCACCACGTCCCAGACGAGCATGACGCCGTAGCCCAGAGCAACTGATGCCAACAGGCCCTCGACCGGCGGCAGCCCCAGTGCCAGCGCGGCCAGGGCGCACAGGCACGCCACGCCAATGGCGGCCGCAAAGCTGCACAGGATGCCGCGGTAGTCTTTGATGGCCGTGAGATAGCTCATGCCGTTCCAGTTGACGATCATAATGTTGAACAGCCACAGGCATAGCAGCCCCTGCAGCAGCGTGGCGCCCGAGAACAGCAAAAAAACGCCGTAGAGCACCGTGCCCGCAACGAGCATGACAGCATTGGAGCCCCAAAACGAAGGCAGTATCTCATCCTCGCGCTCGGCAAACAACATATCAGCCAAAAAGCGCGTGACCGGCATGGAGAAAAAGCTCGTGAGCGTAAGCGAGGCCAGCAGTGTGTAGGTCACCATGCACACCAGCAGATCCTGGTTGGCACGGCCCACACCCCACAGACCGCACAGCACCAAAATACCCACCTGCAGCAGCACACCCAGCAGCATGGGGCCCGTGCATACGATGCCGGCGTAGCCGTAAGCGCGCATCGTGGCAAACAGGCCCTTGCGCCTAAACAGGCGCTTGAGCTCAAAACCAATTCCGGCCACCGGCTACTCCCCCTCTCTGGGCAGGTTAAACGCACACGCCGTCTCGTCGTACAGCGCGCGATAGTTGGCGAGCATCTGCTCGTGCAAAAAGTACGTGGCAACGCGACGCTGCCCGCGCTCCCCCATCTCAATGCGACGGGCGCGGCTCACGCACATGCGCTCCATGGCATCTGCCAAGCCCTTGCGATACATGGGCGGCGTCACAAAACCCGCCACGCCAAAGTCGTCGCCCGGGGCGCCTTCCAGCAGCTCACGACAGCAGCCCACCTCGGTCGTCACGCAAGGACGACGCGCAGCGAGCGACTCCAGCACGCTGAGCGGCTGGCCCTCGGAAATACTAGTCAAAATGGTAAAGTCGAGCTTTTCCATGTACTCGACCACGTTGACGCGCCCGGTAAAGATCAGGTCGAGCACGCCCAGGGTCTCGACCAGCGCATGGCATTCGGCCCCGTACTCCTCATCGTCCACGCCGCCCATGATGTGCAGGCGCACCTTGGGCAGGCGCTCGTGCAGCTCAAAGAACGCATAGATCATGGTCTTGACGTCCTTGATGGGCGCCAGGCGCACCACCGCGCCAATGTCCACCCAGCCGTCATCGGGCTTTAAGGGAATGTCCTTAAAGCGGTCGAACTGGATGCCGTTGGGGATGACCAGGCATTTACCCGCATCGCAGCCCATATCGATCTGCGTCTTGCGGGCGTTATGGAACAAACTCGTCACGCGGAAGGCGCGGCGGTAGATCTCCTCCGAAAGCAGGTAGAAAAAGCGAATCCAGCGATCCTTAAACGACGGCACCACCCAGTCAGCGCGAATGATCTCTTCTTCGCGCTCGCGGGTATAGATGCCATGCTCGGTCAGCAGCACCGGCGCATGGTGAACGCTTGAGCCCAGGCAGGCGAGCAGGCCACCGTAGCCGGTCGAGATGGCATGGTACACATCGGCCACCGGCACCTCGCTGCCCAACAGGTAGAGCACAGGAAGCAACATGGAGCGCATGGTGTGGAATGCATCGGCAAAGGGCGTGTAGGGGTACTCGGCCAGGCACACGTCGCGGAAGATGTCCATAAACGTTCGGCTCTGCAAAAACGAGAGCGGATGCACGCGACGGCGCTGAAAGATATCGAACAGCACGTCCCAGTCCGGATTGGAGAGCGACACCAGGCGGCGTAACGCCTCGCGCTCGCGGTCGTTAAAACTGGCTTCGTGCTGCTCGCCTGAAAGCCGCAGGGCATCGTCCAGGAACACCTCGTGCACCTCGACCACGTTGCCGGGCAGCTCGTAGACAAACTTGCCGCGGTCGGCAGCATGCGCGCCGATCACCCACAGCACAAACTCGTGCTCGGGCATGGCCTGGATATAGCCATGCATCCAGGTAGATACGCCGCCGTGCACATAGGGGTAGCAACCCTCGAGTACCAAGCAGATTCTCATTTGTCGCCACCCTCCTTGCGTGCAATGGTCACCGTCTTGTCCGTGGCTTTGACCAGGTACAGGTCGCCCGTCAGATGCGTAATCTCGCCACCCGTGACTGCACCCGGCTCACCGTTGTTGGCGCGGAACATGAGCCACGCCTCGTCGTGGAAATTGCCCAGGCTGAGCGTCCAGGCATCCGCACTGGTATCCACGCTCACCGTCACGGACGAAAAGCGCTGGATGGCGCCCGAGCATTCCGAGCCGGTCTGACGCCGCAGGTCGGGCGCAGACTTGCTAAGCCAGTCCAGGTAGTCGGTTAGGCCGCCCTTGTAGACCTCCCAGCCCTCCTTGGCGCCGCGATCGGGATCGAGCAGGTCGTCCGGGTGCATAAAATGCGTGCTCACATAGTGCATGTTTAGCTCGAACACGGCAGCCAGGCGCATATAGGAATCGTCGACCATGCCGCCCGAAACAATGCGCGGCTGCTCCACAATGCCATCGCTCGCCACGCCAAACTCCTGAACGTAGGGCAGATCGGTGCCATCCTCAAAATACGTACTGGCGATGGTCTTAATGCGCGGAACGTCGGTGCCGATAAGCTTGCGCGCACGGGCCGAAAGGATATTTGACGGCGGCACGTAAACCGAGCCGTGCGCGTTGGGCAACACCTCATCTTGGAAGGCGATAAGCTCGTTGAGCGATGCGACGAGCGTTTCCTTGTTCTTCCAGGTCTTGTAGTCATACAGCATGCCGTAATCGGTGTCCCAGAGCGCAAGCGGCTGATGGTTGTAGCCGTGAAAGCCCAGCTCTCCGCCCATCTGCAGCAGCATGCCGCCAAAATAGCGGAACTGCGTGGTATCGGGTTGGCGCGCGGGCTCGGTCTGGTTGACCGCGTCCTCGTAGCTTTCGATCATCACGCCGGTATAGCGAATGCCATATTTTTGCGCGAGCTTTTGCAGATCGGGCCACCAGACCTTGGTGTAAAAATCCGCAATGGAAAGGCCGTAGTCACGCTTGATATAAGTGCCATCGCCCGAGGGCACAGGACTGGGAAAGTCGTCCAGATAGAACACGGCGCTGTTGATGACCGGATAGGCCGTGGTATCACCCAGCAGGCTTATGGCCGAAGCATAGAACCCACGCATGACCTTGTCGTAGATGCCAATATTGCACACCACGGTGCGCCCACTACCGCAATCGCTCGACCAAATGAGTGGGGCGCCCGCATCGCCGGTCTTAGCCCACACACGAGCCGTCTCGCGCAGCGAAACCGAAAGCGACGAATCAAAGGGGTCCGAGAGCTCGTAGCGATCTCCCCCGCCCAGCATAAAGTCCTCGCTCGGCACAATGCTTTCGGCTTTTACATAGTCATATCCGGCTGATTCAATGCCAAGCTTGGGGGCAATCACTTGCAGATAGCTCGAGTTATCCGGAGGCATGGCAAGCATAAGCGAACCGCCGGCACTCACCCAGCTCATAATATCGGTCAGGTGCGTACCGAGCCCATCGAGCGACGGCATGAGCAAAATCACGCGATCGTAAGAGGTCAGCGAGGGAATGGCATCCGCGCCGTCCAGGGCAAGGTCCACGTCGCGGTGCGCGATCTTCATGTCGAGCAGGATCTGGTCGAACTGCTCCTTTACGTCCTCGACACCCGCTTGATCGGAATCGGTAATGACCAGGCACGTGGGCTTTTGGCCAAAGATTGCCGAGGAGGCCGGCACCGCATCGTTGGCGGAAAGCATCCCCAGCTTATGCTGGCCCGCACTGTACTGCACGCCGGCGCGTTCGATCAGCAGCACGGCGGCCATGACGATAAAAACAGCCCACACTACGAGCAGTCCCATCCAGCGAAAGCGGCCTGCACGGTCGCGGATATGTTGCGCCACGCTCATCTGACCTCCTCCCCGTCGCGCCAAAACGCCAACTTTTCGCGGTTGTCGGCGCTCAAATACACATGCTGCTTGTTGATCGCGTCGATCACGCGGTGGACCTCGTCACCGTCGTGGCGCATCACCGCCAGGCGCAGGCAAAGCATCCAAACCTCCTGCTCCTCGGGCACGTCGACCACCAGCTGGTCGGTCACGGCCTGCGCCTCGTCTATCTGTCCGACATCGGCCAGCGCCGTCGCATATCGAACGCGCAGCTCAAAGGAGTCCTCGCGCTCGCAGCGACGCGCAAGCAAACGCGCGTACTGTTGGCGCTGAATCTGAGCCACGCGCCCCTCGGCCAGGCCCGAGCCCAAGTATTCACCAAGAAAATCGCAGTATTCGTTGAGGTTTTGCGCGCTCGGGTCTGTCTTAAAGGCACGCTCCAGCTGCTGCAGTTTAAGGTCGGACTCCTTGGAGATCTGCGCCACCGCCGTCGCGGCATAGTGCGCCACCTCAACGTCGTCGTTAAGCTTAGCCGACTGCAGCTGCGCCAAGTACGCGTCGGGCTCCTCGGTGAGCATGGAGAGCATTAGGCGGCGCCGGTATGCCGGGTCGTTGACGATGAGCGCCTCCTCGAGCGGCACTACGCCCGCATCGTCCTCACCGCTCGGTACCGGCATACTGCGATGCAGGTCGTCGTTGAAGCGCAACGACTCCAGCGCAGACTCTTTCAGTCCCTCGCCAAACACCGCGCTGCGGACCGATAGCAGAACCACCATCAACGGGCCCCACAGCGGCACCAGCACTATCACAGGCAGCATGTGCCCGCGCACCGGCAGCAGGCCCAGCTTCATGAGCGTCCACAGCACCAGGCAAACCAGCGCATGAATCAGCAGCAAGACGGCAGCAACGACAAGCGAGATCAAGCGGCACCCCCCTCACCGTCACCGGTGTAAGAGATGTGCTGCAACAGCGCCACGATGTCCTCGCCGTCGACGGGCTCCACCGCAATCTGCTTTGCGCTCAGGCGCTCGCGGATAATGGGCAGATCGCACGCCTTTGCCTGACGCATAAGCAGGTAGAGCACGTCGCCGTCGACCAAGCCCGCCGCATCGTTCTCGCGGATAGCCGAACCAATCGCGCCCACCAGCTCGCCGACAGGCTCCATGCCCGGCACCACGCGCAGGAGCAAAAAGCTCCCCATCTTGCTATCTGCCAACGCCTGCTCCGCCGCGAGCTCTTGGCCAAAGGCCGCCTGCTTGAGCACGCAAGTGCCGTCAACGCAGCGCTTATCCTGCGCCACCGCCTCATAGTCAAAGGCGCGCCCCAGCGCGCTTTCGACCAAGCCGCACAAGATGCGGAACAGGTTTTGGTAATAGAGCGTCATTTGATTCTGAGCCGCACGACGCACAGAGATCAACACGGCGGGTGCCCCGTCGCGCTCGATCGAGTATCCAAACATGGGCAGCCCCGGCGTCAACTCGCGATTCACCCACAGGTTCGAACGACCCCCACCGCCCAAAAGGGGCGCAAGCTGCTCAAGCGAAAACGAGCGCGTGACGTCTTCGGCAATCGCGGGACTTGCTGCCACCAGGCGTGCAAATGCCCCGCCCGAAACGTGATAGATCGCCACCGAATCGTTTTCGAGAATCTCACCCATGAGCTCGCAGCACTTGCGATAGATGTCGCGCGGATTGAGCACGTCGAGCTCTTGCGTCACGGCAAAGATCTTGCCAAAGCTATCCTGACGCCCCACAATCTGGCGCTTGTATGTGCGCTTGTCCTCGACGGCATCGTGGTAGAGCTGCGTAAGAAACGTATTGCGGTTGCGCACGAGCTCGTTTTGATCGCGCTCCGCCCTAATGGCTTCGCTGTTGCGCAGCTGCACATAGCCACATACGGCACCCACCACAAAATACGCGATAAACGGCAGCCAGTTGGACGGCTCGTAGAACAGGCCCTGGAAGGTATAGCCATACTGAGTAAAGTAGCTCGCAGCCAAACCCGCCGACGCCAGCAGCGCCGCAACCAGGCCAAAGTCCAAGCCATACAGCGTGCCGATCAGCACCACGTAGAGCAGGCGATAATCGAGCACGTTGAGCTGGGCCGATTGCGAGAACAGATGCGCAAGCACCTCGAACAAAACCCAAGCAACGCCCGTCTCCAGGCATTTAATAGGCAGCGTGCGCATTTGGATGCGGTCGATGGCGGCGCGCAAGGGGTTGACCTTCTTTGCGCGACCAGCATCCCAGCGAGCCTGAATGGTCGAGAGGTCGCGCAGCAAGTCGTAGCGCTGAAACCAGCCATAGCGCACGCGAGCGACGTCGCTGGCAGGCAGAGCATAGCCAGCAGAATCGCCATAGGCAACGGCAAGCCCCGGGAACAGCGCCTTGAGGGCCTCGCCCACCTCACCTGACGTGTGCTGGAAGGTATCGGCAACGTCGAGCGTCTCAAAAGAGGCATCCCAGCTATCAAAGATGCGGCGAATCAGCACCGCAAGCTCCTCGGCACACAGCAGGGGAAACGCCGCATCCTGCGCGCCCTGCAGAGCGACCGATCCGGTTGAGCACGCGTCGAACAGCGGCACCAAAAACGGGTCCTCCAGCGCGGCAGACGCGGTATACAGGAACGGCACGCGCAGGATCTTGGTCTGCACGCCCTCGCGAGCAGCGTAGTAGCGGCACAGGTCGTTGGCTGCGTGCGCGATAATGCCCTTGCCCGTTCGCCCCGCGGCATCGGCGGCACCCTCGGCACCCGCGGGCCCCGCTACATACAGCAGTTGGACCCGGCGACCCGCGCACGTACGAAAGACCGAGCGCAGCAGCTCGATATCGCCCACGGTATCAGTATGCGGGGTAAGGTAATTAGACAGGTAGACCACGCGGTCGAACTCGTAGGCCTGCTCCAAGTGCTGGAGCAGCTCTTTCCACGAGGCATGGGGCGACGACTCATCACGACGCGCATCCTTGGCGGCTACAACCTTAACGTGGTCCCCGGGGAATGCCTTGGCGCAAAAGTCATCGTCAACATATGCGGTGTTGCCAACAACCAGCACCTCCATGGCGTACTCCTCCCCTAAAATCCACTTCTGTCATAGTCAAACATGCGTATTTTACGCTGTCAACGCGAGTTGGAACGCCTTTAAGGCTGTTTTAAGAACTTTTTTAGAGGATGTGGGGGCGACGAGAATGCTAATGGTGGCGCGCGCAGACGTGGTGTAAGAGCGTCCCGAGGTCCGTCGCTGCAAGT
>CATXLW010000033.1:0-20969 GCA_958371715.1 uncultured Collinsella sp.
CTCGGGGGCCCCCCCCCCCCCCGCCCTCTGTGGGGTTGGGGGGGCGGGCCGGGATCTCGGTGGAGGGGGGATTAAGCCTGAGTCTTAGCCCATTCCTTGGCCTGCGCGATGGCGTTCTCGGCATCGCCCTGGTCAGCGCCGAAGATGTAGCAGGAGACTGTCATAGTGGGCTTGGCGGGACTCTGAACAACATCCGTGTTGTTCATGGCAGCCGGGATATGCACGGTGCTGAACAGCTCACCGGTGTAAGCAGCCTTTGCCTCGGTAGTCTCAGTCTTTGGAGTAGGAGCAAGCTTGGCAGGGGTGTCGGTGTTACCAGCGGTATACATGAACAGACCGCTCACGTACTGGTTAGGGTTACCGTTGTTCTTAGCACCCACGGTGGTATCCGCAACCGGCTTCCAGTTATCGTTAAGCGTGAAGTACGGGGTCTTAGCAAGAGCGTCAGTGGCATCTTTCTTCACAATGGCGTTCTTCACGTAGATGAACACATAGGACTCATCAGAGTCCTTGCCGATACCAACGTTGGGGTTCTTGGCAATATTGGTGTCGGGAATCATCTTGGAATCTTTCTTCCACAGGGTCTCGAACAGATAACCATCCACTGAGGGGTCCGTGGGCTTGTCGCCGGGCTTGTTCGGATGATCAGGGTCGGGCTTCACTTCGGGCTTGTCGATGCTGCCAACCGTGAACTCGTTCGTCTCGGAGTCGGTTGCCGACAGCCATGCATAGGTACCCACACCGGCGGCCAGCACCAACAGCAGCAGGGCGGCAATGATGCCGTAGCGCTTTTTCTTCTTGTTTTCCATCGTTCTCTTCCTTTCGAAAATCGACTTCCCCGGCAACGGCCCTTGCCGTTGCCGACACCTCTCCCCTGCCGCTATGAACGCCGCTCCCTCGCATGCGCGCGGGCATGCTTGCCCGCAGGCTCGTCGGGAACCACCCGATCGAGCACTATCGACGCCGCGACCAGCAGCGCCAGAACGGCCACCACAACAAGCAAACCGGGCATCGTCGTGCAATATGCGTTAACGAAGCCCAGGTAAGGGACACAAAAAGAGACAGTGCCGATCACGCGTGAAAAAGGCGTCTGCTCGGCATCGTGCATGATGGTTCCATCTGCATTTTTGTTTGCGATTCCCTGCGTGCCGATCATCTGCGCCACAGGGTCGATCTCGTACACCTGGTGCGTCACCACAGCACCGTCCGATCGGTAAAAGATTGCATTGTCACCCACGGCAATATCCACTGGCTCAACCTGGCGGACAAACACCATGGAGCCAACGGGAAGATCGGGTTCCATAGAGCCCGAAAGCACAGCAAAGGGCATGTATCCAAATGCGCGAGGCACAAAAGAAACAACGGCAAGGGCTATGACAAGCGCGAACGCCAAGCTACTCAAAAGTGCAATAAATCGTTTGAGTCTACGCGCAGCCAAAGTGATAATTCATCCCCCTTGAGGACGTATTCGACCCATCCAAAGGTCAGCAAGTTTCAACAGGAACCGCAAGGCGCTTGAAAAGTGAGTCCGAAATAAGCCAATTTGGAATCTTTTCGTAATAAAAACATAGCGATGTGCTACACATTTTTCAATAGTTTGTCGCTAAATGCTACCTTTTTTGGCGTAAGTGGTCATTTATCCCCAAATTAGTCTGTTTTATCCAATATCTGTGACTAACCCCCTACGCAACTTCCCCATAGAGGGATCATTTTTTTGCGAAACTAAAATAATGGTACCCCCCCACATTAAAACAAACTGCTGGAAGTGCCATTTATTTCCGACCCCCTTTTACTGGAGTTTTATGACAGCCCCATGTAGTTCGCAGCCCATAATCCTCTGAGAACCGTGTCCCAGGATTCACGTCCGGAGTGGGATACGGCTTCCGCTTGTGGCCCCGTTGGGAAGCCGTATCCCGCTTCGATCACAAATTCCGGGTCGCACTTTCCGCCAAGACCCTCAACCTGAAACTACATCCCATTTCTCGACCGAATGCTGGGATGTAGTTTCCACAGAGCCCTTCACCGGGAAACCGCATCCCATTCCAAAGGCAAATTCCGGGACGCAGCTTCCGCAACTCCACCCATCCGGAAATCCCATCCCACTCCGCACACATCCGGGCGTAGAGCAATCAGCTTATTAGGCCTTCCATCAATAAAGGGGCGCCCTCGTGTCACGAAAAAAGCCTCGAGAACTTCGAGGCTTTCACATTTGTATTGTTTTGCACGAAGGACCGCGAACGGCGAAGCTACTCTCCCAGCACGGCCTTCTTGGCGGCTGCAGCCATGTTGTCCAGGTCTTCCTTGGTGGGATGGTCCTTCGCGGCAACCCAGTTGTCGAGCAGCATCTTAAATCGGGCGTTTTCGGGATCTTGCTCAAGCATGGCCTCGTAGCGCTGCTTGACCGCGGGGCCCATCTTGCCCTGGCACATCGCCCAGCCCGCAAGCTCGGCATCCCCAGCCAAATTGGAAGTTACGCGGTCGATAATCTGCTGATAATAGCTCTGGTCGGCGCCAAAACCGCAGGTGCCAAACAGGAAGACGCGCTTACCGTGCAAGGCGGAGAGCAACGCCGCGACCGAAGGCGTGCAGGCGCCCTTGTCGCACCAAAAACCAACGAGCACCGTATCGGCAGTGCAGGCACCCTGCGCCTCTTGCGCGACCTGTTCCGGATCTGCATCATCGCTCAGCGCAGCGGCATGGATAAACTCGACGCCCGCAGCCTGCAGCGCGCGCTTGAGCGCCCCCGAAACCATCCTGGTATTACCGCTCTTGCTGTTGACCACCATAGAGCATGTCATAGTCACGTTGCCTCGTTTCCCCCGAAACTCGAGCCATTAATGCAATTTATTAGATGAATATCTTAGTACTAACGTGACAGATGTAAACCGCCGTCTGTCGATTGGCGACGCAGACGACATCTTTGGACAGATTTCGAACAGTATGTACTTCGGATTGAAACCGCCGCAGAACGTTTCACGAATGGCCGAAAAACTGTTTCACAAAACGCCGTCAAATTGTTTCATATAATATCGTCAATTTGTTTCACGAAATACCGTCAAATTGTGTCATGGTTTTTCGTCAAAATGTTTTACGCGCTGGTAAGATGCTATAAAACGAGATGTTTCTTTGAATGGTGGGAAGTACGATGACTAGGTATATGAGTAGATGTATCGATCGCTCAATCGAACGCGATCTTGGCATTTTTGGTGCCGTGCTCATTCAGGGACCGAAGTGGTGCGGAAAGACGACTACGGCCCAGCGATTCGCTGAATCATCGCTGTCTCTCTCCGACCCTGTCGGAGACTTTGCCGCACTGCAGCTTGCCAGGATCGATCCAGCTCAAGCAATAGTCGGCGCAACGCCGAGACTCATCGATGAGTGGCAGGAAGAGCCAAAACTGTGGGACGCGATACGTTTCGAATGCGATCGTCGGACCGGTGAGCCAGGGCAGTTTTTGCTTACGGGGTCAGCAACACCAAACGACGCCGACCAACCGATGCACAGCGGCATCGGGCGCATATCACGCTTGCGCATGGAAACAATGACTCTGGCCGAACTCGGGGTTTCCTCAGGGGCGGTCTCGCTCGAATCGCTGCTTAACGGATGCCCCATCAAAGCGGCACTTGGATCCATCAACGGCATCGCCGATATTGCCGATTTGCTATGTCGTGGTGGTTGGCCTCAGGCGGTTGGCAAGACGACTGCCGATGCAATGCGTATATCCGCTGCCTACATCGACGGTGTCTGCGAATCGGATGTTTCGAGGGTTGACGGCGTGAAGCGTGACCCGGAGAAAGTCAGAGCTCTTCTGTCTTCGCTTGCGCGCAACGAATCCACTCTTGCCGGCGAAAAGTCTCTTGAGAAAGACCTCGGCGGTGATGTATCGAGAAGTACACTGCGGCGCTATACGGATGCCTTGCGCAGAATACACATCATCGATGATATCCCGGCTTGGCATCCGGCGCTCAGGTCTCCGGTAAAGCTGCGGCAAAGTGCGAAAAGGCACCTCGCCGACCCTTCGCTTGCCGTCGCACTGCTCGGAGCAAATCCGGAGTCATTGGCATCCGACCCGAAGACGCTGGGACTGCTCTTCGAATCCCTCGTCCTGCACGACCTTAAGGTCTATGCAGCCGCAAATGACTCATCGGTGTCCCACTACCATGACGCCGACGATCTCGAGGTTGATGCCGTTATACACAGGCGCGATGGAACTTGGATTGCCGTGGAAGTAAAACTCGGAAGTCCGCAGATCCCCGAGGCATCTGCAAACCTGCTTCGACTCGAGCGCAAACTTGTCGAGCGTGGCGAGAGACCACCCGCGGCCAAGCTCATCGTCATCGGGTTCGGCATGCCGGCCCATACAACGCCCGAGGGCATTATCGTTGCCCCCGTTGACACGCTCGCGCCCTAGCGCTGCGTTACATGCCCCACGGGCTTCCTCACTGGGCGAATTGGCTGCGGTAGAGCTCGGCGTAAAAGCCACCTGCCTCGAGCAGTTCATCGTGCGTGCCGCGCTCGATAATCTCGCCATCGCGCATTACCAAGATGCAATCGGCGTTGCGAATCGTCGACAGGCGGTGTGCCACGACAAAGCTCGTGCGGCCAGCCATGAGCTCGTCGAATGCCGCCTGCACCTGCAGCTCGGTGCGGGTATCGATGCTCGACGTCGCCTCGTCCAGCAGCAAGATAGCCGGGTCGGTGAGCATGACGCGCGCGATGCACAGCAGCTGCTTTTGACCCTGGCTAAACGTTCCGCCGTCCTCGCCGATCACCGTATCGTAGCCGCCTGGCAGCTGCACGATAAACTTGTGCGCATGCGCGCGCTTGGCGGCCTCGATGATCTGCTCGCGCGTGGCATCCGGGCAACCGTACGCGATGTTGTCCGCCACCGTGCCCTCGAACAGCCAGGTATCCTGCAGCACCATGCCAAAAGCACGGCGCAGGCTCGAGCGTGTGTAGTCGCGCGACGAGCGACCGTCCACCAAGATGCACCCGGCATCGATATCGTAAAACCGCAGCAGCAAATTGATGAGCGTTGTCTTGCCGCAGCCCGTGGGGCCAACGAGGGCAAAGCGCATGCCGGACTTGGCCTCGATGCAGATATCCTGCAGCAGCTTGCGGTCGGGCACATAGCTAAAGTCCACATGCTCAAACGAAACCTCGCCCTTCGGGATGGTGAGCTCAATGGCATCCACAGCGTCGGGCTCCTGCTCGCGCGCATCGAGCAGCGCAAACATGCGGCGCGCCGAGGCGTACGCGGTCTGGATCTGCGTAATGACGTTGGTGACCTCGTTGAACGGCTTGGTGTACTGGTTGGCATAGGACAGGAAAATCTGCACGCCGCCCACCGTAAGCGCCGCGGGCACGCCCGTGATCACGCCCACGCAGCCGATCACAGCGACCACGGCATAGATGATGTTATTGATAAAGCGCGTGCCGGGGTTGGAGAGCGAACCCATAAACTGCGCACGCTCGCCCGCGGTGTAGAGCTCAGCGTTGAGGGCATCGAAGCGCTGCTGGGCGTTGGGACCATAGGCAAAGGCGTCGACAAGCTTCTGCTCGCCTACGTACTCCTCGATATGACCACCGAGCTGCCCTTGAATCCGCTGCTGCGCCGTAAAGCTTTTGTTGGAGAGCTTGGCAATGGCGCCGGCGGCAAAAATGGAAAGCGGCGTGACGAGCACCACCACGAGCGTCATGGTCAGGTTGATGGAAAGCATAAACGCGAGCGTGCCCACGATGGTAATAACACCGGTGAAGAGCTGCGTGAAGCCCTGCAGCAGACCGTCGCCCACCTGATCGACGTCGTTGACCACGCGGCTCATAAGGTCGCCGTGGGCGTGACTGTCGATAAAGCTGAGCGGCATACGGCTGAGCTTGTCGCTCGCCTCCACGCGCATGTCGCGCACCGTTTCGTAGGACAGGCGGTTGACGCAATAGCCCTGCAGCCACTGGAAGGCCGCAGCACCTACAACGACTATCGCGAGCTTGGTAACGAGCGGCAGCAGTGCATCGAAATCCACCTGGCCCGCGGCAACGATCAGGTCGACACCCTCGCCGATAAGGATAGGCGTGTAGAGCTGCAGAATCACCGAGATAGCGGCGCTCACAAACGACGCCGTAAACGAAATACGATGCGGACGGACGTAGCCCATCAGGCGGCGGGTCACCGCGCCCACGGGATAGCGCTCGGGGTCGCCGGGCTGGCGCGGGCCGTCGCCCAGGTCGTTGAGGTTATCGTTACCGGACACGTTTGCCGTCATCGTGGCGACCGAACCGGAGGAAGTGTACGGATTCATTTAGCAGCCCTCCTTTGCGCAGACAGATACAGGGGCGCCTAGGGCGGACGCGGGCCCTGGGATGGGCGCGGGCGCCGCACTCCCCTGTTGGCCCTCAAGCTCCTCGCGGCGCAGCTGCGACTGGCAGATCTCGCGGTAGAGCTGGCAAGTCGCGTAGAGCTCGTCATGCGTGCCCAGGCCCGCAACCGAGCCGTGATCGAGCACGCAGATCGCGTCGGCGTCGCGCACGGTCGAAACGCGCTGGCTCACGATGACGGTCGTCAGCGGCAGCCCGCCCTCGGCGGCACCGCGCATGCTGCGCTCGCGAATGGCACGGCGAAGCGCCGCATCAGTCTTAAAGTCGAGCGCCGAGGCGGAGTCATCCATAATCAGGATTTGCGGCGAGCCCACCAGAGCGCGCGCGATGGTCAAGCGCTGGCGTTGGCCACCGCTGAAGTTCTTACCGCCCGCCTCGACCGGGGCATCGAGCCCCTGCGGCTTGTTGCGCACGAACTCGCTGGCCTGCGCCATGTCGAGCGCCGCCCAGAGATCCTCGTCGGTCGCAGCCTCGTCGCGCCAGGTCAGGTTGCTGCGGATGGTGCCACTCACCAGCGACGCGCGCTGCGGAACGGTCGCGACCACACGGCGCAGCTGGTCGAGCGGCCAGGTGCGCACGTCGGCGCCCATCACGCTCACGCTGCCGGTGCCCGCATCGTACAGGCGCGGGATAAGCGAAACGAGCGTGGACTTACCGCTGCCCGTACCGCCGATAATGCCGAGGGTTTTGCCCAGCGGGAGTTCCAGCGTCACATCGTTGACAGCATTTGCCGCGCCAGCGCCAAACGAGAAGCTCGCATGGCTCAAGCTCAGCGCGGAGGCCGGAGCGGCATTGCCCGTCGCACCCGGCTTGGGCAGCGCGACCGGCTGGTTGTCCCCGTCCGTAATGCTCGGCTCACAATTGAGCACCTCATTGATACGCGAAGCGCTCGCGCTTGCCTTGGTAAAGACCACAACCAGGTTGGCCACGTAGACGATGGAGGTGAGTGTCTGCGTCATGTAGTTCACAAACGCCATGACCTGGCCCTGCGTGAGCTCACCCACGTCGACCTGGATGCCGCCCACCCACAGGATGGCGCACACGCCCAGGTTCATCACCAAAAACGTAACGGGGTTAAGGATCGACGAGAGCTTGCCCACCGCGATGGCAGTATTGGCCTGGTCATCGGCAGCTTGGGCAAAGCGCTCGCGCTCGTGGTCCTCGCGCACGAAGGCGCGAACCACGCGAGCGCCCGAAAGGCCCTCGCGGCAAATGAGCGCGATGCGATCGAGCTTTGCCTGCAGCTGCTTGTAGTAGGGAATGCAGCGCGCCATGACAAACCAAAACACCAGGCCGATGGCGGGCGTGCAAATCAAGAAAATCACGCCAAGCTTAAGGTCGATGGCAAGGGCCGCGACCATGGAGCCCACCGCCAGGAAAGGCCAGCGGATGAGCATGCGCACGCCCAGCGCCACGGCAAGCTGCACCTGGTTGACGTCGTTGGTGATGCGCGTGATGAGCGACGGCGTGCCAAAACGGTCGAGCTCGGCATAGCTCAGTTTGTTGATGTGCTGGTAGAGCGCACCACGGATATCGGTGCCCATGCCCTGCGAGGTAAGCGCCGCCATCTTTTGGCAGACGAGCGTAAACGAGATGCCGATCACAGCCATGGCGGCAAGCACCATACCGTAACGGACGACGGCATCCACGTCGTGCGAGCCAATGCCCTTATCGATCATCTGGGCAATCACCAGCGGTGTAAGCAGGTCAAAGATCACTTCGATCAGCTTGCACGCAGGGCCAATCACCATATAGCGGCGAAACTTGCCACCAAAACGCCTGAGCAGCTCAATCATGTATAGGCGCTCCCTATCATCATCCACATTCAATTCGAACCATGATAGTACCGCCACCCCAAAAGAAGCGTAAACAACTCGTCATTTCTAATGGGATTCAGTTTTCAGAGGGGCATACGCGCACACCCAGCCAGTGGCGGGTCGACCACTTGGTATACTTACATTAGTGCTACCAAGTTAGTCGCCGACCCTTGAAATGAGGTGCCGAGATGAACGACATTCTCGCAAGAAGAGCAAGACGAGCAACTGTGGGCATCGCCCTTTCCGCGGCACTCGTCGCGGGAATCGCCCCCCCCCGTAACGGCGATCGCGGCAGAAACCAGTTCCCCCACCGGTGCAGTTGCCTTGCAGACGGAAGATGCGGCCGCCGCAAAAGAAAAAGCGTATGCAGCCATGCAGGAAGCGCTCAAAAACCTCGAGGTCGCAAAAGACGCCGCAAGTCCTGAGAAAATTGCGGTAATCGATGATGACATTGCCGCTTTTCAAGAGATCTACGACATGGTGGTGACGGAAGCCGCCAAACGGAGGGAACCCCTTCCCGCCATGCAAGCGGACGTCGATGCAGCCCAAGCCAAATACGATGAGGCCCACAACCGGACAAGCGGCCTTCAGGCAGAATTAAATAAGGCAATCGACGACGGAGCTTCTAACGAAACTATTAAGCAGTTGCGAAGTGAGATCATGTCGGCAGAAAGGCGAGAAAAATCTTGTGAAGATGATCTTCACCACTGCCAACGCCGGCTCGAAAACCAGGAAAGACAGGTTCAGTATTTCGAAAGTGAGGCAGAGGAAGCCAAAGCCCACATCGACGAGGACATAGCCAAGCGAAATGCGCTCCTCGGCGATTTGGAAAAGGCGCAAGCGGCCTATGACGACGCCTGCAAGGCATATGAAGAGGCGAAAGCCGCGGCAGACAAGGCCGCCTCACCCGAGATAACGAAACCGACCGAGACGACGCCTCCCTCCAGCTCGGCGCAACCGGCCGAGGCGACACAGCCCGCCAGCTCGCCCGCGACCGGCAAATACGCTCCATCGAGCTCCACCAAGCAAGCAAATGCAGACGGCAAGCTTGCAAATACGGGCGACACGACGCCTAGTGCAATCGTACTCGCAGGAATCGCCGCCGCAGGGTTCGGAATAACCGCCACAGCTACACGCCGCATCAAGAACTCAAAATAGCCGACAGAGCATTCTGCCTTCACCAATCCACAAGCCCAGCGACAAAAGGAGGCCCGTTTCCCCAACCCAGGGAAACGGGCCTCTTTACTTGTAAAAACAAATGGTAATGCCACTGTCTCTTGAAGCACATCGCCACCGCGCTCCAAACAATGCCAACGAGCAGCATTCCTTAAGGGATAGATTTAATTAGGCTAACGCGCCTTTACGGGTGTTTTTTGGACGAAGTGGTCCCGGTGCCGGCGGGCTGTTTGGTAGTCGAGCGATCCCGCAGGCAAAGCCGAGGACCAGCGAGACACCAAACAGCCCGCCGGCACCGGGACCGCATCGCGGCACCAAAAAAGCGCCCGTGCGCTCGATGGATTCGGATGCCCGACAGGGGCTCCTTATGGCTGCTTCCTTCCGGACCTGACCAGATTCGGAACATGTCGTCATCCGAACCCATCGAACGCGCTAGGCGCTCGGTATATCTTACCTGCTCCCGCCCGATGGGGCAAGACAGCTAATTTGGGACGGGGCTTTTTTGACTACTTTTTGACTGGGGGCATCAGATTGGCGAAAGTAGTCAAGAAAGCCCCGTCCCAAATAGACTGGTCTGACGTTGCGCCACGAAAAGGGCCTATCTACTACGTTTAGGTCGCAGGGGTCGACCATAGCCGGCTTTTTCGGAAATCGGCAAGCTCTCTACCTGCGGTTTTGTTTTTGCAAATTCCGGGATGGTCGAGGGTGACCGGTTTAACGTAGTAGATTACCGCATTTCATGGCAGACGGTCCGACCCAAAGCACAAGGCGACCAGCCTCGGATGGCCATTCACGAAGTTGCGGTGGAATACGGACTGAATTGGCGCCTTAAAGGCAAAAACACTCCGTATTTCACCTCAAGTTATTGGGGAGGGATTGGTTTTAGAGGCGGCCAAGGTCGTAGGCTCGCGCGGCAGACTCGCCGGCGCAGATGAGGTTGGTTGCGGCTTCTTGCGGATCGAGCGCCCGCTCCAGGTCCATGGGCTTGCGACAGATCGGCAGGACAAGGTCGATGCCCTGCTCGTACACCGCATCCAGGTTGTCGGCGCGACCGCCCACGACAGCGGCCACCGGCTTGCCATATCGCTTGGCACGGCGGGCCACGCCCACCGGCGCCTTACCGGCGGCGGACTGCTCGTCCATATTGCCCTCGCCCGTTATGACCAGGTCGACATCGCGCACATGTTCGTCAAACCCCACGAGATCGAGCACCGTCTCCACACCCGAGTGTAGCTCCGCACCGAGTGCCAGCAACGCCGCGCCCAAGCCACCGGCAGCGCCCGCGCCGGGCACGCCGAGCACCGAGCCAAATGTCCGTGCGCCCTCGGGTGTGCGCAACAACCCCTGGGCCCGAGCCTCGACAATTGCCGTATCGAGTAGACGACCGTAGCCGACCATCCAGCTGTCGCACCTGCTCAGCGCCTCGGCGTCACCCGTCGGCAAGCCTTTCTGCCCGCCAAACACCGCTAATGCGCCCCGACGCCCCACGAGCGGATTCTCGACATCCGAAAGCACAACGATACGAGCGCCATCCAAAGCCTGCAGCGCTGGCGCCAAATCAACGCTCGCCACCCGCTCAAGGCCGGCAAGACCGGGGGCGATATCGCAGCCCCGATCATCGACCACACGCGCGCCCAGCGCCTGCAGCATGCCGGCGCCACCGTCGTTGGCGGCACTGCCGCCCAGACCAATATAGAGTGTCTTTGCGCCCGTACGAACCGCGCGAAGCATGAGCTCGCCCACGCCATAGGTTGTAGCAGCCAGCGCCGACGACTCCGTGCAAGGCGAATACCCAATGCCAGCCGCCTCGGCCATCTCGATGACCGCGGACTCGCGCTCGCCGTCCACCAGCATCCGGGCAGACACGCTCTTGCCCAAGGGACCTGCTACCTCGCAGGTCACAACCTCACCGCCGCATGCGGCAATGGCGTCGAGCGTTCCCTCGCCGCCGTCTGCCAGCAGCAATGTGCACACCTCGGCATCGGGCCACACGCGGCGTACGCCTTCGGCAACCGCCGCCTCCGCCTGCGCGCTCGAAACGCTGCCCTTAAAGGAGTCGATCGCCAACAGCACACGGCGGGGTCGGCGGCACGCAGGACCAAAGTCAACCGCCGTGTCAGTATCCTCACCGACACCTGCAAGTGCTGCGGCGTGAGCGGCGTGTGCTTCAAGATCGGCCCCACAACCGCAGCCAGCACCATCGGTGCCACGCAGCCTACTAAAATAGCTGCTCAACACCTCACGACACTCGTCTGCCAGCACGCCGGCGGTCACGTTAAACCGATGATTCAGGCGCGAATCGGCATTCAGGTCATACAGCGAACCCAGAGCGCCCGCCTTGGCATCAGCCGCGCCATACACGCAGCGTCCTACGCGCGCGTTAACCATAAGCCCCGCACACATGCAGCAGGGCTCGAGCGTCACGTAGACCGTACAGTCGGAAAGGCGCCAGCGACCGAGCGACCGAGCGGCAGCGCACAGGGCCGCGAACTCTGCATGCGCCGAAGGGTCCTGATCGAGCTCACGACGATTATGCGCCCGCGCGACAATCTCACCCGCGCGCACCACCACAGCGCCAATGGGCACCTCGCCCACCGCCGCGGCGGCGCGCGCCTCCGCCAACGCCTCGCGCATGAACTTCTCGTCGATTTCGGTGCTCGTCATCGTTCGCCTTCCCTGTTGCAAATTCAAAACGATGCTATCATTACGACTCACGGAGAGATGGCAGAGCGGTTGAATGCGGCGGTCTTGAAAACCGTTGAGCGCGAGAGCGTTCCGGGGGTTCGAATCCCCCTCTCTCCGCCACTTTTAATGATGCACCGGTGTCATGGTCCGCTCAAACAGCGCATCGACCACGTCGGCCATCTCAGGTCGACGCTCAAGATCGTGGCCCGATTCCCACCATATCGTGAAAAGTCGAATAATACCGCCGGCGACAAACTCAGACGTCGTCTCGAGTGACACGGGGGCCAGGGCATCCTCGGCAAGCACGTTCATCACACGCTCGCGGATGGAGCGGGCAATGCGGTCGCAAATAACGTTTGTCAGCATGCCCGACATGCTGCTTGCCAAAATGTTATCCATGAGCTGCTCGTGCGCCAGAATCAAATCCATGGCATCGTCCAAAATCGCGTGCCGAAGCGCGCGCACGTCCTCGGCAGACACTGCGCCGGCCTCATCGGGCTGTTTTTGCGGCAAGCCCGACATGAGCTCATCGATATAAAAGGCAAAGTAATCGTTCTTATCGCGAAAGTGCTTGTAGAACGTCGTGCGGCGAATCATGGCACGGTCGCACAGCATGGCAACCGTCAGGTCCTCAAAACGATGCTCCTCGAGAAGCTCGGTGAAGGCATCGAACAGGGCGCGGTAGGTTTTCTTAATGCGAAGGTCCACTGGTATCGCCATCCTCAGGGCAAAGACAACGTTCGTCAATCTGTCGCATATCTTACACCTGTACCTCGCGCGCTTTGCCCCGGTGCCAACCCCGCCGAAAACATAACGCTTACCGGAAAGTTCGGCACGACAAAACGTTGCGGGTATACTAGTAGCGTTATACCAACGGCAGCTGGCGCATGCCGCCGCGGCCATTCGAAACGGAGACATCATGATTACCGTCATCATCGGCATCGTTGTTGTCATTGTGATTGTCTGCGCCATCGCCGGCATCTACAACAACATGGTCACCAAGCGTAATCGCATCGATAACGCCTGGCAGAACATCGATACGCAGCTGCAGCGCCGCAACGACCTGATCCCCAACCTTGTCGAGACCGTCAAGGGCTACGCCAAGCACGAGCAGGAGACGCTCTCCGCCGTGATCAGCGCGCGCAACACCGCCGTCAAGGCCACCACGCCCGAGGCCAAGATGGAAGCCGACAACGTGCTGACCGGTGCGCTGCGCCAGCTCTTCGCCGTAGCCGAGGCCTACCCCGACCTTAAGGCGAACACCAACTTTACGCAGCTGCAGGCATCGCTCGAGGATACTGAGAACAAGATTAGCTATGCACGCCAGAGCTACAACGATTGCGTGCTCAGCTACAATAACGCCATTCAGACGTTCCCGGCTGTCATCTTTGCCGGCATCTTCCAGTTTAAGGAGCGCCAGGGCTTCGAGGCCGCCGAAGCAGCCCGCCAGGCCCCGACCGTCAAGTTCTAGTAGTTTGGCAGCGCATCCTTAATCGGCCAAATGCATAAACCGCCCCGTCGAATGCATACTTCGACGGAGCGGTTTCCTTTTTCGCGTAGGCCCCCCTCTAAGCGCCGTGCATTTTTGGGAGTATTCAACATAACCAAGAGCATCGGGCGCCATGACAAAGGCCAAAGACCGAGAATATCCCTGCAAATCAAGTGCTGTCGGCCCATAACCCCGCCTATTATTCGCGAAAAGCATCGACGAGCACGGATTTTTGCCCGAACGTCGGTATGCAGGGGCCTTCGATTGCAGAATACTCGCAAAAATGCACGTCGCCACCGCCCCCACATGGCACGAAGCAAAACAAAAGCGCGGCCTAAAAGGCCGCGTGCCATCTTTTTTCAGATCTATTTTGCCCGTAACGGCAGCGCCGAGGTAACGCAGGCCCGAGGACGCGCCGGAAAGGAAGGTCGCCCTCGGGCCGGACAGCTAAGACAGCTTACGCGACGGTGTAAACCCAGTTGTGCTTATCCTCAACAGCACCAGACTGGATGCCCGTCAGGGTCTCGCGGAGCTTCTTCATCACAGGACCGATCTCGGTGTAGCCAGCCGGGAAGGTCACAGTCTCGTCGGCACCGTAGACCTTGTTGTCGATCTCGCCCACCGGGGAGATAACGGCAGCGGTGCCGCACAGACCGCACTCAACAAAGGTGCCGGCCTTAACCTCGGCCCACTCGACGGGGCGCTGATCGACGGTCATGCCCAGGTCCTGAGCAACCTGAACGAGCGAACGGCGGGTGATGGAGGGCAGGATGGAGTCGGTGTGAGACTGCGGAACGACGAGCGTGCCGTCCTCCTTCACGAACAGGATGTTGGCGCCACCGGTCTCCTCGACATAGGTGCGGGACTCGGAGTCGAGATACAGGTTCTCGGCATAGCCCTCGCGGTGAGCCTCCATCGTGGGCTTCAGGGACATGGCGTAGTTGAGGCCGGCCTTGATGTTGCCGGTGCCGTGCGGCGCGGCGCGGTCGTACTCGGAAACGCGCAGCTTGACGGGCTTGAGGCCACCCTTAAAGTACGGACCGACCGGGGTCACGAGAATACGGAACGTGTACTCAGGAGCGGGAGCCACGCCGATCACGTCACCGGAGCCGATCATAAACGGGCGCACATACAGGGTCGCGCCAGAGCCGAAGGGCGGAACCCAGGCGGCGTTGGCAGAAACGACCTGCTTGACGGCCTCAACAAACTTGTCCTTGGGGAACGGGGGCATCTCGAGGCGCTGGGCAGAGTTATACATACGCTCGGCGTTCATGTCGGGACGGAAGCAGACGATGCTGCCGTCCTCGGCGGTGTAGGCCTTCAGGCCCTCAAAGACCTCCTGGCAGTAATGGAAGATGCCACCGCACTCGGAGACGTGCAGGGTGTGGTCGGTGGTCAGGCCGCCCTCGTCCCACTCGCCATCCTTCCAATGAGCCTCGTAGCTGTAATCGGTCTTCATGTAGCCAAAGCCGAGGCTACCCCAATCGATATCTTTCTTCTCGACAGTCATATGTCGCTCCTTACATACACGGTTGCATACTCGCGAACCCGCACGCAAGGACCGAAGCCGGCCGCGTCGCAACGTCGCATACCCGGAGCGTAGAGCCGGGCAGGACACGCGGGCAGCATCAAAGCCGATGGCACGTCGATTCGCATGCAGGTGATTGTACTCCCCGCACGCCTTGGATAAAACGCTTTTCTTTAACTAAGTAAAGTATTTTCATTTGCCTTCAACACAAAAGGCCCGCCATCGAATCCGATGACGGGCCTTGGAATTAACGTCCGAAAACAAGCTCGGACTAGGCGTTCTTTTTACCGAGCTTAGCCTTAACCAAACCGACCACGGTCGGAATGATCGACACGGCGACGATGCCTACGATCAGCAGCTCAAAGTGCTCCTGCACAAACGGAATGCCACCAAAGAAGTAGCCCAGCAGTGTAAAGACCGTCGACCAGGTGATACCGCCCAGCACGTTATAGATGACAAAGTTGCGCCAGTGCATGCCGCCCATACCGGCGATGAAGGGCACAAAGGTGCGGATAAACGGGAAGAAGCGACCCAGGAAGATGGCCAGGTGACCCCACTTGTCCAGGAAGTCCTCGGACTTTTTGATGCGCTCGGGCGTCATGGCCTTGACCTTGCCCGAGGCGATGATCTTTCGGCCAAAGAAATGGCCGATCATAAAGTTGCACTGGTCGCCCAAGATGGCGGCCGTCCATGCGACGGCCAACAGGGCCACGATGTTAAAGCCGCCGTTGTGGGCAAAGAAGCCCGAAGCGAACAGCAGCGAATCGCCGGGAAGGAACGGGAAGAACACCACGCCCGTCTCGATAAAGATAATTAGGAACACGCAGCCGTAGGCCATAAGCGGGCCGGCGGCGATCCAACTGGCGATCGCGGTGCGCGGGTCCTTGAGCAGCTCGGCGATAAAGTTAATGAAACCCATGAAGTTAAACCTCTCAGTTGTGGGCGCGGACACGTCCAAGTTGACCAGTATACGGTTGCGGCGCCCCCTCGTGCGCAACCCCACAAAAGCATGACTCCATTACCAGCAAGTTTGCATAACTGACACTTGTCGCCCAAAGCAAAGCAAGATCGCCCTTCTTAATCCCTAGCGAATCGCTATACTTTATTGAATCGCATTGTCACGGCACTGAGGGAGGGCGGCCAGTGAGCTTTATCAATACCATTCGCGAGGACATCAAGACCGTCCAAGCGCAGGACCCCGCCGCGCAAAACGGTCTGGTCATTTTTCTTTCGTACCCCGGCCTGCACGCCAAGTGGAACCACGTGCCCGAGCACTGGCTGTGGGAGCACGGCCATCGCTCGCTCGCCCGGGTGCTCTCGCAAATCACCCGCCACATCACCGGCGTCGAGATTCATCCCGCTGCACAGATCGGCAAACATTTCTTTATCGACCACGCCATGGGCGTTGTCATCGGCGAGACCACCATTGTGGGCGACAACTGCGTGCTCTACCAAGGCGTCACGCTCGGCGGTACCGGCAACGAGACCGGCAAACGCCATCCCACCCTGGGCAACAATGTCACGGTGGGCACGGGCGCCAAGGTGCTTGGCAACATCCACATTGGCGACAACGTCAAGATCGGCGGCAACTCGGTCGTCGTCAAGGACGTGCCCGACAACTGCACCGTCGTGGGCGTGCCCGGGCGCATCATCAAGCGCAACGGCTGCCGCGTGTTCGAGGAGAGCTTCGACGCCAAGCAGCATCGCGAGTACATGCCCGACGATGCCGCCGAGCAGAGCGCCCTCAACCGCCAGGGCATCAACGAAAACGCCCGTCGCGTCAAGGAACTCGAGCGAGAGGTGGCCGAGCTCAAAGCCCTCGTCGCCAAGCTCGTGGACGAGCGCTAGGGCCACGGGCAACCGCCACAGCATCAACGCCAACACAAAAGGCGCGCCAGGGAATCCGCCCTCGGCGCGCCTTCTTTTTGATGTGACATGCGGGACTGCCCCTTTGTCACCTTATGCGAACTGGCTTAGGTAGAGGTCGGCGTAAGCGCCCTCGGCAGCCAGCAGCTCCTTGTGCGTACCCTGCTCGATGATATTGCCGTGATCCATGACCAGGATGAGGTCGGCATCAACAATCGTCGACAGACGGTGCGCGATCACAAAGCTCGTGCGCCCGCGCATGAGCGCGTCCATGGCGCGGCCGATGGCGAGCTCGGTGCGCGTGTCCACGCTCGACGTCGCCTCGTCCAGGATGAGGATCGCCGGGTTGTTGAGCAGCACGCGCGCGATGGTCAGCAGCTGACGTTGGCCCTGACTGATGCTTTCGGCATCATTGGCCACATGTGTGTCGTAGCCCTGCGGCATGGTGCGCACAAAGAAGTCGACCTGCGCGGCACGTGCGGCCGCGACAATCTCCTCGCGCGTCGCCTCGGGACAGCCATAGGCGATGTTCTCGGCAATGGTGCCATCGAACAGCCAGGCGTCCTGCAACACCATGCCAAACTGCTGGCGCAGCTCGCCGCGGTCCATGCGGCTCGTGTCCACACCGTCGAGGGTAATGCGGCCGCCGTCGATCTCGTAGAAGCGCATGAGCAGATTGATGAGCGTGGTCTTACCCGCACCCGTGGTTCCCACCACGGCGATCTTCTGACCCGGCTCGGCGGCAAACGACACGTCGCGCATGAGCGGCTTGTCGGGCGCATAGCCAAAGCGCACGTGCTCAAAAGCGACGCGGCCCTCCACCTTGCCCGGCAGCTTGGCAGCCTCGCCCGGCTGCGGATCGGCCTCCATCTCGGGCTCATCGAGCAGGTCGAACACGCGCTCTGCGCTCGCCAGCGCGCTCTGCAGCGAGTTAAAGGTAAACGACAACTGCGTCATGGGTTCGGACGCCTCGTAGATAAACTGGAAGAACGCCTGGAACACGCCGACGGTCATATGCCCGGCAACCAGCATGCTGCAGCCCACCAGCGCAATCACGATCTGCGCCAAACGGCCGATAAAGCGCACCGCAGGGCCGACGGCGTTAATCATAAAGTCGGCCTTGGTGCTCACGCGCGCCAGCTCCTTCGAAGCCTCGCGTACCTCGGCAGAGCTCTGGCGCTCGCGGTTAAACGCACGGATCACCAGACGGCCCGAGTAGCCTTCCTCGACCGCGCTCGTAATCTTGGACACCCACTCCTGGCGCTCGCCCGTCACATCGTGCGTGCGGCGCGACACGACCTTCGTCACCAGCAGCGAAAGCGCCGTAAAGAACAAAAAGATGAGCGTGAGCGGCACGCTAAACACGAACATCACGCTCACGGCGCCCACCACGGTACCGATCGACACCAGCAACTGCAGCAGTCCGCGCTGCATGCTTTCGGACATCTTGTCCAGGTCGTTGGTCGCGCGGCTGACGACCTCGCCGGGACGATGCGCGTCAAAGTAGGCAAGCGGCAGACGGTTGAGCTTTTGTGCGATGCGGTTGCGTAGACGCAGGTTGAGACGCTCGGCAACGCTCGACATCAAAAAGCTCTGGAGTGCGTAGAACGAGGCGGCGGCGGTCCAGATCATAAAGTAGATGAAGATGGTCCTACCGCAGTTCTCCCAGGTAATACTGAAGGTGGCGTTGTTGGCAAACGCCACCTTCATGTGCCCCCACAGCTCATCGATCACGCGGGCGCTGTAAGCCGGCGCCGCGGTGTTAAAGATGGCATAGAACACGATACTCGCGAACACGATATAGAAGCGCCAATGGTCGCCGGCGGCCTCGCTCCACAGGCGGCGCACCGTCGCCCAGGTGTCGCGGGGCGTCTCGTCCTCGTCCTCGTCGTCAACGTCGCGCATGCGCTCCGCCTCGGCGCGGGCGCGCTCGTCCTCGGCGCGCTCGTTTTCCTCGTAGAGTGCCTGGCGGCGAGCCTCGCGCTCCGCCGCTGCCTTGGCGTCTTCCTCCAGGTCGGGCGTGGCGCCCGTCTCCTCGACTGTCTCTGCAGCCGCGACGTCATCGGCGATGCCTTGCTTCTTGAGTTCCTCGGTCATGCTACTCACCTCCCTTCATCTGCGATTCCGCGATAGCGCGGTACACCTCGCAGGTTTCCATGAGCTCGTCGTGCGTGCCTAGGCCCACGACCTCACCGTCCTTGAGCACCACAATCTGATCGGCATGCAAAATAGTCGAGATGCGCTGGGCGATGATGAGCACCGCGGCATCGCGCGTCTCGTCCTGTAGCGCATGGCGCAGTGCCGCATCGGTCTTAAAGTCCAGGGCCGAAAAGCTATCGTCGAAGATATACAGATCAGCGTGCTTCATGAGTGCGCGGGCAATCGCCAGGCGCTGGCGCTGACCACCCGAGAAGTTCGTGCCGCCCTGGGTCACCGGCGTATCGAGCCCCTGGGGCTGGTCGAGCACAAAGGTGCTCTGGGCAACCTCCAGCGCATGGAGCATGTCAGCCTCGGTCGCGCCCTCGTTGCCAAAGCGCAGGTTGCTCGCCACCGTACCCGAGAACAGCCATGCCTTCTGCGGCACATAGGCGATACGCCCGCGGATGTCGTCTTGCGAAAGGTCGCGCAGATCGACGCCGTTTAGGCGAATGGTGCCCTTCGTGGCATCGTGGAAGCGAAGCAAGAGCTTGGCCACCGTTGACTTGCCCGAGCCCGTCGAGCCCACGATCGCGGTCGTCTGTCCACGGCGGCAGGCAAAACTCAGGTTGCACAGGGTGTCCTCGTCGGCATCGTCAAAACGGAATGACATATGGTCGAACACGGCCACCGCGTCGGCTCCATCTGCGGACTCGGGCGCCCCGTCGCCCAGCGTAGCCTTGCCGTCCACGATGCTCGGCTCGATTTCGAGCACCTGCTGCGCACGGCTGAGGCACGCCGCGGCGCGCGGAAGCGTCAGCACCACCATCTGCGCCATCATCACAAAGAACAGGATCAGGATCGCGTACTCCAGCACGGCCGAGATGCTGCCGATTTGCATGGCATGGACGCCCACGCGGTTGCCGCCCACCCACAGCACCGCCACCTCGGCGATATTCATCAAAAAGAAGCTGGAGCTGTCGAGACCCACAAACAGGTGGTTGACCTTGATGGCATTGGCTGCGTAATCGCTAAACACCTCGTCCAGGCGCTGCTCCTCGTGGCGCTCCTTGTTAAATGCACGGATGACGCGCACGCCCACGATGTTCTCGCGCAGCACCACGTTCATGCGGTCGATAAAGCTCTGCAGGCGCATAAAGATCGGCGCGGCGTTGGCAACGGTAAAGACCGCCGCCACCAGCACGATCGCAACGACCACGCCCAGCAGCGTGCCCATGGCAGGATCGATAAACCAGGCAAAGATGATGCCCGCCACGGCCAAGAACGGTACCGGTAACACCAGCTGAATCGTCTGCAGGATCGCTTGCTGGATCACGTTGATGTCGTTGAGCGAGCGCGTGATCATCGAACCCGTACCAAAGCGCTCAAAGTCGCTGGCGGACAGCTCGAGCGACTTATCGTAGACGGCGTTGCGAATGTCGCAGGCCACATTGGCCGCCAGACGGGCCGAAAGATAGCAGCCCAGCACCGCGCCGCCACTGGCCATGCCGGTCGCGATGAGCATATACACGCCGTTGCGCAAGATGTAGTCGATATCACCCGTCGTGATACCAGTATTGACCATATTCGCCAACATTGTAGGCACCAGCAGCGTGCCGACGTTATCTATCAGCAGTACAAACAGCGTCACCGCGATCAGACCGCGGTACGGCCTCATAAACCTCATTAAGAGTCGCATGTCTCCCCCTCGCCCTTATCGTCAGCCTCGTTCTCGGCGGCAACTTGCCGTTTAAATGCCTCGCACTCTTCGTTAAGAACATGGGAGAACTTACCGACCAAGCGCATGATCTCGCGCTGTTCCCACGGCTCGAGCGCCTCGAATGCTCCGCTGGTATATAACAGGCTCTCCGTCAAGGTCGTCTTACCTGCGTCTACA
>CATXLW010000034.1:0-19391 GCA_958371715.1 uncultured Collinsella sp.
AACCCCCTCGCGGCGGGGGGGCCCTGGGGTGATGTTGCTGACTTTTCTCCCGGGTGTTGGATAATGGGTGTGGGAAAGTGTGTGGGTCGGTGGTGCATTTGCTCGACCGACTCTTTTTTGTGGGAAAATACCTGCTCAGTTGTGATTTATGGTGCTGGGAGGCGCTTGTGGGCAAGGCTAAGGCTAAGGCGAAGAAAAAGACGACGGGGGCGCGGGCTAAGCGCGATCGTCGTCGGAAGCTCGCGACCGAAGCCCCTGCATCTGCTGAGGAATTGCTGGCGAGTGTACCGGGGCTTGACGCGCTGCAGGATGTTCCGGCGTTTGATGACCTGCCGGTCGATGAAGCTCAGCAGGCTGCCTTTGATGATTTCTGCGCACATGCCGAGGAGCCCGAGCAGATGCAGCTTGGCGCCGTGGTGCGCCTGGACCGCGGGTTTCCGCTGGTGGCGACTGCCGATGACACGTTTCGTGCCGAGCATGCCGTGGGGTTTGCCAAGTCGCGCGGCGAGGACGAGGTCCTGCTGCCTGCCGTGGGCGACCGTGTGGCGGTGCGCCGCGCTCCCGGGCACGATATGGGCGTGATTGAGTGCGTGCTGCCGCGCCGTACGAGCTTTGAGCGTTGGCGTGGCCGTGCCCGCGGTGAGCGCCAGGTGCTCTGCTCCAACGTTGACAGCGTGCTGATCGTGCAGGCGCTCGGCGCCGGCGAGGTGCTGCTCGATCGCGTGGCGCGCTCACTGGTATTGGCGCTCGATTGCGATGCCGAGCCGGTGGTGGTGCTCACCAAGGCCGACCGCTGCGAGGCCGATGAGCTCGAGCGCGATCTGGACCGCGTGCGTCGTCTGGTGGGTCCGGACGTGCGCGTGATCGTGACGTCTTCTGCCGAGGGCCGCGGTCTGGACGAGGTCCGTGCCTGCGTGCCTGCCGGGAGCTGCGCCATGATTCTGGGCGAGTCGGGTGCCGGCAAGTCGACGCTGCTCAATGCACTGCTGGGCCACGATACGTTGGCGACCGGCGGTGTGCGCGAACGCGACGACCAGGGCCGTCACACTACCGTCGCGCGCGTGATGGTGGCGCTGCCGGGCGACGCCGGCGTGATCGCCGATGCCCCGGGTCTGCGCAGTTTGCCGCTCGTGGGTCACGAGCGGGGTCTGGCACGCGCCTTCCCCGAGATTGTCGAGGCATCGCGTGCGTGCCGGTTTGGCGACTGCACGCATACCCACGAACCGGGTTGCGCCGTTCGCGAGGCCGAGGACGCCGGGCAGATCGACGGCCTGCGTCTGGAAACGTTCCAAAATCTGGCGTCATCCATGCGCGTGAGCGCTCAAATGCTCGATCCCGATGTCCATCTGTAATTGATTTTTCCTATGACAGCCGTCTCCCAACTGTTCGGGAGACGGCTTTTTTGCTGCGGGAAAGCCTCGAAACATGCAGTTTGCTGACGTGCTGACCAAAACCTTGCCACGAGCTTGACGGGCTGGTCAGCTTTTGGTCAGCGATTGGTTTGACATCGAAAACCAAGATTGCGATTGCGCCGCTTTGCACTCTGGCCGCCCAGACAATGGTGGTACGGGCATTCGCCCGGCACTGCCATGAGAGGAGCGGCCGTGAACAAGAGCAAGCGCATCGCCATCAGTCTGGTCGCGGGCGTACTCGCTGCTCTGCTCTGCATGGTTTACGGCTCGTCGATCCGCTCGCAAGCCGAACAGGTCCAGGCTGAGACCTTGGCCAAGTACGGTGGCGATCGCGTCGAGGTATGCGTCGCGGCGCGCGATATCGATGTGGGTGAGACCCTCGATGAGACCAATGTCATAACCCAGGAGTGGCTGACGAGTCTGCTGCCGCGTGACGCGGCGACCGAGCTACGCCAGGTGCGCGGCGACGTGACGACTTCGCGTATTCCCAAAAACGCCGTGATCTGCAATGTCTACACCAAGGCCGAGAGCCGCAAGCTCGAGGTGCCTAAGGGCAAGGTCGCCGTTTCGGTGGCGGTCGATGCCGAGCACTCGGTCGGCGGTGCTGCGGGCGTGGGCAGCTACGTGGACGTGTACGTGCAAAAAGACGGCGTAACCGATCGGCTGTGCGGCGCGTACGTGATCGATACCAGTGAGGATTCCGGTTCCACGCGCGAGGGCAAGATCGAATGGGTGACGCTGGCGGCTGACCCCGAAGACGTCAAGGAACTGCTGGGAGCCTCGGGCAAGGGAACGGTCAGCTTGACGATTCCCGCCACGGCGCGCGGCAAAAAGAGCGGAGGCGACGAGTGATGAAGGCGATCTGGCTTGCGTGCTGCGCGTGCGGCGATTACGGGCTGTTGCAGCGGGAAGTCGAGGGCCGTGATGTGGGTGCACAGGTGCTTCGCGTGGGTGACCTGGACGGGCTGGTTTCCATGGCGCGGGCGTTTCCGTCGCGCCGCGGGGCTGCCATCATCGCGGCGTCTCTGTTTGATACCGAAGATGTGCGCAAGACTGTTGCGCGCCTGACGGCCGAAGGCCGCGTGAGTCGCGTGGTCGTGTTGATAGAAGCGCTCGATCCGTCGGATATCGAGGGGCTGTTTCGCGCGGGGGCGACCGAGGTCATCGCTGCGCACAGTATATGCGGCAACGGGCGCGCGGGCGAGGGAGCGGTTGATTCCGATCGGCGCATGACGATTGAGCCCGATGCTTTTGTTGATAGGGAACCCGGGGCGCCTCGCGCTACAAGAGGCCCGCGTGTTGATGATTATGGAAAAGCGGAAGCCGAGCATGGTCGGCGCCCCCGGAACCCCCTTGTATGCGATGACGCTGGAGGGCCGGCGCAGCATGCTGGCGACTCCCCGGCTGTAGATATGGGATACGTGCACGGCGTGAATCTGGTGGATGAACTCGACGAAGTTGAGGGCTTTGCCGGGTGCGGCGAGTTGTCGCTAATGCAGCATGAGCAGATTGCGCAGAACGAGCCTGCCTCGCAGACCGAACAAGCTGCCATGCCGGCTTGGACGCAGCGTGTGGTTGCGGCGGGGGAGACGGGGGCGCTGCCACCGACGCCCGCCCCGCCGCCTCCGATGCCGCCGGCAGACGCTGCCGCTCCGCCGCATCGAGCTCCGGTCATCTGCGCTATTTCGGGTTCGGGCGGTTGCGGCAAGTCGACGATCGTTGCCACCATGGCACACACATCGTCGCTGTTGGGCTTGCGTGCCGCCGTGCTCGACCTGGACCTGATGTTTGGAAACCTTTACGACTTGTTAGGCGTCGATGCTCCGCGCGATATGGCGGCACTTATCGAGCCGTCGGCGGCGGGCACGCTCACCGAGCCGGATATCGTAGCCACATCGATGCGCGTGGCGCCGGGCGTTACGCTCTGGGGTCCCGTCGCGGCGCCCGAGCAAGCTGAGCTCATGGCGCGTCCGGTGGAGCTACTGCTTGATGTTCTGCGTCGCGAATCCGACGTGGTCTTTATCGATACCTCGGTCTTTTGGGGCGACGCCGTGGCGGCTGCGGTGGCGGCGAGCGACCGTTGCCTGGTCGTTGGCGATGCGGCGGTGTCGTCCGCGACATCGGCGTCGCGCGTCATCGAACTGGCAAGTCGAGTAGGTGTGCCGCGCACGCGCATGAGCGCCGTGTTCAACCGGTTCGGTGCGCGCGGGGCAGACGAGGACGTCGCCATGCGCTTTGAGATTGCCTGTGCGTTGAGCTCCAAGATTCGTATCGCCGATGGCGGGCAGGATCTCGCCGCGCTCATGGCGTTTGGACGCGCTGACGAGGCGGTGGGGCAGACCAGTGCTTTTGCGACTAGCATGCGCGAGGCCACGCGCGAGATGCTCGTGGAACTGGGGTGCGCCGTCGGCCCTTGGGGCGATATGGTCGCCGACCGTGCAACGCGTACCGAACGCCCGCGTATCCGCCTTCCCTGGTTGCGCGAGGGTGATCAGCGATGAGCCTGCAAACGAGGATTAAGGCTGCCGGCGCTGCAGCGGCGGCAGCGCCTGTAGATGCGGGGCGTCGCCGCGCGGTGAAACGACGCACCAAGCGCGCCGTGATGGACCGCATGGGTTACGACGAAGTGGCGCGTATCAGCGCCTATATCGACCCGGCACTTGCCCGCTCGGAATTGCGTCCTGCGGTGGAGGCGGCGCTCAATGTTGAGGAGCCGACCGATCTCGCGACGCCCGAGCGCGAAACCATCATCGACGAGATTTTGGATGACGTGGTGGGCTTGGGGCCGTTGCAGCCGCTCATCGAGGACGACACCGTTACCGAGATCATGATCAACGGCTGCCGCTCGGCTTTCTTTGAACGCGGCGGCGTCTTGTACCCCATCGAGCATGCGTTTGAGGATGATGAACAGATCCGTGTGCTTATCGACCGCATCATCTCGCCACTTGGCCGCCGTATCGACGAGCGCAGCCCCATCGTCAACGCCCGCCTCAAAACGGGCTATCGCGTCAACGCGGTGATTCCGCCTGTGGCGATTGACGGACCGATTCTCACCATCCGAAAGTTCTCGGACCGTATCTGCTCGCTGGACGAGCTTGTGGGGCTGGGGTCGCTGCCGCTTTGGTATGCGCAGCTGCTGTCGTGCGCGGTGTCGCTGCGACAGGACCTGGCGGTTGCGGGAGGCACGGGATCTGGTAAGACCACCCTGCTCAACGCGTTGTCATGTGAGATTTCCACCGGCGAGCGCATCGTGACGATCGAGGACTCTGCCGAGCTCAAGTTTGCGCATCATCCGCACGTGGTGCGCCTAGAGGCGCGCGAGGCTTCAATTGAGGGTGAAGGCGCGGTGACGATCCGCGACCTGGTAACTAATGCCCTGCGCATGCGCCCCGACCGCATCGTGGTGGGCGAGGTGCGCGGTGCCGAGTGCTGCGACATGTTGCAGGCCATGAACACGGGCCACGACGGGTCGCTCACCACACTTCATGCGGGTTCAGAACAGGAGACCGTGGTGCGTCTGACGTTGCTTGCACGTTATGGCATCGACCTGCCGAGTGAGCTCATCGAGGAGCAGATTGCCATGGCGCTCGACGGTATCGTGATGTCCGAGCGCCACGCCGATGGCAGGCGCTTCGTCTCCTCGTATTCGGGGGTGCGACGCGCCGCATCGGGCGGCGTAGAGCTCGAGCGCTATGTGACGTTCGATGCCGCCGAGCGCACCTGGACGCTTGACCGCGAGCCGCCGTTTATCGCAGAAGGCCTGCGGTCGGGGACGCTCACACAAGAGGAGGTGGACGAATGGAGATCGCTGTGCCCCTCGTCGTAGGGGGCTTGGCAGGGCTTTCTGTCGCGACGGCGTGCGGGGCGGAACCTCGTGTGCCGCAGGTACCGCCGGCGGAGCTGGCACGTCAGGCGCTCGAGACGGTGGCAGAGAAGCTGCCGCGTGAGCTGGTGAAAAACGATCTGCTGAAAAAGATCGCCCGTTCGTGGGCATCGCTGGCTCCGGCGCATCGCCTTGGCCTCGTGATCGAGGATGCTTCGGGATGTTTGGCGTTTCTGCTGCTATCGAGCGGTGTCTGCTGCGTTTTACTAACGATGGTGTCGTTATCGCCCCTCGGATTTGCCTTGGGACTTGTTGCTCCGTTTGCCGTTGGTGCCGCTCGGGATGGCTTTGAGAGCCGGCGCGAGCAACACGATGCAGAAGAGGCAATGCCCGAGGCGTTTACCGCACTTTCCATGTCGCTTGCCTCGGGACATTCGCTGGCCCAGGGCATGCGCTTTGTGGGCGCTCATGCGCAAGAGCCAGTGCATAACGAGTTTTTGCGGGTGGCGGCGGCGATCGATTGCGGCATCTCGGCGACCGACGCGCTCGATGACTTGCTCGTGCGTATCGACGCCCCCGGTCTTTCGCTTGTGACCTTGGCGCTTAAGGTGTCTCAGCGCACCGGCGCTCCGCTTGCCGACTTACTGTCCGAGGCGTCGAGCATGGTGGGGGAGCGCATTGAGCTCAAGCGCCGCCTGGATGTTAAGACGTCGCAGGCTCGCATGTCTGCGCATATGGTCGCGGCGATGCCGGCGGGCATGTGCGCGGTGTTGGCGCTGCTTTCGGCAGATTTTCGTCGCGGTCTTGCGACGCCTGCCGGCGCGGGCGCTGTGGTGCTGGGTCTTGCCCTCAACGCCGTTGCCCTGGTGGTTATCCGGCGCATTATGCGGGTGGAGCTATGAGCGCCTCGGTTGCAGTTGCGGCTTGCCTGTGCGCCCTGAGTGTATTTGTCGCGACGGGTTTTGATCGGGCGGATGCACGCAAGATCGCAGGGGCCTGCAAGCGCGAGGCGGTGCTGGTCGCTGCCGCTGGTCGCTCGGTGGTCGATGCTCTGACCGCGCGAGTGAAGGGCGCGGTTGGAGCGGGCGGCCCGGCGCGAGTGTCGCTCGGCGAAGTGTCCGAGATGATCGATGTTGTGCGCTTGGGTCTTTCGGCCGGTCTTTCGTTTGATGCGGCGCTTGAGATTTTCTGCGCCAACCGCCGGTCAGTGCTGGCTCTTCGCCTTGAGCGCGCCTGCATGGCGTGGCAGGTGGGCGTGGGCACGCGTGAGGACGAGTTGTTGGCCGCCGCGCGCGATCTGGACGTGCGAGCGCTCGAGACCTTTGCCATCACGGTGGGGCAGGCGCTCGCCCTGGGTGCCCCACTTGCCGAGACGCTGGCCGCTCAAAGTCGCGAGATCCGTGCGGCTCATCGCGCCGCGGTCGAGCGCGAGATCGAGCGTGCGCCCGTCAAGCTGTTGATTCCCACCGGCACGCTCATCTTGCCGGCGTTGCTTCTGTCCATATTGGGCCCGCTGCTGGGAGCAGGCGGGATGATGTAGGGAGGAATACATGAACACGATGGTCGAAGTTGCTGACAAGGCTTGGAGCTGGGCTTTTTGCCGGGCGATTCACACTCGCCAGCATGCCAAGGAGCTGTTGCAGGAGGAGAGCGCGCAGGGTACCACCGAGTACGCCATTTTAGTGGGCGTACTTGTGGTGATCGCGATTATTGCCATCGTTGCATTTAAAGGCAAGGTTAAAGAGCTATGGGATGCGATCAGCGAGGGCATCAACAGCCTGTAGAGGGCGAGCGCCCCATCGGGGTGCTGCTGGTGTTTGCTTGCCTGACCGTGGCGATAGCGGTGGTGCTTTGGGGGCTTAACGCCGCGCGGCAGCAGCGTCCTGGGACCGCCTCCGATTTGGGCTCAGATTCGGCGGTGGCGTCTCAAAAAGATGAGATGCGAGATGCGGACGATTCGGATGTCGCTGTCACGGCGCAAACCTTTCTGCGGGCGCTCGACAAGCGGTCTGGCACTGCGACGGATTCGCCTGAGGGCAACGCGATTGCGGTCCGGCTTGCATGGTCCGAGGACCGACCGATGACCGAAGCGGCAGCGGATATGCTGCGTGCCTATCGCGAGGTACCCACGGCACAACTTGCTCTGAGCGGCTATCTCGATATCAAGGGCAACGTGTGGGGCGCTATCGTGCGCGACGGACGCGGCTGGGTCGATATGGTGACGGTTGCCGCGGATACTGGCGATGCTTCGTGTCGTCTGCGCGCCGTGCGCCTGGTCCCGCAAACAATAAGCTCAAAGGAGGGGTCGTGAAATGCATGGCGTTCTGCGTGAAGAGGTTGCCCAAGCGACTGTGGAATACGCCATCGTCACGGTGGCGCTGTTATCGATCGTGCTGGCGATTGCGGGACTTTGGCGTGCCGGCACCGATGGGCGCTTGGCGGCGCTGGTCGAGCGGGCGGCATCCCATGGCGTTGCCTCGATGTCGGTTATCGACGCCGCTGCGGGCGCTAAGGACATCGCGTTGTATTGATATCGCGTGCGAGGACCGGGCGCAGTCTACGGTCGAGGCTGCTTTTTTGCTGCCGACGTTTCTGACGCTCATCCTTCTCGCACTGCAGCCGGTGTGCCTGCTCTATACGCGCGCGGTCATGGAGTCTGCCGCCGCCGAGACCGCGCGGCTCATGACCACGACGACGGCGGAGGACGACGATCTTAAGGAGTTCACCCGCCGCCGGCTTGCCGCAGTGCCCAACGTTTCGATCTTTCATGCCGGCGGGCCGCTGTCGTGGGATATCGAGCTTGGCCGGGCCGGTGCGGGTGGCGTCTCGTCCGTGTCCGTTTCCGGCGAGGTCAAGCCGTTGCCCGTGATCGGTGCGTTTGCGCAGGCTATGGGTGGTGCCGCCGAGGGCGGCTACGTTGAGCTCAAGGTCGATGTCTCGTATCAATCGCGTCCCGAATGGCTGGAGGGAGATTATGATTCGTGGATTGCTACATGGGATTAAGCGTTTCTGGTCTAGACGCGTTTTGACGCGCCGTCCGAGCTGCCATTGCAAGCGAGGCGGCTTTATGGGTCGAGCCGGTGTCGATCTGTTTATCGAAGACGGCGCCTATACCACGCTTTCTTCTGCCGTGGTCATCCTAGTGGTGCTCACATTGTTGTTTTCGTCGACCGCGGCGATATGGAGCATGTCGCGTGCCGGGGACACCCAGGTGGCGGCCGATAGCGGCGCGCTGGCGGGTGCCAACGTAGTGTCGTCCTATCACACGGCTGCCACGGTGGTTGATGCGAGTATCTTGAGTCTGGGGCTGGCGGGGTTTGCCACGATCGGGACGGGCCTGGTCGCCATCCTCATCCCGGGTGCCGAGCCGGTTGCCGGCAATATGGTCGACACCGGGATCGAGATCATTAAAACGCGCAACAAGTTTGCCAAAAGCGCATCGGAAGGCTTACAGAAAATCGAGACGGCTCTGCCGTATCTGATCGCCGCGCGTGCCACGCAGGCGGTGTCGGCGCAGGATACCGATAGTGTGACCTATACCGGTACGGCGCTTGCCGTACCCAGGACATCCGAGTCGGACTTTGCTGCGCTCAAAGGGTCAGAGATCTCGACCGATACCATTAAAGACACATCAGATGATTTAGAGCGTGCGGCCGAGGAGCTGCGGAAGGCCTCGGAGGAGACGGCGAAGGCAAAGGAGCGCGCTTGGCTGGCGGATTGTGGTGGGTCTGACAAGGGCTCGGTCGGCAGCTGTTCTTGTATGTGGGAGCGCGCAAAAAGCCTAACGGATCTTTCCGGTGTTCAAAATCCGCATTACTCATCGAGCGTTACGTGGGAGCCTCAAGTTGCCCTTGATCGCGCGAAGGACTACTACCATTGGCGTCTGACAAATGAGAAGCCCCAGGGCTCGAGTGTCGAGATGAAGGCAGAGTCTGCGGCGCGTAAGGCGTTTTATACCTATGCGAGCGCGGAGGTCGATCGGGCATATATAACCGAGAACGGAGACAGGGTTTCCTCCTATATTCCGCTGCTGCCGCGCAACTCTGATGAGGTTCGGGCGACGGAACTCTATACCGATGCGGTGTGGCCGACTAGCGTAAACGATGACAAGGCGTATCTGCATTACGGGACGACCTGCCCCAACTATAAGAAAGGGACGCCGAGCGGATTTGCTTCGGTTGCCGATTACGATGGACAGGATAAATGCAGCAAATGCCATTTTGGCGTTTTGTCGCTTGGTGCTGTTGCGGCGCCTTCAACCTCTATCGAAAACGGTTTCGAATACCACTTCGACAAGTTTAAAGACGCCCTGGAGGACTACGTCGACTGTCGCAACAAGGAGCTCGAGCTCGAGCGTCAGACCGAGGACGAAGCCGACCGTGCGGGCAATGCGTTCGATACCGCCATCAAAGAACTTTCCGGTGAGCGTCCGCGTATCGCTCCGCCCGGTCGCAACGGCGTGGTTGCCTTTGCGGTTTCGGGTGCCATCTCGAGCTCCGATGAACTCAACTCTTCGTTTAACACGGCAGTCAGACTTGGCGATCGCGGTGCCATCTCTGCCGCGGTGCTGGCGCCCGATGGGGCGACGGCGCAAAACAACGTGCTTTCGCGATTTTTCTCGACATTGAAGGAACGCTCGGGCGGCGTTGCCGGCGTGCTCGACGGCGTCATGGATGTTTGGGGACGGCTGCTTGTGGGATACGGTGATATCCAAGGTTCGGCCGACGAACTTATGGGCGAGATGATTAAAGGCCTAGGAGGGGGCAGCGGCGCGTTGGGCTCCATCGCATCGTGGCTCGGCGATACCGTTTCGGCGTCCGTGGCGGCGTTGGGTCTGGAACCGTGCGACTTGCGCCTGCGAAAGCCGGTGCTGACCGATTCCGCCAACGTCATTAAGAGTCCGGGGTCTGACATTGCTGGTTTCTCTCAAGCGCAAGACAAGCTGCGAAGTATTCCGTTGGGCGTGACCGATCCCAAGGCGCTTTGCGAGGCGTTGGAATATCAAGTCGAACGCACCATTAGCGGTACGGTGTTCACGCTTGCGGAGATTCCTCTGCCCGGCGGCGGCTCCATCCCGCTCACCGTCGATGTCGCCACGCTGGTTGGCGCTTTGGGCGGTGGGTCGTAATGAGTATCCGCATGCGTCTGCGCGAGGAGCGCGCCCAAGCGACGGTGGAGATGGCAGTGGTTACGCCCGTTTTGCTGGTGCTGGCACTCATCGTGTACAACGTCATGATCTTTGCCAGCGCTGTCGCGCGCTTCGACCGCGTGGTGCCCGACATCGTGTTGGCGCACGCCGTGGCGTCGGAGGGGGAGGGCGACGAAAGCTCTGCCGATGCCTCGGCGACGGTTCAGACTCAAATTCTGAATGCCATGGAAGGCTATGGCTTGCAGATCGAAGTGTCGAGCGAGCAAGGCGCGGAGGCATCGGATGGTGGCCTGCTCTCCCTATCCGGTACGTTTAGGACCTACACCTGCACCATGCACTATGAGCCGTGGCCGACTTCTCTCAGCATCGCTGGCGTTCCGCTGGGGGCGCCGACAACGTTGTCGCACGAGCGCGCGGTGACGGTCGATCCATGGCGTCCGGGGGTGGTCATGTGACCGCGGTCTCGTCCTACATCGCGTACGCGCGGGCGCTCAACAAGCTGGGTTGGACGCCGGCCGAGTTTGTGGTGGCGGAGTCGTTTGCCGTGCGCCTGCGCGGCATGCTGGGACGGTGTCCGGTTGCCGCCAACGGTCTGCCGCTCGTCATGGCGTTTCCACGCTGCTCTTCGGTCCATACGTGTTTTATGGCCTATCCCATCGACATCGCCTTCATCGATCGCGACGGCAATATCCTCGCGCGCTACGAAAGCGTTCGTCCTTGGCGCACGTGCTCCTGCCCCGGCGCCTGGGCCGTACTAGAGCGCCCTTCAATCATTGTTTCGATCCCTGCTCTCCAACGCGTGCCGGCTTAAGAATTGGCGACAGCGGACTTTCGTCATACGAAATTGGGTAAGATGGAGGAGAAGATGCATGGATGTTGAGATCCATCCCAACGCTAAAAAGCACCTGACGGAAAAGCAGGTGCTTAGCGCTTGGCTTGCGGTTACTGAGTGCATTCGTCGCGAGTCGAAGGACGAGCCGCCGAGATGGCTTGCGATTGGATGGCTCCCAGACGGACGAAGCGTGGAGCTTGTTGCGGTCGAGCTTGTCCGTGGGTGGCTTATCATTCATGCCTTGTCTCCAGTCCAGAAGAAATTTTGGCAGGAGATTGAACAGGCTCGGCAAAGGGGTCGATGATGGGCAAGACGTATACGGCCGCTAATGGTCAGGTTGTAACGGATGAAATGATTGACGCGTGGTGCGAGTCGTACGAGCGCGGAGAGTTTCCGGATGGCGAACACACCGTTGGTGGGATCGTGCATGGACGGCCCCCACTCTCAGGTGAGGGGACGGCAACGCTGTCGGTCAAGATTCCTCTGGGAATGAAGGAGGCCATTCGTCGACGGGCGGCTGCCGAGGGGATGACGCCAAGTGAGTTTGCCCGTGCGGCTCTGAGCGAAAAACTTCTTGCTGCCGGCTGATGCCTCTGACGTGCCGATTTATAGAACCGAGGCTGTGCTCAAAAACTTTTTTAAAATTCTCGGTTGACCGGAACGCGTCCTTGGTTATACTAATCAAGCCTTGAAACAAGGCACACCTCAAATGGCTGGGTAGCTCAGTTGGTAGAGCAGAGGACTGAAAATCCTCGTGTCAGGGGTTCGATTCCCTTCCCCGCCACCTTGAATTGACTAGGACCTCTGCAAAGGGGTCCTTTTCTTTTATGCAGCCCTCACATGGAATCGAACCCCGTGAGGGCGCGGAGCTGAGTAAACGCGTAAGCGTTTGCCAGCGCAGCTCGCAAGGCGCGTAAGCGCCGCAGCGGTCCGTCCGCGCAGCGCGCGGACGCGTTTCCCTTCCCCGCCACCTTGAATTGACTAGGACCCCTGCAAAGGGGTCCTTTTTCTTTTATGTAGTCCCCTGCGGAAAGCGCATCCTAGACATTCTTCCCACTTTTGCGCCACTTTGTAGACCGTTCGGTCGCCTGTCTGCATGCGCGGGTATACTCAAATTTGTAGATATGTCATGCAAGAGCGATGCGGGCTTAGCCCGTATGATTCAAAAGGGGGCAGTGATGGAGAGGATACTCGGCGTTAATCTCTCTGGCTGGTTTATTCCCGAGCCTTGGGTGACCCCGTCGCTGTACGCGGCGACCGGTGCATCCAACGCAGCCGAGCTGCAGGAGGCCATGGGTACCGCCGCCTATAACGAGCGCATGCGCCGTCATTACGAGACGTTTGTGAGCGAGGATGATTTCCGTCGCATGGCGCAGATCGGCCTCAACGCCGTGCGCCTGCCGGTGCCTTGGTATGCCTTTGGCTCACAGGAGTCCGATGCCTCCTACATCTCGGTTGTCGACTACATTGACCGTGCAATTGAGTGGGCTGCCAAGTACGACATCCGCGTGCTGCTCGATCTGGCAACCGTGCCCGGTGGCCAGGGCGATTCCAACGATTCGCCCACCACGCCGGAGGCTGTCGCCGAGTGGCATTCGTCCACCAACGGCCGTCACGTCGCACTCGACGTGCTCGAGCGCTTGGCCGATCGCTATGGCGAGGCCGAGAGCCTGCTGGGCATTGAGCTGCTGGACACGCCGCAGATGAGCGTTCGCAAGAGCCTCTTCACCATGACGGATGGCATTCCGGCCCACTACCTGCGCAATTTCTATCGCGATGCCTACGAGCTCGTTCGTTCGTATATGCCCGAGGATAAGATCGTCGTCTTCTCGTCGTCGGGGCATCCCAGCGAGTGGAAGCATTTTATGCGCGGCGCCAAGTACAAGAACGTCTACATGGACCTTCACCTGTACCATTACCGTGACGAATATGCGCTCGACATCACGAGCCCCCGCGGGCTGACGACGGCGATTTCGCGCAACAAGCGCGAGCTCAAAGAGGCGATTTCGACTGGGTTCCCCGTGCTGGTGGGCGAATGGTCGGGTGCGGCGATCTTTGCCAACTCGTCGGTTACGCCCGAGGGCCGCAATGCCTACGAGCGCGTGTTTATCGCCAACCAGCTGGCTTCGTTTGCGCCGGCTGCCGGTTGGTTCTTCCAAACGTGGAAGACCGAGAAGCGCATTGCAGCATGGGACGCCCGCGCGGCGCTCGGTACGCTCGAGCGCGGCATGATTGAATAGGTTGATATGACGCAAAACAGCGCCCATACGGGCAAACTCTATGTGGTCGGCACGCCCATCGGCAACCTGGGTGACCTGTCCCCGCGCGTTGGCGAGGCCTTTGCCGCTGCCGATGCCATCTGCTGCGAAGACACGCGTGTGACGTCAAAGCTGCTGATGCACCTGGGCATTTCCAAGCCGCTTGTCCGTTGCGACGAGAATGTGATCGCTAGCCGCGCTGCCGGCCTGGTCGACCGTCTGCTGGCGGGGGAGACCCTCGCCTTTGCCTCGGACGCCGGCATGCCGAGCGTGTCCGATCCCGGCCAGGCGCTGGTCGAGGCGGCGCGTGAGGCCGATGTGCCCGTCGAAGTTATTCCCGGGCCCTCTGCTTGCGTCACGGCGCTTGTTTCGTCCGGCATTCCCTGCGAGCATTTTTTCTTCGAGGGCTTTTTGGGCCGAAAGCACGGCGACCGTGTGCGCCGTTTGCAGCGCCTTGCCGTGGTGCCTGGCGCACTCATCTTCTACGAGTCTCCACATCGTATCGTGGCGACGCTCGAGGCCGTGGCGGAGGTCTTTCCCCAGCGTGAGGTCGCCGTCTGCCGCGAACTCACCAAGCTGCACGAGGAGGTCTTGCGCGGGCCCGCTGACCAGCTTGCCGAGGAGCTGCGTGCTCGCGGCGAGGTAAAGGGCGAGATTGCGCTGGTCATCGCGCCGCCGAGCGAGGACGAGGAGGCCGGCATCGCGCCGGTTGGCGCTGCGGTAGCGGATCCCGACGAGGCCCTGCGCGAGGATATCCGCACCGCGCTCGAGGAGGGGGAGCCCGCCTCTGCGGTGGCCAAGCGCCTGTCTCAGAAGTATTCGCGCCGCAAGCGCGATGTCTATGCCATGGTGCTCGATATGCAATAGATGGAGGATATCCAGCCCTTGCGCTAGAATCATCCCCTGTATGCAACGTTTTTCTGGAGGACAAACCCCATGGATCAAAGCAAGCCTTCGTTCTTTATCACGACGCCCATCTACTACGTCAACGCCGATCCGCACCTGGGCACGGCTTATTCCACCATCATCGCCGACGTTCAGGCTCGCTATCGCCGCTCCGCCGGCTATAACGTCAAGTTCCTGACCGGCATGGACGAGCACGGCGAGAAGGTCGCCGAGGCCGCAGCCAAGCATGGCATGACGCCGCAGGAGTGGACCGATAGCCAGGCCCCGCACTTCAAGGAGCTTTGGAGCAAGCTCGAGATTTCCAACGACGACTTCATCCGCACCACCGAGCCGCGCCAGCATCATGCCGTGCAGTATCTGTGGGAGCGCATGAAGGAGTCCGGTTACCTGTATAAGGGCAGCTACGACGGTTGGTATTGCGTGCCTGACGAGACCTACTTCACCGATACGCAGGTCCAGAAGGGCGACGAGGAGTACGGCAGCGTCGGCCAGCATCTATGCCCCGACTGCCACCGTCCGCTTGAGCGCGTGCAGGAGGAGTCCTACTTCTTTAAGCTTTCCGCCTTCCAGGACAAGCTTCTCAAGCTCTATGACGAGCACCCCGACTTTGTCGAGCCTGCGTTCCGCATGAACGAGGTACGTAGCTTTGTCGAGGGCGGCCTTAACGACCTTTCCGTGAGCCGTACGAGCTTTGACTGGGGCATCCAGGTCCCGTTTGACGAGGGTCACGTGACCTACGTGTGGTTCGATGCGCTGCTCAACTATATGACTGCCGTCGGCTACGGTGTCGACACCGACGAGGCCCGTGCCGAGCTGGCCTATCGCTGGCCCGCGCAGTTCCATATTGTGGGTAAGGACATCATTCGCTTCCACTGCGTCATTTGGCCCGCCATGCTCATGGCCATCGGCGAGGCCCTGCCCGAGCACGTCTTTGCCCACGGCTTCCTGACCGTGCGCAATGCCGAGACCGGCAAGGCCGAGAAGATGTCCAAGAGCCGCGGCAACGCCATCGCTCCGCAGGATGTTATCGACATGCTGGGCGTCGAGGGCTACCGCTATTACTTTATGACCGACGTGGTCCCCGGCACCGACGGCGCCATCAGTTTCGATCGCATGGAGCAGGTCTACAACGCCGATCTGGCCAACAGCTGGGGCAACCTCATTTCGCGCTCGCTCAACATGAGCGCAAAGTACTTTGACGGCTGCGCCCCGGCTAAACCGGCGTCTGCCGACGCGTTCGATAACCCGCTGGCAAAGATTGCCGATGGCCTGGTCGACCGCTACATGGCCAAGATGGACGTGCTCGATTACGGCGGAGCCAAGGATGAGGTCATGGAGCTCATTCACGCCGCCAACCACTACATCGAGGACTCCGAGCCCTGGGCGCTTGCCAAGGACGAGGCCAAGGCTGACGATCTGGCATTTGTGATCTACAACCTGCTCGAGGCCATCCGCATCGCCGCCCACCTGCTGATGCCGCTCATGCCCCAGACTTCTGCCGAGGCTCTGCGCCGCCTGTCCTGTGAGGGCGAGGCCGCGAGCGACGACCTCAAGGGCATTTGCACTTGGGGCCTGCTTGCTGGTGGTCAGCCCGTCGAGAAGGGCGATCCGCTGTTCCCGCGTCTGGCGTAGAGACCGCGCGAGCGCCATATCGGCAATTTGCTGTTTAGCTGTAAGGGCATGGCCGCAACGGTCCATGCCCTTTCGTTTCAAGACGCCGCCATCATGCTAAGGAGGCAACTATGACAACTTCGCCTTTGGCAAACCCCACGGCAACAAGGGAGCTGCTGGAGGAGTTTGGCCTTGCGACCAAGCATCGCCTGGGCCAGAACTTTCTAATCGACAATCATGTGATCGAGCGTATCTGCGAGCTTGCCGAGCTTGCAGGTGACGAGCGCGTACTCGAGGTGGGTCCGGGTTGCGGTACGTTGACACTTGCGTTGCTGCAGGAAGCGGCGTGCGTTACGTCCATTGAGGCCGATCCCGAGCTTGAGCCGGTGCTCGACGCCCACGCCGCCGACTATGCCAACTTCCGCTTTATCATGGGCGACGCGCTTAAGGTGGGCCCGGAGCAGATTGAGCAGGCTGCGGGCGGTGAGCCGACGGTATTTGTCGCGAACTTGCCCTATAACGTGGCGGCGACGATCATTTTGCAATTTTTCCAGACGATGCCCGCGCTCAAGCGCGCCGTCGTCATGGTGCAAAAGGAGGTTGCCGATCGCATTGCCGCAGTGCCGGGCAACAAGACCTATGGCGGCTATACGGCAAAGCTTGGCCTGTATGCGCAGGTAACGGGTCGCTTTGAGGTGCCGCCGCGTTGCTTTATGCCGGCGCCACACGTGGACTCGGCCGTCGTGCGTATCGACCGTGTTGACGGTGTGGTGCCCGAAGGACTCGATCGCGAATTTGTGGCCCGCGTGATTGATGCTGCATTTGCTCAGCGTCGCAAGACCATCCGCAATTCCATGAGCGCCAACGGCTTTGCCAAGGACGTGCTCGATGCCGCCTTTGAGGCTTGCGGTATCGCACCCACCACGCGCGCCGAGACGCTCGATGTTGCCGACTTTGTCCGTCTGGCCCGGGAGCTTTCCCATGACGCTTAATGCCGAACGCGTGACGTTTACCAAGAAAAAGAAGACGGTTGCTTGTCCCGTGCCCTTGGCACCGCTTGCCGACACGCATGCGCATCTGCTTTCGTTCTGGGGCAAGGATGTGCCCGAGACACTCGTGCGTGCCAAGGCGGCAGGCATCGACCTGTTGGTGACGATGCTCGACCCCATCGCCGACAAGCGCAGCGTGACGGACTATAGCGACTGGCTCGTGCGCGAAATTCTGCCGATGCGGGATATTCCGCAGATCAAGTATCTCGCTGGCGTTCACCCCTATGGCGCGCCGGATTATACCGATGACATTCACGCGCAGGTTGTTGCTGCGCTCGATGACCCTTTGTGCGCCGGTATCGGCGAAATCGGTCTGGACTACCACATGGATTACGACGACGACATCACGCCGGCGCCCCACAGCGTGCAGATTGATTGCATGGCGCGCCAGCTCGAGCTTGCCGTGTGTCGTAACGTGCCGGTGGAGCTGCATCTGCGTCACGAGGACATGGACCAGGAGCGTACCTCGCACGTGGACGCCTACAACGTGCTTCGTGAGGTGGGCGTGCCCCAGGCCGGTTGTGTGCTGCACTGTTTTGGCGAGGACCGCGCCACGATGGAGCGCTTTGTGAAGCTGGGCTGCTATATCGCCTATGGTGGTGCGGCCACCTTTAAGCGCAACGACGACGTGCGCGAGGCATTTGCGGCGACCCCGCTCGACCGCATTTTGTTCGAGACGGATTGCCCGTATATGGCTCCGGAGCCCATCCGCGGTCTTGAATGCGAGCCAGCAATGATCTCCATTACGGCAAACGCGCTGGTTAACGACCGTGTCGATCGCACTGGTGAGGACGCCGAAACAATCGCGCATGCCGCTTGGGAAAATGCCTGCAAACTTTTTCAAAAATAGTTCTTGCGTTCGCGGTGGCGCTCCGTTATTCTAATTCCTGCACGCGGGCGTGGCGGAATTGGCAGACGCGTACGGTTCAGGTCCGTATGGGGGCAACCCCATGAAGGTTCAAGTCCTTTCGCCCGCACCATTGATTGAAAGAGCTCCCAGCAATGGGGGCTTTTTTGTTATGTGCCCATCGCAGGGACTTGAACCTGTGAAGGAGCGAGCGTCAAGAAAACGCGGAGCGTTTTTAGCGAGCTGGCGAGTCCGCCGGCAGGCGGGCGAAGCCGGTGCGGATCCGCGAAGCGGATACGCGGACGTCCTTTCGCCCGCACCATGGATTGAAAGAGCTCCCAGCAATGGGAGCTCTTTTTGTTATGCACGATCTCCTTGGACGGGTATCCTAGTACCAACGTGTGCCTATCAGAGGAGAGACCATGCTGTTTTCCGGTATCATCGCCGCCCTTACCAGCCTTTTGATTCCCATCATCATCCTGTTGCTGCTGCTCCCCAACGCCTGTTATGTCGTTGAACAGCAGCACGCCGTAATCATCGAGCGCTTGGGTAAGTTCAACCGTATCGTCAACGCGGGCTTCCACGTGAAGGTGCCCGTGATCGACCGCAAGGCCGCCACGGTGAGCCTGCGCACCATGAAAAACGGTTTTGGCATCGACGTTAAGACCCAGGACAACGTGACCATCGGTCTTGAGGTCTCCGCTCAGTACCACGTGAGCTACGACATGGGCGCCGGCCCGGCAGATTCGGGCATCTACAAGAGCTACTACATGCTGCAGGAGCCCGTCGACCAGATGCGCGACTTCATCACCGACGCCCTGCGCTCCTCCATCCCCGTCTACACACTCGATGAGGTCTTTGCCAAGAAGGATGACATCGCCAAGGATGTCAACGCTACCGTTTCCGAGCAGATGGCCGCCTACGGCTTCACCCTCGTGTCGACGCTCATCACCAAAATCGCACTGCCGACCGAGGTTGAGAACTCCATGAACGACATCAACGCTGCCCAGCGCAAGCGCGCTGCCGCGCAGGAGCTCGCCGAGGCCGACCGCATCAAGCGCGTCACCGAGGCGACCGCCGAGGCCGAGGCTATGGAAAAGGCGGGCGAGGGCATCGCCAACCAGCGCAAGGCCATCGCGCTGGGTATCAAAGATTCGCTCGAGATCATCCAGGAGACGGGTGTCGGCAATGACGAGGCCAACCAACTGTTCATGTTTACGCAGTGGTCCGAGATGATGACGGAGTTCGCTCGCACGGGTAAAACCTCGACGGTCGTGCTGCCGAGCGACTTTTCGCAGTCGGCCTCGATGTTCGAGCAGATGCTGGCCGCCGGCAAAGTTCAAAACGATTCGAAGGAGTAGACGCGCGTGAAATACACCGTCGTTTGCGTCGGTAAGCTCAAGGAGCGCTTTTGGAAGGACGCGTGCGCTGAGTACACCAAGCGCCTAGGTGCCTATGCCAAGGTGGATATCCGCGAGGTGGCCGATATCGACCCGGCTAAGGC
>CATXLW010000035.1:0-18985 GCA_958371715.1 uncultured Collinsella sp.
CGCACCGCCGCAGATCGCGGACGGACAGCGAAAACCCGCCAGACCGAGCACGGTGCCTTGAAACAAGGCGGCATTGACCTTTGGGTCATGCCGCCTTGTTTCAAGGCAGATTGCCGCTCTGGCGGGTTTGCAGCGTCGGCCAGTTACGGCGTTCGGTAGAACGCCGTAACCCTAAGACTCGATATAGTCTTTGAGCTTGCTGCTGCGGCTGGGATGGCGAAGCTTGGCCAAGGTCTTGGACTCGATCTGGCGGATACGCTCGCGCGTGACGCCAAACTCGCGGCCGACCTCCTCGAGTGTGCGGGGATGACCGTCGACAAGGCCAAAGCGAAGCTCGATAACCTTGCGCTCACGATCGGCAAGCGAGTCGAGCACCTGAGTGAGCTGCTCCTGCAGCATGGAGAAGCTGGCGGCATCGGGCGGAACGATTGCCTGGGAGTCCTCGATGAAGTCGCCCAGCTGGGAATCCTCTTCCTCGCCGATGGGCGTCTCGAGCGACACGGGCTCCTGCGAGATCTTCTGGATCTCGCGGACGCGGTCGGCGCTCATGTCCATCTCGGCACCGATCTCCTCGGGGGTCGGGTCGCGACCCAAGTCCTGGAGAAGCTGGCGCTGCACGCGGACGAGCTTGTTGATAGTCTCGACCATATGCACGGGAATACGGATGGTACGGGCCTGGTCGGCGATAGCGCGCGTAATGGCCTGACGGATCCACCACGTGGCGTACGTGGAGAACTTGAAGCCCTTCTGGTAGTCGAACTTCTCGACGGCGCGAATCAGACCGAGGTTGCCCTCCTGGATCAGATCCAGGAACAGCATGCCGCGGCCGACATAGCGCTTGGCGATGGAGACAACCAGACGCAAGTTTGCGCTGATGAGTGCCTGCTTAGCTTCGAGGCCAACGTTCTCAATGCGCGTAAGACGACGCATCTCGGCACGCGTGAGCTCGAGCTCACCGGCATCGGCAGCCTCGAGCTTCTCGGTGGCCTCGAGACCGGCCTCGATCTTCATAGCCAGATCGACCTCTTCGGAAGCGGTCAGCAGGTCGACCTTGCCGATCTCCTTGAGGTACATACGAACCGGATCGCCGGTCAGCATCACCGTGGAGGCATCGATGCCACGCACGCGCGAGCGCGAACGGGACGTGCGCACGGTGCGCTTCTTCTTGCTCTTGGAAGAACCCATCTCGGCATCGGCCTGACGGGCCATCTTGAGCTCGTGATCGTCGAGCGAGCCGGAATCGTGCTCGTCGTCGTCATCGAAATCGTCGGTATCGCTATCGTTATCGTCATCGTCGACGTCCATGGGGGCGTCGTCGTTGCCGCTCGCGGAGATAATCTGGATGCCGCTGTTGCGCAGCGCGGAATACACCGCGTTGAGCTGCTCATCAGATACATCGATATCCTTCAGGGCGACCTGAATCTCGTCCTCGGTTACCGAAGTCCTGTTTGAGCCGTTGCCCATGAGCTTTGCAACGTAGGATTCCAGCCCAGTACCCGTGCTCTCAGTCTTTTTTGGCACAGATTCTCCCTTCATAGTCCACAGGACTCAATACTTTAGCACACACATTGACGTCTATACCCAAAAAGAGAACTGGATATAGGCGAGAATACGCTGGTTGACCACAACATCTAGGCCTGTTCGGTGCCTGCGGCCTCCAGACCGATCAAACGGAACGGGTCCGCCACACCGCCGATAGACTTTTGCAGTTCGCGTTGACGCTGCGAATCCTGCGCGGCCTGCACGGTCAGCGCGCGGCGGGCCTCATCATCGAGCGAACGGTCCTGGCGCAGCTTGGCCTGTGCGGAACGCATGCGGCGCTTGATGGTGTAGAGCTCGAGCGTATCAAGCATAAACACGATGTTCGTCTCGGTGGGGTGCTTGCTCGTCGCCGAGATGCGCCCGGCACTCACAAGCGTTGCCGCCTCGGGACACACCGAGCGCGCCGCATCCATGCAGGCTGCAGGATCGGTTCCCGGCGGCGTTGCCAGAACGGCCCACGCGATGGATTCGTGACGTGGGTCGACCCACTCGATGGAGCAGATGCGATCGGCATACGTGCGGAACAGGTCGGGGTAGCTCGTGAGCATGGTCAGCAGCTCACGCTCCCCCGCCAAGGACTTGCGTTCCAAATCGGTCAGCACCATAGGGGCCGAGGCGTCTGCCGGGGCACCGGCGGGCGCAGAGCCCATACCATCAGGCACATCGATCGGCGGCAGGTCGTCGACGGCCTCCACGGGCGCGGCACCGTAGGCATCGAGCGGGACATAGTCGTACGGCTCTTCCTCGACCGGCGCGGACACCGGCGGCGTCGCGCCCGATGCCCAAGCACCGCGACCGGTATCGCGAGAACTCGACGCCCGACTGCCCGTCCCGCCGGACCGCTCAGCCTGCGCCCGCTGGCGCTCATAGTTCTGTTCGCGGCGGCGCTCGGCATCCTCGCGCTTGGCGACATCGCGAAACACACGGCCCGAGCTCGCACGCACTGTCTCCAGATCCAAGCCAAGCAGGTCGGCAATCTGGATAAAGTACGTATCGATCATGTAGCTATCGCGCAGCGGATAGATGAGCGTGAGCGCATCCTCCAGCGCCTTGGCGCGACCGCCCGGCGTGGAGATGTCGCTCGACTCCTGCAGCGAACGGTACACGAAGTCCATGAGCGGCTCGGCGGCGTCAATGCGTTTCTGCAGCTCCCCTCCGCCGTGCGCCGTGATGAACTCCATGGGATCGTTACCGTCGGGCAGCACCACGCAGCGCAGGTCCATAGAATCCTGCTCGATAAACTGAATCGCACGGCGAGCGGCCTTTTGACCGGCGGCATCGCCGTCAAACATATACACGATGCGCTTAGCAAAGCGGGTGAGCGTCTTGACGTGATGCTCCGTGAGCGCGGTGCCCAGCGTGGCGACAACGTTTTTGATCCCCGCCTCCCAGCAGGCGATGCAATCGGTATAGCCCTCCACCACGATGGCCGTATCCTGCGCGACGATAAACTCCTTGGCCCAGTTAAAGCCATAGAGGTTTCGCTTTTTATGGAACACGCTCGTCTCGGCGGTGTTGAGGTACTTGGGTTGGCCGTCACCCATGATGCGCCCGCCAAAGGCAATGTTGTGACCCTGCTCGTCAAAGATGGGAAACATCACGCGGTCGTAGAAGCGGTCGGCAAGCTGCCCGCGCCCGCGGCTCACGGCAACGTTGGCGTCGATCATCTCCTGCGGGGTAAAACCCGCCTGGGACAGGTGCGACACCAGCGCGTTGCGGCCCGGTGCAAAGCCCAGGCAGTAGCGGCGGCAGACGTCGCCACCCATACCACGGCTGGCAAAGTACTCGCGTGGACGGCCGTCCTTACCGCGCATAAGCATGGTGTGGTAGAACTGGGCGGTCTCGGCACACAGATCGTAGATGCGGGCACGCTTGGTACCGCGCTCGCGGCGATCTCCGGTGTCGTGCAGCTCAATACCTGCACGATCGGCCAAATAACGGATTGACTCGGGAAAGCTCAGGTTCTCGCGCTTCATGATATAGGTGAAGACGTCGCCACCCTCGCCGCAGCCAAAGCAATGCCACACCTGTGTGGCGGGGATAATGTGGAAGGACGGCGTCTTTTCGCCATGAAAGGGGCAGCAACCCCAAAACTCATGGCCGCGGGGCTTGAGCTCAACCGTTTCCTGCACGATGGCAACTAGGTCGGACGCAGCGCGTACCTGGTCTTTTTCATCATCGCTAATCACGGATACTCACCCCCTGCTCGCCCAAGTTGTGACGAATATCCTCGATATTACCCTCGACGGTCGAGATCAACTCATCCAGCGATTCGAACACACGCGAGGGACGCAGCCAGCGCGTAAACGCCAGCGAAACGGAAGCGCCGTACAGGTCGCCCGTATAACCAATTAAGTTAGCCTCGAGATGCGATGAAGCGGCATCGTCGGCATACGTCGGCGGCAGGCCGACGTTAACGGCAGCAGGCCATACGGTGTCATCGACGAGCACCAGGCCCTCATACACGCCATCGGCAGGCACCTGAATGCCGTCGGAAACCTGCAGGTTTGCCGTGGGAAAGCCCATGCCAGAGCCCTCGTGACGGCCGCGAACAACACCGCCGCGCAGCATATACGGGCGGCCGAGCAACTCAGCAGCCAGCTCCACATGGCCCTGTCCCAGCTCATGACGGATGCGGGTGGCGCAAATGGCCTCACCGCCCTCGCAAAGCAGATCGTGACCATACACGTCAACGCCGTGCTCGGAACCCCAGACGCGCATCTCGGCAACACCAGAAGCACCGCCACGACCCAGCCTAAAATCGCTGCCAACGCGAATCGAACGAATGTCGACCACGCGTGACAACAGTGTGAGAAAACCAACATGGTCGAGTGCCGCAACCTCAGGCGTAAAGGGAACGGCCACCACTGCATCGACCCCGGTCTGAGCCAAGGCATGTAGACGGTCGGCCGTCGTCATCAGTTTTTGAGCGGGCGAAGGACTCACCACAACGTCCGGATCGGGATCGAAAGTGACCACGACCGCCTTGCAGCCATGGGCACGGGCATCACGGACAAGCGCTTCGATGAGTTCCTGGTGTCCACGGTGCACACCATCGAACACGCCGATGGCAATCGATGCAGCACCCAAGTGCTCGCACTCATCAAACGCATCGGCAGTGACGATGCGGGCCTCGTCCGACTCGCCCTCGAAAAAGATACGCGCGAGCTCACGAGCGGACAACATCATCGAACACCGCCGATTGCCTGCGGAAACACGTGCTCCATGACAAAGCGGCCACTCTCAATGCGGGCAAGCGCCTTGAGTCCCCCATCGAGCACCAACGCAAAAGGCGCCTTCGCGGAATCGAAATCGGCAAGCGCACGCTCAACGGGAATGCGTCGGCCGCAGAGCAGGTCGTCGGCAAGATTGCCCGGCAAGTCAACACGCGTGGCGCCCAAGGCCGCAATGGGATCCAGGGCAAAGCCAGCCGCGGACTCGGGAGAAAGCTCCTCGACCGCATGACAAGCGCCAATGGAAACAACACCGGAGGCCGTGCGGCGCAGCGCGGAAATGTGCGCGGCGCTCTCGCAGGCGCGGCCCAAATCGCGAGCGAGCGCACGGATATAGGTACCCTTGCTCACTGAGAACGCCACGGTCCACACACACGTATCACCTTCGCCTCCCACGGCGATCAGGTCGGCGGCATAGACCTCGACGGGGCGCGGAGGTAGGTCCACCGCATTGCCCTCGCGAGCAGACTTGTAGGCGCGAACGCCATTGACCGAGATAGCCGAAAACGCCGGCGGCACCTGCATCTGCGGACCCAGCATAGCGGCCAAGCGCTCACGGGCATAGGCAGGATCGCGGAGCTCGTTGGCAACAGCCACCGTGCGGACCGCCTCGCCCTCCGCATCATCGGTATTGGTCTCGGCGCCAAACGAAATGTCGGCGACATAGCTTTTGGTATCGAGGGTTAGCATGCCCAGCAGACGGGTGGCCTGGCCCACACCCACCACCATGACACCCGATGCCATGGGGTCGAGCGTGCCGGCATGGCCGACGCGACGCTCATGGAGGGCGCGCCGACATTGCGAGACCACATCGTGGGACGTGCAGCCCACCGGCTTATCGACGGCGAGCAGCATATTCAGTTGAGAAGGCGTACGACGAGCCATGTACCATCCAAAAAGTTAAAGCTCGACGGTCACTGAAGCGGGATCCTCCCCTACCAGCTCGGCCAGCATGGGAAGTGCCACGGTGAGCGTCTCGAGAATCGTTCCGTTGTTGGAGAAACCGGCGGCAGCGGGATGTCCGCCTCCGCCAAAAGCAGCAGCGATCTCGGACACGTTGAGGTCGCCCTTGGAGCGCAGGTTGCCGCGCACCTTGCTATCGCCCTCAATGCCCTTCAGGAACAGGCAGACTTCGACGCCCATCACCGAGCGAACCACATCGACCAGGCCGTCGCACTCATCCGAGGTGACACCGCAAGCCTCAAGGTCACTCTGGTACGCGTAACCATACGCGACGCGCCCGTGGGCCACCGTCTTGATGCGGCCCATAACGATGGACTTGAGGTGCAAAAACTCAACGCGCATGCTCTGGTAGACCTCGAGTGCCACACGCGCCGGATCGGCACCGTGGGCAACCAGACGCGAGGCTGCATGGAACGCGGCGGCATCGGCGTTTTGATACTGAAAACGACCGGTATCGGTCACCAGGCCGCACAGCAGGCAGGTCGCGACACCATCGCGAGCCACAATGCCGCAATTGTCCAAAAAGCGGTCGATGATCATGGCGCAGGCCGCGGCGTCGACGCACCTCAGGCTCAGCTCGGCAAATTCCTCGCGCGCCGGATGGTGATCGAAGCACACCACATGCGACGAGCGGCGGAGCACCTCGGCGGAGTTGTTCAGACGCTCGACGACCGGCACGTCCACCGAAATGAACAGGTCCGGATTGCCAGTATACGCAGATGCCGGCACCAGACGGTCGGCACCCTCCATAAAGCGGTAGATGCGCGGAACCGGGTCATCGTCTGCCAGCAGCAGGGCAATGTCCTTGTTGGGAAAAAACTTCCTAAGCGAGAGGCCCAGACCCAGCACGGAGCCCAGGGCGTCGCCATCGGGAGACGTATGTCCCGAAATCGCAATGGAGGACGCATCCTCGATGAGCTCGAGGATGCGTCGCTGAATATCTGCAGACTCGCACGATGCGAGGTCGGCGGAATTACTCATCTAAAGCTGCCTCCTGGGCGGCATCCGCAATTGGATAGCCGTCCTCGTCCTTTTCGATCGCAAGCGTGGCGGGAACGTTTTCCAGCGCACGCGTGATGCGCTCGGCCTCATCGGTCGAGCGATCGATGCGAAAATCGAGCTCGGGCGTGACGCGCCAATCGAGCGAGCGGGCCAACAGGCTACGGATGCGGCCCTTGGCGCTGGCGAGCGCCTCCATGACCTCGTCGTAGCGGCTCGCGTCGCACGACACGTACACGCGCGCGAACGAACGGTCCACCGCGACCTCGACCGCGGTCAGGGTGACCAGGTCGAGACGCGGATCGGAAACCTCAAAGAGCAGGATATAACCGAGCTTCTCGCGAAGCTGCTCGCCCAAACGGCGGGTTGCCTGCGTTTGCTTCATAGCGCTACCCCCTACTCGGTACGGGCAACCTGATCGATGCGGTAGCCCTCAATGGTGTCGCCAGGCTTGATGTCCTGGAAGTTCTCCAGGCCAATACCGCCCTCGGAGCCGCTCTTAAGGCTCTTGGCCTCGTCCTTGTAGTGGCGCATCGAGGCGATTTTACCGTTGAAGACCACGATACCGTCGCGCACCAGGCGCACGGAATCGGTCGCGGCGATCTCGCCCTCTTCGACGCGGACACCGGCGGCGATACCGACCTTGGGCACCTTGAAGGTGTCCAGAACGGTCGCGGTGCCCGTGGAAACCTCGACCTCGGTGGGCTTGAGCATGCCGATACGGGCTGCGTCGAGGTCCTCGAGGCACTTGTAGATGACGTCGTAGCAACGGATCTCGACGCCCTCGCGCTCGGCGGCGGAGCGGGCCTTGCCGTCGGGACGGACGCCAAAGCCGATGATGATGGCGTTGGAGGCGTCGGCCAGAACGACGTCGGTCTCGTTGATGGCGCCAACGGCGGAGTGGATCGTGTTGATGCGCACCTCGGACTGGTCCATCTTGTCGAGGGAGTCCTGAAGGGCCTCGATAGAACCCTGGACGTCGGCCTTGATGATCAGGTTGAGTTCCTTGACCTCGGCGTCGGCGATGGTCTCAAAGAGGTTCTCGAGCGTCACATGCTTCACGCGGCTCTGCTCCTCGATGCGGGCCTTGAGCGAACGCTCGTCGGCCAGGGCGCGAGCCTCGCGCTCGTCCTCGAACACGCGGAACTCATCGCCGGCGTTGGGGACGGACTGCAGGCCCAGGATCTCGACGGCGTCGGAGGGACCGGCCTCGGTGACGGCGTTGCCCTTGGGGTCGAGCATGGCGCGGACGCGGCCATAGGTAAGGCCGGCGACCAGCGTATCGCCCACGTGCAGAGTACCGCGGGTCACGAGCACCGTGGCAACCGAGCCGCGGCCCTTGTCGAGCTTAGCCTCGAGGACGTTGCCCGAAGCGAACGTATCGGGGTTGGCCTTGAGCTCGAGCACGTCGGCCTGGAGTAGGACGGTCTCGAGCAGGTCGTCGATACCGATCTTCTGCTTGGCCGAGATATTGACGAACATGTTCTGTCCGCCCCACTCCTCGGGGATGATGCCGTACTCGGTGAGCTCCTGGCGCACGCGGTCGGGGTTGGCACCCGGCTTATCGATCTTGTTGACGGCGACGACAATGGGAACACCGGCGGCCTTGGCGTGGTTGATCGACTCGATGGTCTGGGGCATGACGCCGTCGTCGGCAGCCACGATCAGAATGACGATGTCGGTCACCTTGGCGCCGCGGGCGCGCATGGCCGTAAAGGTGGCGTGACCGGGGGTATCGATGAAGGTGATCTTGCGGTCGTTGATCATGACCTGCGAAGCGCCGATGGCCTGGGTAATGCCGCCCGCCTCGCCGGCAGCGACGCCGGTGTGACGGATGGCGTCGAGCAGGCTCGTCTTGCCGTGGTCGACGTGGCCCATGACGGTGACGACCGGGGCGCGCGGCTTAAGGTCGGCGGGATCGTCGTAGAACGAGAAGGTGTTCTCCTCCTCGGGGGTGATGATCTTGATCTGACGGCCCAAGTCGTCGGCAACGAGCTCGACAAGGTCGTCGGACATGGACTGCGTCATGGTAAGCGGCGTACCCAGCAGGAACAGGCGCTTGATGATGTCGTTGGCCGGAACGTCGAGCGCCTCGGCGAGCTCCTGGACGGTAACGCCCTGGGAGACCTTGATGGCGTCGAGGTCCTCGGGGTTCACGCCCTGGGCCAGCGCCTCCTCAATCTTGCGCTCTTCCTGAGCCTTTGCGGCCTCGCGCTCGCGCTTCTCCTTGCGCTTTTTGCGACGACCAGTGGACTCGCGAGAGGCCTCCTCGACGGCGGCACGAGCCTCCTCGAGCACCTTCTCGCGGCTGTACTCCTCGGCCTCGCGAGCCATGCGGCTGTAGTGGTCCTCTTCGTTGTTGTGACCGCCCTTGCGCTTCTTGCCCTTGCCCTGCTTGTCGGGGTTGGGGAAGTCCATACCGGCAGCGACGTTGTTGCTGGCGTTGGTGCGATGGCTGTGCGGACGGCTCTCGGAGGCGTTGCGCTCGGAGTTGTTGTCGGAGGCGTTGCGATCGTTACGACGGCCACCGCGGCGTTCGTTGTTGCCGCCACGACGGTTACCGCGCTCGGCGGCGCGCTCGGCCTTGGCCTTGTCCTCGGCGTCCTTCTTCTCCTTGAGCACGGTCTCCTGTGCGGCAATCTGGTCGAGCAGCGAACGGAAGCGCGAACCGGAGTCGGAAGCGGGAACGGCGCGGCGCTGGGCCTCGCGGGCAGCCTCCTCCTTCTCGCGAGCAAGGCGCTCCTGCTCGGCCTTCTTCTTGGCCTCGGCCTCGGCGCGGGCAGCCTCCTCGGCAGCCTGGGCTGCGGCAAACTGACGGCGCTCCTCCTCGCGTGCCTTCTCGGCGGCGATGCGCTCGCGCTCGGCCTCGGCGGCGCGTGCAGCCTCCTCGGCGGCAGCTGCCTGCTCCTCGGCCTGCTTGGCGGCCTCGACTTCCTGAGCGCGGGCCTCGATCACCGAGGCGAGCTGCTTGCGGACCATGGCGACATAGGCGTCCTCCAAGGTGGAGGATGCGGACTTAGCGGGAATCTTCATATCGGCGAGATGACCCATCAGTTCCTTGGAGGTCATGCCGAACTCTTTGGCCAGGGTGGACACACGGACTTTTGCCATATGACTTCACCTACCCTTTCTGGCACCTTGGGTGCCTAGAGACTGAACGAGCGTGGGAGATGCGCCGGGACCTGCCCGGCGCGACCGCGCGCTAGATCAGGTCCTCCGCATCATCGAAGGCGTCGGTGTCGTGGACACCGCAGAAACGGGAGCCGGGACGGGCCTGGTTGCGGCACTGGATGCCGTCCTCGGACACGTACTCGCAGCGACGGACGTCCTCGTCCTCCTCGTCACCGATCAGGTCGGCGGCGGGCTCCTCGTGAACGGGAACGTTCTTGAGGATGTCGGCGGCAAGCGTCTCGGACTTGATGTCGATGTGCCAGCCGGTCAGGCGCGCGGCGAGGCGGGCGTTCTGGCCCTCCTTGCCGATGGCGAGGGACAGCTGGTCGTCGGGCACGATGACGCCGGCGTAGGCCTTCTCCTCGTCGATGAGGACGCGGGTGACCTTAGCGGGCGACAGGGCGTTGGCGACGTAGACGGCAGGATCGGCATCCCACAGGATGACGTCGACGCGCTCGCCACGGAGCTCGCCCACGACAGCGCGAACACGGCTGCCCTTGGGGCCGACGCAGGCACCCACGGGATCCAGACGGTCGTCGAGCGAGTGGACGGCGACCTTGGAACGCTGGCCGGGCTCGCGGGCGATCGACTTGATCTGGACGGTGCCCTCATAGATCTCGGGCACCTCCTGCTCAAACAGACGACGCATGAGCTCGGGGTGGGTACGGGAGATGACAATCGGCGGACGGCTGTGCTCGCCACGAACCGGCTGCAGGTTGGAGTTAGGGTCGCGAACGTCGATGATCACGGCCTTGATGTGCTGGTTGTGCAGGTAACGCTCGCCCATCGGGCGCTCGTTGCGCTCGTTCTCGTAGCGACGCTGATCGAAGTGCGGAAGCTCGGCCTCGACGCCCTCGCGAATCTTGACAATCGTGAAGTCGGGCGTGGACTGCAGCACGGTACCGCTGATGAGGTCACCGATGCGGCCGGAGAACTCCTCGTAGATCTGCTCGCGGGCGGAGTTGCGCACGATGGCGTTGATCTCGGCCTTGGCGTGCTGGGCAGCGATGCGGCTCGTGTTCTTGGGGGTGACGTCGATCTCCTCGAACTCGGTGAAGTTGCCCTCCTCGTCCATGGAATCGTCGATCGGCTCCAGGCGGTAGACGTAGATCTTGCCGGTGGTGCGGTCGATGGTCACCTTGGCGCCCCACTCAAGATGCAGGATCTCGGCATAGCTCTTGGCGAGCGACTGCTCCAGGCGGTCGATCAGGTAGAGCTGGTCGATGTGCTTCTCCTGGCAAAGCTCCATCAGGGCGGACATCATGTCGGATGCTGCCATCTTACTTTCCTTCCTTCGCGGGCTTGAAGTCGTAGGTGGGCTTCAACTTGCACTTTTTAACATCAGAGAAATCGAGGGTGACGGACTCGCCGTTCTCGAGCTCGAGGGTCACGTCGGTCTCGGTCGCAGCGGCAATCTTGCCGGCGTACTTGCGACGGCCCTCGGTGGCGGTGGAGGTGAGCTCACAGTTCTCGCCCACAAAGCGGGCAAAGTCGCACGGGCGGCGCAGCGGGCGCGCCATACCCGGGCTCGACACCTCGAGCGTATAGCTCGAAGAGATGGGATCGAGCTCCTCAATCACATCGCCGACCCACTTGGTGTTGGCCGTGACGTCATTGAGCGACAGGCTCTGGCCCTCGGCACCCTCGATACGCACACGCACGCAGGGGGCCTTGGTGGCACCCACGAGCTCGACGTCAACGATGTCGACATCGTGCTGGGGAGCAACGGCCTCGAGCGCGTCGATGATCGCCTGCTCGGTCTTAGTTTTGACCATTGCGGCACCTCCATCCATACAAAAAAGAAGCGGGGCCGAAACCCCACTTCTTTCAATTACAACTTCATTTGCAAGCAAACTATACCAATACCTGCGAAAACGTGCAAGCACAGTACGAATCTGCAGGTCAGCGTGCGCACAGCTTCTCCACAAGAATAGGACAATTGGTCGAGGAACCCCATGCGGCGCACCCTCAACAGCCCCAAAACGGGCCATGCGTCCCATTCCACAGACCCGTTCGGACCCCAAGGGCATTCCTCCCCGAGCCCCTATCGATCAGACTTACGCTAAGGGGCATTCTGCAACAAGCCAGCCAGCAAGTCGCGCAACGACGAACCATTCCAAATCCTCTACGGCAAGGAGGCACACATGAAACGTCTAGGCACCCCCTGCATAACTGCGCTCGCCATCGCAACGTGCTCGTTGGCCCTCTTAGGCTGCGGCAACACGAATGGCAAAACCGGAACATGCGAACCGAACCCTGGCAGCACCAAAGCCATCGAGAAAAAGACGCCATCGGAAAGCTTCGACAAAATAAACGAAGACATCGTCGATCCCCAGGGCCTGAGTCCCGACCCCCAAGAACAGTTCCCCATCGACCTTGAGGCAGACGAGAACGTCCATGTTATCTGCGTGGGCAAGGACACGGATGGCTACGGCGACGCCGCGTTGGTCTTTACGGTAACCAACAATACCGGTGTCGACATGATGTTTGGCGATGTGGACTCCTATGCCTACGTCAACGGCGTGGTCCGCGATGTGCGCATGCGCCAGCAGGTCGCAGCGGGCGAGGAAACGCGCGCCATGCTCACCTTTGTAGGCACCTTCGACGACCCGGACTTTGATGTGAACAACGACCTCAACGACATCTACCTCAACATCTGGATTTTCGAAGAGGCAACGGGCAACGTTTACTTTAGGGACCTGGTACACATCCCGTAGAAGACGGTGCGACGCACTGACTAAGCAGGGCAGACAACACAAAACGAGGGACGACCCAACCGGATCGCCCCTCGTCTTTTATGCGTCAGTTAAGCGCGCAGCGCTTACTTGACCACCAGGTTGACCAGCTTGCCGGGCACGCAGATGGCCTTGACGACCGTCTTGCCCTCGAGCCACTTGGCGACGGCGGCCTCGGCGGCAGCCTGCATATCCTCATTGGAGGCATCGCGGGCAACGTCGACGCGGCCGCGGACCTTGCCGAGCACCTGGACCACGATCTGCACCGTGTCCTCAACGGACTCGGCCAGGTCGAACTCGGGCCAGGCGGCGGTGTAGGCGTTGCCCTCGCAACCGAGGGCCTCGTGCCACAGCTCGTCGGCCCAGAACGGGCAGATGGGGGCAAGGACGCTCACGATATCCTTGGCCACGCCGTAGCACAGCGCCTTGTCACGGGAAGCGCCCTCGGTGGCGTTGAGGTAGGCGCTCGCCGCGTTGACGAGCTCCATGACGGCCGAGATCGCGGTGTTGAACTGGCCGCGATCGAAGTCCTCGGTGCACTTGGCGATGGTGCGGTGACGCTCGCGATAGAGCTTCATCGCAACCTCGTCGAGCGCGGACTTGTCGAAGGCCACGTTGGCGTCGCCGGACTGGACGAGCTGCCAAACGATACGCCATGCGCGCTTGATGAAGCGGTTGGCGCCCTCAACGGCCTTGGGATCCCAGTCGAAGTCCTTCTCGGGCGGGGCGATAAACAGGATCGCCAAACGCATGGTGTCGGCACCGTAGGGCTCGATGACCGAGCTCGGGGGCACGACGTTGCCCTTGGACTTGGACATGGTGTCGCCGTTCTCGTCCTTGACCATGCCCTGGCACAGCAGGTTGGTGAAGGGCTCGTCCACACTCAGCAGACCCAGGTCGCGCAGTGCCTTGGTAAAGAAACGGCTGTAGAGCAGGTGCAGAATGGCGTGCTCGATGCCGCCGATGTAGTTATCGACGGGCATCCAACGGTCGGCGGCTTCCTTGGAGAAGGGCAGCTCGGTGTTGTGCGGGTCGGTATAGCGCAGGTAGTACCAGCTGGAGCAGGTAAAGGTGTCCATGGTATCGGTCTCGCGCTTGGCCGGGCGACCGCAGACCGGGCAGGTGGTCTCGTAGAACTCCTTGCACTCGGCGAGAGTTTCGCCGGCGCCCAGGTCCAGGTTCTCGGGCAGCGTCACAGGCAGCTGATCCTCGGGCACGGGCACGATGCCGCAGTGCTCGCAGTGGATGGCCGGGATGGGGTTGCCCCAATAGCGCTGGCGGCTGATGAGCCAGTCGCGCAAGCGGAACTCGACCTTGCGACGGCCGCAGCCCATGGCCTCGAGGTCGGCCACGATCGCAGCCTCGCCCTCGGAGTGCTTACCGCCGCGCATGCCGGTGTACTTGCCCGACTGCACCAGCGTGCCCTCGGCAGCGTGGGCGCAATCCCAGTCGACGGTCTCGGCATGGAAGGTATCGATGGTCTCGCCGCTGGCCTCGACGGCAGCGCGATCGTCATCGTCCAGGATGATCGGCACGATCGGCAGGTCGTACTTACGGGCAAACTCAAAGTCGCGCTGGTCGCCACAGGGAACGGCCATGACGGCACCGGTACCGTAGTCGGCAACGACATAATCGGCAACCCACACGGGGACCTTCTCGCCGTTGACGGGGTTTACCACATAGCGGCCCGTGAAGGCACCGTGCTTCTCGAGGGTGCCCTGGGCACGCTCGACGGCAGAGATATGCTTGGAGTCCTCGACGATCTTGGTGACGGCCTCCTCGTACTCCGTGCCCTCGACAAGCTCGTGCAGGCCGGCGTACTCGGGAGCCAGGACAAAGAAGGAAACGCCAAAGAGCGTATCGGCACGCGTGGTGAAGACGGTGATCTTGCCCTCGTCGCCCTCGATGGGCTCGCCATCCTGGTCGCACAGGGTAAAGTCGACCTCGGCGCCCTCGGAGCGACCGATCCAGTTGGCCTGCATCTGCTTGACGCGCTCGGGCCAGCCGGGGAGCTTCTCCAGGTCGTCGAGCAGCTCCTGGGAGTACTCGGTAATCTTGTAGTACCATTGCTCAAGGTCGCGCTTCTCAGGCTCGGTGCCGCAGCGCCAGCACTTACCCTCGGTGACCTGCTCGTTGGCCAGAACGGTCTTACAAGTGGGGCACCAGTTGACCGGGTTCTTCTTGCGATAGACCAGGCCCCTTTCCCACATCTTCTCAAAGATCCACTGGCCCCAGCGGTAGTAGTCGGGGCTGCAGGTCTTGACCATGCGATCCAGATCGTAGGAGAAGCCCATGCGCTTCATCGTGGCGAGCGCCTGGTCCATGTTCTTATACGTCCAGGCGGCAGCCTGCGTGTTGTGCTTGATGGCGGCGTTCTCGGCAGGCAGGCCAAAGGCGTCAAAGCCGATGGGGTGCAGCACATCGTAGCCGCGCATGCGGGCCTGACGGGCCATGGCATCGCCGATGGTATAGTTGCGCGCGTGGCCCATGTGCAGGTCGCCCGACGGATACGGGAACATCTCGAGCACGTACTTCTTGGGCTTGCTGGCGTCGGTGTCGACGGCAAAGAGGTTGGAGTCCTCCCAGGCCTTCATCCACTTGGACTCAATGGCCTGCGCGTCGTAGGCAGGGATCTCATCCTTATGATCTGTGCAATCGCACATATCAGCTCCTTTAATCTTTAATGGGGTCGGTCGGCTTAGCTTTATTCGCTACTGCGGACAGTCCTGCGCAAGACGAAGAGCACATTAAGTGCTCTTCTTTGCGTGCGGAACTTGTAGCGAACAAAGCTAAGCCGCCCGACCCTAAGGTTAACTTGACTGATGATAGCAAATACAACAAGCGAGATGCCTGCGACTTGCAGGCATCTCGCTTTATCTAAATAACGTGGTTGATACTCAACCTTTATGTGCAGCTCTTATCCTATCGATAAGACACAGACTGCTGAGAGTCTTTCACGACAACGTCGTGGGCGCCGCCTTCGACGATGGAGGTGGAGCTGACCAGGGTCAGGCGCGCCTTTTCCTGGAGCTCGGGGATCGAGAGGGCGCCGCAGTTGCACATCGTGGACTTAACCTTGTAGAGCGTGCCGCCCACGCCGTCCTTGAGGGAACCGGCATAGGGAACGTAGGAGTCGACGCCCTCGACGAAGCTGAGCTTCGCCGCGCCGCCCAGGTCGTAGCGCTGCCAGTTGCGGGCACGCGCAGAACCCTCGCCCCAGTACTCCTTCATGTACTGGCCGTTGACGTTGACGCGCTCGGTCGGGCTCTCGTCAAAGCGGGCGAAGTAACGGCCCAGCATCATAAAGTCGGCACCCATGGCAAGGGCGAGCGTCATGTGGTAGTCGTAGACGATACCGCCGTCGGAGCACACGGGCACGTAGACGCCGGTCTCCTCGTAGTACTCGTCGCGAGCGCGGCAGACGTCGATCAGCGCGGTGGCCTGGCCACGGCCAATGCCCTTGGTCTCGCGGGTAATGCAGATGGAACCGCCGCCGATACCGACCTTGATGAAGTCGGCACCGCAGTCGGCCAAGAAGCGGAAGCCCTCGGCGTCGACGACGTTACCGGCACCGACCTTGACGTCCTCGCCGTAGTTGGCGCGGATCCACTCGATGGTGCGCTTCTGCCACTCGCTGAAGCCCTCGGAGGAGTCGATGCACAGGACATCGGCACCGGCCTCGATGAGCAGCGGCACGCGCTCGGCATAGTCGCGGGTATTGATACCGGCGCCGACCATATAGCGCTTGTCATTATCGAGCAGCTCGTTGGGGTTGGTCTTGTGGCTGTCGTAGTCCTTGCGGAAGACGATGCCCATAAGGTGATCGTTGTCGTCGACGATAGGCAGGGCGTTGAGCTTGTTGTCCCAGATGACGTCGTTGGCAACCTTGAGGCTGATGTTCTTGTCGCCCACGATAAGCTGCTCACGCGGGGTCATGAACTCGGAGACCTTCTTCTGGTGGTCATCGCGGCTGGGACGATAGTCACGGCTGGTAACAATACCCAGGAGCTTGCCCTTGGGGGTGCCGTCGTCGGTAACCGGCATGGTGGAGTGGCCGGTCTTCTCCTTGAGCTCGATGACCTGCTCCATGGTCATGTCGGGGGTCAGTGTGGAATCGGACTGAACGAAGCCAGCCTTGTGATCCTTAACGGCCTTGACCATAGCGGCCTCGGACTCGGGGGTCTGAGAACCGTAAATGAAGGACAGGCCGCCCTCGGTAGCGAGCGCGACACCCATGTCGACGCCCGAGACGGACTGCATGATGGCGGAAACCATGGGGATGTTCAGGGTGATTGCCGGCTTCTCACCGCGCTTAAAGCGGGTTAGCGGCGTCTTAAGAGAGACGTTGTTGGGGATGCACTGCGAGGACGAGTAACCAGGGACCAGCAGATACTCCGAAAACGTGTGGGACTCACCGGGAAAGAACGTAGCCATGTTTCTCCTTTTTCCATGCGACCGGTCGGCTGCAGGCCTCGTAGGACCCAGCCCAACCTTGGGCGCCCAATACTGGGCAAGTATCTTAACGCACTTTGGCTGCTACAATTCATGAATTAAGAAGAGCACACGAGGGTTTGACGCAGGCTTTGCGTTTGCCCAGCAAACACTTTAGCGGGGAGACGTGAAGCGCATGGAGTACAAGACGACGGCAAAATTGGTTATTCAAGCGCGCGACAAAGACCTGCCGGGCGTGTTCGGCCACGGCTGCGTCTTGCTGCTGCAGGGCATCGCGCGCGAGCACTCGCTCAACCGAGCCGCCAAGAGCATGGGCATGGCCTATTCCAAGGCATGGCGTATCGTGAACGAGGCCGAGGGCCAGCTGGGCTGCAAGCTCATCGAACGCGACGGCGCCCGCGGATCCACCCTCACCCCCGCCGGCGAGCGCGCCATCGAGGCCTATGAAACGCTGCAGACGGAGATCAACAACGTCATAGCAACCCGGGCCGACACCCTCATTGCCACCATCACCGAAAAGTAGCTCATTTGGGACGGGGCTTTTTAGCAACGATGTCCCCTTCTTGTGCCAGGCCACGGCGTTCGATGACTTCATTGGCATGATCAGCGTACACAAAATGGGCGGTCGCAGCCGAGCCCCCCGCGTAGCGAGCCTCAAGCTCAAGCTGGGACAGCATCGTTGCGACTGCCCTTTCATCGTCGAGATAATCCTGAGGGTCACCACATATCTCAGGCCAGCGCAGCGGCGACGAACCCGCCGCCTCCTGCGCGCCCGCGCGAGCCTAGTTCTCCCCAAGCGCGCGCCGCGCGAGCTCCAGACAGCCCAAGATCCCCTGGTCGCCATCGAGCGAATTACCGACGACGTAGGCATCGAGATCATCCATCTCGGGAATGGCGAGATAGCCGTTGAGCAGCTCCGCAAGCTTGATGCGGGCTGGCGGCAGCAACGGCAGGTGATCGCCCACGCCCCCGCCGATGACGATCTTGCGGGGCATGTAGCACAACACGAACGTCGCGAGCGCCTGACCGAGATACCCGCCGATGAGCGCGACCTTGCCCGGGTCGTCCGCCATGCCAGCCGCGACGGGATCGCCCCAGCGCTTCCACAGGGACGGGCCGCACGCGAGGCCCTCAAGGCAGTTCGTGTGGAACGGGCAGGCGGACACGCCGGAGGGCATCGGGTCGGCTGGGTCGCGCGTAAGCGGGATGTGGCCCGCCTCGGGATGCATCGCGCCATGAAGCAGATTGCCCTCCACCAGCACGCCGGCCCCCACACCCGTGCCAATCGTGAGGTAAAGAACGTCGCGCAGGCCACGGGCGCACCCATACACGGCCTCGCCCAAGCATGCCGCGTTGACGTCGGTGTCGTAGCCAACCGGGACATCGATGACGGAGCGCAGGGCGCCGAGGACATCGACGTTCGACCAGCCGGGCTTGGGAGTCGTGAGCATGCATCCAAAATGAGGCAACGCCGGGTCGACATCGGTGGGCCCAAAGGCACCCACACCCAGGGCCTCCACGCCGCGCTCAGCGAACCAAGCCCCGCACGCCTCCAGCGTCGAGGTAGGATCCGCGGTGTCGATTCGGACGCGCTCCACGATCTCCCCGTCTGCGCGACCAGTCGCGCACACCATCTTCGTCCCGCCCATCTCAAGGGCACCCAGCAAACGACTCATAGCTCCCCCTTTTCCCCGTTGGCGCTCAATTCCCAGCACGTGATGCGCGCGCCTGGCACCCTGATGGCACACGAGCGGCTCCTCGGGTACCAGCGCGTGCTCATGACGAGCTCACCTTCATTCACAAAGACCTCAACCGAAGACGTATCGACCAAAATGCGCACCGACCGCACGGCATTGACGCGCTCCCAGCGCTCCGTGCGCCCGCAACTGG
>CATXLW010000036.1:0-18811 GCA_958371715.1 uncultured Collinsella sp.
GACTTGCAGCGACGGACCTCGGGACGCTCTTACACCACGTCTGCGCGCGCCACCCTGCCGACTATGTGAAGCATGCGTATTTGCTCGTTTTGATTAAAACTAGGGTGCAGCCATAAGACTGCGCCCTAGTTTACTGCGTGCCGGTGCGTCCAGACGGATTGCACTGTGCCTGGCAGGCGCTCCCGCAGATGGATCGGTTATTTCGCAAACAGGTTCTTGAGGTTGAACTCGGCCTGTACCGTGCGGAGCATGAGGTCGGTGTCGTCCAGACCCAGATGCTGCTCGTTGGCGTCGGGCGCGAGGGTGCCGCGACGGCGTGCCCAGTTCTCGAGCGCGGCGGGGGCGGACTCGCGGGGGAGCGAGCGCACGTCGGCGTCCAGGCTGCGGCAGATCTGGCGCGAGTCGATGACGATGATCTTACCCGCGCGGCGTGCCTCGGCGTAACCGTCCAGGTGAATCTTGAACCAGCTGTCCTCAAAGGCGGCGTTATGCGCCATGTACGGGTACTTCTTCATAAGCTTGAGCAGCTGCTTTTGCAGCTCCTTGTTCTCGCGGAAGGGCGTTTTGCCGTCGATGTCGTCCCAGGTAATGTGGTGGATATTCGACAGCGGCACATCTTCGCCGCGGTAGATGTCGGGCAGGCCGCAGTAGTGTGCCTCGGCGTCATGCGGGACGGCGTCGCTGGTGAGCTCCATGATCTCCCAGCCCACGTTGATGATATAGCCGCGCTCGGGTGCACGGCCGGTGGTCTCGATGTCGATACCGAGCACGGTGCCCTGGATGGGCTTGCGGGCGTAGGCCACGCCGAGCGCGTCGCGGTCGCCGCGGATTTCGCGCATAACGGACGCGGCGGTGCGCTTTTGCATCTTGCCGATGGCGGCGCAGGTGTCGGCATCGGACAGGCCGCGCGAGAGCGTCGCGGGCGTCACGTTGCGCAGACGCGCCTCGCCAATCTGGTCGCACAGGTCGCGGTTGCGGTCGGCCAGGTCGCGCACGGTGGCAAAGTCGAAGCCGGGGTCGCCCTCGGCGGTAAAGTACTCGGTCTCGAGCACCTTGAGGGCCTCCTCGCCCTTCTGGCGCTCGGACTCCATGGCGCCGTGGTCGCCGTAGATAAACATGGGGATAAACGGCTGGCGCTCGTATTCGAGTGCTTGCGATACGTTCATATGCTACTCCTTGGACGGGCCGCGTTGTGCGGCTCGAGGTTACTGAGTTATGGCGAGATGATAGTTTACCATAGGCAACTATTGGCACCGCGCCCGGGACAACTACAATACCCTAGTTGACCGCTAGGACTTTTACAATGCTGCCGAAAGACACGAAAGGTTCCATCCGTCATGGATTTACTGATTGATATTCTGCTCGACGCCGGCAAGGACACGCTGTCGCTGGTGCCGTTTTTGTTGGTGACGTATCTTGCTCTCGAGACACTTGAGCACGTTGCGGGCGACCGCGTCAACGGCGCTATCAAGCGCGCCGGCGCTGCGGGTCCCGTGGTTGGCTCGCTGCTGGGCATGGTGCCGCAGTGCGGATTTTCGGCCATGGCAGCAACGCTGTACGCCGGCCGTGTCGTGACCTTGGGCACGTTGGTGGCGGTGTTCCTTTCGACCTCCGATGAGATGCTGCCGCTGTTGCTTGCCGAGCAGGTTCCCGTGCAGACTATGGCGATGCTTTTGGCTTCGAAAGCGCTGATCGCACTGGTCACGGGTTTTATCGTGGACGCTGCCATTCGCGGCCTGCGCCGTAACGCCCGCGCGCACGCGGCGATTCGCCGTACCGTGCTGGGAACCGCGGCCAACCCGGCCCACGTGAACTGCGCGCACGACGACCACAGCGGCGGTGACATCATCGACGAGGTGGCCGAGGCAGGCGTGAGCGCCGACCACATCCACGAGCTGTGCGAGCGCGACCATTGCGGTTGTGATGAAGACGAGGACGAGCACGAACACGGACATGGCCACGATCACGGTCATGAGGGCGAACATGAACACCATGATGGTCACGGTCACTCTCACTCCCACGAAGGGACGCCTGTCCTGTCGATCATCCGCAGTGCGATCTCGCACACCGTGCAGGTCTCGGTATTCATTTTTCTGGTGACGCTGATTCTGGTCGCCGTGCTCGAGACGTTCGGCGAGTCCGCGATCGAGCAGTTCCTGCGCGGCAACGAGACACTCGCTGTCCTGGGTTCGGCGCTTGTCGGGCTGATTCCCAATTGCTCGGCGAGCGTGGTCATTACACAGCTGTATCTGGAAGGCGCGCTGCAACTGGCGCCGATGCTCGCCGGCACGCTCATTTCCGCCGGCGTGGGTTATCTGGTGCTGTTCCGCACCAACCGCAGCGCCCGCGAAAATGCCGTGTTCCTGATCATGATGTACGTCATCGGCGCTGGCTGGGGCCTCATCCTCTCCGCCGTTGGCCTCTAAGTGGGCCTAAAAAATGGGCTTCAAATAGCCATGCTCAGCGCCTGCGCAATGCGGCGACGCATGGCATTTTGAAGCCCGTTTTTTGTTGAGCCATGGATTCCGAGCGCTCACACCGCTCAAAACAAAAAGGTAGATTTCCGGACATGTCCCAAAAATCTACCTTGGTTAGCGCAGCAGCTCGGTGAGGTTGCGTTTAAAGCGGGCGCGGTCTTCGCTGGTAAATGCTGCCGGACCGCGAGTGCGTCCGCCGGCGCGGCGTACCTTCTTTTCCTCGTGGCGAATAAACAGCTGCATGTCGATAGTCGCCTTGTCGTACACGCGCCCGCGCACACCGATGGCGGCGGCATCGCGCCCGAGCACCATGCTCGCCAAGCCAATGTCCTGCGTCACGACCACGTCGCCCGCCTGCAGGCGTTCGACAATGGCAAAGTCGGCGCTGTCGGCGCCCACGCTCACGTCGAGCGTCGTGACCCAAAAGCCGCGTCGCGCGTGCTCGGCATCGCGCGGGTCGTCGCGGCGAATGTGTCGTTCCAGGTTTTGCGTGCTGTTGCCGGCGATAACAACGGCGACGCCCGCCCGCCGCGCGCAGTCAATCGACTCGCGCGTGACCGGGCAGGCGTCGGCATCAATAAAGAGCGTTCGCGGCATCTAGTGCACCAGTTTGCCAAATTGAATGGCGCGAACAATGAGCGTTACGCCAAACACCAGCAGCGCGGCGCCACTAAAGATGACAAGCATCTTGGCCGACCACAGCGGATAGATAAACACGAACATGCCGGCGATGATGGAGAGTGCACCGCTCAGGATGGCAAGGGCGCGGTTGGACGAAAGCTCGGACTCCAGAATGGACATGACACCTTCGACAATCCAGCCAAAGCCGGCCACGATAACCACCATCGTGGTGAGTGTCGCGGTCGAGAAGGCCTGGTTGCGCAGGATTATGACGCCGCCCAGGATAATGAGTAGGTTGGAGATGATGCTCGTCACGCGCCAGCCAGTGGGCAGCAGCGGCTCAAAAATGGCAGTGAACAGCCTGATGGCAGCGGTGATTACAAAGTAAAAACCCAGGACGGTCGTCAAAAAGACGAGGGACTTGGCGGGTGCAAAAAGCAGCGCGATGCCAGCAATGAGCGCCACGACGCCCGTGATGGCGTAGATCCAGCGCACGGCCTTGACGGCTTTGCCCGCCATACTTTTCTCGTCAAATCCAAACTGGCTCGATTTTTGGTCATCGTTCCTAAAGATACCCATAACGTCTCCTTTCCGTGCGGCGTAAGCCTTGATCGTTACAACCAGTATCGCTTAAAGGCGCTGGCGTATGGGTCGGGGAGGGCGAAACGTAACCCAAAGGTCCCGAATTGTTTCCGTTGTTCCCCACGTCGCGGTTTTCTATTCAACAGGTGTAGAACATTGCAGCCCTGTTCGTTATTGCCTGCGTTTTAGGTTAGATTTTCCTAAGGACAATTGGCTTGTATTGGGGGTCCCTATGAACGAAGCAGTTCCCGAGGCACCGTCGAGTGTCGAATCGATGGCAAAGCAAGGTTGCGAAAAGCTCGGTCTGGAAGCGTTTGATGCGCTGGTCCGTCGTGCCCGTACGTGCCGTCGCTTTGACGAGTCTATGCGCGTGCCGCGCGAGTTTTTGCTCGAGCTGGCGGAACTGGCGCACCTGGCTCCCTGCGGCGCCAATGCTCAGCGTCTGCGCTTTCACGTGGTGAGCGGTGCAGAGGACTGCGCGCGCGTATTTGATGAGCTTGCATGGGCCGGCGCGCTTAAGGACTGGCCGGGTCCTGCCGAGGGCGAGCGCCCGACCGGCTATATCGCGATTTTGGCCGAGCGCGCCGTTCCGGGCAAGCCTGCCGCTCCCATTACCGAGGTCGACACGGGCATTGCCGCGCAGACGATGATGCTCGCCGCCCGCAGCGCCACGCCCGAGGTGTCAGCCTGCATGTTCAAGGCCTTTACGCCCCGCGCGATCGATGCCATGGGGCTCGATAACGACAAGTATGAGCTCAAGCTGATCATGGCGTTTGGCGTTCCGGCCGAGACACAGGTGATCGATGCGATCGATTCCAATCCCGACGGCTCCATCAATTATTGGCGCGACGAGGCGCGGGTGCACCACGTACCCAAGCGTTCGCTTGCCGACGTGCTGGTGTAGTTGAGTGTCACCGCGGTGTGATCCGGCGGTAAACCACCACAAAGGTGCCTGTCCCCTTTGTGGTGGTACGAGGGGAGAGCGTGTGGCAGATCTGTATTTGGTGCGGCATGGGCAGACTGAGCTCAATGTGCAGAGCATTTTGCAGGGCTGGCACGATTCGCCGCTTACGGCGCGCGGGCGCGAGCAGGCGCTGACGGCGCGTACGGCGTTTGCGGCGCGTGGCGTGGCCTTTGATCATGTGTATTCCTCGCCGTTGGGCCGGGCGCGGCATACGGCCGAGCTTATCGTTGGCGAGGGCCGTTCCATTGAGCTGGTCGATGACCTGCGTGAGTGGCATTTTGGCTCGCTGGAGGGCACATCAAATCGCGAGATGCCGCCGCAGCCCTGGGGCGATTATCCGGTGGCCTTTGGCGGCGAGTCGGAAGTGCAGCTTCAGTCGCGCATGGTCGCGGCGCTGTCCCGTATTATGGCCCGGCCGCAGCACGACTGCGTGCTGGCGGTTTCCCACGGCTCAGCCTGCCAGGAGTTTCTTGAGTATGTGACTGGCGGGGGAGAGCTACCCGACAACGGTGCCGTGCTTCATTTTGGCTATTGCGACGGGGCGTTTTCGCTCTTGGGTTGGTAATGAACGAAAGGACCCCTATGAATAAAGATCTGTATCTGGTCCGTCATGGACAGACGATATTCAACCTTAAGCGTATCATTCAGGGGTGGAGTGACTCGCCGCTTACGCAGTTGGGTTGCGACCAGGCGGCGCGCGCCGGCATGTTTTTACGTGCGCGCGGCATTGAGCCCGATCATGCCTACACCTCCACGCTTCATCGCACCGAGCAGACTATCGCCAACTTGTGGCCGGGCTTGGCGTACGAGCGCCTGGACGGCCTGCGTGAGTGGTTCTTTGGCGACTTTGAGGCCGAGCGCGTGATGCTCATGCCCGAGCGCCCGTGGCGCGATTTCTATCGTCAATTTGGCGGCGAGGGCCAGATCCAGGTGCGCACGCGCATGGTGGCGACGCTGACCGATCTTATGCAGCGTCCGGACCATACGTGCGTGCTCGCGGTAAGTCATGGCTCAGCTATCAAGGAGTTTTTGGACCACGTGCGGGGCGCGGCGGCCGACGAGCGCGAACGCGTGCCGGGCAACTGCTCAGTGCTGCATTTTGCGTTTGACGATGCGGCCGATACGTTTGAACTGGTCGAAGTCTTTACGCAGGAAGACTACGCGCGCGAGCTGGGGCTAGAGCCGCTCGTGGCGGCGGCAGGTCCGCAGCGTGGATAACGCTGACGTTGCGGCCCGGTTTACCGGCGTAATTGTTTGATGCGAAAAGGGCGGAGGTGCATGCGTTTGCTGCATCTCCGCCCCTTGTTTGTTTGGATGCTGGGTTTTCCAGCTTAGCGTTTGAGTTCGCTAGAACCGTGAGACCTGGTGAGTGAGCAGACCCGTCGGAACCTGCGGCGCGCTGCCGCTGACCTGCGCGGCGGGGAACAGCACGGCTACAGCAAAGTTGAACGGCTCTTTGCCAGAGTAGGCGCCGGCAGCGCGGGCCTCGTCGGCCAGAATCTGCGATGCCCCAGCCAGTGCGGCGACATAGGCGGAGTCACCGGCGAACACCGGGTCGGGCGCCTGATCGAGCATGGCACGGATGGCGGCAACGGCGTCCTCGCGCTTGACCTCCCACACGCGATGTGTGACGCCCGCGGGATCGGTGACGGCGTAGAGCGATGCGCCCTCTTTGGCAGCGCTCAAAATGATATCCATGACGGGCGACGCCTCGTAGGCGAGCGACACGGGGCGCGGCTGCACCTTGAGCTCGGCGATCGCGCGCGCGGTGGCGAGTGCGTCGATGCTCTCGGCGGCAGCCTCGTCGCCGCCCGTCAGCACGTTAACCGGGCAAATCGCCACGACACCCGTCACGCGTCCCGGCTCACCCGAGCATTCGTACACGTAATACGCCGCGCCTGGATCCTTGAGCATCAGACCATCGGCAATGGCTCCGCGCAGAGCATCGTTGCCGCTCAGGATGCTGCCCATTGCAGGCAGTGCCTCGAGCACGCGGTCCTGAGCCGGGCGGATGCAGGGAAACGGAAGTGCTTTCATGGGGCGGTCCTAACGCACGAGTCGGTTTGTTCGCGGCTTATTATGCCCCAACTTGGCCGCTCGCGTCCCAGAGCACGTTATCGGCGAGCGCGATTAGCACCTGCTGACAACGAACGATGTCGGCGTGGGGCACATATTCGTTGGGCTTGTGCGCGAGCGCGAGCGACCCGGGACCGTAGCTCATGCAATTGCGGTTACCTGTCTTGCCGGCAATGACGGCGGTGTCGGTGTAGCCGGTAAAGAAGCCGACGGTCGTGTCCGCGTCCGTCACGTCATCGGCGGCACGCTTGAGCGCTGCTAGAAGGGGAGAGTTCGGGTCGCGCTCGATGGCGGGGCGGTCGCCCGTCACGGTGTAGCTGCCATGGCAACCGGGAACGGCGGCTTCGGCGACGGCGATGGCATGCTCGACCATATTGATTGCGGCGGCCGTATCGGTCGGCGGGGTCAGGCGCATGTCGACCCAGACTTTGGCGCGGTCGGGTACGACGTAGGGGCGATATCCGCCCTCGATTTGGCCAAACGTGATGGTCGAAGGCCCCAGCTCATCGTGCGCGGGCAGCGCCGCAAACGCGCGACGAAGCGAACACACGACCTCGGCCATGGCGGCGACGGCATCCGCGCCCTTCCACGGCTGGCTCGCATGCGCCGTTACGCCAGCCATTTCAAACTCGAACCACGTGCGCCCCTTGTGCGCCACCTGAATCTGTCCGTCGGTGGGTTCGGTGTCCAGCACCCATTCACGCGAGCCGACCCAGCCGGCATCGATCGCGGCCTCTGAGCCGCGCATAAAGTCTTCCTCGTCGACCGAGTAGATGAGCGAAAAGCCGCGGCGGGGCAACGCGCCATCCGCCGCCACGCGCTCGAGCGTATGGATCAGTGCGGCAATAGCGCAGGCCAGGCCACCCTTCATATCGCAGGCACCGCGGCCGTAGAGCTTGCCGTCGCGCACGACCGCCCCGAGCGGCGTAATGTCCGCGTCCCAGCCGTCGCCCAAGGTGACTGTGTCCATGTGGCAGATGTAGACGAGCCGTGGCTCGTCGCTCAAACCGGGCACGGTGACCATAAGGTTGCGGCGCCGGGGCAGCACCTCGAGTTCCTCAACCTGCACGGCATGGAGCACCGGATGGCTCAACCGCTCCAGCTGAGCCTCAACCAGCGCTTTGATATACCGCTCAATTTCATCCTCATACGCGCCCGGGTCTGAGCTGTCGATCCGCACGAGCTCCTGCGCAAGCCGCCAGGCAAAGTCCTCATCAACCATATGCAACCTCACAATCAGTCTGCTTTCCAAACCGATTGTAAGCCTCCTGAGAGATCCGCGACGTGGGCGTGGCAGTATTTACCGTTCGCAGGCCGAGCCAGCGCGTTTACCGTCCGAGCGGGTTCACAAGCGACGCAGCGGGTACGTACCCTTCATGGACGACATGCTGTGCGACATATCTGCCTTTCGGTATCACCGGATACCCCCACAGGTCTTGGCAATAATGCCGGACCTGCCTGATTCTGTAGACGATCCGCGCAGGGAGCACCTATGTGAGCATCCGCTCGTCAAGCATTTCCTGGGCACCCCGTTACACGTGTTGGCGCAGGGCGTCTGCGGGCGCAAGGGCGATCGCATTGTCAGGCATGTTTGGAACGGGGGGAGGCCGTTTGATTCCGTGCGGCAGACGGAGTTTGGCCTCGATGTCGCGTCTCCGCTCTTTACCCTGCTGACCCTGGCTTCCTCGGTCTCAAACGAGCGTCTAATCATGTGCATGTATGAGATGTGCGGCACCTTTGCCGTGTGCAAGATTGCGCCTCAGGTAAAGTCGGCACTTGAGCAGGCATATGGGAGCCGATGGAGTGACGCACGGTCGGGCTGGGAAAACGTAAAGGATGTCTCGGGGAATCCAACGGACTTGTGGAAACGACCTCCCTTGATCGAGCTCTCTGAGCTTACCGAGTACGTCGATAAGATCCCGGGGCTCCGCGGCGCTAAATCGTTCACGCGTGCCGCGAAATGCATTACGGGGGTGGCGGCATCGCCGCTCGAGGTCCAGGCTTCGATGCTGTTTGGCCTTACGAGGTTGCGCGGCGGCGAAGGGCTGCGCCTTACCAATAACGTCGAGATTCGCTTGACGCGCAGTGCCCGCCTGATTTCGGGGCTTGATAGGCGCTATGCCGATATTCTGCTGGCAAATAAGGACGGCAGCCGAGAGTGCCTGGTTGAATGCCAAGGTAAAGCCATACACGGATCCATAGAATCCAAGATCTCGGACTCCGATCGAACGACGGCTTTGCAAGCCATGGGATATCCCGTCGTTCTGATGACCTATGGTCAGCTGGCCGATTCCGATGCCTTCCGCGTGGTGATGGAGCTCATCATGTCCTATCTCGATGTGCCGCTGAAAGACAAGACGCCGCGGCAGCAGGAGCTCGAACGGCGGCTTCGTGAGGAGATTTTTATCGATTGGGCGGGAATGTAGCCGCGCGGGCGGAAAATGGTCGCGCGGACTAGAGTTTTGGTCGCAAAATACTTATATTTTGCCTTGGACGGGCCTTAAAAATGCTACCTAGAATAAGTTGTTTCGGAAAATGGACAGTCAACTTACATTCGGCACATAGAGACCGATTTTTACCTACTAAAGTCCCTGATAAAGCTGTTTATCAAAGCGGGTGTGCTTAGCGACTGGAGCCTCACTATCGATTATCTGAAAAAACTTGTTCTGGGTATCATTTTAAAGTCATCCGGAGCAACAAAATCGCCCCCCGTTTCGTGAAAACGGGGGGGGGCGAATGGGCGTCGTGGTCTGTCTGGCAGGCTTGGCACCGGCGCTATTTAATCACGCGCACGCGATACATCGACGGAATCTGCTTGAGCGCCTCGATCGTGCTGCCGTCCAGGTGCTCATCGGTGTCGAACATGGTGTAGGCGTTCTCGCCAGCGGACTCGTTGATCATGCGCTGCACGTTGGCGTTGTCCTTGGCGAGAATGGCCGTGATCTGGCCGATCATGTTGGGCACGTTGGCATGCAGGCAAGCAATGCGGCTTGCGGCGCGCGCCTTGCCCATGCTGCAGGCGGGGTAGTTGACGCTGTGCGCGATGTTGCCGTTTTCCAGGTAATCTTTGAGCTCGCTGATGGCCATGTCGGCGCAGTTGGCCTCGGCCTCGCCGGTGCCGGCGCCCGAATGCGTGGTGATAAACGTGTTGGGCATCTTGACGGTCTTGGGCGTGGCAAAGTCGCAGCTAAACCAGCTGAGCTTGCCCTCGCGCAGGGCAGCGTCGACGGCGTCCTCGTCAATGATGGTTTCGCGCGCGTAGTTGATGAGCACGGCGTCGGGCGCCAGCAGGTCGATCTGCTCGGTGCTGATCATGCCGATGGTATCGGCCTTGCTGGGCACGTGCACGGTGAGGTAGTCGCAGCCGCGGCAGAGGTCCTCGAGCGTGCCCACGCGCTGCACCTCGCGACTCAGCACCCATGCGTGCTCGACGGAAATGAACGGGTCGTAGCCGTAGACGTCCATGCCCAGATCGACACAGGCGTTGGCGACCTTGGAGCCCACGTTGCCCAGGCCGATGACGCCGATGCGCTTGCCCTTGAGCTCGCGGCCCACAAAGGCCTTCTTGGCCTTTTCGGCATCGACCTGAATCTCGGGGTCGTCGGCGTTGTCACGCACCCAGTTCATCGATTGCACCACGCCGCGGCTCGAGAGCACCAACATGCCCAGGACGAGCTCCTTGACGGCGTTGCTGTTGGCGCCGGGGGAGTTAAAGACGACGACGCCCTTCTTGGCATACTCCTCGACGGGGATATTGTTGACGCCGGCACCGCAGCGGGCGATGGCGCGAATGCCCTCGGGCAGTTCGTAGCCGTGCAGGTCGGTCGAGCGCATCAGGATGGCGTCGGCCTCCTCGGCGGTGCTTACAAACTCGTAGCCCTCGCCAAACTCGACTTTGCCGTCTTTGGTGATGTCGTCGATGGTTTTGATCTTGCGCATGGAAAACTCCTTAGCAGGTTTTGATCTATACAGGGTGGTCTGAGATGGCTGGTCGGCCCGCGCGTTGCGGGCTAGTTAGATCGCGGACTCAAACTATGCTGCGCTTCGAAGTCCTTCATGTACGAGGCCAGTGCCTGCACGTCTTCCATGGTTACGGCGTTGTAAACGCTGGCGCGCATGCCGCCCACCAAGCGATGGCCCTTGACGTTTTGAATCTGGTGCTCGGCCGCGCCTGCGACAAAGGCCGCGTCGAGTTCGGCGCCGCCGGTGCGGAAGGTGACGTTGGCGATGGAGCGGCTGTCGGCCTGTGTGGTGCCATGGAACAGCTCGCTGTGCTCGAGCAGGTCGTAGAGCAGGTTGGCCTTGGCCCAGTTGCGCTCGGCCATGGCGGCAAGTCCGCCGGTCTGCTCAACCCAACGGAACACCTTGCCGCACACGTAGATGCCAAAAGTGTTGGGCGTGTTGAGCATGGAGCCCTTGGCGGCCTGGGTCTTAAGGTCCATGTACTGCGGCGTCTGCGCAAAGGCGGGGCCTTTGGCGATGAGGTCGTCGCGCACGATGACCACGGTCACGCCCGCGGCACCGGCGTTTTTCTGCGCACCGGCGTAGATGAGCCCGTAGCGCTCAACGTCGAGCGGCTGCGACAGGAAGCAGCTCGAGACATCGGCGACCAGCGGTACGTCGCCGCAATCGGGCAGCTCGTGGTACATGGTGCCAAAGATGGTGTTGTTCTGGCAGATGTAGACGTAGTCGAGGCCTTCGCCCGCGGCCTCGGCGGCAATGCGTGCGTTGACGTCGGCCATGTAGGGAATGCGGTCGAAGTTGGTGTCCTCGGAGCTCGCGAGCAGCACGGCCTCACCGTACTTGGCGGCCTCTTTGTACGCCTTGTTGGCAAAGTTGCCGGTCACGATGTAGCCGGCGCGGCCGCGGCGCATGAGGTTCATGGGGATGCCCGCAAACTGCAGCGTGGCACCGCCCTGCAAAAACAGGACACGGTAGTTGCCGGGGATGCTCAGCAGACGGCGCAGGGTTGCCTCGGCGTCGTCGATGATCTGCTGGTACATGCTAGATCGATGGCTCATTTCGAGCACGGACATGCCGCAACCGCGGTAGTCCATCATCTCGTCGGCGATCTCGGCGAGCACGCTTGTAGGCAGTGCAGCCGGGCCAGCTGAGAAGTTGTGCACACGTGCCATCTTCTAGTTCCCCCTCGTAGTCGTTTGAACGTTCGGGATACTTTAGCACAGTGGAGCGCCAGGCGCGACCGAATCACAGCAAAACCCGAGTGCGCCGCTATGATTTACAGGATGGTTACATGGGGGAGGGGTGCTTTACTCCTCGGGCAAATCCAAATCTGCGAGCGAAGGCATGAGGTTCTCTAGGCGCTTGATTTCTTCGTCGCAAATTAGCTAACCCCTGGTCACTACGACGCCAGCGTGGCGATGACGGCTTCGTCGCCGGGTTGGACTTGGGTGTCGCCGTCTGGGATGATCGTCTGGCCTTCGCGCTTGAGCATTACCACAATAAACGGGTGCTTGCCCTGCGGCACGTCGCGCAGGCGCTGACCGGCCAGGCGACCGTGGGGCGTCACGGTGACCTCGCGCAGCGTAACCTCGGCACGCTCTTCGAACGTTGGGGCGGCCATCACCAGCAGATCGCCTTCCTGGATCACGGTGTCGCCATTGGGCAGTACCGGATGCGCCCCGTCGCGCAGCACCAGGACCACGAGCATGTCCGTCGCGCTGCCAATGTCCGCGAGCGAGCGTCCGGCAAACGGATGGCCAGCGCCCACCTTGAGCTTTACAAACGACATGCCGTCCTCGTCGCGGTAGTCGTTAAAGGTGCGGCGCACGTCGCCGGTCGCATCGATCATATCGAGCTTCTTCGCCACCGCCGGCAGCAGCGAGCCCTGCACCACGATGCTCGACGCGGCAATCACAAACACCAGGTCAAATAGGTCGTGTCCGCCGGGAACGCCGGCCACCACGGCAAAGAGACTAAAGACGACCGAAGCTGCTCCGCGCAGGCCCGCCCAGCTTACGAGCGCGACCTGGCTGGGATTCGTCTTAAAGGGCGCTAGGAGCACGCCGACGGCGATGGGGCGGCTCATGAAGAGCATGAACGCCATGAGCGCCAGGCCCGGCAGCAGCATCTGCGGCAGGCGTGCGGGCGTTACGAGCAGGCCGAGCAAGAAGAAGATGGTCATCTCTGCCATCTCGGTGAGGGTGTCGAAGAAGTGCGCCATCTCGACCTTACCGGTGATGTCGCTTGCGCCCAGCACAATGCCTGCAAGGTATACGGCCAAAAATCCGTTGCCGCCCAGGTAGCTCGGCAGCGCGTAGGCGACGAGGGCCACGGCGAACAAGAAGATGGTCTGCGCGCCTTCGGCCGTTGCGTGTGCGCGCTCAATCAGACGGCTGGATGTCCAGCCGATGGCAAGGCCCAACCCCACGCCCAGGATGATCTGCTTGGTCAGCAGCACGGGAATGTCGATATTGCCGCCCGCCGCGAGGGTCGCGAGCACGGCGGTGAGCATGTAGGCGACGGGGTCGTTGGAGCCCGATTCGACCTCGAGCAGCGAGTCGGTGCCGCCCCTCAGCGAAAGGCTGTGCTCGCGCAGAACGCTAAAGACGCTGGCCGCGTCGGTGGACGCCACGACCGATCCCAGCAGCAGGCCGCCGATCCAGTCGAAGCCCAGCACAAAGTGGGCGAACACGCCGGTGATGCCTGCGGTGATGACGACGCCGAGCGTGCTCAGCAGCACCGCCGGCGCGGCGACGGGCTTGGCGCGGTCTATGTTGGTGTTAAAGCCGCCGTAGAACATGATGAACAATAGCGCCGTGCTGCAGACGGTTTCGGTGAGTGCGTAGTCGCTAAAGTCGATATGCGCCGGGCCGTTGACGCCCAACAGCATGCCGAGCGCGATAAAGATAAGCAGGGTGGGGAAGGGGAGCTTTTTGCCGACGGGTTTGATGGTCAGGCACAAAATGATGACGAGGCCGATAAAAAGAAGGATCTGGTTCATGGATGGTGTCCGCTCCTGGGTGGTTGGCGTGGCACGGTTAGTTGTCTGCGGTTATTTGTACCCAAAGATGGTGGGTTTATGGGGTTGAATTGCGGGCGTGCGCGATATCGTCATAGACGGCTGCCGTCTTTGCCTCTGCTCGGAAACCCTTTCCAGCTTTATTGCAACGGAGTACAATGGGTAACGTTTAAGTTCAACTTGAAGTTTTAGTTGCGGCGCCGGGCTTTGGCCGCAATGCAAGGAGAGGCGTTCCATGGCGATCTATGTGACATCTGATGCTCACGGACACGTGCATGCGCTTGACGAGGCCCTGTCTAAGATCTCGTTGACGTCCGACGACACGCTGTACGTGCTGGGCGACATGATCGATCGCGGGCCCGATCCGGTCGGCGTTATTAAGCTCGTGCGCTCGCTGCCTAACGCCCGCGTTCTCAAGGGTAATCACGAGCAGATCATGCTCGATGCCATCATTAGCCAGGATCCGCTCGATGCCGAGACCTGGGATATCAACGGTGGCTGGACGACGCGCGAGCAGCTCAACGACATGGAATTTGACGCATACGAGGAGCTCGTGCGATGGATGGCCGCGCTGCCGCTCTACGCGGTGGCCGAGACCGAGGAGCGCCCGTATCTGCTGGTACATGCTGGAATCGAGATGAAGGCGGCGCGCGCGTTTTTGCTTGAGCATGGCGTCGATTGTGCCGATGGCGTTGGAGCGGTGGGTGCCGATCGCGAGCTGCTGCAGCAGATGCTCGCGGTGCAGTCGGCCGATGACCTGCTGTGGATTCGTCACGGCTATTGGGATGCGCCGACCGGGCTGCTTTCTGCCGAGGGCAAGGGTCCGGTCGTGGTGAGCGGTCACACGCCAACGGTGTCGCTCGGGCGTTATTGCGAGGTCGGTGGTCTTGCGGGGCTCGATGAGGAGTCGGGCCGCGGGCAGATCGTGCGCCTGGGTGGCGAGGATACCGCCGGCGTGCCCGATCGCATCGATATCGACTGCGCCGCCGCCACCGGCTCCGAGTTCGGCCGCGTCGGGATCCTGCGGCTCGATGATGGGGCGGAGTTCTACGCGAACATCAACCCGGGCGAATAATCGGTGCAAGTGGTAGCTAATTTGGGACGGAGCTTTTTTGACTACTTTCGGAGAATAGCGCTTTCTTGCTCGGTAAGCGCGAGAAATGAGGAGCGTCTGCGTCCTCGGCAGTGCGAAAATGCTCGAAAAACCGTCGCAACGGAGTCAAACGACGTTACGACGGTTCTTTTTTGGCTGTCCGCTGGCTAAGTGAGTAGACTTTTTTGGAAATGCCGAGCAGCCGGCAAATTTGCCTCAACAAAACCGCAGGTCACTGACTTGTGTTTTGCCGGTGTGGTCAGGGATTCGGCAAAAGTCTACTCACTTAGTTTTGCGTGTCGCAAATCGTCCGCAACGAGACCCCCCATTGCGCCAATTAGGCGCCGTACGGGTTGCGGTCGCGCTCGATGCGCTGGCGGATGTGGGCGTATTCGATAATCAGCAGCACCAGGAGTAGGGCCATGATGGCTAGGTAGCTCACCACGGCGCCCATCAGACCCAGCAGGTTGATCAGGATCACCGGGAGCACCACGCTCACGGCAAAGCAGATCAGGTAGATCTTGGTGACGTCTCCAGCGTGGCGCAGCACCGTGATAATGGCGTAGATAAAATCGATGGCCGCGGTTACGCCGCCGGCGACGACCATCAGCAGCGCCAGCGTACGGTAGCGTTCAAAGCTGAGGCCGTACATAAAGCTCATGAGGGGAATACCGGGACCTGCCATAAATGCGGCGCACACGCCGGTGATGACCGCGATCAGCGCCATAACGGCAACAATAATCAGGTCAAAGCGACGACGCTTGCGAGGATTAGCCCAAATGCTCGACAAGCGCAGGAGCTGCGGTTTATAGATAAATCCAATGCTCAGCAAAATAGCCTGCGCCGGAAAGAACAGGGCATTAAAGTACAGCTGATATTTGTATGCCAGCGTGCCTTCCATCACAAACTTGGGCATGCTCTCAATAAGGTTGAACAGGAACAGTGCACCAAAGAGCGGGGCGCACTGGACAAACAGGTGGCCGACCTCGCGCAGGCTCACGTGGCGCGATTTTTCGGTCTCGAGCAGGGCAAGCGGCGCGGTGACCAGCACGAGCGAGGCGATGGCGGTGACACCCATGGCCATGGCCGCGATGGGCATGCTGCGCGTGAGGAACAGTGCCACGCTAAAGACCGCGATGACGCCGACGGATCGTAACGTTTGGCTCATGCCGGCCAGGTAGAGTTTGTCGGCCTGCTGCAGGCGGCCCTCGTACACGTCGGCAATGCCGTCGATCACCTTATACAGGTAGACGCCCAGGCCGATTGTGGCCATCTGCGCATCGTAGCCGCGGGCGCTGCTGTATACCAGGCCGCATGCCAGCGCGAGCGCTCCGCAGATCCAGCGGTTGAGCTGGTAAGAGGCAAAGGACGTCTTTTCGTCGATGTCCGAGACCTGGAAATTGCGCACGCCGTAGTTGCACGCGATCATGATGAGCGTGCCGGTGACAAAGGCGATGGAGAATTTGCCAGCCTCCTCGGCGCCCACGAGCTGTGTGGACACGATGGTGAGCAACGGAAACACCATGCCCCACACGGCGGTGCCCAGGGTATTCCAAAGGTAGTCGCGACGGGTGGCGTGATCTTCGTACTCGGCTTCTTGCGTGGAGAAGCCGCCGCCGTAGACGGCTCCGAGCAGGCGGTTCCACCAGGCATTGACCATGCGGTGGATGGGGCCGGGCTGGCGATCGCGCTCGCGGCGACGGCGTGTGGCCTGGCTGCTGTCGGGACCGCCGGCGTTACGCTGGCTTAGCTCTTGGATTCGTGCGAGCTCCTCGGCGGTGTGCGATGCGGGGAACAGGCCGTTCTCGATGCGTCCGCCCTGCCCGTGCGCCCCGTCCGATACGGTGGGGTCGTCGACGCCATTGCGGCGGGCGATGGCGCGGCGAATGCTATCGATGGGCGTGATGCTCAAAGCGGAGTCCTTTCTATTGCTACGCTCTAGTATAGACGCGACGGTGTTCGTTCGTGTTTTTGAACAGGTTGTTCGATAATTTCGGCGGCGCCATTCAGTAGACGGCATTTGGGGACGTTCCTTATGTGCCGGCACTTTGGGAACGTCCCTAAGTGCCGGCATCCGGGGTCGCTCCTTGGTTGTTGCCTGTTCAAGAGTGTCCCTAACGACTAGGCCGCTTGCCTGCGATTTTTGACCGTTGGGCGGGCGCTTCGCCGTTGCCGCAAAAACGTTTTTGCATATCGGGTACAACGGGCTTTACGTGAGTAAAGTGCGCGCCGCGTCCACGTGTCGCGCTTTTAGAGGAGGCCCCATGCCTGGTGTTACCCCTGCAGAAGTTCTGTCCAACTTTGGTATTGCGCTGGTCGAAGATCCCGCCGAGAATCAGCCCCGTCTGCTGGTCGATCTATCCGCCGCGGAGCTCGTCGAGCACGCCATCCGCCGCGAAGAAGGCCGCATGGCATCCAACGGCGCGCTGGTGATCGAGACGGGGGAGCGCACTGGTCGTTCCCCCAATGACCGCTTTATCGTTGACACCCCCGATGTTCACGACAAGATTGCCTGGGGTGCCGTCAACCGCCCGCTTTCTGCCGAGAGCTACGAGGCCATCAAGGCCGGTATCGTCAACTACCTCAACGAGCGCGATGTGTTCGTCACTCGCGGTATGGCCGGTGCCGATCGCAACCATACGCGTCGCCTGCTTGTCGCCTGCGAGCGTGCCAGCCAAGCGCTCTTTATTAAGCAGATGCTCGCCCGCCCGCTTGCCCGTGAAATCGCACGCACCGGCGAGCCGGACTTCTGCGTGCTCGCCGCTCCCGGCTACCAGTGCGATCCCGCCATTAAGGGCCTCAACTCCAGCGCCGCCGTGGTCATCAACTTCCAGGAGCGCGTGATTTTGGTTGCCGGCACCGGTTACTCCGGCGAAATCAAAAAGTCCATCTTCAGCGTCATGAATTACCTGCTGCCCGTCGAGGACGACGTGCTACCCATGCACTGCTCGGCCAGCATGGATCCCGTCACGCACGAGACCGCCGTGTTCTTTGGCCTTTCGGGCACGGGCAAGACCACGCTTTCGGCCAACCCCACGCGGCTGCTGATCGGCGACGACGAGCACGGTTGGTCCGACATGGGCATCTTCAACATCGAAGGTGGCTGCTACGCCAAATGCGAGGGCCTGGACGCGTTCCACGAGCCCGAGATCTTCAACGCTGTCCGCTTTGGCGCGATCTGCGAAAACGTGGTGCTCGACGAGAACCGCAAGCCCAACTACGACGACATCTCGATCACGCACAACACGCGCGTGGCATACCCTGTGGAGCACATTCCCAACGCGTGGACCAAGGGCATGGGCACCACTCCAAGCGTCGTGCTCTTCCTGACCTGCGATGCCTTTGGCGTGCTGCCGCCCATCTCGCGCCTGACGGCCGACGCCGCCATGTATCACTTTGTGACGGGCTTTACGGCCAAGATCCCCGGCACCGAGGTCGGCGTCACCGAGCCCACGCCCACGTTCTCTTCGCTGTTTGGCGAGCCGTTTATGCCGCTCGACCCCATGGTCTATGCCAAGATGCTCGGTGAGCGCATCGCCGACGGCCGCACGCGTGTGTACCTGGTCAACACCGGCTGGATCGGCGGCGGCTACGGCGTGGGTCATCGCATCGAGCTTGCCTACACGCGCGCCCTGGTGGCCCGCGCCCTCGACGGTACCATCGAGGACAGCGAGTTCGTGCACGACGACATCTTTAACGTCGACATTCCCACCACGTGCCACGGCGTACCCGACGGCATCCTGGTGCCGCGCCAGTATTGGCAGAGCACCGCTCGCTACGACGAGGCCGCGCACAACTTGGCCGTGATGTTCGAGGAGAACTTCGAGAAGAAGTACTCGCACCTGCCCGAATCCGTCAAGGCCGCCGGTCCGCACGCTCAGGTGCACGCCGACGCCCGTCATCGCGGCCACGGCCTGCTGGGACTTCGCCACTAGCGTCGCCTCAGACCCAAAACCACCATAAAGGGGACAGGCACCTTTTGAACTGCGTCCCGAATCTTGGCCTTCTTTATTAGA
>CATXLW010000037.1:0-16487 GCA_958371715.1 uncultured Collinsella sp.
CTCCCTTTTCTCGAACCTTAATTTCAAAGTCCAAGAAATGGGATGCAGTTCATTTTGGCAGGTGGCAACAGGGGCGCTGCATTTTCCCAGATAAAACCTGCCAAGATAAACCTGTCCCTTATTGGCAGGTCGTTACAATAGACGGGATAAAGAATGACCGAGGGGACCTTATGATCAAACTTGTGCTGACCGATATGGACGATACGCTGATTCCTGCTGGACACGATGGCGCCAGCGACTGCGCCATCGAGGGCATTCATGCCATGCAGGCGGCGGGCCTGCATTTTGGCCCGGTTTCGGGTCGCCAGCCGTCCGCGATGAGCTGGATGTTCCGCAATCGCTCCGAGTGCTTCTCGACCGGTGCGTTTTGCAACGGCCAGGTGATGTTTGTCGATGGCGAGGCGGTTGCCTCGCGCGCAACTGATAACGATGCCCTTATGCGCCTGGCCGACTACCTGGAGCAAGAGACCGACGATACCTATTTGAAGGTCTACCGTCTGGGTGATGACTTTTGGGACAACGACGCCTATTGCGTGACAAGCGATCCCGAGCGTGTGCGTCGCGCCATGGAGTCAGGCGGCAACGCGTGGCTCAAGGGCGAAGAGGCTCCCTGTCGCCCTGTCGTTGACGATGCCCCGGTATACAAGGCGAATATCTGGAGTGCCCGTTCGCGCGAGGAGCTCGCCGAGCTGCGCGAGCGTGTTGCCGCCGAGGTGCCGGAGCTCTCGCTCGTGTTTCCCAACAACCGCGTGCGCCTGTTCGACGTTCTTCCGACCGGCTGGGACAAGGGCTGTGCTGCGCTGGAGCTGGCGCGCGCTTTGGGCCTGACGCCCGACGAGGTGGCCGTATTCGGCGATTCCGATAACGATTTGCCCATGATCGATGCCGTTCCCAATTCCGTTGCAGTCGCCAATGCCAACGAGGCCGTCACGGCTGCCGCGCGCTGGCATATCGGCGCTGCGGCAGATGATGCGGTTGCCGGGGCTCTGCATCAGATTGCCGCCTGCGCCGCGACGGGGGAGATGCCGTCGTTTATGCGTCAGATGGACGCGACGGGTTTCGACGTCACGAACGTCTAGGGAGAAAGCCATGAAGCTCCAGCAGCTCAGATATGTCGTCAAAGTTGCCGAATGCGGCAGCATCACCGAGGCCTCGCGCCGGCTCTTTGTGTCGCAGCCTTCGATTACCGCGTCAATTCGCGATCTCGAAAACGAGATGGGTGTACACATCTTTGAGCGCACCAACAAGGGCGTCATTGTGTCCGAGGAAGGCGAGACCTTCTTGGGCTACGCGCGCCAGGTGCTCGACCAGGCCGACCTGCTCGAGGGCAAGTACAAAGGCACGTCCGAGCAGGTGCCGCACTTTAGTGTGAGCTGCCAGCATTATTCCTTTGCCGTTAATGCATTTGTCGATGTGATCCGCGAGTTCGATGCCGCGCGCTACGACTTTACCCTGCGCGAGGAGCAGACCCACGAGATTATCGAGGACGTCGCGCATATGAAAAGCGAGCTCGGCATCCTGTATCTGTCGGAGCACAATCGCGAGGTCATCGAGCGCATGCTGGCGGCCAACGAGCTCGTATTCGAAGGACTCTTCTGCGCTACGCCGCATGTCTTTGTGTGCTCCGACCATCCGCTGGCGGGTCGCTCGAGTGTGACGCTCGAGGACTTGGAAGACTACCCGTTCCTGTCCTATGAGCAGGGCAGCTACAACTCGTTTTACTATTCCGAGGAGCTGACCTCGACCTTTGAGCGCCGCAAGAATATCCGCGTGCGCGACCGTGCGACGCTGTTCAACCTAGCTATGGGCCTTAACGGTTACACGGTGTGTTCGGGCGTGATCAGCCATGAACTTAACGGCCCCGGCATTATCTCCATTCCGCTCGATGTAGACGAGTACATGGAGATCGGCATCATCACGCGCAAGAACACGACACTTACGCGCTACGGGCAGGCCTATATCGAAGCGATTCGTCAGCACATCTAGACTGCTGCGTTCTGCACGGGTCAAATCTCTTTATGGCAGTCCCAACTAATATAGGAAGCATCTATATCAAACTGATATAAACGCATATTTTACGATGTCCATATGAGCGCTCATACTCTGTCCCAGTAAAGCAACCAATGCAAAGGGAGATATCTATGAGCACTTCGATTCAACCGAACGCGCCGTTTCGTGCCGATATCGTCGGCAGTTTTCTTCGTCCGCAGGCTGTAAAGGACGCCCGTGCCGCCTATGTCGCGGGTAAACTCGACGCTTCCGGCCTTAAGGCCGTCGAGGACGAGGCCATCCGCGACTTAGTGGCCAAGCAGAAGGCTGCCGGCCTGCAGGTGATTACCGATGGCGAGTTCCGCCGCAGCTACTGGCACCTCGATTTTATGTGGGGCCTCAACGGCATTGAGCGCCGCGCCTCGCGCACGGGCTACATGTTCCACGATGAGGAGACTACCGCCGACACCGCCGTGGTAACCGGTCCCATTAGCGGTGAGAATCATCCGTTCGTCGAGCACTTCAAATTTATCAAGTCGCTCGAGGGAGAGGGCCAGGTCGCGCGCCAGACCATTCCGGCGCCGATCCAGACGTTCTCCGAAGTCACACTCGACCGCTGCGATGGCCAGCAGGAGAGTCTGCACGCCGTCTACAAGACCGACGAAGAACTCGTCGATGCCATTGCCGCAGCATACCGCACCGTGATTGCTGACCTGTATGCCGCGGGCTGCCGCAACATCCAGTTTGATGACTGCACCTGGGGCATCTACTGCGATACCGACTTTGTGTCCAAGACTGGCATGAGCCCGGTTGACCTGCAAAGGGTGAGCGAGCTGGGCGTGGCGCTCAACAACGCCGCCATCGAGGACAAGCCCGACGACCTCGTCATTAACACGCACGTGTGCCGCGGCAACTACCACTCTACCTATGCTTTCGAGGGCGGCTATGACCCCATCGCGCCGTACCTGTTTGCACATGAGGATGTCGACGCATTCTACCTGGAGTTCGATACGCCGCGCGCCGGCGGTTTTGAGCCGCTCAGCTACGTTGCCCCGGGCAAGAAGGTCGTGCTGGGCTTGGTGACCACCAAGGCCGCAGAGCTCGAGAACGAGGATGTTATCGTCGAGCGCATCCGCGAAGCCGCAAAGTACGTGCCGCTCGAGAACCTGTATCTGTCTCCCCAGTGCGGCTTTGCCAGCTGCGAGATTGGCAACAAGCTGACCGAGGACGAGCAGTGGGCAAAGATCGCCCTGGTCAAACGCATCGCCGAGCGCATCTGGAAGTAGTGCTGCCGTTCGCAGGGGGCGTCGTGGTCGGAGCGGCATGCATCGCGTACAATGGTTCGGATCGTATCGTTCGGGCAGGTAATCCGATATGCCCGAGCGCCCTTCCATTATGAAAGGACATCCATGTCCCAATCCTCGACGCCCGCCGTCGCCGATGCCATCTACGATGCGTCGTCGCTCGGTCGCCCGCGCATGTTCCTACTCGGTCTGCAGCATCTATTCGCGATGTTCGGTGCCACGGTGCTCGTACCCGTGCTCACCGGTCTCTCGGTGTCGGCGACCCTTTTGTTTGCCGGCCTGGGCACGCTGCTCTTCCACTTCCTATCGCGCGGCAAGGTGCCAGCGTTTTTGGGATCTTCGTTTGCCTTTATCGCGGGCTATGCCGCCATCGCGCCCAACGGCGAGGCCGAGCTTTTGCCCTACGCCTGCCTAGGTGTAGCCTGTGCCGGCCTGCTCTATCCGGTGCTGGCGGCCCTGTTTCGCGCGTTTGGTGCCAAGCGCGTTATGCGCTTCTTCCCGCCGGTAGTGACTGGCCCCATCGTCATTTCCATCGGCCTGATCTTGGCAAGCTCTGCCATCGCCAACTGCCAGACCAATTGGCTTGTTGCCGTTGTCGCTGTGGCGGTGATCGTCATCTGCAACATCTGGGGCCGTGGCATGGTCAAGATCGTGCCGATTCTGCTGGGCGTTGTGGTGAGCTATGCCGTTGCGACTGCGCTCGGCGAGGTTGATTTCTCGGGCGTCGCAGCCGCTCCCTGGGTTGGCTTGCCCGTCGTGTGGGATAACACCGTGTTTGCGCTCTTTGGCCCGCAGTTCGATAGCGGTCTTGCCACGACGGCCATCATCACCATTATGCCGCTGGCCTTTGCGACCATGATCGAGCATATCGGTGACATCTCGGCTATCGGCTCCACTTGCGAGCGTAACTACATCGCCGATCCTGGCCTGCATCGCACGCTGCTTGGCGACGGCCTGGCGACCATTCTCGCATCGCTCTTTGGCGCTCCGGCTAACACCACCTATGGCGAGAACACCGGTGTGCTTGCCCTAACGCGTGTGTTTGACCCGCGCGTGATTCGCATTGCCGCATGTTGTGCCATTGCGCTCTCGTTCTGCCCCAAGTTCGCGGCTGTCATTGCGGCCATGCCGGCGTGTGTAATCGGCGGCGTGTCGCTCGTGCTCTATGGCATGATCAGCGCCGTGGGCGTCCGCAACCTCATCGAGAACCAGGTCGATTTCCAAAACAACCGCAACGTGCTGGTGGCCGCCCTGGTGCTCGTGCTTTCGCTCGGCATTGCGTACAGCACCGCCGGCGCCATCGTGCTTGAGCTGGGCGGCGTGACGATTTCGCTTTCCGGCCTTGCCGTGGGCTCGCTGGTGGGCATCGTGCTCAACGCCATCCTGCCGGGTAACGACTTTGAGTTTGACGTCTCCGAGCTTGAGGAGGCTGCTGAGTAACAACTGCGTCCAGCTAAAACAAGATATGGTGCCCATGCGTATATGCGCGTGGGCACCATTTTTAATGCGTCAGTATCCAGTGGATGCCGCGGGCCATGCGCAAGTCGGTCTGGGAAAAGTGATTGCCGGGGTTGAGCTCCAGCGTCGTGGGAATACCACGTTCGCCGAGCAGCTTTTCCATTGCGCGCGTATCGTCGAGTACGTGCCGCATCATGCGGTTGGGAGTCTTGGTCTCCTTTTTACCGAGCGACAGATAGACAGCCTGCGGGCTGCCGGCAAATGGCGCCGTGCTGGCGCGATCGACAAAGTCGGGAAACCATAGCGACCCCGATGCGCTCGCGGCGCGGTCAAATGCGTCGGTTTGCCAGAGGGACCAGAGTGCGAAGAGGCCCGCGAGCGAGTAACCGGCAATGCCACGCCAGGTGGGCGGCTGAGGAAGCGATGACTCGACCTGGGGGATTATCTGATTCAGCAGCTCATCAAGAAAACCGGCAGCTTGGCCGCCGAAAGGCTCGGCATCGCGTACGGTCCCGTCGCATGCCCAGGGGCTCAGCTCGCGATTCCAATCGAGCCCGCCAATGGTGACGAGGGCGAATGGCGGACAGTCGAGCTCTCGGCAACACTTATAAACCTCGCTGCCGTCGCCCACGACCACAGGAAGGTAGATGACAGGCGCGCTTTCCGTATGATTCGAATAAACGGTTATCTGCTTTTGATGCGCTTCCATGACGGGCTTCTCTCAGTGTTGTGATATCGGCAGCCCCAATTGTCGCACGCCAGCGTATGCCGGTTGGGCTAGACCAAAGACAATCTCGTGCATCCCCTGCGGACGCATATGGAAAACGCCACCGCCGGAGGGGAGCTCGGCGGTGGCGTTGTTAAACGGTGCTGGGGCTCGGGGCCTTCGCGGGAGCTGCCATGTGCGCAGAGGCGTCTAAGAGCGCTTACGGCTCGCCATGGTGCCTGCGGCGATAGCGGCTGTTCCCGCAAGGACGGTTGCCACGATGGCCGCACCCGAGGTGTCGCCGGTTGCCGCGAGCACGCCGGTAGTCTTGGCTTTCGTGGTTGAAGCCGCAACGGCCTTGGTCGGCTTTGAGCCCTCAGGCTTGGGGTTCTGCTTGGTCTCGTCGGGCTTGGGGTCTTCCGGCTTGGCTACCTCGGGAGGTGCGATGGTCGTGCTTTTGGCGACTGCTTTGATATAGAGGGAGTCGACCGTGGCGTCGCCCGTGCCGATGGCTTGGCCTGCTTCGTAGATGCCGTCACGGAGCTTGCGATAGTCAATGACCTTGCCGCCTTCGGGCGTCTGGATGGCGGCGTTCTCAATCTTGATGGTGCCGATTGTCTTGCCGTCAGCGCTCATGGCACGGGCAAAGATTGCCGCTGTATCTCCTTCGACCGTTACCTTGCTGCGGATGATCGAGATGACTGCGGGTGTGACGCCCTCGCTGGTCTGGGCGATGATGCCGATGTTCTCGCCTTGGGGTTCGCGCCTCGTCTCGCCATCTTGGTTTTCGCTGTAGGGGATGGGGCCGTCGCCGTTCTCGACATAGCGGGCTATGGCCTTGACAACGGAGTCGCTGATGTAGATGTGGCCACCCTTCTCGTTGGGTCGATCGTTTCTGGTGGAGAATGCAGCCGAAACCTCGCCTTCCGCAAACGCGTCCACGGTGGAGCCGTTCTTGACGACGATGTCGTCCTGGTAGGTGAAGAGGGCGATGGCGCCACCGTATCTGCCTTTACTTGCACGGACCGTCACGTTTGCATGATCGAGGGTGATGCCCTTGTGGGCATAGACGCCATATTCAACACCGTTTACGTTGAGGGAGGCGTTTGTGGCTGCGAGGCTGCCCTTGGCCTCGATGGCAGCGTCTTTCTCGGAGCTTGCCTTGACCTGGCTGCCGTCCGAGATGTTGATATTGCCGCCGCTCCAAAGGGCCTCACCATCGGCTGAGCTTGCCTCGACTGCCCCGCCACCCTTTATGGTGAGGTTCTTGTCGGTTCCAATACCCTTGTCCTTGGTAGCCCTGGCGGTGACGGCTCCGCTGTCGTCAATCGTGATATTGCCGTTTGCCCTGATGCCATCCGATGCGCCCGTGGCGTTGACGTTGCCCGAACCTTTGATAGCGAGATCACCCCCGGCATTGATGGCATCAAACCCAGTGCTCGTGGCGTTGACGGATCCGGCTCCGTCGATTTTGATATTACCCGTGGAGAGGATAGCGTCCTCAGTAGATGTCACGCTGAGCGTGCCGCCCTCGTCGCCTTGGATATTGAGCTCGGCATTCTCGTTAGTGCCATGAGAAACGTTGATGCTTTCGATCCATTCGGCAGTGACGATGTTGGTTCCCGAGTAATTCACGTTGAGCTTGCCTGCGGCCTGGATCTCGCCGCCGTTATAGTTGCTGAGCTTCAAGTCGTCGGCGCCGTCCCACGACCAGGTACCGGCCTCGTCGCTCGCCGCGGTGTTGTACTTGTTGCCGCCGACCTTGACCCATTCCGCTGCGAGCGAGACGCTCGGCATGAGCAGCGAGCTTACCGTGAGCGCGCATACGGCTCCCACGACGATGCGGCGCGTCACGCGGCGCCAGCTGCCGTGCGCGAGTCCTATGCGACGGCGAACGTCGGGTTCGGCAACATGGGTTCCGGCGGTAGTGTCATTGCGTTTGGGGGTCGTGAACAAGGCTGCCATGGTTGCTCCCGTTCTCATAGGGCCTATACGACTAGATTCAGCGTATCTGCTGGATGTTGCCGGCGGTAGTGCCGTATGGAGGGCAAAATGGCCAAAATGGGGGAGAAATAGGCCGCACGCCGGTGCAGGGACCGGCGCTAAAAGAAAAGCGCGGGGCCGCATGGCGACTCCGCGCTTTATTGTTCAGCTTTTGTAGCCTTGCCCTTACGCTACGAAGAAGTAGACGAGGAAGGCAAGGGCCGCGATGCACCCGTCCTGTGCGAAAGAGTGTTTACGAGCGTTTGCGACTCGCCAGGGCGCCTGTGACGATGGTGGCCGTTCCTGCAAGGGCGGTCGCTATGATGGCCGCGCTCGAGGTGTCGCCGGTTGCTGCGAGTTTGCCGGCGATCTTGGCTCCCGTGGCTGCAACTGCAACGGTCTTGGTCGTCTTTGCGCCCTCGGGCTTGGAACCCTCGGGCTTGGTCTCGCCGGACTTTTCCTCGGGTTTGATCTTCTCGGGAGGTACGGTGAGCGTGCTCTTGGCGACAGCGGCGTCATAGGGAGAGTCGATCACGTCGTCGCCCGTGCCGATGGTTTGACCCGCCTCGCAGAGGATGCCGCCGCTGAGTTCTTCCTTGTTGCGATAGTTAATGATCTTGCCGCCTGCGGGCGCCTGGATGGGAGCGCCTTCGATCTCGATGGTGCCGATCGCCTTGCCATCCTCGCTTATGGCAAGAGCGAAGATTGCCGCCGTGTCTCCCTCGGCCGTGAGCTTGCTGCGGACGATCGAGATACTCGCGGGCGTGATGCCCTCGTAGGTCTGGGCGAAGATACCGATGTTCAGACCCCTAGGCTCAGGGATGACCTCGCCGCTTTGGTCGTTGCTGTAGTGATCGGGGCCATCGCCACCGGTCTCGACATAGCGGGCTATAGCCTTAACAACGGAGTCGCTGATGTAGATGTGGCCGCCAGCGACGTTTGGCTGGTGGTTTCTGGTAGAGATTGCAACCGAGAATTTGCCTTCTGCGAACGCGTCCACGATGGAACCATTCTTGATGACGATGTCGTCCCCATCAGTGATGAGGGCGATGGCCTGGCCGCCGCTCGCGCTTGTGCGGACCGTCACGGTCGCATGATCGAGCGTAACGCCCTTGTAGGCATAGACACCATATTCAACACCGCTTGCGTCAAGGGAGGCGTTCGTGACCGCGAGACTACCCTCAGCGTCGACGGCAAGATCTCCCTGGGAGCTTGCCTTGACCTGGCTGCCGCCCGAGATGTCGATGTTGCCGTCAGCCCAAATCGCCGCTTCTTCTATCGAGCTTGCTTCTACCTTGCCACCGCCTTTGATGATCAGGTCACTGCCCGCGGCGACGCCGTAACCTTCGCCTCCTTTAGCGATCACTGTGCCAGAGGAATCGATGGTGGTCTTGCCCTTGGATTGGATGCCTTCGGTACCGCCCGTTGCATTCACGGTGCCCGAGCCCGTGATAGAGAGATCGCCCTTTGCCTCAATTCCGTCGGAAGCAGTGCTTGTGGTGTTCACAGTGCCTGGGCCAGAAATGGAGAGGTCGCCTGTTGATTTAATTGCATCGGCCTCGGCTGTCACATTGAGCTCATCCGTGCTATTCGAGCTCGTTATGTTCAACTCTGCTTTCTGGCTAGTGCCGTCCTGCGCCTTGATGGCGGCTCCGGTGTAATCAGGCTCGGTTTTCACGGTGTTCTTGCCCTCATAGACAATGTTGAGCTTGCCTGCAGCCTTGATCTCACCGCCGTTATAGTTGATGAGCTTCATGTCGTCGGCGCCGTCCCAGCTCCAGGTGCCGGCGCCGTCGCCCGCCGCAGTGCCGGCGTTGTACTGGGTGCCGCCAACATCAATCCACTCGGCCGCGAGCGAGATGCTCGGCATGAGCAGCGAGCTCACCGTGAGCGCGCACACGGCGCCCGCAACGATGCGGCGCGTCACGCGGCGCCAGCTGCCGTGCGCGAGCAGTGCGCGACGGTGCACGTCGGGCTCGACAAAATGGGCTCCTGAGGTTTTGTCATTGCGCTTGGGGGTCGTGAACAAGGCGGCCATGGTTACTCCCATCCTCATAGGGCCTATGCGGTTATATCCAGCATATCTGCAGGATGTAGCCGTCGGTAGTGCCGTTTGGAGGGCAAAATGTCCAAAACTTGGGAAGCAATACATCGCGCGCCCGCGCGGTGCCTGGCTTTAAAAGCAAAGCGCGGAGCCGCTCGATGCGACTCCGCGCTTTGGTGTTTGGTATTGTGAATCTTGCCCTTACGCTACAAAGAAGTAGACGAGGAAGGCGAGGGCTGCAATCCACATGAGCGGCTTGATCTTGGAGGCCTCGCCCTTAAAGAGCGCGACGATCACGTAGGCGATAAAGCCCAGGCCAATGCCGGCGGAGATGGAGTAGGTGAAGGGCACGCCGGCGACAATCATGAACGCCGGGAAGCCCTGCGACACGTCGGACCAGTCGATCTCGGAGGCCTCGCTCATCATGAGGTAGCCGACATAGACCAGGGCACCGCAGGTGGCGGCACTGGAAACGATGGTGACGATGGGGGAGAAGAACGCGGCGAGAATGAACAGCACGCCGGTGGTGACGGAGGTGAGGCCCGTGCGACCACCGTCGGCGGCGCCGGAAGTGGACTCGACGAAGGTGGTGATGGAGGAGACGCCCATAAAGCCACCGGCAGCGGCGGCCACGGAGTCAACAACCAGGATGGGGCGGATGTCCTCGACATTGCCGTCCTCGGTCAGGAACTCGCCCTGCTTGGCGACGGCCATCGCGGTGCCCATGGTGTCGAAGAAGTCGCTCATGAGCAGCGAGAAGGCCACGACGAGCAGCATCGGGTCGGTCAGAACCTTCACGATAGCCATGTTGCCGTCGGCGGTGCTGGCAAACGGGGCGCCGAAGGTCGAGAAATCGAGCGGGGCGATGAGGCCCTCGGGGGCGTGGGTGACGCCCAGCGGGATGCCGGCGATAACGGCGACGATGATACCGATGAGCAGCGAGCCCGGCACGTTGCGGGAGGCCAGGGCAACCGTCACGACGATGGAGATGATGCCGACGATAAAGGTGGGGGAGGTGATGTCGCCCAGACCGACGAGTGTGCCGGCGCCAGCGGTGATAATGCCGGCGTCGCACAGGCCGATCATGGCGATAAACAGGCCCAGACCCACCGAGATGGCGTGGCGCAGGACCACGGGGATGGCGTCCATGATGGCCTCGCGCAGGCCGCAAAGGACGAGCAGCAAGATGACGATACCCTCGAGGAAGATAACGCTCATGGCGACGTGCCAGTCACCGCCGCACATGGTGGTGGTGATGCCCGCGATCATGGCGTTGATGCCCAGGCCTGAAGCGCAGGCGAGCGGGCGGTTTGCGAAGATGCCCATGCAGATGGTCATGATGCCGGCGCCCAGGCAGGTGGCGCAGGCGAGCGCTCCCGCATCAATGCCAGCGCCCGAGAGCACTGCGGGGTTGACGGCGATGATGTAGGCCATCGCCAGGAATGTTGTCAGTCCAGCGCGAAGTTCGGTCCCGATTGTGGACTTGCGCTCACTGACGTGAAAAAGTTCGTCCATGCATACCCTTTCCTTGTTCGGCCCCGAGTTTAGGCCGATTGACACGAACTCATTTACTATATCGCCTTTACAACCTTGCTGTTCCTCGCATGTTGATGTTCGGCGCTTTGTAACAGACGGACGGTATTTATCGCATGAAAATGTGTGGGTACCGTATACTTAAGCGGTTACAACGACCCCTATGGAGGAACGTATGATTAAAGAGCTTTGCCACGACGAGGCTATCCTGTCCCAGCGTTGCGAGGTTGCGACCGTCGAGGACGAGTCGGTTGCTCAGGACCTGATCGATACCATCAAGTCGCTCGATGATGCCGGCTGCTTGGCCGCCAACCAGATCGGCGTTACCAAGAAGGTCTGCGTCTACCTGGACGACGCCGGCGAGCCCCACGTGCTCTACAACCCCCGTCTGGTGTTTGGCCTGGGCGCCAGCAAGATGGAGGAGAGCTGCCTGACGCACGAGGAGGTCACCAAGTCCACGCGCTATATCAAGTGCAAGGTTGCCTTTGACCAGATCGTCGATGGCAAGATGCGCGAGCGCAAGCAGGACTTTGTGGGCTTCGAGGCGCAGATGGTCCAGCATATGATCGACCACTGTCTTGGAAAGTTGGTCTAAGGGGACCAAAGCACCGCACTTCGTCTCTTTTGGTCCGGGCGTGACATTGTTGTCATGTCCGGGCTTTTGTGTTTAGCGCCTTTTTGTTTGGTGACAATAACCTTAGCAGGACCGTAAAGCTAGGAGGCGCTATGTGCACGAGCATTCGATTTACCGATAATTCTGGCCACATGTATCTGGGCCGCAACCTCGACTGGAGCTTTGACTACGGCCAACAGGTTCGCGTGATGCCGCGCGGGTTCCACATTCCGTATTCGTTTATCGACGATGCGTCGGCGGCACACGCGGTAATCGGCATGTGCATCGATTACAAGAACTATCCCATGTTTTTCGACTGTGGTAACGATGCGGGTCTGGCTGTGGCGGGGCTCAACTTTCCCGGCTATGCCGAGTATGCCGAGGGCCCTGTCGACGGCAAGAACAATATCGCGGCCTATGAGTTTCCCCTGTGGGTGGCAGCGACGTTCTCGACGGTCGATGAGGTCGAGGCCGCGCTGCGCGACACGGTGATTGTCGCCAAATCTGCCGGAGAGGGGCTGGGCGTGTCGCTGCTCCATTGGATTATCGGCGACAGCCAGCGCAGCATCGTGGTCGAGATGATGGCTGACGGCCTGCATGTATACGACGATCCGGTCGACACCCTTGCCAACCAGCCGACCTTCCCGTGGCACATGGAAAACCTGCGCACCTATATCACCGCCACAAGCGATTTTCCGCAGACGGCGACATGGCGTGGCGCCGAGCTTAAGCCCTATGGAGCCGGTGCCGGCATGCGCGGCATTCCGGGCGATTGCTATTCGCCGAGCCGTTTTGTAAAGGCGGCGTACCTCAATGCCAATTACCCGCAAAAGGAGAGCGAGACCGAAAACGTCGTTCGCATGTTCCGCTCGCTCGAGGGCGTGGTGATGATTGAGGGGGCGTCCAGGATGGGCGATGGCAAGTTCGAGAAGACTATCTATACCGGATGCTTTAGCGCGCGCACGGGCAATTATTACTACGCGATGTATGGGGATCCGTCGATTCGTTACGTGAGCCTGATGGATGCCGAGGGCGCGAGCCCCGATAGGCTCGTGGTTCCCGAGCCGCGTCGTTCGTAGCCCATAGCTTTACTGCAGTGCAAAGCGCCCCTGCATCTCCTGTGAGGTGCAGGGGCGCTGCGACCTGGGCTTTATCCCGCATGCGCCCCGAGAAAATGTCCCTTAAGCGCGTGCTGCCTGGGCGATACCGGCCTTGGTGCTTGCGCGTTTGCCGGCGAGTTCGCAAAAGACCGCGCCGCCGATGATGAGCGCGGCGCCCATGAGGCGGATTGGCGTCATGGTCTCGCCCAAAAGGACGGCGGAGAACACGACTGCCGAAAGCGGCTCGAGGTAGCCGACAACCGCGACGGTCTGCACGGGCAGCTTGGCGACAGCACTAAAGTAGAGCAGGCAGCCGATGCCGGTGTTGACGACGCCGAGCATGGCGACGGCGCGCCAATCGATGCCGGCGGCAATGCTGGGGGAGAGGAACGAGGGGGCGCCCTGCGTGAGGAGCGTAAGGACCAGCGCGGTCATAAAGGCGGCGCTCACCTGGAGCGCGGAGTTTTCGAGGCCTTCGACGTGTGGCGCACCCTTGCTAGCGATGACCATCAACGCGTAGCAGAAGGCCGAGGCGATGCCGCAAGCGATACCCGCAATGGGCATATTGCCGCCTAGACCTTGTGCCGCAATGAGAAAGGCGCCGCAGGCAACGGCGATAAACCCGGCGATTTTGCCGCCGGTCAGCTTTTCGCCAAAAATGAGCGGGGAGAGGGCCATAACGATGATGGGGCCGCAGTAATACAACAGCGAGGAGATGCCAACACCGATCGTCTGATAGGCGCGGAACAGGAAAATCCAGCTGGCGCCCAGCGCGGCGCCCGAGACGATGAGCGCTGCGGCCTCACGGGGGCGAGACGGAGCCTGCAGGTTATGGCGCTTGGTTATGAAGAGGATGGCGGCAAGGGTGAGAGCGCCCAAAAACGTGCGCAGGAGCACGATATCGGAGCTCGGCAGCGCGATGGCAGCGGCGATGATGCCATTGGAGCCAAACAATAGCAATGCTGCTAAGTACGTAAACAGTCCGTTGTTCATGCGCTGACATCCCCTATATATCCGAACATGTTCACTATGGGTGAACTGGCTTTAGAAGAAAAGCGAATATAATGCATGGAAAACATGACAAAAACTCATGCAAGGGTGGGGGTGTACCGTGGAGACCAATATCCAAAAGATGCAAGTGCTGCTCGAGACGGTGCGTGCCGGCAGCTTTACGCGTGCTGCAGAGCGCCTGAGCTATTCGCAATCGGGCGTGAGCCGCATGGTGGCCGACCTCGAGGCCGACTGGGGCTTTAAGGTGCTCGACCGCAGCCGCGAGGGCGTGACGCTTTCTGCCGACGGGCGGCAGGTCATGCCGGCTGTCGAGGCGCTCTGCGAGGAATTCATTCGCTTGCAGCGGCGTGTGGATGAGATGCGTGGGCTCATGCGTGGCAAAATCTGCATCGGTACGTTTTCGAGCGTGGCGACCCACGTGCTGCCGCCGGTGATCGCGCGTTTTCGCGCCGATTATCCAGACGTCGATTACGAGTTACTGATGGGCGACTATTCAGAGATTGAACAATGGGTGGCGCAGGGCCGCTGCGATCTGGGCTTTATCCCGCATGAGTCCCGAGAAAATGGCATGACATCGCGATCTTTGGTGCGCGACGAGTTGATGGCGGTGGTGCCGACAGACTCTCTGCTTGCTAGTGAGGGGGCCGTCTCGCTTGCCGACTTGGCCAACGAGCAGTTTATTCTGCTGGAACGCGGCACCGATGACGAGATTACGCCGCTGTTCCGTCGGGCGGGGCTGACGGTGCGCTCAAAACTGTCGACCTGGGATGACTATGCGATTATGGCCATGGTCGAGGACGGCTTGGGCGTGAGCATCCTTCCGGCGCTCATCTTGCGGCGCTGCCAGTTCAATGTCGCCATTCGTCCGCTCGAGGGACGTCCCCATCGGCAGATTAACGCCATATATCGAACGGCCGACGTTTCGCTTGCCGCCGCTCGTTTTCTCGAATACCTCTAGGCGAGCGCATACCGTTGTCGCTTTGGGATAAATCTCGAGGTGTGGTTCGCTTTATTATTGAAATTGAACTTTTCGAAAGAGCACGGCGCTATACTGCTTGCTAAATTGAACCTTGGTTCAATTCGTGTTCTATAAATTGAACTTTGCCAGCAAGGAGGTTCCTGTGGCCCAAGAGACGTTTAGCGATCGCCTGCGACAGGCTATGTCCGATCGCGACGTTCGCCAGTCGGACGTGATCCGCGCATCGGAGATGCTCGGCAAAAAACTCGGCAAGAGTCAGATGAGCCAATATGTGAGCGGCAAGACGATCCCGCGGCGTGATGTGGCAGAGCTGCTCGCCCGTATTTTGGAGGTCGATGTTACCTGGCTGCTCGCCGGTGACGCCGATCAAGGCGAGACATCATCGCCCCGCAACGTTTCCAAGCCCGAACTCAATCCCTCAGCCCAAATTGCAAGGAGCGTCCCCATGCGTACTTTTTCTAAATCCACCAAACTCGACAACGTCCTCTACGACGTCCGCGGCCCCGTCGTCGATGAAGCCGCCCGTATGGAGGACGAAGGCGAGCGCATCCTCAAGCTCAACATCGGCAACCCTGCGCCCTTTGGTTTTCGCACGCCCGATGAGGTCATTAAGGATATGCGCCAGCAGCTGCCCGACTGCGAAGGCTATTCCAACTCGCGCGGACTGTTCTCCGCGCGCAAGGCGATCATGCAGTACTCGCAGATCAAGGGCCTGCCCAATGTTCAGATGGAGCACATCTACACGGGCAACGGCGTGTCCGAACTCATTCAGCTTTCGATGAACGCACTGCTCGACAATGGCGACGAGATTCTGATCCCCAGCCCCGACTATCCGCTCTGGACGGCGTGCGCAACCCTTGCCGGCGGTCATCCCGTTCACTATCTGTGTGATGAGCAAGCGGATTGGTATCCCGATCTGGAGGATATGGAGTCCAAGATCACGAGCGCGACCAAGGCCCTCGTTATTATCAACCCCAACAACCCCACGGGTTCCGTCTATCCGCGCGAGGTGCTCGAGGGTATCGTCGAGGTTGCACGCAGGCATCAGCTGATGATCTTTGCTGATGAGATCTACGACCGCCTGTGCATGGACGGCTACGAGCACGTCTCGATTGCCTCGCTCGCTCCCGACCTGCCCTGCGTCACCTTTAGCGGCCTTTCCAAGTCGCACATGATTGCGGGCTATCGTATTGGCTGGATGGTGCTTTCGGGCAACCAGCGCTGCATGAGCGACTTTATTATGGGCATCAACATGCTCTCGAACATGCGCCTGTGCTCCAACGTGCCGGCTCAGTCAATCGTCCAGACGGCACTCGGTGGACACCAGTCCGTCAACGACTACATCCGTCCCGGCGGCCGTGTCTACGAGCAGCGCAACTTTGTGTATGAGGCGCTCAACAAGATTGACGGCATCTCGGTGGTCAAGCCGCGTGCGGCGTTCTATATCTTCCCCAAGATGGATGTCAAGAAATTCAACATCACCGATGACGAGCAGTTTGCCCTTGACCTGCTACACGAGAAGAAGATCCTGATCACCCGCGGCGGCGGCTTTAACTGGGCCGAGCCCGACCACTTCCGCATCGTGTACCTGCCGCGCATGGAAGTGCTCAAGGAGTCCCTCGAAGACTTGGCTGACTTCTTCGATCACTATCGCCAGTCGTAGGGGATTAGATATGTGCCGCCGCGAGAACTGAAGCGTCGCAGGATAGGCAAACGACAGACACTATGACCCAATCCAGGGGCACGGAAACGACAGGAGCCCCCGCT
>CATXLW010000038.1:0-15853 GCA_958371715.1 uncultured Collinsella sp.
AGGGCGGAGGCGGGGCATTCCCCGCCTCTTACACCACATCTCTGCGCGCTACCGTCGGCAGATTGGCCCACCTACTTTTTTCGAGTTGTTCGGCCAGCTGAACCACTAGTCGAGGCCCCTTGAACCGCAATCGAGCGCTATAGTCGCCCCAATTTCGCAACCAAGCCCTATAAATCTACCTGAATCAATTCGAATAAGACGTTGCGATCACACCATTCGTATAGGATAAGGCCGAATAACTCAAATTATGTTGGTGAGGCATCTGAGCGGTCGGCAAAAACGCTTAGAAGCTACGAATCCGCAACTAAAGTTCACCAAAATGGGGCAGCCGACAGAAACCTCCCCAGCCGAAGCTGCCCCCCCTCAATACGACAGCTCAAAAACCCACCGTTCGCAGAAGATAAGCCGCGCCCCAATACCGTTGCCCGAAGTTTCGAGCGTATATGGCGTCCGCTATGCCATCATGCGCGTATGGGAATCGTTCTGTCACATACCACGGCACGCGCTGTATACCAAACAGTCAACTCGCTCGCAAGCCACGCGACCGATCCCATATCTATGGAAAAGATCAAGGTGTCTGCGCCGACCACGTCCAACCTGGAAGCGGCGCGAGCATGGCTCAACAGAAAGAATGTCGATTCTGAAAGCATCCATGTGCTGACGTTTTCCAATAATGCCAAAAGGCACCGCAAGGGCTGCATCTGCCACTGCACGCGCTATACGTTTGATGCAGAAAGCTACCTAGAACTCGAGCCGAACGTCTACATCGTCGATATCAAGCTGTGCGCGTTAGAAGCAGCAGCCGACCTCAACCTTTCGGAGCTCGTTGAGTATTACTTTGAAATCTGCGGCTCCTACGCGCTTGGAACGTCCGACGAAACTCAATATCGCGAGCGCCCAGCCCTAACCAGCGTTGAAGAGCTCAGAGCCTTCTTTTCAGAGGCATCGGGGTATCGTGGATCTAATAAAGCACTTAAGGCACTTTCTTATGTACGCGAAGGCTGTCGCTCCCCACTCGAAACGGCGTTTGTCATGATGCTGACAATGCCCAAGTCAATGGGTGGCTTAGCCATACGCGCTATCAAAACGGACTATCCGATCCCAGTCCCCAAAAGATACGCCGCCCTAACGCGACGGACGGTTTTCTACCTCGACGCGCTGCTCGAAAATTCGATGACCGATATCGAATACAACGGCTTTTACCACGACGAGCCCGAACAGCAATCAATTGACGAGGAACGCCGAAACACGCTGCGAAACATGGGATATGCCGTTATCACAGTTAGTCGTCATTCGTTTTTCAAGCAGTCCGCTTTTAGGCGGGTCATGGAAGCGATTCGCATTCGCGAGAAGATATGGCCCGGTCGACTCCCGGATAACTTCGCCATCCTGCAAGAAACTCTTCGTCAATTTGTCTTGCGGCGCTACTTCGAATACGGTCGCCGCGTCCTGGAGACACTCAAAGAAGAAGAGGCCGCCAAGCGCGAAATTACAAGCCAATATCCGCAAGCTGATGACCCGAGCATCAACGATGTGCCAGAACCCGACGACATGCAACACGTCGGGGCCCTTGCTGAGGAAATCAATGGGCCTTGGGAATGCGACATGTTCGCAAAAATCGATGAAAACCGCACGGAAGACGACACGATTATTGATCTAATTGAGAATTCGCTCTTCTAAAGGCGATCTCTGCGGATGTCCACCTACATTTTTCGACTTATTCGGCCACCGATGTGCCAGATTGGCTGCAGCAATGCTCAATATAACTTTAGATAAAACTGATTCTGCAGGAACTCCCGTAGAGGAAGAACTGATTCTCGCGGCATTTAACACGATAAAGTACAAATATGAACAGTTCTAATGCTTCTCAAGGTGGCTTTCTTAGCATGCTGGCCGAACATCTCGAAATATGTTGGCGAGCATTGCGTCGATGTCTCCCAACCCGCAGAAAATCGCAGAGGCGGCAAGCAGTCATCGAAATTAACGTAAATAGTATTGACATATGAACATGCGCTCATATAATCGGAAGTAAGTTATATGAGCGCATGTTCATATGAAAGGATGTTGCAATGAGCAGCCACGCTGATGAAACAAAGACTGGCATCGAGGCCACCGAGCCGATCGTCCCCACCACCTGCTCGCCCGAGGACCTTCCCGACGAGGAGCTGTTGTACGACCTGGCCGACCTGTTCAAGGTCTTCAGCGACACCACACGCATCAAGATCCTCTATGCCCTCATGGGCCGCGAGCTCTGCGTGGCTGACATCGCCGAAGCGACCGCAACCTCGCAGTCGGCAGTATCGCACCAGCTGCGCACGCTTAAGCAGTCGCACCTGGTCAAGTTCCGCCGCGACGGCCGCAACATTCTCTACTCGCTCGCCGACGATCACGTCTACACCATGCTTAACCAGGGCATGAGCCATATCTGCGAATAGCAATCAACCACGGTATCAGCGCGGCCGGCACCCAGACCGCTAACACAGGGAAAGGAACCCACCATGAAAAAGCAGTTCAAGCTCGACGAGATCGATTGCGCCAACTGCGCGCGTGAACTTCAGGACGAGCTGGCTAAGCTCGATGGCGTCAAGTCCGTTTCGGTCAACTTTATGACCCAGAAGCTGACGCTCGAGGCTGACGACGCCGAGTTCGACGAGGTCCTGGACCGCGTCGTTGAGTTCACCGCCGACGCCGAGCCGGACTGCGAAATCATTCTCTAACCCGCGCATACGTTGACCTGTAAGGCCGCGCTTGCCGCGGCCTTTGCTCGCGAAATTATATGAGCAAGTGTTCATACACTCAAATGGGAGGTTTGAATCATGGCAGCCGCCGATCCCAAAAAGAAAAAGAAGAAGCGCAAGAAGAAAGAGTCCCTTGAGCACAAGCGCAACCGCATCCTGGTAGCACTGGGCATTTTTGCCGTTGTTTATGCCCTCGACGAGCTCGGCGCCCTCACTATCGCATTTGGGGAGCCTGGCAACATCTACGCCAGCTTCGCGCTGTTCCTCGTGCCGTTTTTGATTGCCGGATACGACGTACTGCAAAAGGCATTCAATAACATCCGCCGCGGCAAGGCCTTCGACGAGAGTTTCCTTATGGCAGTCGCGACCATCGGCGCGTTTGCCATGGTGCTCTTCCCCGATACCGACCCGCACATGGCCGAAGGCGCCGCCGTCATGCTGTTCTACCAGGTCGGCGAGCTGTTCCAGGCATACGCTGTGGGCAAGAGCCGCAAGTCGATCAGTGCCATGATGGACATCGCGCCCGACTACGCTAACGTCGAGCAGCCCGACGGCACGCTCGAGCAAGTCTTCCCCGATGACATCGCCGTCGGCACCGTCATCGTCGTCAAGCCTGGCGAGCGCGTGCCCATCGACGGCATCATCGTCGAAGGCGAGACACAGCTCGATACCGCCGCCCTTACTGGCGAGTCAGTCCCCCGTCCGGCCAAAACCGGAGACGATATCATCAGCGGTTGCATCAACATGACGGGCCTCATCCACGTGCGCACCACCAAGCCCTTTGGCGAGTCCACCGTCGCGCGCGTCCTGGAACTCGTGGAGAATGCCAGCGAAAAGAAGGCGCGCACCGAGAACTTCATCACGCGCTTCGCCCGCGTCTACACGCCCGCCGTCACCGGCGCGGCCGCGGTACTCGCGCTCGGCGGCGGTTTGGTCACCGGCGCCTGGTCCGACTGGATCCTGCGCGGCCTGACCTTCCTGGTCGTCAGCTGCCCGTGTGCGCTCGTGATCAGCGTGCCGCTCAGTTTCTTTGGCGGCATCGGCGGCGCGTCCAAGCTGGGCGTTCTCATCAAGGGTTCCAACTACCTCGAGACGCTCGCCGATGTGGACACCGTCGTCTTTGACAAGACGGGCACCCTCACCAACGGCACGTTCTCGGTCGTCGCGGTGCACCCCGAGGCAGGCTATACCGAGCAGTCGCTACTCGAGGTCGCAGCCCTCGCCGAGTCGTTCTCCGACCATCCCATCGCGCAGTCGGTGCGCACCGCCTTCCAGGGCGAGCTCGATCCCAAGCGCGTAAGCGACTCCACCAACGACGCGGGCCATGGCGTGACGGCGACTATCGACAGCAAGCACGTCGTCGTTGGCAACGCCAAGATGCTCGCCGCGGCCGGCGTTGAAGCACCGGACTGTGAGGTTGTCGGCACGATCCTTCACGTGCTCGTTGACGGCGTGTACGCCGGCCACATCGTGATTGCAGACACCGTTAAGGCCGATGCGGAGCAAACGATTCGCGACCTGCATGCCGCCGGTATCAACCGCACCGTCATGCTCACGGGCGACCGCGAGGAGGTTGCAGCGTCTGTGGCCAAGCAACTCGGTCTCGACGAGTTCCACGCGCAGCTCCTGCCGGGCGACAAGGTCGAGCGCGTTGAGGCGCTACTCGCGGCCGAAAGTGGCAAGGGCAAGCTCGCCTTTGTCGGCGACGGTATCAACGACGCTCCTGTGCTTACGCGCGCCGATGTGGGCATTGCCATGGGCGCCATGGGCTCCGACGCCGCGATCGAGGCCGCCGACGTGGTGCTGATGGACGACAAGCCGTCCAACATTTCCCGCGCGATCCGCGTGGCGCGCAAGACCATGTCGATTGTTTGGCAGAACATAATCTTTGCGCTGGGCATTAAGCTGCTGATCCTTGTGCTGGCAGCGCTGGGTATCGCCAATATGTGGCTTGCCGTCTTTGGCGACGTAGGCGTGGCGATCATCGCCATCCTGAACGCCATGCGCGCGATGGGGGTCAAGAACCTGTAGCGTACGTGGGCTGTCCGGCCGGTGCCGGGCTTGGTTTTGAAAACGTCCTCGACCAATGAAGTGCCCCCGTTCTGCTCCTACGGAGCTACGAACGGGGGCACTTCTGGTCTGCGGAGTGTTTTCAAAACCAAGCCCGGCCCCGGCCTGCGGTGACGTTGCTGGCGGTTCTTGGGCATCGCTTGCTGGCGGGGTTCCTTTGCTGAATTTGACTTAGTTGGTGGTGCTACTGGTCCCGGTCGCTGTCCCGGCCCAGCATTGCCCTTAGCTTCTCAAAGCTTTCCTCGCTCAGGCAGTGCTCCATGTGACACCCCTCTTGTGAGGCAACCTCTTCCGAAACGCCTGCGTCCTCGAGCAGCCCAACAAAAAAGCAATGGCGCTCCCACATTTGGCGAGCGACCTCCAGGCCACGCTCCGTCAGATGAACGTCGCGTTTACCCATTTCGACATAGCCGTTGTTCTCCAGCGTCGCCATGGCTTTAGAGACGCTCGCCTTGGTCACACCCAGGTATTCAGAGACGTCGATTGAGCGCACCGTGCCTTGGCGCTGCGACAGAACGTAGATCGATTCGAGATAGTCTTCTCCAGATTCACGTAGGGCCATGGGCCGCCTTTCGCGATGGCTTCTAGTTAGCCTTTGGATACTTTTGCCTGATTTACTTTACCGCAAAAGTTGCCCATGTCTTACTACATTGTTTGAAAAGTTAACCGTGTTTCACAAAATGTGCAGCACAGGGGCGGAGCGATGACACACTCGCAAGGAGTGTCCCCAACTGCCGGCAGAAACGGAACGTCACCAAGTGCCGAATCCGCAGCTACACCAGCCCAAAGTGCTTGGCGGCGTTGAAGATCCCGTCGTCGTCCACGGCGGTCGTCACGTAGGTCGCCGCGGCCTTCACGGTATCCTGCGCGTTGCCCATAGCCACGCTCGTGCCCACGGCAGAAAACATCGACAGGTCGTTCTCGCCGTCGCCAAAGGCAATCGCCTCGCTCGCGTCGACACTCAGGCGCTCCAGCGTCGCCGCCACGCCCAAGTCCTTACCGCCGTTGGCAGGGATAATATCGCAGAACAGATCGCACCAGCGCGTAGTGAGCGAATGCGACACGGCATCGGTCACGATATGCTCGTCGGCCGGGTCCACAAAGGCGCAGAACTGGTAAACCGGCGCGTCAAAAGCGTGCTCAAACGGCTCCTTGTGGTAGACGATTCCCGCGTTGCTGCCGGCCGTCACCACGCGCTCGGACAGGCAGTTCACAAAGGAGTTCTCGCCCTGCATGCACAGCGAGTCGTAGCACCCCTCGGCCACCTGGTCCACAATCACCGCAACGTCGTCCGGGTCAATCGGGCAGCTACGGTAGACGCCCTCGGCATCAAAACAGTGCTGGCCCGAAAGCGTAATGTACGCATCCCAACCAAGATCGAACAGCCAGTCCGGCATCTGGTAGGTCGGACGGCCCGTAGCGATCACGCACGCAATCCCCTGCTCGTGAAAGCTGTCGAGCACCTGCTGCGCCGACGCCGGAATCCGGTGGGTCTTAAAGCTCAGCAGCGTGCCGTCGATATCGAAAAACGCGGCCCCGATCATCCTCGTCTACTCCTCGCCCTCGAGCTTTTCGCTCGCCTCGAGCCACGCCATCTCCAGCTCGTCCATGGCGGCGTGGGCCTCGTCGATCTTTGCCTGCTGCTCGCCCAGCGCCGTGTAGTTGGTGGGATCGACCTGGGCCATGGCGGCCTCGGCCTCCTCCACGCGAGCGCGCTGCGTCTCCATCTTGCGCTCGAGCGAACTCACCTCGCGGCGAAGCTTCTGGCGTTCGGCGTTGGAAAGGCCATTGGGCTGCCCGCTCGTCTTGGGCTTTTCGGCCGCAACCGCTGCGGCGCCGGTGTCGAACGTGCCGGTCTTGGCGCTCGGCGCGCCCACGGGCTCGCCCTCGGCGGTGGCGTTGCACAGGCGCAGGTACTGATCCACGCCGCCGGGCATATGCGTCAGGTGGCCGTCGAGCAGCGCCCACTGCTGGTCGGTCACGCGCTCCATGAGGAAACGGTCGTGCGTCACTAGGATCAGCGTGCCAGGCCAGCCGTCGAGCAGATCCTCGACAATCGCCAGCATGTCGGTATCGAGGTCGTTGCCGGGCTCGTCCAGGATGAGCACGTTGGGCTCGTCCAGGATTGTCAGCAGCAGCGACAGGCGACGGCGCTGGCCGCCCGAAAGATCGCCGATGCGGCTCCAGAGCTGCTGCGTCGTAAAGCCCAGACGCTCGCAGAGCTTCTCGGGCGAAGTCTCCTTGCCGTCGATGACGTAGTACTTCTTATAGTTGCTGAGCACCTCGCGGATCGTGTCGCCCATGTAGGGCTCGAGCTCTTCGAGCTGCTGCGACAGCACGCCAAAGCGCACCGTCTGGCCAATCTTCACGCGACCGCGCAGGGGCGCGATCTTGCCCTGGATCACGTCGAGCAGCGTCGACTTGCCGGCGCCGTTCTCGCCCAAAAGACCATAGCGGTCGCCCGCGCCGATGAGCCAGGTCACATCGGTGAGCACCTGTTTGGACGTGCCATCGGCATCCGCATAGCCGGCGTCCACGTCGACCACATCGATAACCTGCTTGCCCAGGCGGCTCACGGCCAGGCGCTTGAGCTCCAGCTCGTCACGCACGGGCGGCACGTCGGCGATCAGCTCGCGAGCGGCATCCACGCGAAACTTGGGCTTGGTGGAACGGGCCTGGGCGCCGCGGCTCAGCCACGCGAGCTCCTTGCGCGCCATGTTGCGGCGGCGCTCCTCGGTGACGGCGGCCATGCGGTCGCGCTCCACGCGCTGCAGGATGTATGCCGAGTAGCCGCCCTCGAAGGGATCGACCTGGCCGTCGTGGACCTCCCACATGCTGGTGCAGACCTCGTCCAAGAACCAGCGATCGTGCGTGACCACGAGCATCGCGCCCTGACCGCGCTGCCAGCGGGCCTTTAAGTGACGCGCAAGCCAGTTGATGGTACGCATGTCCAGGTGGTTGGTGGGCTCGTCGAGCATGAGCACGTCGTAGTCGCCGATCAGCAGGCGCGCGAGGTCCACGCGACGGCGCTGGCCGCCCGAAAGCTCGCCCACTGTGCCTTCCCAGGGCACATCGCTGATGAGGCCGGCCAGAATCTGGCGCGTACGCGGACTCGACGCCCACTCATACTCGGGCGCGTCGCCCACGACGGCATGATGCACGGTGTCGGTATCGACCAGGTTGTCCTTTTGGCCGAGCAGACCGATCGTCGTGCCGCGGCGGTGCGTCACGCGGCCGTCGTCGGGTTCCAGCGTGCCGGCGAGTACACTCAGCAGCGTCGACTTGCCGTCGCCGTTTTTACCGACGATACCAATGCGGTCGCCCTCGCCCACGCCGAGCGTCACGCTATCGAAAATATGCTTGGTGGGAAACTCTAGGCTGATGGAATCGCATCCCAAAAGAATCGCCATATGCCCTGCTCCTTCGTAGAAATTCAACGTTGTCCATGATAGCAGCGAGCCCCACCCCAAACCACCACGAAGGTGCCTGTCCCCTTTGTGGTGGTCGTTTCGGTCGCAGAGCAAAAAGGCGGGCCATCTCGCAAAAGAGATGACCCGCCTCTCCAATCAGTCCCACGACAACCGTGGCCGCCGCGGGCCTCAAGCATGTCCCGGACTAGGAGAACATACCGGTGAGGTAATCATTCAGCCGCTTATCCTTGGGCCGTTGGAAAATCTCGTCGGTCTCGTCGTACTCGACCATATCGCCCATGTAGAAGAACGCCGTGCGGTTGGACACGCGCGACGCCTGCTCCATGTTGTGCGTCACGATGACGATGGCACGGTCGGCAACGATCGACGACATCAGGTCCTCGATCGCCAACGTCGAGATGGGGTCGAGCGCCGAGCAGGGCTCGTCGAACAGGATCACGTCGGGGTTGAGCGCCAGCGTGCGCGCAATGCACAGACGCTGCTGCTGACCGCCCGAAAGCGCGTAGGCGCTCTTGTCGAGCTTGTCTTTGACCTCGTCCCACAGCGCGGCACCGCGCAGACTTTCCTCGACCATGCGGTCGAGCTCGTCACGGTCGGTGATGCCGTGGCGCTTGGGCGCAAAGGTGATGTTGTCGCGAATGGACTTGCGGAACGGATTGGGCTGCTGAAACACCATGCCAATAGACCGACGCAGCTCGTAGGTGTTCTCGGTCTTGGTGTTCACGTTGCGCCCGCGGTAGTTGATCTCACCCTCCACGCGGCAACCGCGAATCTCGCGATTCATTAGGTTGAGGCTACGCAAAAAGGTCGACTTGCCACAGCCCGAAGGCCCGATGAGCGCCGTGATCTCACCCTTGTGGAAGTCGAGCGACGTATTGTGCAGCGCATGGTGGTCGCCATAGTACACATTGACGTCCTTGGTGGAGACCACGACCTCGTCGCTCACGGCCTTGCCGCTCACGCGAACACGTTTCTCGCTCTCCCCCACGCTCGACAAAAAGTCCTGGGTGTCGGACGATGCCGCCTCGGTTGCGGGCGTCGCATTCATCTCGCTCATTCGGCCGTCATCCTCCTTGCCAGTTGCTTGCCTACGATACGGGCGACTACGTTAAACAGCAGCACGCAAATCATCAGCAGTGCCGCGGTGCCCCAGACGATCTGCTGGGCCTCGGGGCTGCCCTCGCCATAGATCTTGTAGATGTGCACGGCCAGCGACTCGCCGGGACGGAACACGTTCCAGGCGCAGGTGGGGCTCGACAGGTTAAAGCTCAAGAAGTTCAGGCGAACCGGCGAGCTCATGCCCGAGGTAAAGAGCAGCGCCGCGGCCTCGCCAAACACGCGGCCGGCCGAAAGCACGATGCCGGTCACGATGGCGGGCATGGCCTCGGGAATCAGGATGTGCAGTGTGGCCTCCCAGCGAGTGAGGCCCATGGCCAGGCACGCATCGCGCTGGGCCTGCGGCACGTCCTCGAGCGCCTGCTGAATCACGCGCACCAGGATGGGGATGTTGAACATGGTGAGCGCGACGGCGCCGGAGATGATGGAGTACTTCCAGCCCAGCTGCACCGAGAACACCAGAAAGCCGAACATGCCTACGACAATGGAGGGCAGCGAGGACAGCGTCTCGATGGCGGTGGAGGAAATGTCGCGGATGGGGCCGTCCGGCGCGTACTCGACCAGGAAGACCGCGCCGCCCAGGCTGATGGGCACCGAGATACCTAAGGTGATCAGCAGTAGGTAGAACGAGTCGAACAGCTGGTAGAGCACGCCGCCCTGCGTTCCGTTGGCGCGTGCGGGCTGCGTGAGAAATCCCGGCTGGAACAGCGTCGAGATGCCCTCGAACAGAATATAGGCCACCATGGAGACGACGATGAGCATGACGATGGCGACGATTGCCGTCAGCACGCCCGTGGCGATGCGGTCCTGCTTTTGGACACGCCCGAGTCTCGCCTCGTCGATAAGGATGCGCGTGCTAGCCACGAGCCTTCGCCCCCTTGCGGCCGATGAGATGGATGATCAGGATAAAGATGAGACTCATGCCCATCAGCAGCAGGCCGAGCGCCCACAAGACGTCGTCCTGGGCCGAACCCTCGGCATAGACCGCCATGGACGTGGTAAGCGTGGTGGTGATGGTGGACGCAGGCGACAGCAGCGACGTCGGCATGGCCTCGATGCCGCCGATAACCATGCGCACGGCGAGCGTCTCGCCAAAGGCGCGGGTCATGCCAAGGATGACTGCGGTCATGAGCGATGGCATAGCGCTCTTGAGCACCACGTGCCAGATGGTCTGCCAGCGGGTGTAGCCCAGCGCGAGCGAGCCCTGACGGTAGCTATCGGGCACGGCGCGCAGGCCGTCGACCGAAAGCGTAGTCATCGTCGGCAGAATCATGACGGCCAGTACGATGGCGCCGGGCAAGATGCCCAGACCCGTGCTCACGTGGAAAACGCTCTTCATGAGGCCAACGACCACGTGAAAGCCGATCAGGCCAAAGACGACCGAGGGAATGCCGGTCAAAAGCTCAATAAGCGGCTGAAAGACCTTGGAGCCAAACTTAGGGCTAATCTCGACCGCAAAGATGGCAGAGCCGATGGCGATGGGCAGCGCGATGAGCGTGGAGAGCACCATGACCGCAAACGAGGTGATGATCAGAGGCAGGGCGCCGGTATAGGGCAGGCCGTTTTCGGCCGTGTTGGCCAGGTCCCACTTGGTGCCGGTGAAGAACTCGACGACCGAAACGCCGTCCTTAACAAATGCCGAGAGGCCCTTTTGGGCGACCATAAAGATGAGCGCGGCAACGACAAGCGTCACGAGCGCTACGCACGCGCCCGTGACGCCCAGGCCTACGTTCTCAAGGTCGCGCTTTGGCAGCTGTTTTGCCATTGCAAACCTTTCCGGGGCGATTACTTATTTAGCGGAGACCTTGCCGCTGGCGTCCTTGACGACCTTCATGGCAGAGACGGGAATGAAGCCCTGCTCCTCGACGAGCTTGCCCTGGACGTCGTCGGAAAGCATGAACTCCAGGAAGGCCTTGGTGGCCTCGTCGGCGTCCTTCGCGCAGTACATGTGCTCGGTAGCCCAAATCTTAAAGGAATCGTCGGTGACGTTTGCGCTCTTGGGCTCCACGCCCTCGACCTTGATGGCATTGAACTTGGAGTCATCGAAGTGCGAGAAGTCCAGGTAAGAGATGGCGTTGTCGGTGCTGCCCATCTGAGTCTGGACGTCACCGGACTTGTCGAGCTCGGCGTCGCCCTTAAAGTCGACGGCCTCGTCGCCAAAGACGGCAGCCTCGAAGGTGGCGCGGGTACCGGAGCCTGCCTTGCGGTTGAGGACGACGATGGTAGCGTCGTCGCCGCCGACCTCCTTCCAGTTGGTGATCTGGCCGGAGAAGATGCCCTTGAGCTGCTCGAGGGACAGGTCATCGACCTTGACGTTCTTGGAGACGACGGGGCCCATGCCCACGACGGCGACCTCGTGGTCGACGAGGTTCTTGACCTGATCGGCCTCGAGCTTGGTCTCGGCGAAGACGTCGGAGTTACCGATGGTGACGGTGCCGGCGGCGACAGCGGTCAGGCCCTTGCCCGAACCGTTGCCCGAGCCGGAGATGGAGACGTCCGGGTTGGCGTCCATGAACTTCTCGGCAGCAGCCTCGACGAGAGCCTGGAACGAGGAGGCGCCGTCGTAGGTCACCTCGCCGGAGACGGACTCGGCAGCGGCAGCGGCACTGCCCTTGTCGGCGGCGTCGGATGCGCCTGCGCCGCCGCAACCAACGAGACCGAGTCCGACGATGCTGGCAAGGCCACCAGCGAGGCCGAGGAACCGACGACGAGAATAAGCCTGATCGAGCATAATCTTCCTTTCATACATGCAACTCGCGGGCACCCTGCCCGCTTTGCTGTTTGGAAAGATACGGCCCCGATCGGGCAGCGCCCGCGCCAACTGCGGTTTCTTACGGGCTATTGATAGACCCTTACCGCAAGCGCGGCCCAGCCTTTACAAACGAATAACAATCCCCACCCAAGCATGGCACGCTTTTTACACCAATAAAAACAAAGTTGCGGTGAAATAGTTCCTGTTTGGCCATCAAATGGCCCATTCTAGGAACTATTCCACCGCAACTTAGATTGGGAAACCGCGAAACCTTAAAGCTCTAATTCATTCAAACGGAGGATTGCCACGATATAGATCTTGAGCGCCTGCTTGAGCTGTTCCTCGTTGGCGCACTCATTGGGGCCGTGCATCTGGCCGCCCCATGCGGGCAGCTCCAGGCCGGTCTCCTCGGGGCCAAACGAGACGGCGCGGGCAAAGTTGCGTGCGTACGTGCCGCCGCCCATGGCAAAGGGCTCAGCATGCTTGCCCGTAAACTCGTTATAGGTATCAATAAGCGCCTTCACGGCCGGATCGTCGGCAGAGACCGAGAACGGCACCTTCGCACGACCCACACGGCACGTCACGCCAAAACGGCCCACGAGCGGATCGAGGTGCTCGCGGATGGTATCGGCACTCGTGCTGTCGGGGAAGCGCACGTCGATGACCTGCTCAATATGGCCATCCGCCACGCGGATGACGCCAGCGTTGCAGGTAAGCGGGCCAAACGCCGGACTCGTCGCATCGATACCTAGGCCGCGGCCATAGGCATCCGCATGCACAAAGGCCAGGAACTTGACGAACTCGTGCTCGGCAGGCGTCAGCAGGCGCTCGTCGCGTGCACCAAACGCGTCTTCGGCCTCGCGCAGATACGACACGATCAGGCCGACGGCGTTGATGGTGCCCTCAGGCATCGAAGCGTGGCCGCCAATACCGTGGGCGAAAATCTGCGCATGCCCGTTATCAAGCGCCGTGATCTCCAGGCGGTCGGCGTTCTCAACGGGCGCCGGCAGCTCATCGGCGGCAATCGCGAGCTCGCAGATGGACTGCGACGGAATGGCATTGCTCGCCTCGGAGCCGCTCCACGACACGATGCGCCCGCCGTCGATCTTGGGACTCACGAACGTCGCCCCAAACTGGCCCTTCTCGGCATTGCAGACCGGAAACTCGGCATCGGGCGTAAACAAAAAGTCGGGGTCTGCGTGGTTCTCCAGATAATGGTGAACGTCGGACATGCCCACTTCCTCATCGCAGCCCAGCAGCGCGCGGAAAGTATAGCGCGGGGTAATGCCGTGCTTGAGCAGATAGGCGCCGGCGTAGAGTGACAGCACCGCCGGACCCTTGTCGTCAATCACGCCGCGACCGAGCAGCCAGCCCTCGCGGCGCTCCATCGCAAACGGGTCGGTGTTCCAGCCGGGGCCTGCGGGCACCACGTCCACGTGGCAGATGGTCGCGAGTTGCTTGTCGCCGCAGCCCGGGATATCGGCAATGCCCACATAGCCCTCGTCGTCGCTCGTCTGGTAGCCGAGCTTCTGCGCGATGCCGAGCGCGCAATCGAGCGCGTCGCGGACCGGGCGGCCAAACGGCGCGCCGGGCTCCGCATCGGCAGCAACAACCACGGACGGGTAGCTCACCAACTGCTCGATATCGGCGACGACATCTTCCCAGACCTCGTCGACATACTCGGCGACGCTCTGCTCCACCTGATTCATGGACGACCTCCTTACCAATGAGCGGCGGGTACGCCCGCCCCTCACATTACGTCTATTAGATAGCGAAAAGTTTAGCAAGCTCGGCCGCCGAGTGCACCACTGCATCGGCACCCGCCGCCTCGTGCTCGCCCGGCGCCGCCGCGCCCGAATAGATACCAATGCACGGCACGCTCATCGCGTGCGCGCCCTCGACGTCGTTAAAGCGATCGCCGATCATCACGGCATCGCCCACCGTCGCACCGAGCTCTGCCAGGGCATCGCGGACCGAATCGGCCTTGGTCTCGCGCCCCTGCGGCGGATTCATGCCAACCACCGCCTCAAACTGAGAAAGTCCCAGCTCTCCCACCATGTCGATACACTTCGCCTCCATGCGTGACGTTGCCACGGCCAAGCGATGCCCCTGCGCGACAAGGCCATCGAGCAGCTCGGGGATTCCGTCGAACACGGGATACTCTTCCGGTCCCAGCTCATCAAAAAAGGCACGGTACTCGTCAGCCACCACAAGCGACTCCTCGCGGGAAAAGCCGTAAAAGTCGTGAAAGCTCTTCCACAGGGGCGGCCCGATCATGCGGCGCAGGTCACCCATCTGCGCCTCCGAAAACCCGCGCGCAGCCAGCGTCTTGCGCGTCGAGGTCATCACCGCCCGGCCCGTATCGGCCACCGTGCCGTCAAAATCGAACAGCACGACCGGCCGCTTGCATATCTCCAGCGCCTCCATCGGCATTCCTCTTCCCCAGTTGACGATTTCCACACCGACACTTCAAACTGTTGACTATTCAACAATTGAACCTAGTAATGTGGAACGACTCAACTATACTTGTCGCACTTTGCTCTCAGAAGGCGGCGCACAGGCGCCCCAACGAAAGGTGCAATTATGTCTTTTGCCATCATAACCGACTCCACGTCGGACATCTCCCCCGCCCGCGCCCAAGAACTCGGCATTTACGTGATCCCGCTGCATGTGATTATCGAGGGCGAGGACCTGCTCGACCAGGTGCAAATTACCGCCCAGGAGTACGTCGCGCGCATGGCCGGCTCCGAGCAGCTGCCGCACACTTCGCAGCCGAGCGCCGGCGAGTTCAAGGCGCTCTTTGATCGCGTGCTCGCCGACGGCCACGACAGCGCCATCTTTATCTCGCTGTGCAGCGAGTGGTCCGCCTGCTATGCCAACGCCAGCCTGACGGCCGAAACGCACGAGCTCGACGTGCGCTGCATCGACTCGCGCACCGGCTCGGGTGCCGAGGGCCTGCTGGTGGAGTACGCACTGGCCATGCGCGAGGACGGCCGCAGCCTGAACGAGACCGAGGCGCAGATCCGCGCGACGCTGCCCGACGCCCACCTGCTGCTGATTCCCCGCACGCTCGAGAACCTCGTTAAGAACGGCCGCGCACCCAAGCTCGCCGGCCAGCTCACGCAGATGCTCAACATTCGCCTGGCCGTTTCGCCGGAGTGGCAGTCGGGCGAGATCAAGGCCGTCAAGAAGGGCCGCGGCGCCAAGCGCATCGTCGCCAACACCATGGCCGACTGCCTCGCGTTTTTGGCTGAACACCCGGGTTCGAGCGTGCGCGTGCTCACGACCGGCGCCGCCGAGGAGCAGGAGCTCGTCAACCAAGCGCTCACAGGCCAGAACTACGTAGACGCCGGCACCGGCCCCATCGGCTGCACCATCGCCACCCACGTAGGCGTCGACGCCATCGCCATCAGCTACTGCCCCCGCTACCAACCTGCCAATTAGGGACAGGTTTATTTTGGCAGGTTTTATCTGGGCAAACGTTAAACGGTAACAAGGCTTGCCTGGCAAGATCGGACATGCCAAAGCCGTCGAACAACCGAAGTACACCCAGCCACAACAAAGCCATCACGCCGACGCGCCGCAACTCAAGGCGCGCCGGCGTCTTTTTAGGAGTCGCGGCGGAAAAGGGGCCGTTTTAGCCAAAAGGCCGCGAAACGCTTCCCATTACGCCGCAACTTCATTGCCGCCCAGGTAGCGCGCAGAGATGTGGTGTAAGAGGCGGGGAATGCCCCGCCTCCGCCCTT
>CATXLW010000039.1:0-15743 GCA_958371715.1 uncultured Collinsella sp.
GATGCTACAATCTGGCTTGTACTTGAAACGCATCAAAGGGGCCGCTATGGCAAAGGTTACAATCAGCGACGTCGCGCGCGAAGCCGGGGTTTCGCTGGGCACGGTTTCCAACGCGCTCAACCACCCCGAAAAGCTGCGTCCCGAGACCCTCAAGCTCATCAACGAGACCATCAATCGCCTTGGCTACCTGCCCAACCAAAGCGCTCGCCAGCTCGCGGGCGGCGCCACCAAGTCCTTTGGCCTGGTGCTCCCCCGTCTCGATCACGGCTTTTCACTCCAAATCGCCAGCGGCGCCCACAACGAGGCCCGCAAGCACGGCTACGACCTGCTCATCGCCAACGCCGATAACGATGACATTCTCGAAGACCATTACCTGCGCTATTTTATGGGCACGCAGATGTCCGGCGTCATGGTTCAGCCCATGGCGTCCCCCGACTGGCACCCGGCCATGACTAAAATGCCCGTGCCGATCGTCCATCTGGACGTCCATTGTTCAGAACCCGGTTACTACGTGGCCGCCGACAACGAGGCACAGGGGCGCATTATCGCCGAGCTCGCCATCGCCCGCGGCGCACGCCATATTGTCGTTGTGGGTCGAGCAGCATTCATGCAGCTCACTCTGCGCGTCCTTGGCATCCACAAGGCACTTGCCCTGCATCCCGATATCAAAATTGAGGTCATCGACGCCGGCGAATGGAATACCGCAGCCGACGGCTACAGTATCGGTGCCCAGATTGCCGAGCGCCCTGCTGACGAGCGCCCCGATTTTGTCATCGGCCTGACCGACGTATTGGCCTCGGGCGTTATCTCGGCGCTGATCGACAAGGGCATTTCCGTCCCCGGCCAGATTCTTGTTGCCGGCTGCGATGGCAACCCGCTTGCCTGGAGCGGATCGGTCCCCCTCACCACGGTAGCACCACCGGGCTACGAGATCGGCCGCAAGGGCGTGCAGCTGCTCATGGAACAAATCGAGGATAAACCTGCCGCCAAGACCAAACGAGTCCGCATCGGCTCCGCCGCGCGCACCGTCACCACGGTCACGGCCAGCGAGGACATTAACCGTCAGGAGCTCGTGCGTCCCTTCTTGCTCGAGCGTGTGAGCACCCAAAAGGCCAAGCCGCACCCGACGGGCCAACCCATGGTCCCGACAACCGACATCAACCTGGGCGCCTACTTGTAACAAAAAAACGCCGCAACGGGAACAGGCCCGCTGCGGCGTTTTTTACTGGCCCCATGTGCCCTCCCCGTTTAGCCGGACCTGCGGCTACGGATATTTATGGAATGTAATCCATTTTTCATTAACTTTTTTGTTAAAATAGACTCAATTCCATATTTTTAGATATTTCCTATAAGCATTGATTTTGCTCCAGTTTTTTCTCGCCAAGAAAGGGGTTTCATGAATCTGATTGATCGCAAACAGTACCTCGACTGGCTCATTTCGTGGAAAGACTCGCACGTCATCAAGGTCGTTTCGGGCGTGCGAAGGTCCGGCAAATCAAAGCTATTCGAAATCTACCGTAGCTACCTGCGCGATCATGGAATCACAGGCGACCAGGTTATATCCCTCAACTTTGAAGACCTGGAGTTCGAGTCGCTTACGTCGTATAGAGCGCTCTACGACTACATTTCCGCCAGACTCGTCCCCGATAAGATGAACTACGTTTTTCTGGACGAGATACAGCACGTCGAGCATTTCGAAAAAGCCGTCGACAGTCTTTTTATCAAGGACAATGTCGACCTCTACATAACCGGTTCCAACGCTTATCTGCTCTCGAGCGAGCTGGCAACTTTGCTCTCCGGCCGCTACGTAGAGCTCAAGATGCTGCCCCTATCCTTTAAAGAGTTTTGCTCGGCAAAAACCAATGACGGAAAGGCTCCCGCGCAGTTGTTTGACGAGTACATCACCCGGGGCTCTTTTCCCTTTATCGCCGAGACGGGTATTCAGGGACCCCAGGCGCGCGATTATCTTATGAGCCTCTACGATACCATCGTCATACGCGACGTTATCGAACGCCTGAAGGTCTCGGACGTCCCGACCCTGCGCGATATCACCAAGTTCCTACTCCATAGCATTGGAAACCGGATCTCGATTAAAAAAATCTCCGACACGCTCTCGTCCAACGGCAACAAAACCGACCAGAAAACCGTAGCCAAATACCTCAAAGGCTTAACAGACAGCCTTGTGCTGTACTTTGCTCCGCGCTATAACGTGCGCGGTCGGCAGCTTCTTTCAACAAACGGCAAATACTACGCCGTTGACCTTGGACTTAGAGGTGCTCTCGTCAAAACCCAAAGCAGCGATATCGGTCATATCCTCGAAAATGTTGTTTATCTCGAGCTCCTACGCCGTGGATACGACGTCTACGTGGGCAATATCGACGGCGGGGAAATCGATTTTGTTGCCCTAAAGTCAGACGAGACAGCCTATTTTCAGGTTTCAGCCACAACGCTCGACGAAACTACCCTCAATCGAGAGTTGGCCCCCTTTAAGAAAGTCCGAGACAACTACCCCAAGACGCTTCTTACGCTCGACACGCTGTTTGCGGACGCGAACTACGAAGGAGTCCGCAAGCGCAACGTGATCGACTGGCTTCTGGAGTAACTTGTAGCGTCATAACCCTCCACCAGCTCCTTACCAAGGCCGCAGCCCCAGTCGCTTGAAGCACAATGTCCCTCTTATCGGCCAAAACAGCAATCTTGGCGTGATAAGAGGGGCTGACTGCGTCAGCGCCTCCACGCAGGCGCCGTTACCGTCACCGTCCTGCGGGATCGGGCGCGGGGCATGGCGACTCGCGTGCAAACGCTAGCGCACGGCCTTGACCGCCGCCGTCAGATCGAACAGCGTATCGAGCACGGCCTCGCAGCCATCCACCACGTCCTGCGGCAGCGGCACGATATCGGGGACGGCAAAGACGTGGCAGCCGGCCGTAATGCCCGAGACGCAGCCGTTGCGGGAATCCTCGACCACGGCACATTCTTCGGGAGCAAAGCCCGCGCGCTCGCAGGCGAGCAGGTACATCTCGGGGTCGGGCTTGCCGTGCACGACGTCCTCGCCGCAGGTCACCGTTTCAAACTTGTCAAAGAGACCGACCATTTTGAGGTTGCGCTCGGCCGTGACGTGACGCGACGACGTCGCAAGACCCACGTGATAGCCCGCAGCCAGCAGCCCGTCGAGGCACTCGGCGGCACCGTCCTTAAGCTCCAGATCGGTCTTGACCATCTCGTCGCGAATCTCCTTGTGACGACGATAGATCGCCTCGGTGGTCTCATGGCTGCCGTAATGCTTATCAAGGATGTCCATAACATCGGGCAGCGTGCGGCCGATAAACTGATGGATCAGCGCTTCATCAATCGCGAATCCCAGCTCGGCCGCGCCCGCCTTCCACGCCTTGATACCCAAACGTTCGGTATCGACCAGCGTTCCGTCCATGTCGAAAATAACGGCCTTGATCATATCGGTCCCCCATCGCTTCGCGCTGCTGTACTCCCGCAACTTTACCGCACCTGTAAACTTGTATATAACGTATATAGCATATTGCACTTTCGTTACATAGATAGAAGTCTTATGACAAGCGGCTCGGTAGGATTATAGTTTTCGACCGAGTACTCAACGGCAAGGATCGATTCATGCTTTCAGACACCACCGCACCTGCAGAGGGGCTTCAGGACAAACTCACAGCGCTCGAGCAGCTGCTTTTGGCATACGGACGCGTCGCCATCGGCTTTTCCGGTGGCGTCGACAGCAGCTTTTTGGCCGCGGTCTGCGCCCGCATCATGCCCGCCAGCACGCTTCTCGTTCACCTCACCACGCCGCTCATCGGCACGCCCGAGCAGGCTTCGTTTGAGCGGGCGGTTGACGGGCAGGCCGATGAGGGGCCGCATTTCAAGCTCCCCGTGCTCAACCTCTCGGTCGATCAGCTGCAGCTCCCCCAGGTAGCCTGCAACGACGCCGACCGCTGCTACCACTGCAAGCGCGCCGGCTTTACCGCCATCGTCAACCACGCCAAGTCGCTGGGCTTTCCCACCGTCATCGACGGCAGCAACGCAAGCGACCGCGGCGACTACCGCCCCGGCATGCGCGCCGCCCAGGAGCTCGGCGTGCGCTCGCCGCTTATGGAGGTCGGCTTTACCAAGGACGAGGAGCGCGAGCTGCTACGCGCCTGGGGCTATCCTGTCTGGAACCTGCCGGCAGGAGCCTGCCTGGCCACGCGCGTCCCCACGGGCGAGGAGCTCACGCGCGAGAAGGTCGATGTAATCCGCACCTGTGAGGACTACCTGCACGACCTTGGCCTGGACCAGGTCCGCGCACGCCTCGTCGGCGGCTGCATGCATATCGAGGCCGCGCCGGCAGACGTCGCCAAGATCGCCGCCCTCGGCAGCACCGCGGTCAACGACGAGGGCAAGGCCCCGCTTCCCGCCGCCATCGAATCTGCCCTGCGCAACCTAGGCTGCGATCATATCTCCCCCGAGGTCACCCCCTACATCCACGGCAACATGAACCTTTAGGTTACGCCGTTTAACCTACCAAAAAGGGACAGGTTTATTTTGGCATGTTTTATCTGGGGAAACGCAAGTAGAGCCACGCCGAATTCACCACCATCAGCCTCGGCGCATACCTTTAGCGCACAGCCCTGACCGCCGCCGTCAGATCGAACAGCGTATCAAGTACGGCCTCGCAGCCGTCCGCCACGTCCTGCGGCAGCGGCAAGATATCGGGCACGGCAAAGACATGGCAGCCGGCCGTGATGCCCGAGACGCAGCCGTTGCGGGAATCCTCGACCACGGCGCATTCCTCGGGAGCAAAGCCCGCGCGCTCGCAGGCGAGCAGGTAGATCTCGGGATCGGGCTTGCCGTTCAGGGTATCCTCGTTGCAGGTCACCGTCTCAAACCTATCAAAGAGGCCGACCGTCTTAAGGTTGCGCTCGGCCGCAACGCGGCGCGACGACGTCGCAAGGCCCACGTGATAGCCCGCGGCCAGCAGCTCGTCGAGGCACTCGGCGGCACCGTCCTTAAGCTCCAGGTCGGTCTTGACCATCTCGTCGAGAGCATCCCTGTAGTGGGCTTCAACCGTCTCGACGATTTCGCGGCTGCCGTAATGCTCCTCAAGGATGTCCCTGACATCAGGCATCGAGCGACCGATAAACTGATGGACCAGCGCATCGTCAATCGCAATCCCCAGCTCGGCAGCGCCCACCTTCCATGCCCTCATGTCCAGACGCTCGGTATCGACCAGCGTTCCGTCCATGTCAAAAATGACAGCCTTGATCATATCGGCCCCCTTCGCCGGCTTGCGTTACCGCAACCCCACCCCACTTTGCAACTTGTATATAACGTATATATCATATCGCGCCAAGCTGCTGAAAAGGAACAGGTTTATTTTGGCAGGTTTTATCTGGAAAAACGACCTGCAGCGTCTCCTGCTAGACTGGTAGATTCCCAACCGTCCCTCCAGGAGCCTCAATGTCGCGCAAGTCCGCCTACAAGCAAGTACTTTCCATCGGCACCGCCGTGGTGCTGGGGTTTGCACTGTTTACGGGATCGCTTGACGGGGCGCCCAAGCTGCTGTCGCCGCAAAGCGACGAACAGGCGGCGGCTCTGGCCGAAAAACAAAACGAGAGCCCCAGCCGCGCCGACGACGAGGCAGACCTGGTCGCCCGGCTCGAATCGGGAACAGCGAGTTCCTCGGACTCTCAAAATAGCCAAGACTCTGGCGATGGCTCCGATTCCGCCGCAACCGACACCGGCGACGGCGCTTCCGCGGACAGCACCGCCACCCCCATCGACGAGGTCGAAAACCCCGATCTCGACCGCGCCCGCGGCGTATATCTCAGCAGCATTCCCGACTACGCCGGCAACCCCTACGTTGCCCTTCGCGCCGACAGCACGCACCCGTTGGGCACGCCATCATTCACGCTCGACGAATACGAGCGAGCTACCGAAGAGGGCTGCTTTAAGAAGTTCTCCAAGCTCGATAGCCTGGGCCGCACCCGCAAGGCACTCGCCTGCGTGGGTCCCGAATCGCTCGGTCAGGGCAAGCGCGGCGATATCTCGCGTATCCATCCCGCCGGGTGGCACCAGCAGCGCTACGACTTTATTCCGGGTCAGAGCCTCTACAACCGCTGCCACCTTATCGCCTGGTCGCTCTGCGGCGAAAACGCCAACCGCAAGAATCTGCTCACCGGCACGCGCTATCTCAACGAAACGGGCATGCTGCCGTTTGAAGAGCAGATCCTCGACTACATCCACGACACAGGCAACCATGTGCTCTACCGCGTCACACCCATGTATAACGAAGAGGAGCTCGTCTGCCGCGGCGTGCGCCTTGAGGCGCAATCGGTCGAGGACCACGGCAAGACCCTCTGCTTCCACGTATATTGCTACGATCTGCAGCCGCACGTGCAGATCGACTACGCCACCGGCCGTAATCAGGCCTCGGGGGACTAGGGCCGACCAAGCTGCCCCAAAACCTAAAATGATCCGTTTTCCTCCGTCCCCCAGGGATCAAAAAGGGCCGCCCCGGATTGCCCAGAGCGGCCCTTGCACCGGCATGCATGTTGCAGGCAACGCCACGCGCTACTTGGCGCGGCCCTCCTCATAGCGCTCGACCAGCTTGGCCTGAACGTCATAGGGCACCTGCTCATAGCCCGCGGGCTTCATGGTAAAGTCGCCCGTGCCGCGCGTGATGGAGCGCAGGCGCGTCGAGTAATCCGTCAGCTCGGCCAGCGGCGCCTGGGCAATGACCACGGTATCTCCGCGCTCATCGGTCTCCATGCCCGTCACGCGACCGCGCGAGGCCGAGATGTCGCCCATCACGGCGCCGGCGTAGCTCTCGGGGATCGTCACCGTGATTTCCTCGATAGGCTCCAGCACCACTGGATCGGCATCGGTGCATGCCTTGCGCAGGCCGATGCGAGCCGCCGCGCGGAACGCCATCTCGTTGGAGTCGACGCTGTGATACGAACCGTCGTACACAACCACGCGAATGCCCGTGAGCGGGTAGCCGGCAATAATACCGTCCTTCATGGTCTCCTGGACGCCCTTGTCCACGGCGGGAATCAGCGAGCGCGGAATGCGACCGCCCACGACCTCGTCCACGAACTCATAGCCGTCGCTCGTGCCGTCGGACCCAATGAGCGGCTCGACGCGCAGCCAGCAGTCGCCGTACTGACCGGCGCCGCCGGTCTGCTTCTTGTGGCGACCCTGGGCGCTCGCCGTGCGGCGGATGGTCTCGCGATACGGAATGCGGATCGGCACGCTCTTGGCGGCGACCTTGGTGCGGTCCTCCAGACGGTTGAGCAGCACCGAAACCTGTGCCTCACCAACGGCAGAGATAATGGTCTGGCCAGTCTCCTCGTCGCGGTCGATGCTCATGGTCGGGTCTGCCTTGCAGGCCTTCTCGATAAACGTGTAGAGCTTCTCTTCGTCGCCGCGATTCTCGGCCTCAATGGCGATGCGGTACTGAGAGTTGGGGAACTTAAACGCAGCAGCCTCGACCTTACCGGTAATGGAGAGCGTATCGCCCGTCTCGGCCGCCAGCTTGGGCGCCACGATGATGTCGCCGGCATAGGCGTGACCGACCTCGGTCATGTCGCGACCGCACATCACATACAGGTGAGCCAGACGGTCGCCCTTGCGCGTGCGCGCGTTGATCAGCTCAAGACCCGGCTCAAGCGTACCCGTCAGCACCTTGATAAAGCTGATGCGACCCTGCTGCGGATCGGCCAGCGTCTTAAACACAAACGCCACCGGACGGTCATCGTCACTCGAGATCTTAAGCGAATCGCCGTCGATGAGCGGCATCTCGCCGTAGTCGGTCGGCGCCGGGAAGTACGTCGCGATGTCGTCCATCAGCGAGTTGACGCCCTGCTCCTTAATGCAATCGCCCGCAAAGACCGGCACAAAGATGCGCTCGGCAATCGCCTTCGACAGCAGGCCTTCAAGCTCCTCCTGCGTCAGCGTCTCCTCGCCTTCCAAGTACTTCATCATCAGTTCGTCGTCGGCCTCGGCCACCAGCTCGCACAGATGGTCATGGGCCTCCTCGGCCTGGGCACGATACTCCTCGGGAATCTCCGACTCAACGGCCTCGGCGCCGTTGCAGTGGCGCGCCTTCATGCGCACCAGGTCGATGATGCCGTCAAAGTCCTCGCCCTCGCCCCAGGGAAGAGTCACGGCGCCCAGGCGCGTACCAAAGCGCTCCTGCAGCAGGTCCATTGTGGTCGCAAAGCTGGCCTCGGAGCGCGACAGGCGGTTTACGAACACCGCACGCGCCAGGCGCAGGTCCTCGGCGGCATACCAGAGCTTAACCGTCGTAGGCTGCGGGCCGGCCTCGGCGTCGACCACAAACAGAGCCGTCTCGCAGACGCTCATCGCGGCAAAGGCGTCGCCGATAAAATCGGGGTAGCACGGGGCATCGAGCACATTGATGCGCGCGCCCTTCCAGTCGATCGGCGCAATGGTCGTCGAGATGGAAAATGCACGCTTAACCTCTTCGGGGTCATAGTCGAGCGTGGGCTTGGTGCCGTCGTGGCCGCCCAGGCGGGCGGTCTTGCCGGAAAGGTGGAGCATGGCTTCGGCGAGTGAAGTCTTGCCCACCCCGCCTTGGCCTACGAGCACCACGTTCCTTACGTTACCGGTCTTGGGAGCACCCATGATGACCTCCTTGCAGGGCCGCGCGCAATGCGCGACGCCAACGGGGAGAGTTCGCGGTCGGTGCCATCCCGGGAGCAGCATGGTCGGCAGCCGAGCCGACTCACCCTCCAAATGTCCTATGCCACCACCCTACCCTCACGGGCGACCGTCCATGCACACCTTTCGGCACACGTATGAATACAGGCGGCGAGAGGAAGAGACAAGCTTGTGAAGCAATTATTGAACCCCGTCGATGTAAACAAAAAGCCGCCACAGACCGTAAGACCTGTGGCGGCTTCGCCTCAATTGCCTCAATTAATAGTTGAGTAAATACCTGAGTCTATCCCTCGATACGGCTCAAGAACTCACGCGTGCGCTGCTCGCGCGGATGGTCGATAACCTGCTCGGCAGGTCCCTCCTCGACAATGCGACCGCCGTCCATAAAGACCACGCGGTCGGCAACATCGCGCGCAAACTGCATTGCGTGGGTCACGATTACCATCGTCATATTCTGCGCCGCCAGGTCCTTAATGACACGCAGCACCTCGGCCGTCAGCTCGGGATCGAGCGCCGAAGTCGGCTCGTCAAAGAATAAGATTTCCGGATCGAGTGCCAGGGCGCGGGCAATACTCACGCGCTGCTGCTGACCGCCCGAAAGCTCACACGGCACCTTGTTCTCGTTGCCCGTAAGCCCCATCTGCGCGATCAACTCATGCGCACGCGCCTCCGCCTGCTCACGCGGGCGCTTGAGCACGCGAATCGGAGCATCGGTGATGTTTTTCATCACCGTATAGTGCGGGAACAGGTTGTAATTTTGGAACACCAGGCCGAATCGCGAGCGCGCCTGCTTGGGCACATCGCCCTTCGCATAGACCGCGCCCGAACCCGCATCCGTCGCAACGGCAAGGTCGCCAAACGAGAGCGAGCCTCCGTCGAGTGTCTCGAGCAGCGTGGCACACCGCAGCAGCGTGGACTTACCGCCACCCGAAGGCCCGATAATCGCCACGACCTCGCCGCGCTTTACCTCGAGTGAGATATCCTTGAGCACCTCATTGCCGCCAAACGCCTTGCGCGCGTTCGTTATCATCATTACCGTTCCGGACACGGGAACCTCCATGTGTTTGAGAAGTCAGCGAGCGTGTGGCTGACGAGACAATGTGCTTCGAAAGAGGAGCGCCGCGTACTTCTGTACGCAAGCGACGGTTTGAGGAGCAGATTGGCCGTCAGGCACGCGCGCAGCGTCGAGCAGTCCGCCGTTCGCTAGAACGGCGGAACGATCTAGTCATGATAATAGTCCAGCTTCTTTTCGGCAGCGCCCAGCAGCATCTCGACGACGAAGTTAAAGACCCAGTAAATCAGCGCCGCAATTGCAAACGGCACCATGCTCACCTGCGAGGCGACCAGCGCCTTGGCCGTCGAGAACATCTCGCCCACGCCAATGGCAAATGCCAGCGACGTATCCTTGACCAGCGTGATAATCTCGTTGCCCATCGCCGGCAAAATGCGCTTGGCGACCTGCGGCATCACGATATACAGAAACGTCTGCATGCGCGAGTAGCCCAGCACCTCGGCAGCCTCGTATTGACCGCGCGGAATGGACTGCAGGCCCGAGCGATAGATCTCGGCAAAGTAGCCGGCATAGTTGATGATGAACGCCACGACGCACGCCGTCCACTTGGAATCGGGCGTGAGCGAAATGCCAAACACGTAGTACGGGGCAAAGTAGATGGCAAACATCTGCAACATGAGCGGCGTACCGCGCATCACCGAAATGTAGATGCGCGCAATCCAGCGGAGCGGCGCAATTTTGCTCATGCGCATAAACGCCACGGGGATTCCCAGCGGAATCGACCCCAGCAGCGTCAGCACAAACAACTGCAAACTGACCAAGAATCCCTGGCCAAGCATCTGCATCATGACCTGAATAGACAACCCAAGCTCTCTTTCACAGTAACGGAACAGCGAACCCAATGCTAAAGCGGGTTTTTCAGGTGCCCGAGTTTGCCGTGAAAGAGGAGTGCCGCGTACTAAATGTACGCAAGCGACGGTTTGAACGGCAAAATCGGGTGCCTGGGAAAGCCGCTATTTGAGAACCCAGTTGTCGAAGGATAGACCATAGCTTGCGTACTTATCGCACAGGTCCTTGACCGTGCCGTCCTCATAGAGCGCCTTGAGCGACTCGGTCACGGCATCGGCGGACTTGGTGTCGCCCTTCTTAAAGCCAACGGCGTAGTGCTCGCTGGACAACGGCTTATCAAGCTGCGCATAGGCATCGAGCTTTGCGGCAAGCTGATACTGAGCAATCGAAAGGTCGCACGCCACGGCATCGACCGCGCCGCTTTCGAGCTGCATAAAGGCCGTGTTGTACTCACCGATGGTATCGAGCGTGGCAAACGTCGCGGCCAGATCCTTCTGGTCGCCCTCGAGCACGTCCTGTGCGGCGGAATCAGTCTGGGTAATCACGGTCTTGCCGGCAAGATCGTCCCAGCTCTTGATACCCGCGTCCTTCTTGACCACGAGCACCTGCTCGTTGAGCATGTAAGACTCGGAGAACGTGTAGTCGCCCTCGCGGCCCTCCATGGTAAAGCCGTTCCAGATGCAGTTGATGGCACCCGAGTTGAGCAGCGTGTCCTTGGCATCCCAGTCGATAGCCTCGTATTTGACCTCCCAGCCTTGCTTATCGGCAACGGCCTTGGCAAGGTCGAGGTCAAAGCCGGTGTACTCGCCATCGTCGCCCACAAAGCCATACGGAGGATAGGACTTGTCAAAGCCCACGACGAGCTTCTTGGACTCCGCGGCACCCTTCGTATCCTTGGCCGCAGCAGAGCCAGCAGCGGAGCCCTTGCCGGCACCACCGCCGCAGCCGACAAGACCAAGGCCAAGCACCGTGGCAAACGAGCCGGCTAGACCAACAAACTGACGACGAGACATATCGGTATTCATGGTATTCCCCCTTGATGGCACTTTAGTTAGATAAAGTGAATCATGTAACGTTCAGCATCATACACTTTACCTTGATAGAGTACAAGGGAGGATTTGCCCGCCGGGTGCCGGGGCAGGGGTTAAGCTTGCTGCTCTACAGTCCTGCTCACGACGGAGAGCACATTAAGTGCTCTCCTGTTCGTGCGGAACTCGCGACAAACTTAACCCCAGCTCCGGCACCCGGCGGGCAAACGTCGTTGGGCTTATCACTAACATGAAATGGGTGCTTGCATATCGTCCGCTAGCTTGGCACGGTACAATGCTTTCAGATTTCAATTTGTAAATTAGTGGGGTTAATTCATGGCAGAATCTCGTGCGGAGCGTAGGGCTCGTCGTGCTTTGATCGAAGCGACTGAAGGGTCGGAGGAGAAAAAATCTTCTAAGAAATCTAAATCGTCTAAGGATGCGAAGGGTAAGTCGGCCAAGGGCAAGGCTAAGGCCAAGCGTCCCGGCTATCGTCGGGGCGAGGATAAGGCGCCTCAGACTCGCTCCAAGCGTCCGCGTAACGATTCGGCTTCGTCTGCGCGTAAGGCTGTGGACCCCAAGTCCCCCTGTTCGATCATGAAAGCTTGCGGTGGGTGCACGGCGCTCAATCGTCCTTATAAGAAGCAGCTCGCCGCCAAGCAGGCTGCCATGGAGGAGCTTTTTGCTTCGCTTTGTGAGCGTGAGGGCATTGCTGTAGATCCTATTCGTGGCATGGGTGTCACCCTGGGCGATCCGGGCAAATATCCTGCTCCGCGCGGTTTTCGTCATAAGGCTGCCACTCCCTTTGCTCCCGGTAAGGAGGGCGCTGTCCGCTGCGGCTTCTTTGAGCGCGGTTCGCACAGAATCGTTGCCGTGCCCGAATGCCCCGTCGAGGCGCCAGGTGCCCGTCAGATTCTCAACGGCATCGCGCGCGAAGCTGAGCGGCTGCATATTCCCGCCTTTAATGAGGACAAGCATCTTGGTTTGCTTCGCTATGCCGTCGTCCGCTGCGGTTGGCGTACCGACCAGGTCATGGTTACGCTCGTGACCGCCCAGCGTGACTTACCGCATGCACAGGAGTTCTTTGAGGCCGTCGCGGCACTCGATCCGCATATCGTCACCGTCGCTCAGAACATCAACGGTCGCCCCGGAAATGCCATCTTGAGCGAGGAGACCCGTATCGTCTATGGCGCCGAATGCATGCGCGACCAGCTGCTCGGTTGTGAATTCGACATCTCCCCTACCGCGTTCTATCAGACCAATCCGCAGCAAACCGAGCTGCTCTATCGACTTGCCATTGACGGCATGGACCTGCAGCAGGGTGACATTCTTATGGACGCTTACTGCGGCAGCGGAACCATCGGCCTGTGCGCCGCGAAGGATGTCCAGGACAAGGGCATCGGCATTATGCTGCTCGGCGTGGAGCGCAACCCGGCGGGCATTGCCGACGCACGTCGCAATGCCGAGCTCAACGGCCTCACCCGCAGCGCTTGGTTTATGGCCGACGACGCCACCGATTACATCCTGGACGCCGCCGACAACAACGAGCGGATCGATGTCCTTTCCATCGACCCGCCGCGCGCCGGCTCCACCCCCGAGTTCCTCGAAGCCGCCTGCGCACTCAAGCCGCGCCGCATCACCTATATCAGCTGCAACCCCGTGACCCAAGAGCGCGACCTGCACCAGCTTCTCGACGGAGGCTATCGCCTGCTCAAGATCACGCCCGTCGACATGTTCCCCCATACCGACCACACCGAGACCGTCGCGGTCCTCGAGCGCCGCTAACCAACACCGGTAGATTTTTGGGACAAGAAGGGGGCGGCCCGTTTGAACCGCCCCCTTTCGTTGGGCATATGAGTCTCGTTACATCCCCTTGCGCAGGTCGCACACGCCGGCTGCCGCCATCTCGCGCAGCAGCGTCTCGCGGTCGCGCGTCACGATCAAATCCAGCGGGAAGTGAATCTCGTCAAGCATCTTGCGCGCGTGATCGAGTTTGCCAATGGCCATGCCAATGTGGGCATCGGTCGACACGCCAATACCCACGCCCAGCTCGGCGCAGCGCTCGGCGATCTTGCGGCATACGGCCCAATGCTCAGTGTCGACACCGTGTTCAAGACTATGGTTGTTGATCTCGATAATCTTGTGCTTGGCCTTGGCCGCCAGCAGCACCTCATCGATATCGAACGGCACGCCCGAGCGCCCCGTATGCCCCAGCATGAACACCTTGGGGTGATCCAGGGCATTGATGTACATCTCGGTTGTCTGGGCGAGCGTCGCGCCTTCGGCAAACTGCGGGTTATGCACGCTTGCCACCAAATAATCCAAATTACGCGTCACCAAATCGAACAGCGAATGCTGGTGACTGTACGAATCGCCGGCAATATCGAGCGAAACGGGAATGTCCTCGCCAAACAGGCCTCCATCCAGCGAAACGATATCGGCCTCGGCACCACGCAGCACCAGCACGCCGCTCCAAATGCGCGGCCAGATATCCTGGTTAATAAAGAATTGGAAACTGCGCAGGTCATTGGGACAAGGCGTAACCATCGAGCTTAAATGATCGGCGGAACCGAGCACCTGAAGGCCGCGCTCTGCCGCCCAATAGATGTTCTCCTCGATGGTTGAGTACGCATGCGCAGAGAACATCGTATGAGTATGAATATCACAAGAAAGAAGGTAGGGCATCGGGTCTCCTTGTCCAGTATGGCCGTCGCGTATATTCATTGTACGCATAGCTTTCGGCAGTCGTAAAACTGCTTCATCCCAATCACACAACGGCATAGACAACGGGGTCTGGCTTAAAACCAAACCCCGTTTCACGTAAAACATTGTAAGCAGAGCGCTTTACTTTCGACGATATTCGTCGGCCAGCTGCTTCCAGGCAGGCAGCGAGTTGACGATTGTCTCATAGCTCACGCAGTAGCCCAGGCGGAACCAGCCCGGCATGCCAAAGCTATCCGAAGGCACCGCGAGCAGCTCATACTTCTTCGCGCGCTCACAGAAGGCGTTCGCATCGGGCTCCAGCGCTTTCACCCACAGGTAGAACGCGCCATCCGGCTCAACATAGGTGTAGCCGTACTCCGCCAGCGCATCGGTAAGCGCGGTGCGGTTGCGCGCATAGGCCTCAACGTCACTCGGCTCATCGATGCAATCGATGATCACGCGCTGGAAGAGCGCCGGTGCGCACACAAAGCCCAGCGTACGGGCGGCACCCGCAACAGCCGGCATCAGACGCGCCGCCTGCGGGTTGGTGTTGGGAACCAAAATCCAGCCCACGCGCTCGCCCGGCAGCGACAGCGACTTGGAGTACGAATAGCACACGACGGCGTGCTCGTAAATCGAGGGCACCCAAGGCACCTCGGCGCCGTATACAATCTCGCGATACGGTTCATCCGAGATAAGCATAATCGGGTTCTCGGGATCGCGCTTGGCGTTGACCTCGCACAAAACTTTAGCCAGGCGCGTCAAGGTATCGCGCGTATACACAGCGCCGGTCGGGTTATTGGGCGAGTCGATAATGACGGCAGCCGTCTTATCGGTAATCGCCTTGAGCACGTTATCCACGCTCAGCTGGAACGTATCTTCATCGGCGAGCGCCTCGACACACGTACAGCCGGCCTTCTCAATCCACACACGATACTCCGGGAAGTACGGAGCGATAACGATGACCTCGTCGCCCGGATTGGTAATCGCGTTGAGCGTACAGGTGAGTGAAGCTGCCGCACCCACCGTCATAAAGACATCCTTGCCCTCATAGCTCGTGCCAAAACGGCGGTTGAGCGATTCGGCGACGGCTGCACGACATTGTGGCTGGCCAGGCGCGGGCGTATAGCCGTGCAGCTGGTCGCTCGGCAGCTCCAAGGCCTTCTTAATGGACTCCGCCACGGCAGCAGGCGCCGGAACGCTCGGGTTACCCAGTGAGAAATCGAACACGTTCTCTGCACCGATCTGCGCCTTGCGTTCAAGGCCATAGCTAAAGATCTCACGGATGATGGAGCTCTCCGCACCGCGAGCATACATACTTTCGTTGATCATCTGTTCCCCTTTCGCATAGGCGCTATTGTACGCTTTAGCCAACTAGAGCGCCACAATGTTGATTGGGGACAGACTTAAATTGAACTGCATCCCATTTCTTGGACTTTGAAATTAAGGTTCGAGAAAAGGGAGGC
>CATXLW010000040.1:0-14879 GCA_958371715.1 uncultured Collinsella sp.
ACAAAAAAAAAAACTTCCGCTGTTTTTTACCAAAAAAAATGTGTGGTGCTACAAATGCCCCCCCCGACCCACACACTTTCCCTCAGCCTTTATCATCCACACGGGAGAAAAGTCAGCAACGTCACCGCAGGGCCCGCCCGCCGAGAGGGGTTTCCAAAGGGCACATCCTTTATTCAAAACGAGCGGCCGAGCAATTGCTCGGCCGCTCACCTTCTTTCCCTCAGCCCTTTTTCATCCGCGCGGGAGAAAAGCCAGTAAGGATACCGTAGGGCCCACCCCGGGAGTGTTTTCTTCTGAGCGATCCCGCAGCGCGAAGCGCGAGGACCAGCGAAGAAGAAAACACGCAGGGGCGGGCCCGGACAGGTTAACTTACTCCTTCTCGACCGCGCGCATGATCGCCTTGTAGATCTCCATCAGCGGAATAATCAGGAAGGCAAGGCCCAGGGCAGCGACAACGCCCTTGAGCTCAAGCGTTACGGGGCCAAAGAACATCTCAGCAAGCGTCGGCTGCACGGTTACGATCACCGTCAGCACCAGCGCCAGCGCGGCGGAAGCCCACAGCCACTTGTTCTGCTTCTTCATGGTGAACAGCGACGCACGACGGCTGCGCATATTGAAGCAGTGGAAAATCTCGACCATGTTGAGCGTGATGAAGGCCATCATCACGCCTTCCTCGTCGGCATTGCCGGCGATCATATCGGCGATGTGGATGTAGCCCATGTCAAAGTACACGCCCACAAAGAAGCTCGCCAGCACCAGCACGGTGATGATTAGGCCCTGGACCACGCAGTCCAGACCCATATGTCCGGCAAAGACACCATCCTTGGCGTTGCGCGGCTTGCGCTTCATGATGTCGCCCTCGGCGTCCTCCATGCCCAGCGCGAGCGCAGGGAAGCAGTCGGTAACCAGGTTCACCCACAGCAGCTGCACCGGCTGGAAGATGGTAAAGCCGATGAGCGTGGCGATAAACACCGAGAAGACCTCGGCAAGGTTGGCCGAAAGCAGGAACTGGATGACCTTGCGGATGTTGTCGTAGATGCGACGGCCCTCTTCGCAGGCACCGATGATGGTGGCGAAATTGTCGTCGGCAAGTACCATGTCGGCGACGTTCTTGGTGACATCGGTACCGGTGATGCCCATGCCCACGCCGATGTCGGCGCGCTTGATGGACGGGGCGTCGTTGACGCCATCGCCCGTCATGGCCACGATCTGGTCACGCGACTTCCAGGCCTCGACGATGCGGGTCTTGTGCTCGGGCTGGACGCGGGCGTACACGCCGTAGTCCTCGATGTGCGCGTCGAGCTCCTCGTCGCTCATGCGATCGAGGTCGGCACCGGTGATGGCATGGCTGCGATCGGTGACGATGCCCAGCTGCTTGGCGATGGCCACGGCGGTGTCGATGTGGTCGCCCGTGATCATGACGGTGCGAATGCCAGCGTCGTGGGCCTCGCGGATGGCTTCGGCGACCTCGGGGCGGACCGGGTCGATCATGCCGGACAGGCCGCAGAAGACCAGGTCATGCTCGAGCGCGGCGGGGCTGCAGTCGACCGGGACCTCGGTGTAGGTGTGGCTTGCCAGCGCCAGCACGCGCAGGGCCTCGTCGGCCATGGCCTTGTTGGCGGCCACGAGCTCGGCGCGACGCTCCTCGGTCAGGGGGACGACCTTATCGCCCTCGTAGATATGGGTGCACAGGCCGATCACCACGTCGGGCGCGCCCTTGGTGTACTGCTCATACTCGCCGTCAAGGGTCTCGACGACCACGGACATCATCTTGCGGCCCGAGTCAAACGGGGCCTCGCCCACGCGCGGGTGCTCGGCAGTCAGGCCAGTGAGGCCCGCCTTGCCGGCATCGTTGACGAGCGCACACTCAGTCGGCTCACCCACGGCCTCGCCCAGCTCCTCGTCCCACTGAGCATCGGAGCACAGCGCCATGCCGGCCAGGAACTTCTCCTTGGGCGCAGCGAGCTCGTGCTTGACGACGGTCATCTTGTTCTGGGTAAGGGTACCGGTCTTGTCGGAGCAGATGGTCTGTGTGCAGCCAAGGGTCTCGACAGCAGAGAGCTTGCGGATAATCGCCTGGCGCTTGGCCATCTTGGTCACGCCAAGCGAAAGGACGATGGTCACGACGGCAACCAGGCCCTCGGGGATGGCGGCGACGGCGAGCGAGACGGCAACCATAAAGGTGTCTAGCAGGGCAGTCGGGTCGGTAAGAACGTTGCCCACGCCGTGGCGGATGATATCAACGCCAAAGATGACGACGCAGATGACGATAACCATGATGGTGAGGATGCGGCTGAGCTCGGCGAGCTTCACCTGCAGCGGCGTGAGCTCTTCCTTGGCCTCGGCCAGGGCGCCGGCGATCTTGCCCATCTCGGTGTTCATGCCGGTGCCGACCACGACGGCGCGACCACGGCCGTACACGACGGTGGAGCCCATATAGCACATGTTCTTACGGTCGCCGAGCGGCACGTCGTCGGTGCCGGCGACGAGCTCGATCACGTTGGCATGCTTCTCGACGGGCACGGACTCGCCGGTGAGCGCGGCCTCTTCGATCTTCATCGTGGCGCTCTCGAGCACGCGGCAGTCGGCCGGGACGGAGTCGCCCGCCTCGAGCATGATCACGTCGCCGGGCACGAGCTCGGCGCTCGGCAGGTGCACGAGCTTGCCGTCGCGTAGCACCTTGGACTGCGCCGCACTCATCTCCTGCAGGGCCTCGAGGGCCTCCTCGCTCTTGGCTTCCTGGACCACGCCCAGCACCGAGTTGACGATAACGACGAACATGATGATGGCAACATCGGCAAAGTCGGGCTCGCCCTTGACCATGCCCGTGAGCGCACTGATGACGGCGGCAACGATCAGCATGATGACCATAGGGTCAGCCATCTGTTCAAAGAAACGCTTCCACAGCGGCGTCTTCTCAGCTTCCTCGAGCTTGTTAGGGCCTGTCTTGGCGAGGCGCGAAGACGCCTCGTCGTTGCTCAGGCCGAGGTTCTCATCGACACCTTGGTCGCTGAGCACCTCCGCCGCGGCGGACAGGTATTCCTTTTGCATATAGAGTCCCCTCCTGGGATTCGGGCCACTCAGCAGATTGATGCCCGATCATAATTCCCAGGAGAAGGGCAAGGGCTCATCAAGGCTGCCGTGCTGAGCGGCAGTTGATAGTGGAGCTATGGTACCCCAAAGCGACGCGTCTAGCCAAAACAATCGGTTTGGAAATATGGTCCGCACGCAACGGTGCAGACCGTGTGATGCTCAACATTGGTAAAACGTTTTTTCTTCGGCACATCGCCAAACTGACATATCGCCCAGATAGCAGCGGTTGGAGTGGTTGGTAAAGATTTTTCATATACCGTTTTTCCCGCAAAAAATGAACTTCCATTTCGGCATACGGTCGATTTTTTGGGGTATTCGGTCGGCATTTCGTTATAATCATCTCGGTTTTATTTCTTATGGTTTATCTATCAGCGCAAGACGATGTCAGATGGAGGTCTGAATGTACAAGCGCACTAAGATTGTATGCACCATGGGTCCCGCCTGCGATAGCGACGAGACCATCCGCGAGATGATCAAGGCGGGCATGAACGTCGCCCGTTTTAACTTCTCGCACGGCTCCTACGACGAGCACCACGGTCGCATCGAGCGCGTCCGCCGTATTTCCAAGGAGCTCGGCCTGCCTGTCGGCATCCTGCTCGACACCAAGGGCCCCGAGGTCCGCACCGGCCTTCTGGTCGACGGCAAGAAGGTTGCCGTCAAGACCGGCGATAAGATCGTCGTCACCGCTCAGCCCACGTCCGAGGATTTCCACGGCACCGCTGAGCACATCTCCCTCGACTACCTGGCTCTGCCTTCCGAGGTCGAGAAGGGCTCCCTCATCCTGATCGATGACGGCCTGGTTGCCCTCGAGGTCGAGTCCGTCAGTGGCCAGGACATGACCTGCGTCGTTAAGAACGACGGCCTGATCGGCGAGCGCAAGGGCGTCAACATGCCCAACGTCAACATCTCGCTGCCCGCCATCACCGAGCGCGATCGTCAGGACATCCTCTTTGGCCTGACCGAGAACATCGACTACATCGCCGCTTCCTTCATCCGTGACGGCGAGTCCGTCCGCGGCATCCGCGAGCTTTGCCGCGAGAACGGCGGCGAGCACGTGACGATCTTCCCGAAGATCGAGTGCGCCTTGGGCGTCGAGAACTTCGACGAGATTCTCGAGGCTTCCGACGGCATCATGGTCGCCCGTGGCGACCTGGGCATCGAGATCAAGCCCGAGCTCGTTCCGCACATCCAGAAGGAGATCATCGCCAAGTGCAACGCGGCCTACAAGCCCGTTATCACCGCTACGCAGATGCTCGACTCCATGCAGCAGAACCCGCGCCCGACGCGCGCCGAGGTTGCCGACGTTGCTAACGCCATCTACGACGGCACCGACGCCGTTATGCTGTCCGGCGAGTCCGCTGCCGGTAAGTACCCGGTCGAGGCCGTTAAGATGCAGGCCAGCATTGCTCTCGAGACCGAGAAGTACCTCCCGGCCCACGCTCCGCTCGAGGTTCCGGCCGACGCTCACGGCACCCGCGTCGTCAACAACGTTGTGGGTATGTCCGCTGTGAACATGGCCACCACCGTTGGCGCCAAGTGCATCACCGTGCCGACGACCACCGGTCGTACCGCTCGCCTGATCTCGCATTTCCGCCCCAACATGCCGATCTGCGCGTTCTCCCGCCACGAGTGGGCCGTCCAGCAGATGATCATGTACTGGGGCGTTATCCCGCACCAGGCCGAGATTACCCAGGGCACCGTCAACGGCACGATCGTCAAGGCGATCGAGACCGCTAAGGAGCTCGGCTACGTCGAGGCTGGCGATTTGACCGTCGCTACCGCCGGCGATCCCCGCATGAGCGTCCAGCTCGAGGACAAGGTCTCCTCGACCAACGTCGCTTACGTCGCTCAGGTGCGTTAAGTCGTACTTGCAAGCATGTTTGCATTGCAAAGGGCCCGGAAGGCATTGCCTTCCGGGCCCTTTTTTAAGACCTTCTTCATATGCAGCTTCATCGATTTGCGTTCAGTCGCAAGCCTCTCCGATGCCGAGCGCACCACCGAAGATGCCCTGCGGCGGGAGCTATTGGTCGATTGGGATGAGCTGTTCGCCGTCAAGCCGGCCAGCTAGCAGCTAGCGATCAGGGGGACTGCGGGAACGTCAGAAGCAGCAACGCGAGTCGCAAAGCCCACCTCGGTCAGCTCGATGACCTCGGTAAACGTTGCATCGAAAAACTCCTCAGTTAGCAGGCGGTATGGCGGATGATCGGGCTCACCGGGGTTTTCGCGCACAATCTCGTGCATAACGCCGATGGTCTTGAGCACATACTCCTTATGGATGGGATACTGCCCAAAACGCGTCGCCGCAGTATACAGACGATCGGTCGCACGCGGGATGGAAACAATGCCGAGCGTCTTACCAAACCAGTCAAAGTCACCTTGCTTTTTAATGCGGAATTCCTCGCACGGCTTGCCGCCGTGCGCCTCCAGGTACTGATTCACGCGCGTATTCCATACGGTATCGGCCACCAGATGCGACCAGACGCCCAGCGTTAAATCGAGCAACGACTGCGCCACATCTTCGGACGCAAGCGAGAACTCACAGGCGCCGGGACCGACAACCGGCTCGGCATCCCTGTAGCGCTGGGGATAGTGCACGCGATTCAGTCGCTCGCGTTCCTCGATAATCGAGGTCGCCGCGGCCGGAGCACCGGTGGGCAAACTTTTAAGCAACGGTGCCACATAGGTATCCCAGAACTCATGCTCACGAGGCTTAGGGATAGGCTCGGGCTTGGCAAAGTGCGTAATGCGGTACGGGATGGGATCGGCAATGCCGGGAACCATATAGCCCACAAAAATGTCCGGAACCACGCAGCCAAACAAAAAGGCATTGCGGTCGCGCACGCTATTGGCTAGCGCACCGGTGCGCTCCAGCAAACGCTCCGTCTGAGCGATATGAATGTTCCAGCTTGGCATAGCCACCCCCATAAAAACCTGGATAACTATACCATCACGGCAAAGCCGCGCGGGCGGCTACGCACGCTCTACGCAGCAACTATTCCGCAGCGCCGCTCTCGGTTCCATACGACGACACCGGCGCCTCGACCACATGGTGATATCGATCGATATAGATGGCGCGGGCACCCAGGCGCCGCACCAAATCCTGATGATGCGTACTCATCAAAACCGTCTTACCGGCAGCAACGTAGGCCAGCAAAAAGTTGACTACGATGTCGCACGAGTCCTCATCGAGCCCGTTGGTGGGCTCATCGAGCACTAGGATATCGGGGTTCATCGATACGACCGCCGCCAGCGCAACGCGTTTCTTTTGCCCGCCCGAAAGCTGATAGGGCGAGGCATCGACCAGATCGGCAACCTGGAACAGCTCCATGGCATCGCGGACGCGGCGCTCGAGCTCGTCTGTCGGCAGCCCCATCTGCGCGGGACCAAAAGCAACTTCCTCGCCCACCGTGGCACAGAACAGCTGGGCGTCGGCATTCTGGAACACAAAGCCCACGCGCTGATGAAAACGCTGAGCGGCTGCGGAATCCTTGAGATATGCCGCATCGACCACGCGCCCATCGAACAGGTACGCACCCGCGTCCGTAAGCTCAAGGCCGTTAATAAGGCGCATGATCGTCGTCTTGCCACAACCGTTAGGACCAAGCAGGGCAACGAGTTCACCACGATCGACCTGCAGCGAAACGCCGTCGACCACCGTATGCCCCGTATATGAGAACACCACGTTGCGCAGCTCGATGAGCGGCGCGGCCTCGCCGCCCGCACCGTTCGTGCCCGCCGCACTATTCATATCGATCGTCAAAACGTCGCCCTTCCCTATTTGCATCGACGGTTAAACCGCCCGCGCTACAGCACCGCGCACAACACGGCAAGCAGCACCACAACGGCCGTGTAAACCGCATCGCGCCAGCCAAAGCCGCTCCGCGCGGGAGCCGGATACGCGCCGGCAAAGCCGCGGCAGAGCATGGCCTCATCCATCGCGCGGCTGCATTCCATCGCCTTGATAAACGTCATGCCCATGATACCCGCCACCGAGTCGGTACGCGAAAACCCCGCAGGCGCGCGACCGACGCTGCGCAGCATGACCGATTCGCACAGATCGTGCGCTGTGCGTCCCAGCACCTCGATATGCTTGAGCGCCATATCAAAGGTAAAGATAACCTCGTCGGGCAGGTGCAGCATCTTGAGCGCCGCCGACATGCGGCTCCAGGTAAGCGTCCACGAAACACCCAGCACCAGCGACACATTAATGAAAGTCTTGAGTGCGATCTTGAGCATGGCACCCGCGGCAGACGCGCCCAGCAGCAGGGCAGGCAGTGCCAGAACCACCGCAAGCCCCGTGGCGCCGAGCGCCGGTACAAAGGTCGCACGCAGCCCGCGTGCGGGGCGCACCGCGACCAACACCAGCGCGATCGCCGCCATCAGCATCAGGTACAGCGGGCTCTGCGTCAGACACACGCACAGGACGCAGACGAACATCCCCACCAGGCGCACCGGAGCCGAAACGCAAGAAAGGGCGCGGTCGACCATCGACCCGCCCTCGTGCGCGCCTCCACCCAGGCGAACCCGCTCAAGCAGGCTCGCCAGGTGCAGGACGTTCTTTTGCATCACACGATGCCGAGCCCCCGCGGGCTCGTAACGCTGCTCGACCGCAAGCCAGCTAGGCAGCTCGGCTATTGCCATGAGCACCGCTTTCCTTGACCGCCAGCGAGATCAGACGGAATGCGATGGTGAGCACCGCCACGCCAATCACACCGGAAAGGATATACATGGCAGCCTGGCCGGCAAAGCCAAGGCCCTGCTCCTCGGAATAGGCCTGCAGATAATCGCCCGTGGGCAGGGCATCGGCAAAGGTCGGGGTATCGAGACCGACCGAAGCCTGCAGGCTGTCATCGCCAGCCTCCTGAACGGCGGTCGCGGCGCCCTCGGCGTCCCACTCACCCCAGGCGTCACCCGTGGCCAGCAGGCCCAGCGGTGTTGCTACGACAAGCACGGCAACCAGAATGAGCGTGGGGACCAGCGAGGTCTTCTTGGCGGCAACGCCCTCGGCAGCAAGTTGGCCATCGACGGCCTCGGGCCCGACAATGATGTTCGGCGCCGTCTTCTTAATGAAACCGTAGATCGCGGCCGTCGCCACGCCCTCGATCACGCCGGCAACCAGCATATGCGGGATCAACATGGCCGGAATAGCCACGGACAGCGGGAAGGGGCAGTACAGCGGCGCGCCCGAAGCGTTGGTGAAGAGCATCGGCTGAATACCAAACTCGATTGCCGCGCACAGGGCCGCCAGGCACAGGCCGACCCAGCCGCTTACGATGGCAGAAACTGAGGTGCCCCAGCTCTTGTCGTGCAGACGGCTGTTGAGCGCACGGAACACGATAGCAGCGACAAACGGCAGCATAAAGGCCATGTTAAAGCAGTTGGCGCCAAACGACAGAACGCCGCCGTCTCCAAACAGCAGCGCCTGCAGCGCCAGCGCGACCGAGACAGCGATAGCCGCAGCCTCGGGGCCCAGCAGCAACGCGATGAGCGCGCCGCCAACGGCGTGACCAGTGGTGCCACCGGGCAGCGGCACGTTGAACATCATGAGCAAAAAGGAGAACGCAGCGCAAATACCCAGAAAGGCCATATGCTCGCGATCGAGCGTGGCGCGCACTTTCTTGATGCAGTGAACCCATACGGGCACCATCGCCACCGCCATAACGGCATCGGTCTGCGGGGACAGGTAGTTATCTGGAATGTGCATATACGCCTCCCGGTTGCCGGCACATGGGATTGCAGCGCCGCTTGAACCATTTCATCAGTGTTACGAGCTAGATGATTCGTAACACGCCGCAGGCTATGATAGCAAAACGGCGCGCCGCCACAAAAGCAGCACGCCGTTTTGTAATGCGCGTGTCATATATGCAGGGTCAGCGATGCCTTATTCCGAACACCGCGGTCGCGCAGAGCTCCGCAGCAACCGCCATCAGGCCCTACGCCCCCCATCGCAAGCCCTAGCCGCGGACCTCGCCGTTTACGCCTTTGCATACCTTGGTGACAATCTTCTGGTGCGCTTTCTCGACCTCTTCGCTGGTAAGCGTGTGGTCGTCGGAGCGATACGTAAGCGCAAAGGCCATGGACTTTTTGCCCGCTCCGATGCGGATGGGATCGCGGTAGACGTCGAACAGGCGCACGCCCTCGAGCAACTTACCGCCGGCGCTCGTAATGCGGCGCTCAAGATCCTCACAGGTCACGGAGTTGTCAACCACAATGGCAAGGTCGTGCTCAACGGCCGGGTACTGCGAGAACTCACGGTAGTTCTCCTGGTTGCGGGCGCCCTTGATCAGCTTGTCCAAGTCGAGCTCAAAGGCAACGACGACCTCATCGATGCCCATCGCCTCGCGCGCCTCGGGGTGAATCTCGCCGACCCAGCCCAGCACGGTGCCGCCGGACAGAACCTCAGCCGCACGGCCCGGCTGCAAAAAGGCATAGCCCTCGCCCTCGACGGGACGGAAGCGAACCTTCTCGATGCGCAGCTGGGCGAGCAGCTCCTCGACAATGCCCTTGCCAAAGAAGAAGCGCAGCTTACGGTACTTCATGTTCCAGGACTGCTCGCTCCACTGGCCCGAGAGCACACCCGCCACGGACTTGGTCTCCTTGGGCAGGCTGGCGTTCTCGCGACCGTGGAACAGGCTGCCGACCTCGTACAGGTGCACGTTGGGCGTGCCGTGGGCCTCGTTATAGGCAACGGACTGCAGCAGGCCTGGCAACAGCGAGCGGCGCATCTCGGTCTGCTCGGCTACCAGCGGGTTCATGAGCACCACGGGGCAACCGCGGCCTTCGGTGGACATGCCGATCTTCTCCAGGTCGCCCGGGGCGGCAAAGCCAAAGGTCGTGGTCTCGTTGAGGCCGCAGGCGCGCAGGATCTCGCCGACCTTGCGGGTGAGCTTCTGCTCGCGGGTCAGGCCGCCGATGTGGTTCTTGGCAGCCGGGATGGTCGCCGTCACACGGCCCATGCCCCATAGGCGCAGGACCTCCTCGATCAGGTCAATCTCGCGCGGCAGGTCGGGACGGAAGCTCGGCGGGGTAACCATAAAGTCCTCGCCGTCGCGCTCGACGGTGCAGCCCAGACGGGTAAGCGAACGCTCGATAAAGTCGGGCTCGATGTCGGCACCGCAGATGGCATGCACGCGGGCCAGGCGCAGCTTAATGCTGTCGATGGTCTTGGGCGCGGGGAAAACATCGACATAGCCGGGAGCAACCTCGCCGCCGGCGATCTCCTCGATGAGCGCGCAGGTAACGTTGGCGACATCCACGCAGCCAGTCTCGTCAACCTGGCGCTCAAAGCGAATGGAGGCGTCGGAGATCAGCGACAGATCGCGGCTGGTGTGCGAGGTGCGACCGGCGTTGAAGCAAGCGCTCTCGACCATCACGTCGACGGTGTCGTCCTCGATCTCGGAATCCATGCCGCCCATAACGCCGGCCAACGCCACGGGGCGCTCGCCGTCGGTGATAAAGCCCATGCCGGCGTCGAGCACGCGCTCTTCGCCATCGAGCGTCGTGAATTTCTCATCCTGCTGGGCGGCGCGAACCACCACGCGACGGTGGCCATCGCGCTCGGCAAAGGTGTCCAGGTCAAAGGCGTGCAGCGGCTGACCGGTGAGCATCATCACGTAGTTGGTGATGTCGACGATGTTGTTGTGCGGACGCACGCCCAGGGCGTTAAGGCGCTTGACCATCCAGTCGGGCGACGGGCCGACCTTCACGTTGCGCACGATGCGGGCGACATAGCGGTCGCACAGGCCCTCGTCGGCAATCTCGACGGAAAGCTCGTCGTCGGTCGCGCGGCCAGTCTCCGCCTTGATGGCGGGCAGCTCAACGTGGAAATCGCGATCGAAAATGGCGCCGGTCTCGCGGGCCATGCCGATCATGGACAGGCAGTCGGGGCGGTTGGGCGTGATCTCGCAGTCGAGCACAGTATCACTCGAGCCCACATACTCGGCAAACGGCATGCCGCAGGGCGTATCCTCGGGCAGGATCATAATGCCAGAGTGGTCGCCGCCCAGGCCGAGCTCGCGTGCGGAGCAGTTCATGCCCATGGACACGACGCCGCGAAGCTTGCTCTTCTTGATCTTGACGTCGCCGGGCAGAACTGCGCCGATCATGGCCGTGACGATGTGGTCGCCGGCCTCGAAGTTCTGCGCGCCGCAGACGATCTGCAGCGGAGCGGGATTGCCGTCAGCGTCGAGGTTCTTGTCACCCACGTCGACCGAGCACACATACATATGGTCGCTATCGGGGTGCGGGGTCTTGGTGAGCACCTTGGAGGTCACCACGTGGTCGAAGGATTCTCCCACGGTGTCAATCGCCTCGACCTCGGTGCCGGTACGGATATATTCGTCCGAAAGAGTCTTGGGATCCTCCGGAATATCGATCATGGTCTTGAGCCAGTCGTAAGAAACACGCATCTAGCTCTCCTTTCATACTGAAAGCCTGCGAAGAGATGCAGGTGGAAACTTCAACTTTGTGAACATTCCTTACAAAGCGAGGGTTGTCCAAGTGCGGCAGATCGGCCCGAAAGAGGAGCGCCGCGTACTTTGGTATGCAAGCGACGAATGAGCGCCGAGGTGCCGTGCTTGGGCAGGCCGCAGCCTAGAACTGATTCAGGAAACGCATATCGCCCGTCATGAGCGTTCTGAGGTCGGGCAGGTCGTAGCGCAGGGCCGCGACGCGCTCGGCGCCAATGCCAAAGGCGAAGCCGGTATACTTCTCGGGGTCGATGCCACAGTTGATAAGAACGTTGGGGTCGACCATGCCGCAGCCCAGGATCTCGATCCAGCCGCTGTGCTTGCAGAAGTTGCAGCCCTTGCCGCCGCAGACGTGGCAGCTCACGTCCACCTCGCAGCTGGGCTCGGTGAAGGGGAAGAAGTGCGGGCGGTAACGCGTCTTGCGATCCTCGCCAAACATGCACTTAACAAAGTAGTCGAGCGTGCCCTTAAGATCGCCAAAGGTGATGCCCTCGTCGACGACCAGGCCCTCGATCTGGTTGAACTGCGGCAGGTGGCAAGCGTCGGCTGTATCGGGACGGTAAACGGTGCCCGGGCAGATCATGTAGATGGGCGGCTTTTGCGACTCCATGGTGTGGATCTGCACGCCCGAGGTCTGGGTGCGCAGCAGCACGTCGGACTCGCCATGGGCGTGGGCCTCGGGGTGCGCGACGCTGCCGGGGTTGTTGTCGACCACGTAGAACGTGTCGCGGGCTGAGCGGCTCGGGTGATCCATGGGCGCATTGAGCGCGGTGAAGTTGTAGTAGGAGGTGTCGACCATGGGGCCGGACTCGACGGTGTAGCCGATGCCGCAGAAGATGTCCTCGGCCTCCTCGATGATCTGCTTGATCAGGTGCTGATGGCCGATCTGCGGACGGATGCCCGGCAACGTGATGTCGACGGCATCGTGCTCGAGCGCATGCTTGAGGGCGGCGGCCTTCATCTCGGTGGAGCGCTCGTCGAGCATGCCCTCGATCAGCTGGCGCATCTCGTTGGCGCGCTTGCCCATGACGGGACGATCCTCGGGGGCGAGCTTGCCCATCATGCGCATCAGGCCGGTGATGCGGCCCTTGCGGCCGAGCAGCGCGACGCGCGCGGCCTCGAGCTTCTCGGCGTCGTCGGCGCCTGCGACGAGCTCCTTGGCCTCTTCCTCGAGTTTGACCAGATCATCAATCAGACTCATGTCTTCCCTTTCGTCTCTCGCGCATCCGCTTGCCGGGGCGGCTGGCACCGCCCGACGCTTACGGATGTGCGGCCCGGTTCGGTAACAAAAAACCGTCCTCGGGCATGTGCATTGCCCAAGGACGGTTGAATTCCGCGGTACCACCTTGTTTGACCCGGCGGATGTCTGACCCGCCGCGCCCACTCTTTGCCCCTTTTCGCGAGGCTCACGGCTTCCCTACTGGAGACATCGCCGCCGCGTGGCCGCGCGCCCGTTGAGGTCGCTGCTCGGGAGTGAACGCTTGGCCCTTGCCACCGCAGGAAGGCTTGCAGCCCATGACCTTCCCTCTCTTGCCGGCGACGCGGCGGGCAAAACCCTCTCCGTCAACGCATTGGGCTATAGGATAACACATTCTGCGAGCATATCGCCGCGTTCCGTTTTGTTCGCACTGGGTACAAGGCAGGTAGCTGTGCAAACTGGCCGTACGCCCACCCGTGGCGTCCGGTCTGCGAGATCAAGGATATAGGTATGGGAAAGAACAAGGATAAGATGGCCAAGCCCGCAGCGGATAAGACGCCCAAAGGCATGAAGGTCGATAAGGCTGTCAAAAAATTCCGTAAGCTCGAGGGCAAGCTGTGGACTCGCGAGTACCTGCTCAAGATTGCCGAGTTTGACGGCGCGACCATTGCTCCCGCCAACGGCGCCGCGGCCCGCGCCGATGCTATGGGCACCCTTGCCGGCGAGCATCACAAGCTCCTGACCAGCAAAAAGTCTGTCGAGCTTGTGCACTCGCTGGCACGCGAGACGGTCGCCGGCGGCAAGATCGACGACCCGCAACTGCTCAACGAGATCCGCGTGCTCGGCCGCGACCAGCGCGAGGCGAGCGTCATTCCCACCGAGGAGGCCGAGGCTTGGACCAGGCTCACCTGCGAGGCCGATGCCGTGTGGCACAAGGCCAAGACGGCCAATGACTGGGCGAGCTTTGAGCCCTATGTGGATAGAATCGTCGCCCAACTTAAGCATCAGGCCGAGCTCATGGACCCCAAGCGCGACCCATACGACGTTTGGCTCGACCAGTACGAGCGCGGCCTTTCCGCCAAGAGCTTCGATGCGTTTTGCGATGAGGTCAAGGCCACGGTCGTGCCGCTCGTGCACGCCATCGGCGAGCGCGGCCAGCAGCCGGCTGCCGACTTTTTGCACGCCCACGTGCCCGAGGCTGCCCAGCGCGCCATGAGCTTCGACTTGATGAAGCTTGTCGGCATGAACCTGGACGACACCACGCTTGCCTTTACCGAGCACCCGTTTAGCGAGGGCTTCTCGGTGGGCGACGCGCGCATCGCCACGCACATCTACGAAGACGACTGCATCTCCAACGTCTACAGCATCATCCACGAGGCGGGACACGCCATGTATGAGCTGGGCGTCAATCCTGCCTATGCGCGCACCTGTCTTGAGGGTGGCACCTCCATGGGCATCCACGAGAGCCAGAGCCGCTTCTTCGAGAACACCGTGGGTCGCAGCCGCGCCTTTATGGGACCGCTGCTCGAGGTGCTGCGCCGCCACGCACCCGAGGTCTACGGCGACGTCGACGAGGACACGCTCTACCGCGCCGTGAACATCGCGCAGCCGTCGCTGATCCGCACCGAGGCCGACGAGCTCACCTATCCGCTGCATATTATGGTGCGCTACCAGATCGAGCGCATGCTGTTTGCCGGCGAGGCCACGGCCAAGGACATCCCCGCGCTTTGGAACCGCTTTATGAACGAGTACCTGGGCATTCCCGTTCCCGACGACACGCACGGCTGCCTGCAGGATACGCACTGGAGCGGCGGCTCGTTTGGCTACTTCCCCACGTATGCACTGGGTAGCGCCTACGACGCCATGTTTGTGCCGGCCATGTGCCGCGACGGTGTCGACCTTAACGGCGCCTGTGCGAGCGGCGACCTGGCGCCCGTCCGCGCCTGGCTGGGCGAGCGCATTTGGCAGTGGGGCCGCGCCAAGGACGCGCCGGAGCTCATCAAGGGCGCCTGCGGCATGGCGTTCGATGCCCGCTACTACTGCAGCTACCTGCAGGACAAGTTCACCACGCTCTACCAGCTGTAAGGCCTTGAAGGCCGGCAGTTAGGGACGTTCCTTTT
>CATXLW010000041.1:0-14446 GCA_958371715.1 uncultured Collinsella sp.
CGCCTGGTGTGGGGGTGTTGGGTCTGCTGACCGTATTCTAATCTTTCCTACAACCACCCCCCCCCCCCCCACTACTCCCTTTATGTTGCGGTGGAATAGGGGCTAAATGGGAGTTTCAGAGGCCAAAAGAGTCCCTATTCCACCGCAACTTCATGGGGATGTGTGACAATGCCCGTCGGAAAACATCTGCTGTCTTTGGGGGTCTATCTATGCTGTATGAGTTTTGTGCCGAGAACTTTGAGCGGGTGCCGGCAGCTATCGATGCCGGTGCAAAGCGCATCGAGCTGTGCGACAACCTTGCCGTTGGTGGTACCACGCCCTCGGCCGGCGTTATCAGCACTACGGTCAGCTATGCTCACGAGCATGACGCGCGAGTGATGTGCATGATTCGCCCGCGTGGCGGTGACTTTCATTACAACCAAAACGAGCTGCGCATGATGGAGATGGACTTGGGTCTTGCCGTGAGCGCCGGCGTTGACGGCCTGGTCTTTGGCTGCTGCAAGTCCTGTGCCGGCGGCTGGGCGCTCGACGAGCTCACCCTCGGCGCCCTCGTGATGGCTACGGGCTGCGCGACCGAGGAGTGCAAGCGCGGGCCCATCGATATCACCTTCCACATGGCCTTTGACCAGCTCTCGCTCGAGGCTCAGCTCGATGCCATTGACACACTCGCCGACTGCGGCATCACGCGCATCCTGACGCATGGTGGTGCTGCCGGAACGCCGATCGAGGACAATCTGGAGCACCTATCGCGTCTTGTCGAGTATGCGGGCGACCGCCTGACCATCCTTCCCGGTGGCGGCATTTCCACGGCCAACCGCGATACCGTGGCAGCGGCGCTGGGCGTCTCCGAGCTCCATGGCACCAAGATCGTGCCACTGGAGGCATAACCCGTGCCACTGGTATTTGACGTTCAGCAGGCGAACGGTAAGCCCGACGACAACCGCCGCCCCGGCACCGCGTGCCCCTTTTGCGATACCGAGGAACTTACCGATATCATTCGGCGCGACGGTGACTGCATCTGGCTCGAGAATAAGTTCAAGACTCTGCGTGCCACCCGGCAAACCGTGCTGGTCGAGTCGGCCGATCACGATGCCGACCTGGCGACCTATGAGCCGGATGAACTCCACCATGTGATGCGGTTTGCCCTGGGTTGCTGGCAGCAGATGATCGATTCACAGCAGTATCGAAGCGTGCTCATGTACAAGAACAAGGGTCCGCTCTCGGGCGGTAGTCTCGTTCATCCGCACATGCAGATTGTGGGTTTGGAGCAGGAAGACGGCTACACTTCGCTGACTTCTGCCAATTTCGAAGGCATCAATGTCTGGCAACAAGGGAGGATCTCGGTCAATATCTCAACCGAACCCATCATGGGGTTCTTTGAGGTCAACGTTTCAGCCCCGCAGGGAATCGCTGCCAGCGATGACACGAGAGACCAAGCCGAGGCGGATCTCTTCGCCGATGCGATTCAGGTGGCTCTGCGCTATATCCTGAACGAGCACCACGGTGGTCGCGCAGAGTCGTACAACCTGTTCTTCTATCACCTGGGTGGTCGGACCATTGCCAAGGCACTGCCGCGTTGGGTGGTTTCGCCCTACTTTGTCGGCTATCGTTTGGCCCAGGTCAATGCCGAGACAACGCTCGATATCGATGCTGAGCGCCTGCGTGCGCATCTGGAAACGCTCGAATAGCAGGACTAACACCCGCGTAATGCGGACAGTCTAGCGTGCCATGGCGTCGCGGCCGGCCTCGACCCGCTTGCGCTGGGCGGCGCGCTCCTCGCCGGTCAGGCGCTCAAAGAGGTGCCCGATAATTGAGGCCAGCACCTGCTGAAACAGCGTTCCGCACATGACGGGGAATACCACTTCGCCGGGAAAATACTGCGTGGCGATGACGGCACCCGAAGAGATGTTACGCATGCCGCAGGTAAAGCACATGGTGGTCGTCTCGCTATATGGCAGATGCAGCGCATGTGCGACCAGAAAACCGACGACAAAGCCGCTGATGGCGAAGACCAAAATAAAGAGGGCGACTTCCAGGCGCACCGTGTTCATGTGCAGCACGTACTCGCTCATGGCGGTGGAGTTGGAAGCGATAACACCCATCATCATGAACTTGCAGGCGGGCGAAAGCGCGGGGGAGAGCTTCTCGTGTCCCCAGCCGCGCGTAAGTTCGTTGATTACAATGCCGAGGATGGCAGGGATGGCAATCATAAAGGCCATGTTCTGCATCATGCTCGGCACATCGATTGCGACGGTGGCGCCCAGCAGGAGCTTGAGTGTAAGAGGAATCGTCACAGGCGAGATAACCGAGGACGTCAGGATGATGGTGAGCGCGAGCGGGCCGTTGCCGCCGAACATGCTAATCCACATAAAGGCGGTGACTGCCACGGGTACGCTGTACTCGAGCACGATGCCGCAGACAAGGTTGGGGTTGGAACCAAAGAACAGTGAGCTCATGGCATAGGCTGCGATAGGGATGAGCACCGCCGAGACGAGCAGCGCCAAGACCAGGTGCAACGGACGGCGGAACACCTCGGCCACCTGGTGAAAGGTGTTGCTGAGCGCACCCTGGAACGTCATAAAGGCAAACAGGGCGGGAACGATGGGCTTGAGCACGCCGATCTGCTGGGGAAAGAGCACGCCGAGCGTCACGCAAATCGGAACGATGACCTGCATGTGCCCCGCGAGAAACTTACCCAGTCCAACCCATTGCTTCATATGCTCTTGTGACTCCCTTTGCTCGTGAATCCGTTTTGAATGGATATGCTAGACGCTCGCATGCGTCCGTGCGTCAGAAACGCTTGAATATTTCGAGGCTATTACCGGCATCGTTTACCGAAACCGCGGCGTGCCGCGAGGTTCTGCGTCCGTGCCGCACGGTATAATAAATCCGTTCAACAGATCTGCCTGCCGAAGCGGGCATACACAGAGGACTCATCGCTATGAACCGTGAGAGGTATCGCGGCGACCTGCCCCTATCGGGGGTGGGCGCCTATGTCATCGCTTAAGACGACGCATCGCTGGGCGGTCGCTCGGCAAAACCCCGAGCTCGAAAAGGAGCTTTCGGCTGGCCTGGGCATACCCGGGCTGGTGGCGCGCATTATGGTTGCGCACGGCATTACATCCATCGAGGAAGGCCAGCTGTTTTTGACGCCTTCGCTCGATCGCGACTGGGCGAATCCGCTCGTTATTCCGGGCATGGCGGTCGTCGCTGACCGTGTTGAGCGTGCTATTCGCAGCCACGAGCGCATCGCCGTCTTTGGCGATTTTGACGTCGACGGCATTACGTCGACTTGTCTGTTGACCGAGGCGCTACGTTCGTTTGGCGCCAACGTCACGCCGTTTATCCCGCATCGCTTTGACGAGGGCTACGGTCTTTCGCGTGCAGCGCTCGACCGCGTCAACGAGCTCGCTCGCCCCCAGTTGATCGTGACCGTCGATAACGGCATTGCCGCCAAGGAAGAGGTTTCCTATCTGGAGAGCCTGGGAATCGATCTGGTGGTTACGGACCATCACGAGCCCTCCGACCAGGTGCCGCAGGGCGTGCCCCTGACCGACCCCAAGCTCGAGGATGAGGGACCCTCGCGTGAACTTGCCGGTGCTGGTGTGGCGCTCAAGCTGGTGCAAGTCCTGGGTGAGCGCTTGGGCAAGCCGTCGTATTGGCGTTCGCTAATCGAGGTCGCGGCGCTGGGCACCGTGTCCGACATGATGCCGCTCACGCCCGAGAACCGCGCGCTGGTTGCCGAGGGCATCCAGCAGATGCGCGTAACCGCTCGTCCCGGCTATATCGCGCTTGCCGCGCTCGCCAAGGCGGACCTTTCGAGCATTACGGCGGATGGCCTATCGTTCTCGCTCATTCCCCGCTTAAACGCTGCCGGTCGCATGGCCGATCCCAAGCTGGCGCTCGACCTGCTGCTTGCCCGCGATCCCATCGAAGCAAGCGCGCTGGCGGCTGAGCTCGAGGAAATCAACCGCCAGCGCCGTGAGATCGAGGCGGAGCTCACGCGCGATGCCATGGCAAAGGTCGAGAAGACCTATGACGGCGGACGCGCAATCGTCGTGGGTGGCGAGGGCTGGCACGAGGGCGTCAAGGGCATCGTGGCGAGCCGCCTGACCAATCGCTATCACGTGCCGGCGCTGCTCTTCTCGATCGAGGACGGCGTTGCACGCGGATCGGGCCGCTCGGTGGGCAAAGTTAACCTGTTTGACGCCGTCGAGCGCTGTTCCGACCTGCTGATTCGTCGCGGCGGACATGCCGGTGCGGTGGGTGTGACCATCGAGGCATCCAAGCTCGATGAGTTCCGCCGCCGCCTTTCCGCCGTGCTATCGGAGCTTCCCGCCGAGGACTTTGAAGACACCGACGAGGTCGCCGCCACCGTCGACCTTTCCGAGCTGAATATTGAGACCATCGAGCAGATCTCCCGTCTTGAGCCGTTTGGCCAGGGCAACAAGGTGCCGCTGTTGGCGGCCGAGGGCGTGACAATGTGCGATCGCGCCGTGGTGGGCAAAACCGGCGAGCACATGCGCTTCGTGGCGACCGATGGCGCCGCGAGTGTGCCGGCCATTATGTTCCGCGTGCCGCAGATCGATAAGCTCATCAATTGTGATAGCGCCGTCGACTTGGTGTTCGAGGCCGTGGCCGAGCATTGGCAAGGTCGCGTAAAGCCCAAGCTCATGATCAAGGATGTTCTGGTCCGCGATACCACGCTGCCCAGCGTCGACGATCCGGCATGCGAGCTTCGTCGTGGCGTGCAGCCGGCGGATTCCGGCCTGCGCCTGGAGTCCCGAAAGCGCCAAACGCTCGCCCAACTTTCTTATACCGAGCTCACGCGCTCGCTTATCCATAGCTTTATCGGCTCGAACCAGCCGCACCGCGCGCAGGTCGAAGCGCTCGATGCCCTGGCCGATCACCAAAGTGTTCTGGCCGTTATGGGAACGGGGCGCGGAAAGTCTCTTATCTTCCATGTGCACGCCGCGCGCGAGGCGGTCCTTCGCGGGCGTGCGAGTATCTTTGTCTATCCGCTGCGTGCGCTCGTTGCCGACCAGGCCTATCACCTCTCGTCGACGATGGCTGCGCTCGGCATTGGCGTAGGCGTGCTGACCGGCGAGACCGTGGAGGCGGCGCGCGATGACGTGTTTGCCGGCTTGGCTTCGGGCCGCACCGGCATCGTGCTCACGACGCCTGAGTTCCTGTCTATTCACCGCGACCGCTTTGCTCGCTCGGGTCGTATCGGGTTTGTCGTTATCGACGAGGCGCATCATGCCGGTCTTGCCAAGGGCGGCGACCGTAGCGCATACCTCGACATGCCCGATATCCTCAAGGCCCTGGGCGATCCGGTCGTTATGGCGGCGACGGCCACCGCGACGGCTCCGGTCGTGGCGGAGCTTGCCCGCGTGTTGCCGATTACCCGTACGGTGGTCGACGAGACCGTGCGCGAGAACTTGCAGCTCGAGGACGACCGCGATCTTGCGAGCCGCGAAAACCGCCTGGTGTCCATCGTCGCGACGGGGGAGAAGACCGTCATCTACGTCAATTCGCGTGATCAGTCCGTGGCGCTTGCTAAGACGCTGCGCAAGCGGGTACCCGATTGCGCGACCCGCATCGCGTTCTATAACGCGGGGCTTGCGCGCTCCGATCGTCGCCGTGTCGAGGAAGCGTTTCGTGACGGAAGCCTCAGTTGCATCGTTTCGACATCTGCCTTTGGTGAGGGCGTGAACCTGCCCGATATCCGCCATGTCGTGCTCTACCACATGCCGTTTGGCGGCATTGAGTTTAACCAGATGAGCGGCCGCGCCGGTCGCGATGGCCAGCCCGCCGTGATCCATCTGCTCTATTCGTCGCGCGACGCCCGCATTAACGAGCGCCTACTCGACTGCTATGCGCCCGAGCGCGACGAACTCGTCACGCTCTATCGCGCGTTGCAGACCATGTGGCGCTCCAACCGCGGCAAGACCGGGGACGATTCCTTTAGCGCGAGCGATATCGACATCGCTCAGATGTGTCTTGCCATCGATGCTCGCACGCCGGTTGACGAGCGCTCGGTGGAAAGCGGCCTGGGAATCTTCGAAGAGCTTGGTTTCTGTCGCGTTTCGGGGTTTGACGACACCCGTCGCATCGCGATGGCCGAAAACCCCGGCCGCGTGCAATTGAGCAGGTCGATTCGCTATTTGGAGGGCTTGCGCTCGCGCATGGAGTTCTCGGCTTTCCGGAGCTGGGCGCTCGATTCGTGCGCTTCTGATATGCTAGCCAAAGTTAACCGCCCGATCGTACCGCGGGCCTAGGGGAAGGGGACCTCGATGGATGCCGCAGCCCGTACCGCCCATGATTCCACCCTCCAGCCTTTTTCGGAGATGGAGCACTATAAGCATGCCGATGAGCTGCCACCCGAGATTATGGCGGACAGCTACGACAAGCTGGAGCGCCTGTGCCTCAAATATATGAATGAGGACGACTTCTCTAAGGTGGAACAGGCCTACTGCTTTGCCGCCGAGAAGCATTGCAACCAAAAGCGCCGCTCGGGCGAGATGTACATCAACCATCCCGTCGAGGTGGCCATCATTTTGGCCGACCTTAAGATGGACTGTGACGTGGTGTGCGCCGCGCTGCTGCACGATACCGTCGAGGATACCGAGACCTCGCTTGCCGATGTTTCCGGCCTGTTTGGCGAAACCGTGGCAGAGCTCGTCGACGGCGTGACCAAGCTCACCAACATCGAAGTCGACAGCATGGACGAGAAGCAGGCGCTTACGCTGCGCAAGATGTTCCTTGCCATGTCCAAGGACATTCGCGTTATCATCGTCAAACTCGCCGACCGCCTGCATAATATGCGCACGCTTGCCGCCCTGCGCGAGGACCGCCGCCTGTTTAAGGCGCGCGAGACCATGGACGTGTACGCGCCCCTGGCCGACCGCCTGGGCATGAGCTCTATCAAGTGGGAACTCGAGGACCTGTCCTTCTTCTATTTGGAGCCCGACGCCTACCAGCGCATCGCACGCATGGTGGCGGAGTCGCGCGAGGTCCGTGAGCGCTATCTGGCCGAGACCATCAAGACACTCACCGACGAGCTCAACCGCATTGGCCTGGAGGACTTCCAGATCAACGGCCGTTCCAAGCACTATTGGTCCATCTACCAAAAGATGAAGCGCAAGGGCAAGGAATTTTCCGAGATCTACGACCTGGTGGCACTGCGCGTCATCACGCATTCGGTGCGCGATTGCTACTCCACGCTCGGTGCGGTGCATACGCTGTGGCACCCCATGCCCGGGCGCTTTAAAGACTATATCGCCATGCCCAAGGTCAATAACTACCAGTCGCTCCACACGACGGTTATCGGCCCCACGGCTCGTCCGCTCGAGATTCAGATTCGTACCTACGAGATGCACGAGCAGGCCGAGTACGGTATTGCCGCCCACTGGCTCTATAAGAAGTCGGGCGGATCGTCTGCGTCTAAGACCAATGATGCCCAGCGCTTGGACGACCAGATTAACTGGCTCAAACATTCGCTCGATTGGGCTGCGTCTGATGAGATCACCGACGCCAAGGAATACCTGCATTCGCTGAAGGTCGATCTGTTCGATCAGGAGATCTTCGTCTTTACGCCCAAGGGCGAGGTCATGGCGCTTCGTGCCGGCTCCACGCCGCTCGACTTTGCCTATGCCGTTCACACCGAGGTGGGCAACCACTGCGTCGGCGCTAAGATCAACGGTGCGGTGGCCCCGCTCACGCACGAGATCAAGACGGGCGACCGTGTCGAGATTCTGACCAACAAGAGTTCCAAGCCGTCGCGTGATTGGCTCAAGATCGTTAAGACACCTTCCGCCAAGTCAAAGATCCGCCGTTACTTCGCCGCCGCGACCAAGGACGACGACGCTGCCGCCGGCCGCGATATACTGGCTAAGGACCTGCGCAAGCGCGGATATGGCATCTCTACGCCACGATCCACGCGTGCGCTCAACGCCGTGGCGGAGCAGTTTAACTATAAGCAGCTCGAGGACCTGTTTGCCGCCGTTGGTGCGGGCAAAGTCGCCCCACGTGCCGTTGGCAATAAGGTCGAGCAAATCTTGGACCCCAAACCCGAGGAACAGTTCACCAAGGCCGAAGCCATTGCCGAGGTCGTCAAGCAGCCTGCCCGCGGCTCCAACCGCAAGCCGCAAAAGCGCGGCAAGAGCGCCAGCAACGGCATTATCGTCAAGGGCGAGAGCAACAGCGGCCTACTGGTCCGTCTGGCTCATTGCTGCAACCCCGTGACGGGCGACGACATCGTCGGCTTCATCACGCGCGGTCGTGGCGTTTCGGTGCATCGCGCCAACTGTCCCAACGTCAAGGGTCTTATGGAGCATCCCGAGCGCATGATCGAAGTGGAGTGGGACGGCGCTGCCGACACCCTCTTTCAGGTCGAGATCGTGGTCGAGTGCCTGGACCGCATGGGCCTGCTCAAGGATGTCACCATTGCCATTGGCGATGCGGGTGGCAATATCCTTTCTGCCGCCACGTCGACCAACCGCGAGGGTATTGCAACCCTGCGCTTTATGGTCGAGATCTCGGACGCGAGTGGTCTGGATCCGCTGCTGGCCTCCATCAGCAGCGTTGACTCGGTCTACGACGCGCGTCGCTTGATGCCCGGCGAGGGTGGAGCCCAGCTTAAGCGCCGCGTTTAGTCGCGACGAACGTGCCACATTATCGATATTCGCTACACTCGAGGCATCGTTTGATGCCTCGAGTTCTATAGAGAGGAGAGGGGCATGAGTGCTGTGTCCTTGGATTTAACTCCCAAGGGATCGGTCGAGATTGAGACGCTCGTAAACGGTCCCATTCAGACCAATAGCTATGCTGTTATTTCGGACAATGAGTGCGTGATTATCGACCCCGCATGGGAAGGTGAGCGTTTGGTGGAACATATTCGAGCCGAGCATCCCGATGTGCAGGTGCTCGGCGCCATTTGCACGCACGGTCACGCCGACCATGTTGGCGGTGTCGCTGGAGTTCGGGCCGCCGTTGGCGCCGACGCCCTGTACGAGCTGTGTGGCAAGGACGCAGCAGTGCCGCATGCGAATATCGAGGAGCAGCGAGCGATGTGGGGCATCGAGACGCCCGATCCAGGTGAGCCGACGCGGCTGCTTGCCGAGGGCGACACCATTGAGCTGGGCGACATTTGCCTGCAGGTAATTGAGGTGCCCGGGCACACACCGGGCGGCATCGTTCTGTTCGCCGCCACCGAGCAGGGGAACATTGCCTTTGTGGGCGACACCCTATTCCCGGGCAGCCACGGCCGCACCGATCTTGCCGGTGGCGACGAGGCGGCGATTCTGCGTTCGCTCTCCAAGCTCGCCCACATGCTTCCACCCGATACCGTTTGCCTAACCGGCCATGGCGATTCGACCACCATGGCACGCGAGCTCATGCAGAACCCTTTCATGCGGATGTAGCTTAATAGTCGGCTTTTGAAGCACGAGAAGCGTCCAAACGTCAAGCTATTTTTCCCCAACGGGTCGATTCCGTAGGGCAAACGGTCAAAAAAGTCTGTTTGGACGATATTCGTGAACAAACGAACGTTTATGCCCGGGTGCGCCGTGGTAAAATCTCAGGCGTTATCGGAGCAACCTTACAGGAGGTTTCTTTTATGCTCGTCAACGCAGCAGACATGCTCAAGAAGGCTGAGGCCGGCAAGTACGGTCTCGGTGCCTTCAACACCAACAACCTCGAGTGGACCCTGGCTATTCTCCAGGCCGCCGAGGAGGCCAAGTCTCCGCTGATCCTTCAGTGCACCGCTGGTGCCGCTAAGTGGATGGGCGGTTTCAAGGTCTGCGCCGACATGGTCAAGGCTGCCGTCGAGGCCACGGGCGTTACCGTTCCCGTCGCCCTTCACCTCGACCACGGTTCTTACGAGGACTGCTTCAAGTGCATCGAGGCCGGCTTCACGTCCATCATGTATGACGGCTCTCACGAGGAGACCTTCCAGCTTAACCTCGACCGCACCAAGGAGCTCGTTGAGCTTGCCCACTCCAAGGGCATGTCCATCGAGGCCGAGGTCGGCGGCATTGGCGGCACCGAGGACGGCGTGACCTCCAACGGCGAGCTCGCTGACCCCGCTGAGTGCAAGCAGATTGCTGACCTGGGCGTCGACTTCCTCGCCTGCGGCATCGGCAACATCCACGGCGTGTATCCCGCCGACTGGGCCGGCCTTTCCTTCGAGCGTCTGGGCGAGATCAAGGCTCAGACCGGCGACCTGCCCCTCGTCCTGCACGGTGGCACCGGCATCCCCGAGGATCAGATCAAGAAGGCCATTTCCCTGGGCATCTCCAAGATCAACGTCAACACCGACCTGCAGCTCGTCTTCGCCAAGGGCGTCCGCGAGTACATCGAGGCTGGCAAGGATCAGCAGGGCAAGGGCTTTGACCCCCGCAAGCTCCTCAAGCCTGGTCGCGACAACATCGTTGCCCGCACCAAGGAGCTCATGGAGGAGTTTGGCTCCGTCAACAAGGCGTAAGCGTCGCTAAACTTCCCGCCGGAGGCCCCGTTTCCCCTACGCTGTTTCCCTCGCGCTCACCTGGCTTCGCCAGAAGTCGCGCGACGGAATCAGCTCCGGGGAAACGGGGCCTCCTTCGTTAACTCGCTACAGGGTTACTGGGCTGAATTAAGATGGCTACTGGCTTTGCCAGAAGTCGCGCCAAGGAAACAGCTCCGGGGGACGGGGCTTCCTTCGTTTAACGCCGCAGGGTTACTGGGCTGAATTCATTTTTTATAGGCACCGTTTATCAGTGTTGGGGGCTCCTTAATTGGGGCTTTCTTTTTTATCTCGCTACAATGGGCTTCAAGCGTTCTAGTGACTTGGAGTTTTGGTATGGCTGTTATTGATGTGCTGCCTTCGGATGGGAAGGTTATTGACGAGGGTCCTGTTGGTTGCTCTGTTGATGTTTGCTGTGATGACTTTCGTCATCTCGATGTTGGACTGCCGCTCGAGATTCTTCGTCTTAAGGATGCTGGGTATTTGACGCAGGCTGTTGCTGCCTGCGATCGCCTTTTGGAGCAGAACCTTGAGCCTTCGCTGGCTGCTTGTGTTCGTGCCGAGCGGTATCGCATGCTCGAGACGCCGCTTCATTTTTCGGTGTCGCGCGATCGGGCCATTGCGATGATTCGCGAGGAGTGGCCTGAGTTTACCGAAGATCAGTTTGATGATCTGATTAATCGTAAGCGTATTGACTGGCGCTTTATCGATGGCGAACTGTTCGTTCTCGACAACTTCCTCGATTCGCTTCGCGTATATCCCAAAGAGGTTCCCGGCATGCGGCCCGATTCTACGGACGGAATAGCACTGCGCAACGAGATGCTCAAGGAGATGGAGTCGCAGGGCGGGCTGTCTCGCGCCATCACGCTTAAGGCATGCGTATCTGTCCCTGGTGCTTTGGAGGGGGAGACCGTTCGCGTGTGGCTTCCCGTTGCCGCCGCCTGCCGCCAGCAGTCCCAGGTCGAGATACTTGATATGACGTCGGAGGGGGCCATTGCCCCTGCGAACGCCTCGGCTCGTACTGCCTCTTGGACATCTTCGACTGAACATTCATTCTCGGTGACCTATCGCTATCACATCGATGCCGCCTATTGCGATATCTATGGGGGTGCGCTTCCGGCGCATCCGTGTATGGACGCGCCATTGCCCGAAGATATTTCCGAGGACCGTCCGCACATTGCATTCACGCCGTATCTGCAGCAATTGACCGAACATGTCGTTGATGGCCTCGAGGATCCGCTCGATCGCGCTCGTGCTATCTATGATTACCTGACACAGCATGTCGACTATCGCTATCAGCCACCGTACCTGCTTTTGGGATCTATTGCCGATGACTGTGCGCACTCGCTCCGCGGCGATTGCGGCATTATGGCGCTCACGTTTATCACCATGTGCCGCATCGCAGGCGTGCCTGCCCGTTGGCAGAGCGGTCTGTATGTTGCGCCCTATTCGGTGGGGCCGCACGACTGGGCAGAGTTCTATACGCCACAGACCGGTTGGCTTAACGCCGATGTTTCGTTTGGTTCCTCTGCGCGCAGAATGGGGGAGGAGTGGCGCCGTCGTCACTACTTCGGCAATCTCGACCCGTGGCGCATGGTGGCCAACGATCGATTCCAGGCTGAGCTTGTGCCTGCTTTCGATGGTATGCGCGAGGATCCCTATGACAACCAGATGGGCGAAGCCTCGGTTAACGGACGCGGGTGCCGTCGGCGCGAGATGCTCCGCTCGGTCGAACTCATCGAAATGCTCGAAGTTCCATTTTCGGACTAATCAACAGAAAGCTGTGATAAACTAACTCACGCATTACGTGCCCGAGTGGCGGAATTGGCAGACGCAGTGGACTCAAAATCCACCGTTGGCAACAACGTGCGAGTTCGAGTCTCGCCTCGGGCACCATACATGCAAGCGAGTGTTCAAGGGGGCCGAGGCCCCCTTTTTCGTGCCGAACTCGCGTGAGCGCGCGGAGCGTTAAGCAAACAGGCCTGTGGCCTGTTTGTAGCGGAGCGTGGCGAGGGCGCTATGCGCCCGAAGCCCGGGGCTTCGCGAAGCGAAGGCCCTTCGAGTCTCGCCTCGGGCACCATACATGCAAGCGAGCGTTCAAGGGGGTCAAGGCCTCTTTTTTCGTGTACGTAATGTGATAACGCGCGGTACATGTTATTATTCGCAAGGCGTTGTTCCCGCAATGCCCTAAAGAGGAACCCGAGGGTTCCCACCTTTTGGCGCCAATGAGCAGCTGACTGGTCATACAACTTAGATTTCCTTCCTCATACCGAGGATGTCTATGTGTACGACCTGGTTGCAAAGAAGCGCCGGGTTATTTTTTTATGAATGGAGGTAGGGAAAATAGCTAAGTCTGATGACACCCGCATCAACGACGAGATCACTGCATCTTCGTGCCGTTTGATTGGCGTCGATGGCTCACAGCTCGGCCTGTTCGCCATCCGCGATGCCCAGCGCGTCGCTGACGATCAGGGTCTCGACCTGGTCGAGATCGCTCCCAACGCGGAGCCGCCGGTCTGCAAGGTCATGGACTACGGTAAGTTCAAGTACCAGCAGGCCATGAAGGCCAAGGCCGCTCGTAAGAACCAGTCCAAGGTCGAGGTCAAGGAAATGAAGTTCCGACCCAAGATTGACGTTGGCGATTACGAGACCAAGAAGGGCCACGTTCTGCGTTTCCTCAAGAAGGGCGCACGCGTTAAGATCACCATCATGTTCCGCGGCCGTGAGATGGCCCACCCAGAGCAGGGTCTTAACGTTCTCGAGCGTCTCGCCGAGGATCTCAAGCCTTACGCTACGGTCGAATCTAAGCCTAAGATGGAAGGCCGTAACATGCTTATGCTGCTCGCCCCGATTAAGGGCGCCTTCGATGAGGATAAAGCGGCAAGCGATACCAAGTAACTAGTGTTCTGTAACCGATTAAGGAGTATTTCATGCCTAAGATGAAGTCCCACAGCGGCACCAAGAAGCGTTTCCGCAAGACTGGTACCGGCAAGCTTATGCGCGCCAAGGCTTTCAAGAGCCACATCCTGAGCAAGAAGTCCACCAAGCGTAAGCGTGGCTTCCGTCAGGAGACCGAGATCGCCGCTGCCGACCGCAAGGTCATCAAGTCGCGTCTCGCCTAAGTTCGCGTTCCCGTTTTTCGTTTTACCGTCTAGGAGTTGATAGAACATGGCACGTATTAAGCGCGCTGTTGCCGCCAAGAAGAAGCGCCGTACCGTTATGCACCGTGCGAAGGGTTACTACGGTGCCGCTTCGCGTACTTACAAGCATGCTAAAGAGCAGGTCCAGCACTCCCTGCAGTATCAGTATCGTGATCGCCGCAACAAGAAGCGCGAGATTCGCTCTCTCTGGATCACTCGTATCAACGCTGCTGCTCGCCTGAACGACATCTCTTACTCTCAGTTCATGCACGGCCTGAAGGTTGCCGGTATCGAGCTCGACCGCAAGGTCCTGGCTCAGATGGCTTACGAGGACATCGAGTCCTTCAACGAGCTGGCTGCCATCGCCAAGAAGGCTCTCGAGGCCTAATAGATTCTGTTGAATCGCTAGGGGAGTGTCGCACTGTGCGCGGCGCTCCCTCTTTTTATCTAAAGCGCTGGTTTATATAGCAAAAGCGCGGGTAGATAGACACTTACAGGTGACCGATCTTTATATATCTCTTAACCGAAGGGTCATCATCTGATACGTGCAGTATTTCTGCACCAGCCTTTCTATTACTTATTATAGGAAGCGATATATTGTGTAGGGCTTGTGAAGAGTGGAATTGACGTCCCACATCGCTTCGCGGTCTGGCAATATATCTCCTTGCCGCGCGGCCCGGTGCAACCGGATGAGCCGCAAAGCGTGCACCTTGAGAACCGGATACTGCGAGGATGGACACACCAGATGTGTCGCATCCGGGCAGACATCGAACCATTTGAAATGGTCTAACTTGGATTTGTT
>CATXLW010000042.1:0-13907 GCA_958371715.1 uncultured Collinsella sp.
CCACGCTCTACCAGCTGTAAGGCCTTGAAGGCCGGCAGTTAGGGACGTTCCTTTTCTGCCGGCAGTTGGGGACAGTCCTTGCCCATCCGGCCAGCAAACCGGCCAATCGGTAAAGACTGTCCCCAATGAGTAGCTCGTTGACGCTAATGTCTTGGCAACGTCAGAGAAAACGACCCCAAGCGAGCAAGATAACGTGAAATGAAAGGGCGCTGGCCTTCTGGTCGCGCCCTTGAAATTGAACGCCAGATTGCCGCTTAGGGGCGTTTGCAGCGTCGAGCAGCTACGCGGTTTGGTAAAACCGCGTAGCTATAAAGCCTCGAGCGCGTTGGCGATGCGCTTCATGGCAGCATCGGCGGATGCTTGGTCGGGCGCTTCGGCCAAAACGCGAATCACCGACTCGGTTCCACTTTTGCGCACGAGCACGCGGCCCTCGCCTGCCAGCGCAGTCTCGGCCTCGGCGATGGCGTTCTGCACGCCCATGTTCTCGAGCGCGGCGTCCTTATCCGCTACGCGCACGGCAACCTGCGCCTGCGGCAGCAGCTTGCACGGTGCCGTGAGCTGCGAGAGCGTCTCGCGCTCGGCGCGAATCACTTCCATCACGCGCAGCGAGGTCATAATGCCGTCGCCCGTGCGCTCGATATCGCCAAAGATCGTATGGCCCGTCTGCTCGCCGCCCAGGCTGTAGCCACCCTCGCGCATCTTGGCATACACGTGACGGTCGCCCACGCCGCTGGTCACGGCGCTCAGTCCGGCAAGCTCCAACGACTTGATCAGGCCAAAGTTGCTGGCGATCGTCGGAACCACGGTACCGCCCGAAAGGCGACCGTGCTTGTTCAGGTACACGCCGCACACGTACAGGATCTGGTCGCCATCGACCACGCGGCCGCGCTCGTCCACGGCCAGGCAGCGGTCGGCATCGCCGTCATAGGCAAAGTCCACGTCCAGGCCCTGCTCCACCACGTGGCGCTGCAGGCGCTCCATATGCGTGGAGCCGCAGTCGACGTTGATGTTAAAGCCATCGGGCGCGGCGTTGATCACGCGCACGTCGGCACCGAGCGCGTCAAACACCGGCTTGGCCACCGAGGAAGCCGAGCCGTTGGCGCAGTCGATGCCGATCTTGACGCCCTGCAGCGAAAAGTTCGCACTTGCAATGAGCGAAGCAATGTAGCGGTTGCGGCCCTGCATGTAGTCCACCGTGGCGCCGATGTGGTTGCCCGTTGCCAGCGGCACCTCGCTCTTGCCATCGATGTAGTCCTCGATGAGCTCCAGCACGTCCTCGTCCATCTTAAAGCCGTCGCTGTTGACGAGCTTAATGCCGTTATCGCAAAACGGGTTGTGGCTCGCGCTGATTATGATGCCGCAATCGAAGCAGCCTTCCACGGTCTGATGCGCTACGCCCGGCGTGGGGATCACGTGCAGCATATAGGCGTCCGCACCGCTCGCGACCAGGCCGCTCACTAGCGCCGCCTCGAACATATAGCTCGAGCGACGCGTGTCCTTGCCCACGATGACGCGTGCCTTGCGCTCGCGGTTGGCGCCGTAATACCAGCCCACAAAACGACCAATCTTATAAGCGTGCTCTACCGTCAGCCCAACATTGGCCTCACCGCGAAAGCCGTCGGTGCCAAAGTACTTCATATCTTACTTATCCTGTTCGAACGTTTGAGCGGTTGGCGTGGTACGAACCTTAAGCTCTTTGTGCCCAGAGTCCTTCGAAGTCGTGACCGTGTACTCGACCTTTATGTCTTGTCCAAGAAGCATGTGGACACCGCCCCATGCAACCTTCAAGCCATCGTGCGTCGCTTCGTTCATCTCGATAGAACCGGAGCCCGAAGTCTTAATGTCCGAAATGCTGCCTCCCGCAGGAGCATAGAGATAAAGCCTCAGCACCTCATCATCAATATCCTGGCTAATGCCGTTATGGCCCTGGAAATAGCCAGGCATCTCGGCCTTCTCCTGGGGGGCCATCGTGTTCTTGAGCGAGGTGGTCACTCGATACGTCGTCGAGCCATCGGCATTTTCAACCGAAGAATCGATGGTGACTCGCTTATCGAGGAACCAATCCATCTTTGAATAGCTGTAGTTGTTCACATAGACGCCCAAGATCGGAGCCTCCGACGTATCGGTTTGGAGAGCGCCCGATATTCCAAGAGCCTTCGCGGCCTTTTCCTCGTCATCATTTCTCGAATACATGAGGATGCGACCCTCGGAAGCGCCCTTTTCGATGGCGGCAGCAATCTTAGTAATATCGCTGGAGCCCAGTTCGTCCACGATCTTGTTAAAAGCTGATCCGGCAACCGCCGCAAAAATGGCGTCCTGTTCCTCTACCGGGTAATTCCAATAAATATCGTGCAGCAGCACCTTTGCGGCGTTGCTTCCATCAACGACGGTGCCGTCAGGAAGCTGTGTGCCGCCTACAACGCCGAGCATATACTGCAAAAATACCGGATCGACTGCAAATACGCCGTCGATGTCATCTCCGACAATGGCCTTCTGCATATCGCTGGCAAGCTGGGCCGCACGCGGATAATCGGGCGTCATCGTAACGTCGCCCATCGTGTATCCGAGCGTGTTGAATCCGGTCAGGCCCCATCCGGTCGTGAATAAGTTTGCCTCTTCATCGGTGATGGGAAGCGGGGTCAAAGGCTCTTTCATCATGTCGACTTTGACAAAATCGCCCAGTTCGAGCTTACCGTCAGTCACCGACATCACGCCGCGAGAACCGGGGAAACCGCCGCAGGCGCGGATCTCGACATTGCTCATCGCGAGCACAAGATAATGACGCGTCTGGCCGTTGGCGCCGAGCATCTGCGGAAGGACGGGGGCGACCTTCTCCGCCGCGTCAACCGCGCCGTTGAGGGTGGCAAAGCCGTCCTTGGCCTTATCGACCAGCTCGGTCACCTGGGAAATATGAGTATCGCCAATGCCCTGGATCTTCTCGTTGGCGCTCTTGAACACCTTCGAGCTGCTGGAAAGCGAATCGGCGACCGCCTGCAGCGCGGACACGTTAATCATGCCGTCCTGAAACAGCTTGCCGGGCGTGGCCTGCGAAAGGTTATCGGCCATGGGAACCAGCGCATTGCTCGAGACATCGGACAGAGCGTCGATCATGGTGCGGGCCGCATTGATGTCGCTGCCATACACCGGGATAAACGAAGCCGCCGTCCACAGCGGGCTCGAGGTCTCCGCCTTCATGCTGTCGCAAAGCTCATCAATCTTCTTCGCGTCGTCAGGCAGCGTCGAAAAATCGCCCGACGTGACCTTGTCCTTAAGGCCACCGACAATCTCGACGGCCTCCTTCGCTTCACTCTTTACGGTCTTTGCCGAGTTAAGCAGCATAAAGCCGCTTGCGCCAAGCGCAACGAGAAGCACCGCGACTACAGCGGCAATAATGGCGCCGGTGTGACGCTTTTTGCGTTCGCCCTTGCGATGGCGATGACGGACCAGACCGTCAGAGGTCGAACTCGACGAAGCGTCGCTACCGTAGTTCAAGCCAAAATCGTAATAATCTTCCTTGGAACCCGAGCCCGCAAACTCGGCACCGCTATCATCCAGGCGGGCGAACGTGCCAGTCTCGGAGGCACCGGTGTAAATCGTGCCAAGGTTACCCGTAAGCCCCGCGCCACCGGCAGAGGGAGTATTGTTGGCGGCCTTGCCGGCATTAACGTTGCCGGCGGCATTTGCGGCGTTGGCAGCACCTGCGTTGTTCGCAGGTACCGAAGGAGCCCCGCTCGGCTGCGACGCGGAGGTTGCACCGCCCGCAAAGACATTCCCTCTTGCACGGCCGGTCTTTTTTGCCTTTTGAGACTGCTCGTACAGAGCGGTAAACATCGCCGTCTCGCCCGGGGACACGCGCTTACTGGAACCGCCCTGTCCAGCGCCGCCCGGCGTGCCGGCCTTACCAGCCCCGTTCGGACGCGGCGGAACTGCAGGACGGCCGCTATCGCTGCCCTTAAAGTGATTACCAGCCATAAAGAAATCCTCGCAATTGAGTCGCAATGAAAAAATCCATAACGTTACTAGTTTATGGCATTTTGAGCATCGACAGCTAAACTCCAGACACGGACGTCAATTGGCGAAAATGCGGCACAACACCTTTTCTGTCTTGGCGGCGGCGCCAGCTACACCGTGAGGAACATCATCACGATGATCATGGCAAAGCCGATAAGGTCGGTCGGCAAAAACACCGTGCCCAGCATAACGGCGCTGGTGATGGTCGCCGAAACCGGCTCCACAGTTCCGATGAGACTCGCACGCACCGAGCCGATGTCCTTAACGCCCTGCATATAGAGCATGTAAGCAAAAAACGAGCCGATAACCACGAACACCGCGAGCGCCTCGACGCCGGCAGCGTCGAGCGCCGGCATATACGCCCAGGGCTGCACGAAGACACACGAGACCACACCCGCCGTGAGCATTGCCGAGCCCGTGACGATGGGGCTGCCGTATTCGGGCAGGATCTTGGCGGGAATCACCGCCATACACGTGGCGCTGACCGCACACATAAGACCTGCTGCCAGGCCAAGCGGCGAGATATTCAGGCTGGTGGGGTCGCCGCCGGTGGCGATTAAAAAGGTTCCACCCAGAGCCAGGCCAATGCCGATGACTTCGCGAGTGCGCGGCATGCGGCGATCGGTCACGCAGGCGTAGCCCATGATGATAACGAGCTGCAGGCACTGGAGCACCGTCGCGGTTCCGGCGTTCGTCAGGCGCACGGCCGAAAGATAGCAAAACTGGTTGAACAACAGACCAAAGGCGGTAAAGAGCAGCAGCTGCTTGCGATCGGCGGGTGTGGTCCAGAGCTTAATCAGGCGCTCGCGGTCGCGCGTAACAACCACGGCCATAAAGAGTAGACCGGCGAGAATCTGACGCACGCTCATAAGCCACAAGGTGTCGACGTGGTAGGTATCGAACAGAAAACTCGCGCTGGTGCCCGAGAAGCCCCAAAACGAACCGCCCACCAGCGTAGCCAAGACGCCCGTGATCATCTTGCGCGTCGAAGCGCTGTTCAGGCGGTCGCGCCATGCGCGACGGGTGTTGCGGCTGAGCTCGTCGGTGCCCTCGGGCACATCAATGTTCGATATATCGGTCATCGGCACCGAAGCCCCTGCGCCTTCGACCTGCTCGACACACTCTTTGCTCATTCCGCTCCCCCGAAACAGCCTGGAAACAATTCGGCTTACCTTACCACGGCAAAGGCACCAGCCGAAGGCTTGTCCGCTTATCGGTAGGACAATTCCGTAGGTGTCTTTCCATAGCTCGACACCGCAACGGCCTTGCATTATGCGACAGCCAAATCGCGACAGCAGGCTCTTTTGAAATGGATATGACAAGACCCCCGAATTCCACAATGTAAGCGATTTTTAAAAATGTTCTTGCCACCGAGTTCAGGCTCCGTTATATTATCCCTTGCGCGCTTGCGCACCCTTGATCGGGCGTTTAGCTCAGGGGGAGAGCGCTTCCCTGACACGGAAGAGGTCAGAAGTTCAAATCTTCTAACGCCCACCAAATGTTCGCAGCTCAGAGGCTATGTCCTCTGGGCTGTTTTGTTTTATGTCGCTAAATCCGCTGGCAGTTCCAACCGTCATCGCAACGTAACATCAATTCACCTGACGAATGGCTGCCAAACAAATTCAATACCCCAACATCAACAATAGCCAGGCACAAAACTGCGCCGCAAGCTGCTCCAACCGCCCAACTGGCCAAAAGCCGACCATCTACTTGCCGATCTATCCATCGGCATAACCAATCAGTCCGCACCGCAACTTCTCAGCAAAACGCCGCGATGTCTGCGCCCTGCGGTATCCTTGAGCCACTTGCACCTGCAGCACCAAGGAGCCGCCATGCGCACCGAGCTCGATGTCCCCTTTTCGCACAAAGAAGAAGCCAAGGCACTGGGCGCCAAATGGGACCGGACCAAGAAGATCTGGTATGTACCCAGCGGCGTCAACCCCGAGCCCTTTGCCGAGTGGCTGCCCGGTGTTGACCGATCCGACCCCTCAGCGCCGTATATATATCTAGTACTGGGCAAGCGCGAGTGCTGGAAGTGTCACAAAGGGACCTCGGTCGCGGCCTTCGGCATTCCCTATCGAACCGATGACGGCAAGGGCATCGCCATTGCGCACGCGCCCAACGAAGCCGGGCACATTACCATCGACACGGCCAATGCCAACGCGCTCGCCATTGTTCCCGCTCTTGGCTGCGTCCCGGGCGAGATCCACGACTATCTTTCTAAGCGCTGTGGCTACAAACCCGTAGGCGCACGAGCCTCCAAAGCCCCGTCGCTCGGCAACACGTGCACCAGTTGCAACGCGCTGCAAGGCAGCCGCTATCTGTTCGAAGAACCCACGTCCCCGTTTGCCCTCACCGCCATCAACAAGCTGCCGGCACTGGAGTTTGTGCGTGTCGAAGTTGCCGGCGTCTTTGGCGTCCCGGCCACACGCACCGACTTTGACCAGGCGCTCTTTACCTGGGCACGCGACCATCACGCCGAGTTCCATAGGCAACTCGGTGAGGGGATTTATTTGTAGGGACGGAGAGGCCTTCACAGCCAGCTCCTCCGCATCACCTATCCCTCGTCGCCGGCGTCGTACACGATATCGAGGCCACAAACAGGGCATTTCTCCGGATACGCCGGCATATGAACGCCTGTACGTTTCCTCACTTCGTCGCTGAACCTGTCACGTGCATCGATGAACCGAATGTCGAGGCACGGTATTTGCGAGCCGCAGCAAGGACAGGAGACGACAAACGACCCGCAATCAACTTCTACGCTCGGAAACATTTTGTTGTCTATAAGGGCACGCGGCAGTTTTCCGTACTTCCCCATCACGACATCGCCTCGCCAGCTCATACACGCTCCCCTCTCGCTATACAAATCAGGAAGAGCATGCACCGGCGAGCGTGCGCGAGATTGCATCGCCACGCGATCCGATCAAACAACACGATCTTAAAAGACCGCCAAAGCCATATTTCATCGTCGGTCGCACCCTGTCCGGCAAACTCAATATCGACGGGTATGTGCTTCAGATAACTCATGTCGGGCGCAAAACGAGGGTCCGGTCCGCCTTTATGAACAGGACCGTGCAGAACAAACCATCCGTTTTCGGGCTCGAACCGCTCAACAAACGCAAGGCCGAGCACCTTATAGCCCACCTCGGTTGCAAATATGACTCCGACTGGGACGCCGCATTCCATGCAGTTGAGCATTTTACGGTTGTAATTCTGGTCTCGAAAACCAACGGTACCCGGCGCTTGAACCGAGTACTTAATGACCCACGTACCATCGTCCAAATAGAGCGGAGGCACATTGTTGATGCTCTCGGTTTGCCGCTGGCGCGCTTGTACCCCGCTACCCCACTCCCCTGTATACTGATGTAGCACGTGTTTCATCCGGGCTTGTTGGGCCGGATTGTTCATGGGAGGGTCTTATGGCTGCTTCGAATCCGCCTAAGGGGAGCGTTTCTTCTTCGTCCATCAAGCCGGTGACGCGCAAGGCCGTGCGCTGCCAGCGCGAGGTCGCATGGCTTGTCACGCAGGCGGCGGGCAAACTCGTGGCGAACACGGAAGACGTCAATGCTCCCACACCGAGCTTTGTGCTGGCAGCGGCGCTGGATCGAGTACGCCAGCTGGAACTCGCCGCACAAGAAGACGGCGGCCATCTTGGCTACCAAGACGCTATGGCGCCCGACCTGTTGACCTTTTGTCGCATGACCAAATTGCCCGCCGCGCCCAATGCGCTTTCGGACGCAGGCTACATGTTTACGCTTTCGGGCGCGGACCTTATCCGCGATATCTACGCATACTGCAGCGAGCTCGCCGAGCGCAGCGTCTTTGGCACGGCTGAAGTCAAACCGGGAAATGTCATCAAGCTGGTTCTTAGGCTGTTCTTGATGGACGGGTTCGGGGCCATGCCGGCGTAAGCCGAGTCTTTAGCATCACCGTCGACTGAGCAACAACCGCTTTACCTTAGTGGGCGCCAATTGAGGGTCAATTATTGGGTTGCCTCGTCCACTAACGCATTTATTCCACGCGCTCTGATAGTCGATATTTGCGGTTGCGGCTCGTCGCCGGCGCCGTGGGCTCAAGCTCGCCTTGAGCAATGAGCGCGTTGACGCGCGACCTAACCTGGGAAATTGTAAGCTCCGTGCGTTCTGCCAGCTCACGCGTCCCCAGCTCGCCGTAATGTTTGAGTGCCGTCACAATTAAGCCCCCGCCATGATCGACCGGCTCGATCTTTGAACGGTAAAGTACGACCTTGAACCGATCGAACCCCGGGCAGAACAGGGGCTCGGCCAGACCATGCGCGCGCATGGCATCGATCATCATCGGGATGCCCGAGCCATTGCCCTCAGCCGGCGAACCTGCGCCATCCGGAAGCGGGACAATCGACATGAGTTTCACGAGCGTCGCGTTACGGCATCGGGAGCTGCCGTCAAACAAGTTCTCGCGAGTCTTTCCCCCGTAAAGGCCGCCAGGATTCGTTACCTCGACACGATCGTCAAAGACGTCGACGGCAATCGATTGTCCACAGAACCGATCCCCGTATTCTCGATGGATTACGGCGTTGGCGATTGCCTCGCGCAGAACCTCCTCGGGAATCTCCAGCGAGTCGACACGCGAGACGCCTTGGACGGTCGAGATGCGGCGCAGGTTTTTGGCGACAGCTGCGACGGCATCCGAAATCATCTCGCCTAGGGTGCCCTCGCAGACTGTGCGGTCCATAAACCTTAGTGGCCCCGCAGCTCCCTTTTGAGTTCCCACGTGGACAGCCACATCAATGAAGAGCTTGGGATAGAACTGCTGAGGGTAAACGCCCGCGGCAAGGAGGCCGGCCTTGGTAACATTGCCCTGGAAGTCGAGGAGATTCAGGCGTTCCATCTTTGTCTTCTTGTCCGTCGCACCACGCATCGCTCGAGGCGTCAACGAATAGGCGCGTTCTATCGTGCGGTCGACCAGCGACTCGTCGAGATCGCCCACACTCGTGCCGGGCACCGCATCGCGATCGCTAGGACTCGTCCGTTCATATGACGACAGTGCCAAAACCTCGGTCGACGAAAGCGGGACATCTTTGTCATCGATGCGTTTGTAGCTGCCACCTTGAGCGCCCCGCTCTATGACATAGCAAGGCTTGCTCGACGGGTCGAGCTCCTCAATCGTGATGACCAGAACCACGGTGCCCTGGAGCTCCACGCGCTCAATAGTGTATTTGGGCGGATTGGCCAGCTTTCCGCGACCGCCGGCATCGCCCATGCCCGCCACGAATTGGTTGAGCACTTTCTCGGTCTCAAAGTTTGTAACTGGGACAAAACCCGCGTGCTCGCTCACTCCGAGTACGATGATGCCGCCGGCGGTGTTTGCGAAAGCGCTGACTGTTTCCCATACGTCGCGGGAAAGCGTCATGGCGCTCTCTTTTACTTCGACGCTAAGGTCATCCGAACCCATGCGCTTTAAAGACTCGAGCAAACCGGCCAGCTCGTTTTCGTTCATCTGCACGTCCCTTCGCTCGGTCCTGCGGAGAATGCCGCGGATAGATTTCCCTCGTCTCTCAGTTATCTCTCGTAATTATCTCTCATCTTTCTGTTATCTCTCATATTAGAAATGAGTGAGAGATGAAAAATAAGATGTCTGTCATCTGTTTCATTTAAACATGTTGTTGCTGGTAAAACAATCTATATTGAGACAATACCATGGTTGCCCGTCTCTTTGCAGCATTGTTATCTCTCATATTTATCTCTCATCTATCTGTTATCTCTCGTATTAGAGACGAATGAGATATGAGAGTTGTGCGGGCGGCGGATGAGCGTGGATTATGAACGGTCGGATATCGAGAGTGGATATTTGGACGGTTTTTGGGCTTTTGCGGCAGATTCCCTCCGAAAATCCACACTCATTTGGCGGGCGTCCGAATTTCCACGCTCGTGTGTCCGAAAATCCACGCTCATCCGGCAGATTGGTCGAGGGCCCCATATGGGTATACTCTCGAGGATTCGACTCGATTCGCCCCCGCTGGGGCGTCAAAGGAGACTGCATATGCCCACCACCTCAACCGACCCGCGCGCCGCTGCCGCCGCGCTGCTGGTGCCCGGCACCACCTGCCATGGCTTTGCCGTCGAGCGCTGCGAGACCGTGCCCGAGCTCGACTCGGACGCCTACGTGCTTCGCCACACCGCCTCGGGCGCTCGCCTGCTGTACCTGGCATGCGACGACGAAAACAAGGCCTTTGCCATTGGCTTTAAGACGCCGCCGGCCGATTCCACCGGCGTGTTCCATATTCTTGAGCACTCGGTGCTGTGCGGATCGGCCAAGTTCCCCGTCAAGGAGCCGTTTGTCGACCTGATCAAGAGCTCCATGCAGACGTTCCTCAACGCCATGACCTACCCCGACAAGACCATCTACCCCGTTGCCACCACCAACGAGCAGGACCTGTACAACCTGATGGACGTGTACCTGGACGCGGTGTTCAACCCGGCCATCTATACCAAGCCCACTATTTTTGAGCAGGAGGGCTGGCACTACGAGCTGGACCTGCCGGAGGGCGTCGAGATCGAGAGCGGCGACAGCTCCGCGAGCCTGCGCGAGGGCACGCTGCGCTATAACGGCGTGGTGTTCAACGAGATGAAGGGCGCGTTGTCCGATCCCATGAGCGTGCTGGACGATGCCGTCAACGCCGCGCTCTATCCCGACACCGCCTATGCGCACGAGAGCGGCGGCGACCCGCGCGCAATTCCCGCGCTCACCTACGAGCAGTTCCTGGACACGCACGCGCGCCACTACAATCCTTCCAACTCCTACATCACGCTCTACGGCGACCTGGACGTGGACCGCGCGCTGGCCTTTTTGGACGAGCGCTATCTGTCGCAGCCGAGCGCTGCGAGCCGCCGCATGGACGCAGCCGTTGCCGCCGGCGAAGACCCGTCCACGCTGGCACCCAATCCGCTGGGCGTGCAGGCGCCCGTGACCTGCGAGTACAAGCGTGTCGAGATGGCCACCACGCCCGAGAACGCCTTGGTGGGCCTGGGCCTTGTGCTGGGCAGCGCGCTCGACCGCAAGCGCACGATCGCAGCGGACATCTTGTTTGAGGCGCTGTTGGGTTCCAACGAAGCGCCGGTTAAGAAGGCCATTCTGGCCGCCGGCCTGGGCGGCAACGTGGTGAGCTACACCGCGGCCGAGAGCCTGCAGCCCTACGAGCTCATCATGCTGCAAAGCGCGCAGCCCGGCGTGGCGCGCGAGCTGCGCCGCGTGTTCCAAGACGCCTGCCGCGACCTGTGCGAGCACGGCGTTCCGCGCGAGCGCCTGGAGGCCATCATCAGCAGCAACGAATACGACCTGCGCCAGCGCGACTACGGTATCGCCGACGGCGTGGCCATTGCGTGCGACGCACTGAGCACCTGGCTCTACGATGACGACGCCGCGACGCTGGCACTCAAGTACGGCCCGGTGTACGAGGAGCTTCGTGGCGAGCTGGACGGCAGCTATTTTGAGGACCTGCTGCGCGAGCTGGTGCTGCAGAACGACCACATGGCGTTGGTCGAGCTGGTGCCGGTGGACGCCGGTGCCGGATCGGAAGGCGCCGAGGCGGCAGAGCTTGCCGCCAAGCGCGACGCCATGACCGATGCCGAGCTTGCCGATGTGGTCGAGCGCACAGCCGCGCTGCGTGCCGCGCAGGAGGCAGAGGACACGCCCGAGGACAAGGCCACGCTGCCGCGCCTGCGTGTATCCGACATTGGCGAGGCACGCCCCGAGCCGCCGCTCGTTGTGGACACGACCACGCCCATCCCCTGTCTGCGCCACGGCATCCCCACCAACCGTCTGGCCTACGCCATGCAGTATTTCGACCTAAGCTGCGTCGCGTTTGAGGACTTGCCCTATGTGACGCTGCTCTGCCGCCTGCTCAAGCAGCTGCCCACGCGCGAGCATTCGGCCGAGGAACTCGACAACCTTATCGCCGGCAAGCTGGGCTTTTTGAGCTTTACGACCGAGGTCATGACGCAGCCCGACGTGGACGGCGCGCGCCCCTACCTGCTGGTGAGCGCCGGCGCCCTGTCCGAGAAGATCGACGCGCTGGCGAGCCTGCCGCGCGAGGTGTGGTCGCAGAGCCTGTTGCTCGAGGCCGACGCCGACCGCGTGCGCGACGTACTCACGCAGATTCGCATTGGGCTTGAGCAGGGCTTTATCAACAATGGACATTCGGCGGCGTTGGGCCGCGCGATGAGCTACAGCTCGCCTTCGGCCGTGGTACGCGAGCAGCTTTCGGGCGTGGACTTCTACCTGTTCCTGCGCGATCTGCTCGAGCACTTTGACGAGCGACTGGACAATCTGCGCGCCAAGCTTGCCGAGCTGGCAGACCGCATCTTTGTGGCCGACGGCTGCCTGGCGAGCTTTACCGGCAGCGATGAGGACTTTGACGCGTACTGGGATGCCGCGGGCGACCTGGGGCTTGGCGCAGGCGACGGCGCCGATGCCGGCCGCAACGTGCTCGTGGTGCCGACGCCGCGCGACCGTCACGAGGCTTTCGTCATCCCCAGCGACATTTGCTTTGCGGCAAGCGCGTGCGACCCGCGTCGCTTGGGACTCGACGTGACGGGCGCCTGGGCGGTTGCCGCCAACGCGCTCTCCTACGACTACCTGTGGAACGAGATCCGTGTGAAGGGCGGCGCATACGGTTGCGGATTCCGCGCGGCTGGCGAGCGTCAAACGGCGTTCTACACCTACCGCGACCCGGCGATCGATCCCTCGATTGAGCGCGTGGCGCGCGCAGGCGAATGGCTCGGCAGCTTTGAGCCCGACGAGGCCGCCTTTGAGGGATTTATCGTGAGCTGCGTGAGCGGCATGGACGCGCCGGTGAAGCCCTACGCGCTCACCAAGCGCCGCAACACGACCTACCTGGCCGGACTCGATCCCAACGCGCGCGAAAAGCGCCGCGCCCAGATGCTCGCCGCCACGCCCGGTGAGCTGCGCTCGCTCGGCACCGACGTAACGCGCATCGCAGCCGAGTCGCCCACCTGCGTCTTTGGCGGCCGAGACGTCATCGCCAAGAGCAACGCCGGCTTTAACGTAGTCGACCTGATGGGCTAACCACAGCAAGCAAAACCACTACAAAGGGGACAGGCCCCTTTGTAGTGGTTCGAACACTTGTTCTATACGTACACATGTTCTATAGTATGGGTGATTGCATCGGATCTAAATTGCAACTAGAATATAGTTGCAGAATGTGAGGCGGGATGACTCGAGCCGATAAACTCATCGCCCAACTGTTTAGCTGCCCTTCGACGTATCGGTATGCCGATTTTTTAAAAGTCATGGCCTCATATGGCTTTGAAATGGACAGCAAAGGCAAGACATCCGGATCGCGCATTCGCTTCTACAGGCCCTCAGATGGCAGGATGTTCGTGATGCACACGCCTCATCCATCTGACGAATTGACAGCGGGGACAATTCGAAACATCGTTCGATTTCTGCAGGATGTCGGAGGCAGTCATGAGTAACGTTTTGGCATACAAGGGCTATTTCGCCCCAGTCGAGTTCGATGCCGAGCAGCATGTACTAACAGGTATGGTCGCCGGCATTAGGGACGCAATTGTATTTGAAGGCTCCACGGCTGAAGAAGTGGAGCAATGCTTCCACGACGCCGTCGACGATTACCTTGAGTTTTGTGCCGAAAAGGGCAAGGAACCAGAGCGGGCTTTTAAGGGCTCGTTCAATGTGAGAACAGGCTCCGAGCTTCACAAGCAGGCAGCACTGGCGGCGGCAAAGAAGGGCGAGTCACTCAATAAGTTTGTGACCGAAGCAATCGCCGCGGCGTTATAGCGTTAACGCATGGGCCAAAACCACCACAAAGGGGACAGGCACCTTTTGAACTGCGTCCCGAATCTTGGCCTTCTTTATTAGAAGCGAACACTAGGACG
>CATXLW010000043.1:0-13447 GCA_958371715.1 uncultured Collinsella sp.
GTGGCTCTTTTTTTGTATTCTTTATTCAGTTCGTTGTTTCGTTATATCTAGTATATCGCTTTTTATAAGAAAAATACTATATAAGAATCATCCGGAAGGAGCGGCCGATGAATACCAAACGATTTATCCTGAATGCACTTCTGGTTGTAGCACTTTTAGCGCTCTTGGCCTTCTCCCACTGGTATTCAAACCAACCAGCATTTGGCTACGTATTATATGCAGTAATGTCCGGCGATAAGGCCTGTTGCCCACTGCGCGCAATTGACGTTCTCTATTTCTATGTAGCCGGCCCCTTATCAATCGCTTTGCTCTTGTTTCTTGTCTTTTACAACATCAAAAAACGCTAACAGGGCCTCTTAGGAATCCGAATCATCCATGGAGCCGTCGATGCCGGTTTTGGTGTCGTCGTCCGTATTGGAATCGTCGTCCTTGGCGAAGGGGTTCTTGAAGAAACCCGTCGCGTCGGGCTGAAGACCCGAGAGCTTGATCCATGAATTATCGAGCTCGGGCTTGGGCATGGCCTTGGCCTCGGGCGCGGTCTCATTGCCGATGAGCTCGGACTCATAGATGAACGTGTCGTCGCCAAGCGCGTCATAGGCGGCGACCGGGTTGCCCTCGGCATCGCGATACGGCGTACCCTTAAACACGGCGCCTTCGTAGGCAACGAGCTGGCGGCCGGTCTCGTTTTCGAAGTAGTACACGAAGATACCCTTGAGGGCCGCGCACAGCGGGATGGCGATAACCATGCCGATGGGGCCCATAAGCGCCGAGCCAATAACCAGGGCCGTGAGGCTCATGATGGGATGCACCTGTACCGAGCTCTGCATGACCTTAGGCGAAATGACGTTATCGGTGACATTTTGTGCCACCATGGTCACAACCAGGGTCCACAACGCCAGCATCGGGCTAAACATGAAACCGAGCACCGTGGCAATCGCCGCGCTCACCCAGGGACCGACAACCGGGACCAAGTGCATGATGCCGGTAAAGATGGCCATGAGCGCCGCATACGGATGCCCAATGATCGTAAAGCCGATAAAGGCAAGGATGCCACCGCAGATGGACGTCACGACCATGCCACGCATGTAACCTCCGACTGAGCGCGAAAGAATCGCGACCATAAAGCGGTACGAGGTTTCCTGTTCCTGACCGATGATGGTGCAGACCTCGTGGTGCATACGGGGATAATCGCAGGCAAGCCAATAGGCAAGCACCAGACCCAAAAAGATCACGAACAGCTGTGAGGCCGTGTTGGTGATAAGCGGGAACACGCCGCGGCCGAGCTCGGCGGCAATCTGTGAGACATATTTGGACGCCACCGTAACGAGCGAAGAAATGTTATCGTCCAGGTACTCCTTGACCGGCGTGTTGTTGAGCGTCTTGGCGCGCGAGATCATCTCATTAAGGTCGCTGCCCGCAACACGTAGCTGCTCAGGCAGGCGGCTCAGGACTTCCATGATCTGGCCAAAGAGAATCGGCGACAGGATACAGACGACACCGACGAGCACGGCTACGACCACAATGAGCGCGATGAGCGAGCCGATGCCACGGCCCACCCCATGATGCTCGAGCCAGTTGGTGATCGGCGACATCACAAAGGCAATAATGGAGCCGACGGCCAAAAACTCAATAACCGGCGCCAGAATCCCCATGAGGTTAAAGATGACGGCAGCGATCACGATGCAGCCGACGACGGCCCAAATGCGCAGCGTCAGAATGCGGGTGTCGCGCAGCACGCGATCGGTTTGTTGGGGGTGTTCACTCATGAACGAACCATTACTCCGTCGGGGTCAATCTTGTCCTGAATCTTCTTAAGCGTACGGCGCAGCAGACGCGAAACCTGCACCTGGGAGATGCCCAGCTTCTTAGCGATCTCGATCTGGGTCATGCCCTTCACAAAGCGCAGCTCGATCACCTCGCGCTCGCGCGGGGAGAAATCGCGAATGGCCTCCTCAATCACCAGACGGTCATCGGTAAAGTCGAGCTCGTTGTCGTCGTCGGCGTAGCGATCGAGAATCGAAGGCGCATCGTCGGAATCGGACGCACCGGGGGCCTCGATGGGTACCGAGGTGTAGGCCGAGGACGATTCCATAGCTTCGAGCACCTCGTCGACGGTCACGTCCAGGTATTCGGCGATTTCCTCAACCTTAGGAGAACGCTGTAGCTCGTTGGTGAGCTTGTCGGTGGCCTGGTTAACCTTGGCCGAGAGCTCCTGCAGACGACGCGGCACGCGCACGCTCCAGCCCTTGTCGCGGAAGTGGCGCTTAATCTCTCCCAGAATAGTAGGTGTGGCAAACGTGGTGAACTCGAGCCCGCGCTCAGGGTCAAAACGGTCGATAGCCTTGAGCAGGCCCAGATAGCCGACCTGCAAAAGGTCATCGAGCGGCTCACCGCGGTTCTTAAACTTGTTGGCAAGAAACCTTACCAGGTTCATGTGGGACATGACGAGTTGCTCGCGGGCATCCGGATCACCGGTCTCCTTGTAGCGACGAAACAGCTCGCGGGTTTTCTCCTTGTCCCAAGCGGTCTTACCGCTCCGGGAACGTTCGGTCATATTAGATATCCGCCTTGAGGTCGAGGGAAAGCGTTAGGGGCGCCGCGGTCTTTTCGTAGGAATCGCACACGCTTGCAAGAATGAGTTCGGCATACACGGCAGCCTGGTCATCCTCATCGACAGTCGCCTGACCGCCAAAGGTAAAGGTCATTCCCACATGAGATTCGTCGACATCGAATGTGATCGAGATATCGTCGCAGTCGACCGCGGTGCACCCAAAGATGAAGGCCTCCTCGGCAGCCATGCGAATATCCTCGATGCGATCGACGGACATAGAGCACAGGGCGCCGACGTTGGCGGCCGTCATGCGCACCAAGCGCGCGAAACGCGGATCACCGGCAACGCTCAGCGTAATGGGGCAGGTTGTTTCGCTACTCATCGCAGGACTCCTCGGAGGTCTCGGCGGGCGTATAGGTGTAATACTGAGCAGGCTTGGCTGCGGGCTTCTGAGCCGTATCTGCACCATCGGCGGCCTCGTCCTCAGCCTCACCAATCAGAACGTGCTCGGTAGGCTGTTCGGCCTCGGCGTCAGTGGCGAGCTTGCGATCGGCGTCGGCTGCAGGAGCCTTCACCTTGTTAAATAGTTTCTGCACGGCACCGGCCGCAGAGTCGGTCACGCTCGACACGGCATTGCTGGCCTCGGCCACACTGCCCGTGACCTGAGAAATGTCGCGAACGACCGCCTCAACCTCAACAAGGTTGGACGTCAGGGCGTCAACGGCAGTCTTGCTCGATTTGAGGAGCGGCTCCACCTGAGCAAGTGCCGGTGTAAGCTCATCAACGGCACCATCGAGCTTTGCCACCACGGGCTGTGCCTCGGCGAGCGTGTTGTTGAGGTCGCCCACCGTCTTGTCGAGCGAATCAACGACGGTGCGCGTCTTGCGCAGCGTGAGCGCGAGCTCGATAACAGCCCACACGCCGGCAACGGCAAGTAGCAGCAAGGCGATTTGAATGGGACTCATACAAGCCTCCCAAATGAATCGAAATACAGATGCTCTTCATGGTACCCCAAAGGGGACCGAACATGCCAAGTGTGAGATCGTGGGACAAAATAATCAGCAGCTACTTCGGAGCATTCCCGCTACGGTCGCGCTCGCTTTGCTCTACGCGCCACTCTTCCCAGCCGCGGCCGGCAGGCTGCCAAAACGCACCGCGCTCCAGCCCCTCGGGCAAATAGCGCTGATCGACCCAGCCTTCGGGATAATCGTGCGGGTACTTGTATACACCGTACTCGTCGCTGCCGGGACGGTGACGATCGCGCAGGTAGCTGGGCACCTCGCGAAGACCACTGCTGTGGATATCGGCCAGCGCCGCATCGATCGAGGCCTCACACGCGTTGGACTTAGGCGCCAGGCACACATAGAGCGCAGCCTGAGCCAGGTTGATGCGACACTCGGGATAGCCAATGACCTCGGCAGATTTAAATGCGGCATGTGCCACCAAAAGCGCCTGCGGGTCGGCGTTGCCAACATCCTCGGAAGCCTGAATCATAATGCGGCGAGCGATAAACTTGGGATCCTCCCCCGCATCGATCATGCGCGCAAGCCAATAGATCGTGGCATCGGGGTCGCTGCCGCGCATAGATTTAATAAACGCACTGATAATGTCGTAGTGCATGTCACCGTTTTTGTCATACGAAAACCCACGACGTGGATTGGCGATCTTCACGTCATCCACGGTAATGGGATAGCGTTCCCCGGCCGCCGGCGCTGGCGTTCCCTCGGTATCGGGACGCGTAACGGCAATCTCACTCGCAAGCTCGAGCGTCGTGAGCGCCGAGCGCGCATCACCCGCGGCCAGCGTGCAAATGGTCTTGACTGTATCCTCATCGGCCGAGAACTTACCGTTTAAACCCTGCGGCGCCTCGAGCGCACGCTCAATGAGCATGGCGATATCCTCGTCCTTCAGGTGCTCAAGCTCTACCACACGCCCACGCGAGAGCAATGCCGAGTTGACCTCAAAGTACGGGTTTTCCGTCGTGGCGCCAATCATAATGACGGTGCGGTTCTCAACCGCATGCAGTAAGGCATCCTGCTGCGACTTAGAGAAACGATGGATCTCATCGATAAACAGAATGGTGCGGCGGTCGTAGGTGTTCAGACGGGTCTTAGCCTCATCGATTACGCGGCGCAGGTCCTTCACAGTGCCCGTCACGGCGCTGACCTCGACAAACTCGCTCTTGGTATGGTTGGCGATAATGTGGGCCAGCGTCGTCTTGCCCGTGCCAGCCGGGCCGTACAGAATCACGCTCGACAGCACGTCATGCTCAATCGCGGCGCGCAGCCACGAGCCCTTACCGACGGCCTTTTGCTGGCCCACATACTCGTCGAGCGAATTGGGGCGCATACGCACCGCAAGCGGCGCATTTCTAAAGGAGCGCTCGCGCGTCGAAGCAGAAAAAAGGTCGTCCATAGCCATCCCGTGCATTAATCAAAATCGTTGTTGACCAACAGTATACCGAAAGGATACGAACTACCGTTCGTTAATATAGGTGCGGTGCGGAAACTTTAGACCTGGGAACAATTTGCTCGTCAGCTCGCAGAAATAACCATCCGTCATGCTTGCGATGTAATCGACGACGGCCTGATCCTTGTCGTCCTGCCAGGCATAGGTGCGATCGTAGTAGGAAAGCTGCTGCTCAATGCGCGAAACATGATGCTTAAAGATGTAAGAGAACTCGTCGCCTTTATTTAGATCCTGCAGGCAACGGTCGTAGAGCTTTTCGAAGGCCTCACGCAACTCGGCCTCAGAATCGCCTTCGATACCGCCCTTGCTATAGATCTTCTCGTAGTTCTCGCGCTTAGCCCGGCGGATCTCCTCAAACAGGTCCTCGCTCATCTCGATACGCGGTTTGCCATAGCTATGCTCAACGATATCGATGGAAGCGTGCGTGAGAATCCAGCTGTTATAGGCGCCGCCCCGACCATCGTCAAAAGTGTCGGGCGACAGCAGGCCCGCCGCAATGGCGTCCTGACGATCACGACCGACGTAGGCGAGGATATCCGAGATACGCACCACACAGCCCTCGAGGGTCATGGGGCGCAGGTGCTCGATCGCGCCATAGCCCGTGGCAATGCAGTCCTCGACGGTACGGTCGAACTGGTCAAACGACGCCATGTCCGAGAGTTCAAAGACACGCTGCTCGTACTCGCCGTTATGGCACAGCACGCCGTCGAGCGTCTGGAGCGACACGTTGCGGCCGTACAGCGCGTCGAGCACGCGGACGGACTGCACGTTATGGAAAAAATAACGACCCGTACGCTCGTGATAGATATCGTTGAGGAAACGCTCGCCGGCATGGCCAAAGGGCGTGTGGCCCAAATCGTGGCCCAAGCCAATCGCCTCGATCAAATCGCAGTTGAGGCCCAGGGCACGGCCGATATCGCGGGCAATGCGCGAGACGAGCTGCACATGAAGGCCGCGCCGCGACAGATCGTCGTTGCTGCGAAAGCTAAAGACCTGCGTTTTGCCTGCATAACGCGTGTACGCAGGAAGATGAAGAATCTTTTCGGTATCGCGCATAAACGCCGGACGCATAAGCGTGCCTTTGTCGGCAGCGCGATCAATACGACGAATGACCTGATCATCGTTGCAGCGATAGGGATTGACATAGCCCGAAGCACGATCGGCGGAAATGCGCTCGACAAGTTCGAGTGACAATGCCGAGGGAATACGGTCCATGCGCGCCTTAATGACGGCCGTTTCTTGATTAGTTGCCATGGCATGCTCCTTAAGAAGGATGCGCAATCGGTTACAATGTGCAGCCCACGACCTCGATTATGGCAAAAATCGGCACCAAAAACGGGAGCAATGGCAGGAAGCGCGATTTTGTGAAGAGGCAGGAGAGGGCAAGGACCAGGAGCGCGACGGCAAATGCCGCGATGCCGCCCATAGGGTTGAGCGTGCAAAGCGCGAAGAGCGCCTTGGCGTCCCCCATGCCGATACCTGGGGTGTGGCGCACCCAACGCCAGAGTGACTCAGTAAGCACGAGGACAAGGTAGACAATAACCGCAAGACCGGCGTGGTCAAGCGCCGTGTTAACGCCCCTGTCGAGCCAAACGCCTGCAAACGCCGCCACCGCACACGCACCGGCAAGCTCATTGGGAAACCGCCGCTCACGGAGATCAGTCACCGCACCGGCAAAGATGCATATCCAAAAAGGGATATAGACCATCGAGTACCTCCTCGAGCTGCATCGCAAAAGCAAAAACCACCACAAAGGTGCCTATCCCCTTTGTGGTGGTTTTGGTGGTGATTATTTGGCGCCTTGCATGACCTCGTCGAGGGTAACGTTGACGGCGTGTTGCGTCGGGACCCAGTCGACCTTGAGGAACAGTGCAGCCACCGTGATGGGGATATAGCTGAACATAAAGATAGGGAAGGTAAACAGGTTGGTCACCAGACGCCACTTTTGCGCGCAATGAATGTGCTTGTACTCGAAGATGGTCGTAAGGAGCGCCATGGTAAAGAACGTCTGATACATCATGGCAAAAGTCATAATGAGCGAAGCGGCACACGCCTGCATCTCGACCTCGGTGGCCAAGAAGCCGTGCGAAAGACCACCCACAATGAGGAAAGTCGCATTGGCGAGCATCGAGATGAGCGATAGCAGCATACCCGGGGCGATCGTCATGAACATGTCGTAGGCGGCAAAACGATGATAGCGGAAGGTCGATTTGACCAGGTGCTTACCGTAGGTAAAGAACACCTGGTAGAAGCCCTTAGTCCAACGCATGCGCTGCTTCCAAGAAGCCTTGAACGTCACGGGCTGTTCATCAAAAAACTCCGCCGGTGCATAACCGATGCGAATACCATGAATGGCGCAGAACGTGGTGAACTGAATGTCCTCAGTCAGCGTGTGGAACTGCCAGCCGTGCATACCCTCGATCACGCTGGCAGAAATGAGATAGCCCGAACCCGAGACAGCGCAGGACGTCTTGCAAATATTACGCGCGTTGTTGAGGAAACGGGCCTCGCGCAGATACCACGTGGCGTTGGCCGAAGAGATCCACGAACTACCGAAGTTCTTAGAGTTGCGGTAGCTGGTGACCACATGAAAACCCTGGTCAAAAGCGTCGTTCATCTTGGAAACGTAATCACGGGAAATAACGTTATCGGCATCGAAAATAAAATAGCCCTCAAAGGTATCGGGATACTCGTTGAGAATGCGATCGAAGCCAAAGTCCATGACCCAGCTCTTGCCCTTACGAGCAAGGTCATTGCGCTCATAGACAATGGCGCCGGCCTCGCGCGCAAGCTCCGCCGTGTTATCGGTGCAGGCATCGGCGACCACGAAGACCTCGATAAGCTCGGACGGATAATCCTGATCCTTGATGGAGCGCACGAGGTTGGCAATTACGGCCTCCTCGTTATGCGCCGCGATAAAGAAGGCGTAGCGGTGGCGTTTTTTGGCCTTGGGAGGCGCGACCTCGCCACGAAAGGCACCGATGATAAAGAAGACCACCTGGTACAAAAAGCAGACCGTGAACAGCGTAAAGACAATCTGGTTGAAGATCACGATGGGTGTGTTGATTTGTAAAAAGGCGAGCATGCAGGCTCCCGGGAACGCGTAACGTAGACAACCGTATATCTTACCGCAGGCTTACCGAGTTCAAGAAACAACCTAATACTGGCTAGGCTTCGAGCAGACCGAGCTGCGGGACGATTTCGGCGCCAGCGGCAGTGCGACCGAACGAACGCGGGGCCAGATCATCCAAAACCGCCGCAAGATCCCACGGCAGCTCGTCACGGCACTCAATGCGTTCCCCCGTCACGGGATGATCGAACGCCACGCGCCATGAATGCAGGAACTGCCTGGTCAGACCCTGATCGGCACGTACATCGCACTTGCCGTAAAGCGGGTCGCCCACACAGGCGTGGTTGATATGGCGCATGTGTACGCGAATCTGATGCGTGCGGCCGGTAAACAGGTGACACTCGACGAGCGTATAGCCGTCGTCGAAACGCGTGGAATCAAAGCGCTCAAGGACCTTAAAGGTCGTGATGGCCTGGCGCGCAAAGGGGTCATCGGAAACCGCCATCTTCACGCGGTCGCGCGTCGATCGGGCAATACCCGTATTGATGGTGCCCTCGTCCATAGCGATGTGTCCGTGAACGAGCGTGATATAGCGACGGTCGAGCGTGCGCGTGCGTATAAGATTTTGAAGCGCTCGCTGGGTATCGTCGTCTTTTGCCGCGAGCATAAGGCCCGAGGTATCGCGATCCAGGCGATGCACTATGCCGGGGCGATCCTCACCCTGCACTGTGCCAAGATGCTCGATGCCGCAGTGGTAGACCAAGGCGTTCGCCAGGGTGCCGCTCTCGTGACCATGGGCTGGATGGCACACCAGGCCGCGCTGCTTAGAGAGCACGATGAGATAGTCGTCCTCATAGCGAATATCGAGAGGAATGGCCTCGGGAATCACATCGGCCGGGTCGTGCGGCTCGGGCAGGTCGACCGAGATGCGGTCGCCGGAGCGCACGGCATACTTTTTGGAAAGGCAGGTCTCGCCGTTGACGGCGACGGCGCCGCCCTCAATCAGATGCGCGCAGGCAGAACGTGTGGGACAGCCGTCGTTGGCACCCAAATAGGCGTCGAGACGCTGACCGACAGCGTCGTCGGCAACAAGAATATGGATGTCGGCCATTAGCGCTCATTCCTTTCGCGAATCTTGCGGGCACGCTCCCCACGCTGCTTGGCCTTACGTTTGGCCCGGGCCTCGTCACGGGCGTTGAGCTCGGCGGTCGCATCGACCTCACGAGCGGCAGGACTCATGAACATATAACCGATGAGTGCCAGCACGACACCGACCGTTATGCCGATATCGGCCACATTGAAGACGGGAAAGTCAATGAAGGTAGTGGCAATAAAATCGGTCACGAAGCCATAAGCCAGACGGTCGATCGCGTTGCCGATAGCACCGCCCACAACCATCGCCATGCCCACGACCTCCAGGCGAGCAAGCTGGGACGCGCGAAGCAAGTACACGGCAATGGCGACAATGACCGCAAGCGCCAGCAAAGCGAATGCAACGCCATGACCCTCGCCCATGCTAAAGGCGGCACCGATATTGCGGACAAATAGAAAGTCGATCACACCGGGGATAACAGTCACATGCAGGGCATCGCCCACGGCACGAACCGCAAGCTTAGTCAGCTGGTCAACAAGCAGCACAACGAGCGCAACACCACCAGCAACACCCAGCCGCCAACCCAAAGGCGGCGTCATATCCCCAGTACGACCCAAATTAATCCCCTACCCTCAAAACAATCGAATTCCGTTTAACACAATGAACCATCTTATATTGCCAAACGCAGAGCGCACGACATATCCACCAACATAAGGGAAATAACCAGCATAAAAGAAAGCGGCATTCCGGATAACGGAATGTCGCTTTTCTTCAGCGGAGCAAATGGGCCGAAGGCGCCTAAATTCTCCCTATAACTAAAATGCCGAGTTACCGTGCCTTAAAGGGCATTCGCGCAGCGCTTGCAAATGTGAGCGTGACCGTTGTACTCGCCGACGGTGGTGCGGTAGTTCCAGCAACGGTCACAGCACTCGCCCTCGGCAGCCTCGATGGCAACGGAGAGCTCCTCACCCTGGGTCAGCTCAACATCGGAGACGATGTAGAACTCGGCCAGATCGACCGCCTTGTCGCCGGTCAGCAGCGCGTACATCTCGGCGGGAACGACCGCTTTGACGCGGACCTGCTGGCTCTTGGTGAAGGTGCCGGCGGAGCGGGCATCCTCAAGGGCCTTGGTCACGGCGCTACGGAGCTCGAGCGAAGCCTCGAGCACGCCCTCGAACCCATTGGCCTCGTCGACCGTGATGGGCGACTTGTACCAATCGAGCAGCGCGGCGTACTTCTGGTGATCGACGCAGCCGGCGGGCGCATAGGCCATGGCCTCGTCGACCGTGTAGGACAGGATCGGCTGCAGGTCGCGCATGAGCATCGAGAAGAGCTCGGCGAGCACGGTTTGGGCGCTGCGGCGCTCGAGCGAGCCGGGCTTGTCGCAGTACAGACGGTCCTTCAGGGCGTCGAGGTACACGTTGGAGAGCTCGGTAACCACGAAGTCGTAGAGCGCACGGTAAGCGCGCGGGAACTCGTAGCTGGCGTAGGCGTCGTCAACCTCGGCCTGAACCTGGGTCAGGCGGGCAACCATGAGCTTGTCGAGCGGCAGCAGGTCGGCAAAGGCGACGCCGTCGGTCTCGGGCTCAAACTGACCCTCGAGCTCGGAAAGCAGGAAGCGCAGCGTGTTGCGGAAACGACGGTAGGCATCGGACGTACGAGCGAGAATCTCGTGGTCGATGGAGACATCGGAGCTGGTGTCGACGGAGGCAACCCACAGACGGATGATGTCAGCGCCCATCTCGTCGCAGACTTTGTTGGGGTCGATGACGTTGCCGAGCGACTTGGACATCTTACGGCCCTGGCCGTCGAGGGTGAAGCCCTGCGAGACGACCGCTTTGTACGGAGCGTGGCCATTGGCTCCCACCGAGGTGAGCAGCGAGCTCTGGAACCAACCGCGGTGCTGGTCGGAGCCCTCAAGGTACACATCCGCCGGATACTCCAGCTCGGGACGGTACTCGCAGACGGCCTTCCAGGAGACGCCGGAGTCCCACCACACGTCGAGGATGTCCTTATCGGCCTTAAGGTGATGGCCGCCGCACTTGGGGCAGACGCAGGCCTCGCCCAGGTAGCTCTCGGGAGCGTCGGTAAACCAGGCGTCGGAGCCCTTCTCGTGGAAGAGCTTAATGACGGCGTCGAGTGTGGCGTCGTTCATGACCTTCTCGCCGCAGTCGGCGCAGGTGTAGCTGGGGATCGGCACACCCCAGTTACGCTGACGGCTGATGCACCAGTCGGGACGCTGCTCGACCATGGCGCCAATACGGTTGGCGGCATGGGCCGGATACCACGTGACGTTCTCGCGGACCTCCTTGCCAGCCTGATCGCGCAGACCGGTCTTGTCCATCGAGACAAACCACTGGTCGGTAGCACGGAAGAGCACCGGGTGCTTGCAACGCCAGCAGTGCGGATAGCTGTGCGTGATCTTCTTCTCGAGGACCAGGGTGCCGTGCTCGCGCAGGAACTCGATGATGTGCGGGTTGGCCTCATCGGTGTCCATACCGCTGAAGGGGCCACCGGTGCCAAACTCCTTGCCGGTGTAGAACTTGCCGTCGTCATCGACCGGCATGCAGATGTCGGTGATGCCCTCCTTGAGGCAGGCGAAGTAGTCATCGACGCCGTGGCCGGGCGAGTTGTGGACGATACCGGTACCGTCATCGACACCGACGTAATCGGCCAGCAGCGCCACGCCCTCGACACCGTCAAAGATCGGCTGCTTGTAGTGGATGTGGTGGAAGGTCTCGGCGGGAACCACATAGGGCTTGCCGTTGACCATCACCGGGGTGTACTCCCAGCCAAACTCCTCGCAGCACTTGGGAGCCAGGTCCTCGAGCATGACCTCGGCGCGACCGTCGTGCTCAACGGCAACGTAGGCGGCGCCGGGCTTGAGGGAAACGGCCTGGTCGGAAGGGATGGTCCACGGGGTGGTCGTCCAGATGATGAAGTCGACCGGGCCGTCGAAGTCCTCGAGACCGGCGGGCTTGGAGGTCATCTCAAAGCGCACGAAGATGGACGGGCTCGTCTCGTCGGAGTACTCGATCTCGGCCTCGGCCAGCGCGGTGTGGCAGTGCTTGCACCAGTGAACCGGCTTGTGGCCGCGATAGATCATGCCCTTATCGAACATGGCCTTAAAGACCTCGATATCAGCGGCGTCATGCTGGTGATAGAGCGTCAGATACGGGTTGTCCCAATCACCGAGCACGCCCAGGCGACGGAAACCGGCCTTCTGGAGCTCGATGTTCTCGACAGCGAACTTATTGCAAAGCTCGCGGATCTTGGCCGTGGAGGTCTGGTTGAACTTCTCGGTGCCGAGCTTCTCCTCGACCTTGTGCTCAATCGGCTGACCGTGGCAGTCCCAACCGGGGACAAAGGGAACCTCATAGCCCTGCATCATCCAGTAACGGTTGATCATGTCCTTGGAGATCTTGTTCATGGCGTGGCCGATGTGGATCGGGCCGTTGGCGTACGGAGGGCCGTCATGCAGCACGAACTTCTTGTGACCCTCGTTCTTCTTTAGAACTTGCTCGAAGACCTTGTTGTCCTGCCAGTCCTTGAGTCGCTTGGGCTCGGACTTGGAAAGACCGGCACGCATGGGAAATCCGGTTTTGGGCAGATTCATCGTCTGCTTATACTCGTTTGCCACGGTACCCCTTTCATGTCGTGGGCGCGCACGCCCGTTGGGCACCAAAAAGGCGCCCGTCCCTGCAAGCTGGGACGAAGCGCCACAAAACGGGCTGTATGCCCGCAAAAGCTCTTCGCTTAACCACCCAGCTTAGATGCCCTCGCCCGCGTCGCCGCGCGCTCGCATCCGTTACTCGGCTGATCTGTATCGACGACCATCTCGGCGATATCTACTAAGACGAACCTGCGCGGCACGTCCGTTGGGACCGCAGCTCCGGGGTGATTTTCATCGGTAGCATGCACGGGTTCTCAGCGCTCCCCGCTCTCTGTAGCATGCGGACGGCCGACTACTCGTCCCCATCAACGCTTATGGCGTGTATCCTAGCACGTTCCTCGCCGGCGAAAAACCCTCAACACTGGTTTTATACGTTCGAAATTTCTTGCGGCCGTGGACTGTCTCTAGAAGCAAAGCCCTTCACCGACGAGAAATTCGCCGCTGCCATCAAGGCCGCCAACACCTACGGCCACACGCTCTAGGACTGGCCCAAAACCATCACAAAGGGGACAGGCACCTTTCTGGTGGTTATTTATTGCTCCACCATTCAGTTCGTACTCGAATCCGATTCTTTACGAGAAAGGGTTCGGG
>CATXLW010000044.1:0-12814 GCA_958371715.1 uncultured Collinsella sp.
AGGGCGCTGACCTTCTGGTCGCGCCCTTGAAGTTGAACGTCAGATTGTCCAAATGTGGCCCGCGCAGCGTCGAGCCGTTACGCGGTTCTACGAACCGCGTAACTAGTTAGTACATCTTTGCGCCGGCGGGGATGGAGGCGTCGAGCTGGATCAGGTTGAGACGCTCCTCACCATCCTCCTCGTGGATAGCGCTGATGAGCATGCCGCAGCTGGGAATGCCCATCATCTTGCGCGGCGGCAGATTGGTGATGGCGAGCAAGGTCTTGCCGACCAGGTCCTCGGGCTCATAATAACCGTGAATGCCGGAGAGGATGGTACGGTCGGTGCCGGTGCCGTCGTCGAGCGTAAAGTTCAGCAGCTTCTTGGACTTCTTGACGGCCTCGCATGCCTTGACCTTCACGGCGCGGAAGTCGCTCTTGGAGAAGGTATCAAAGTCGACGAACTCCTCAAACAGCGGCTCGACGGCAATCTTGGAATAATCAACCGTGGGCTTGAGCGGCTTGACGAAGGGGCTCGCGGCGTTGCCGGCCTCGGCAGCCTTGGCGGCAGCGGCACCGGACTGGAAACCCTTCTCGGGCTTCATGTGCGGGAACAGTAGCACGTCGCGGATGGAAGCCTGGTTGGTGAGCAGCATGACCACGCGGTCGATACCGATGCCGATGCCGCCCGCAGGAGGCATACCGTACTCGAGGGCGCGCACGTAGTCCTCGTCGTACTCCATGGCCTCGTCGTCGCCGCCAGCCTTCTCGGCCATCTGGGCGGCAAAGCGCTCGGCCTGGTCGACCGGGTCGTTGAGCTCGGAGAACGCGTTGGCGTACTCGTGACCGGCGATAACCAGCTCAAAGCGATGCGTCAGGCGCGGATCGTCCTCAAAGCGCTTGGCAAGCGGGCTGACCTCGATGGGGTAATCGCACACGAACGTGGGGTTGACGATGGTGTCCTCGCCCAGCTCATCGTAAATCTCGGCGATGATCTTGCCAGCAGTCCACTCGGGCTTAATCTCCAGGCCCTTCTCGCGCGCGGCGGCAGCAAGCTCCTCGACCGGCGTGTCGATGGTGACCTGCTTGCCGAGCACGTCGGAGACGATGTCGGTCATGGGACGGCTGGCCCACTCACCAGAAAGGTCGATGGTCTGGCCCTGGTACTCGATAACCTCGGGGTTGCCGATGGCCTTGTTAGCCGCCTTGATGACACCCTGGGCGAGCGCCTTCATGCCCTCGAGGTCGGAGAAGGCACGGTAGGCCTCCATCGTGGTGAACTCGGGGTTGTGGGTAAGGTCCATGCCCTCGTTACGGAAGATACGGCCGATCTCGAACACGCGCTCAAAACCGCCGACGATGCAGCGCTTGAGGTGCAGCTCGGTAGCAATGCGCAGGTAGCACTCCTGATCGAGCGCGTTGAAGTGCGTGATGAACGGCTTGGCAGTAGCGCCGCCCTGGATGGTCTGCAAGATGGGGGTCTCGACCTCCATGTAGCCGTCGGACTCCATAAAACGACGGAAGGTGGAGAGAATCTGCGAACGCTTACGGAAGGTCTCGCGAACGTCGTCGTTGGCGATCAGGTCGACATAGCGCTGGCGATAGCGGGTCTCCTTGTCGGAGAGGCCGTGGAACTTCTCGGGCAGCGGACGAACGGCCTTGGCAAGCAGGGTCGCACTCTTAGGGGCAACGGAAAGCTGGCCGCGCTGGGTGCGCACGACCACGCCGGTCACGCCCAGGATATCGCCAAGGTCGAGGGCCTTGAGCGTGTTCCAAGCGGTCTCGTCCATGTCATTGATGCGGCAGAACAGCTGAATCTCGGCAGTCGCATCGCGCACGACGATGAACATAATCTTGCCCTGACCGCGCTTGGCGACCACACGGCCGGCGATCTTCACGACGTCCTCGGTGTCCTCGCCATCGGCAAGCTCGGCGTACTTAGCCTCGATATCGGCAACGTAGTCCTCAAGCTCAGAGTGCTCGGGATAGGGGTTCTGGCCCGCCTCGAACAGGGCGGCGCGCTTGGCCAGGCGGGTGGCGCGCTCGTCGTTGAGCGTCGATGCCTGATCTGCGGCGTTCTGGTTCTCTGCCATAAGTTAACTCCTCAAACTAAAACGCTCCCCAGGATTCGGTCCCAGGGAGCGAAAACATACCTTTACGCGGGACCGTGGTCTAGCGTGCAATCTTGGCGATGGTGTAGACGCGGGTCTTGCCGGAAGGCGTAACGACCTCGACGGAGTCGCCCTCGCCGTGACCGATGATGGCGTGGCCGACCGGAGACTCGTTGGAAATCTTGTGCTCGAGCGAGTTGGTCTCGGTGGTACCGACGAGCGTGACTTCCATGACCTCGCCGTTGGGATCAATCAGCGAAACGGTGGAACCGATGGAGACGGTCAGGTCGCCCGTGGTGGCAGCAACCTGAGCGTTGGCGAGGATGGCCTGGATCTCGGCAATACGAGCGGCGTTCTGGGCCTGCTTGTCCTTAGCGGCGTCGTACTCGGAGTTCTCCGAAAGGTCGCCGAACGCGCGGGCTTCCTTGATGTCCTCGACGATCTCCTTGGCGTAATCGCCCTCACGCCAAGCGAGCTCCTCGACGAGCTTCTGGCGGCCCTCAGCGGTCAGTACGATCTGGCTTGCGTCCATACGGATATCTCCCCAACTCTGATCAAACAATCAACTGTCAACAAAACGAAAAAGACCGGCTAGCCTGCGGGCAAGCCGGTCAGGTGCTCACCCCAAAGGGATGGGACTACTCTGCGTCCGCGTCGCTGTCCTCTGCCTGCTTCTTCTTGGCAGCAGCGAGCTTGGCCTCGAGCTCAGCGATCTCCTTGTCCTCCTCGGACTGCTCGACCACGACCTCCTCGGCCTGCTTGGTCTCGGCCTTATCGTCGCCCTCCATACCCTCGCGGATATTCTTGACGGTAGAGCCGAGGGACTTGCCGAGCTTCGGCAGGTTCTTGGGCCCGAAGATAATCAGGACAACGACGAGAATAATGATGAGCTCAGGAGCCCTCAGTCCAAACATGTAGACCTCCACAATACAGCGAGACAAGCTCGAATGAGTATACCGCGGGTATCGCGGTATCACAACAATAGCTAAAAAAAGGGACCGCAAGAAGCGATCCCTCCTCATGCTCTGGTCGGGTTGACTGGATTTGAACCAGCGACCCCTGCGTCCCGAACGCAGTGCTCTACCAAACTGAGCCACAACCCGTTAGCTCGACTATAGTAACAAAGATTTCCGTCGTGTGCTAGAGAAATTTTTACTTCTTTGGCACTTCGATGCGAACCGTGTTGGGAATGAGCTCCGTCGCGCAGGACCACCAGCCGTTTTGCAGGGCAGCGTCGGCAAGCCTTTCGGCCGTGGCGGCGGTGTCGCAAATGGCAAATGAGCAGGCACCCGATCCGCACACATCTACAGCAACGGTGCCGTCCTGTTTACGCAGCCAATCGAGAACCATTTGAATCTGCGGCTCCATCTGTGCGGAAATGACACCTAGGTTGTTATGGATGAGCGCATATGCCGTCTCGGCATCACCAGCATGCAAGGCAGAAGCTATCGCGCCGGGCTTGTCTGCAGGCACCGGAGCCTCGTCAAAACGTCGATAGGCTTCAATTGTTGAAACGCTTGCCTCGCGCGGCTTGACCAACACGACGGGCGTTGCGGGCAGCGCGGGATACTCAGTTGCCAGCACGTCTCCCCCACCTACGTAGAACGCAAGGCTCGCGTGCAAAAAGAACGGGACGTCAGCACCAATACCCCGCGCAATGTCGTCGAGCGCGGGGTCGGTGCGATCAATTCCCCAGAGCTCCGCCAAGGCGACAATGACCGCGGCCGCATCCGTCGAGGGGCCGCCCAAGCCGGCGCACAATGGAATGCGCTTCTCAATCGTCACGCAGATGTTTGCCTCGCGACCATAATGCTCGGCCATAGCAACCGCAGCCCGATACGCCGTATTCTTTTGCATGGGAAAATCTGATGCCGGAACCGTCTGGACGGTCAGCGCCTGCGCCGGCGCGACCGTCACGGAATCGGAAAGACCGACGGCTGCCATCAGGGAATCGACCCTGTGGTAGCCGCGGTCATCGCGCTCGGTATGAACCCCCAGGTAGAGGTTAATCTTTGCCGGCGCGGAAAGAGTCAGGGACCGATCGGTCACCGTTAGTGCTCCTCGAGCTGATTGCCGAGCGGGGTAAAAATGTGCTCACCGCTCTCGGGGTCGAACAGCTCGACCTGCCCGGTGAGGACATCGATATACTGGTAGGACTGACGCGACTTGCGGCCGCGACGTTCGTCAACCTCGACGATAAAGACGGCGGGGTGGACGCTCTTGATGGTGCCCATGCGCTCGACGACGCGGGTGCGGCCCATGTTGGCCTTCACCTTGACGCGATCGCCCACCATATCGGTCAGCTTCTCGTGGATGTCGTCGACGTGATTGACTTCCATCTCTTCCATGAACAGGGCCTCCAGAAGGTGCAATTCAAAAAGGGGATAATACCCCTAAGATAGACAAAACTCTAATACTATAGCACCCTGTTGCGACCACGCGCAAGTAGCTAATTTGGCTACTTACAGATTGTCGGTATCGAGGACGATGGTGAATGGGCCGTCGTTGACGAGGTCGACTTTCATATCGGCGCCAAAGATGCCGTGCGCCACGTGTTCGACATCTTGGCGAACGAGCGTCAGGAAGTACTCGTAGAGCTCGTTGGCAACATCGGGGGCGCCGGCATCCGTAAACGATGGACGGCGGCCGTGGCGGCAATCGGCGAACAGCGTGAACTGCGACACCACGAGAACCTCGCCGTCGACATCGGCAAGTGCCAGGTTGGTCTTGCCGTTCTCGTCCTCGTTAATGCGCAAGCCGCGGAGCTTGCCCCACAGCTTATCAGCCTCGGCGCGCGTGTCGCCGTGGCCCACGCCCAACAGCACCAGATAGCCGCGCCCAATTTTGCCCACGCACTCGCCGTCGACTGTCACACCGGCATTGAGTACGCGCTGCACCACCGCACGCACGGCTTACTCCTCGCCCGTCAGTTTGGCGGATAGGTGCTCGAGCGCATGGAATCGATGGCTGATGGCGTTCTTCTCGTCCGCCGTGAGCTCGGCCATAGTCTTGCCCGGCGTATCGACCGGCAGGAACAGCGGGTCGTAGCCAAAGCCGTGATCGCCGCGACCCTCGTGCGCGATAACGCCCTCGCAGGCGCCCTCGCCATAGGTGACCAAACCGTCCGTGTCGATAAGCGCAACGACGCTCATAAAGCGCGCGGTGCGGTCCTCGTCCGCCACGCCTTCCAGGTTAACGAGGAGCTTGGCGTTGTTGGCGGCATCGTCTCCGTGCACGCCCGCATAGCGCGCGCTATACACGCCGGGCTCACCGTCCAGCGCGTCGACGACCAGGCCCGAATCGTCGGCAATGGCCATGAGCCCCGTCTCTTCGACGGCAGCCTGCGCCTTGATGATGGCGTTCTCCAAAAACGTCGTGCCGTTTTCCTCGGGGTCCTCAAAATCGCCCAGCTGGCCGAGCGCCACAAAGCGCACCTCGGGCATGACCTTGCCCAAAATGGCCTCGATCTCGGTGAGCTTATGGGCGTTGCCCGTTGCCACGACAATGGTCGCTGCCGGGTCGAGGGTGTCGATGTCAATCTTCTCAAGTGCCATAGCTGGCCTCCTTTGTCTCTATAGCAATGCCGAGTTGAGGACGACGAGGACCTCGGCCTCTCTCCCCTCTCAATCAACGGCAGTCTTATACTTCGGCGTTTTCGCAGATAAAACCTACCAAAATAACCCTGTCCCCTTTTGGCAGGTTAGGCAAGGGCCTGGCGCTGAAGCTCGATGAGCTCGGCAACGCCCTTGTCGCCCAGGTCGAGTAGGGCGTTGAGACGCTTACGGTCGAAGGGCGCCTGCTCGCCGGTACCCTGAAGTTCGATCATCTCGCCGGAATCGGTGGCGACGAGATTCATGTCGACCTCGGCGTGGCTGTCCTCGGAATAATCCAAGTCGAGCAGGGTGTTGCCGTCGACGACGCCCATGGAAATGGCGGCAACTTGGCCAGTGAGCGGGATGCGCTCGATCTTGCCCGCCTCGACCCACATGGCGAGGGCGTCGTGCAGCGCCACCCAGGCGCCGGTAATGCTCGCCGTACGCGTACCGCCATCGGCCTGAATCACATCGCAGTCGACGGTGACGGTGTACTCGCCGAGCGCTTTCATGTTGACGACGGTACGCAGGCTGCGGCCAATGAGGCGCTCGATCTCCATGGAGCGACCCTTGCGGTTGGCATGCTCGCGCTTGCAGCGCTTGCCGGTCGACGTCGGCAGCATGGCGTATTCCGCGGTCACCCAGCCGGCCTTAGCTCCCTTTCGCCAGCCCGGCACGCCCTCCTCGATAGTGGCGGCGCACAGCACGCGCGTGTCGCCAAACTCAGCCAAACACGAGCCGTGGGCGTGCTTCATGACGCCACGGGTGAGCTTAACGGGGCGCAACTCGTTGGCGGCGCGGCCGTTGGCGCGGTTGACCTGCATGTACTCCATAGAAATATCCTTTCGGCAAAAGGTGTGGCGAAGGCTCTGACGGCGGCCTTACATCTATTTCAGCTCATCGATATCGATATGTTCGATGCTCTTGAGCGGCTGACCAAAGATAAAGCTGCCCGCCACCGCAAACTCGGCAATGTTATCGGCCGTCGTGGCAAAACGATGCTGCGGCTCGGCGGCGACGCCCGCCAGCTGCTCGCGGCGCGTGAGGATATCGGTCAGCTCGCGCGTGGTCTCCTCGGCGGAACTCACGACGCGTACCCCAGGCCCCAGCGCATGGCGGATAGGTCCCACCAACAGCGGAAAATGCGTACAGCCGAGCACCACGGTATCGATACCGTGGTCGCGCAGTGGCTCAACCGTGGCACCCACCAGCGCACGCACGGCAGGCGTATCGAAGATGTCCTCGTTCTCGAGCCACTGCTCTTGCAGATGCGCGCCCGAGGCGAGCTCGTGTTCGACAACCTCGACAAAGCTCGAGGCAGGACAACCGTATACATCGACGCCGGCATCTAGATCCTGAATGGCGCGCGTGTAGGCGCCCGAGCGAATGGTGAGGTTGGTGGCGAGCACGCCCACGCGACGCGAACGGGTGCTGTTGATTGCCGCACGGGCACCCGGCGCGATCACGCCGATCACGGGAACGTCGAGCACCTGCTGGGCCAGACGCAAGGCCGCAGCTGTCGCCGTGTTGCAGGCGATGACCATAATCTTGACGTCGTGCTTCGACAGCCAACGGCCCGCCTGCAACGCAAACGAGCGCACCTCATCCTCGGTGCGCGTGCCGTAGGGGCAGCGTTTGGTGTCGCCGAAGTAGTAGACGGACTCGTGCGGCAGCACCGTCGCGATGGCGCGCGCAACCGTCAGACCGCCCAAACCAGAATCGAACACGCCAATCGGGCGCGTGTCGCCTGTCGGATTCTCGATATCGGACATTACCTCACCAGTCTCTCTCGAAAAGACATGTCCAAGTGCGGCGACGCCGCGCTACGAACGCGCCGCGACCAGCAGCTCTGCCGTCGCCGCCCAACCGTCGACAATTTTGCCGCGCGTAACGAAAGCGTTCTCGCAAGCAGCCAGGAACTCGGGCGCGCCGGCGCTCGTCAGGCCATTCTCGACCAGGCAGAACGTGCCCACGTGATCGGCCATGTAGAAGTCGGACTCGGAATCGCCGAGCGCGAGCGTCTCCTCGCGCTCGATCCCCAGGTGCTCGCAGAAGCGCGCGATGGCAACGCCCTTGTTGAGGCCGGCGGGATTGATGTTAAACGCGCGACCGTCCTCGACGCGATTAAGCTCAAGCGTCGTCGGCTTGGACAGGTGAGTCAGATGGCCGTTGCAAGCCCAGACCAGACCGCAGCCGGCCTCGTCGAGGATGGCCTGGACCTCATTGTCGGGCACATCGCCGCGCATGCCGACGGTGACCTCGCGGTACTTGTAGCCAGTCGACATGTCGTTGTGGTACTCGATCTTATGCGGCCAGCGGGCGAGGATCTTCTCGCACACGCCGGTCTGCTCGATCACCTGGTGCGGAGTAAGGCCGCAGGCGGGGTCGTAAGGCATGTCGCCAGTCAGATACTCCCAATCGTTGGCTTTGAGGTCGTACATGACCAGGCCGCCCATCTCACCAATGTAGGAGTTGAGGCCGAGCACGCGCGCGTCCTCGTGGATCATGGTACGGTTGCGGCCCGAGGTGGGAACCACCTGAATGCCAGCGCGAGCGAGCGCCACGACGGCCTCGACGAGTTTGGTCGAGGGGTTGCCGTCGTTGTCGCGCAGCACGCACGAGCCGGGCGCGAGCATCGTGGCATCCAGGTCGGTAAAGACGTACTTGACCTTGGCCAAGCGCTCGCGCATCTCGCCCGAAAGCTCGGCAACGGTCGGCAAGGTGTTGTGGGACATGGTTACTCCGTTTACGTAGAAGGGTTTGGACTTGGACGGCATGTTTTGATTGAGGGAACACGCTTATGGCGACAGCGCACTCAGGGCGCCGCCGCCATCATGGTTCATTAGTCAAACTGGGTAACATCGATCAGGCGATTGGCCAGCGAAAGGTCGCTCTCGATGGGCACGAACTCGTCGCCCACGTGCATGAGCTCCTCGTCACCCTTTGCCAGCAGCAAGACAATGGTGGGAGCATCGGGGTTGACGTACTCCTCGCGCGCCGCCTTGAACGCCGCACGCACAGCGGCTTCGCGGTCGAGGATGATCTTGTTCGGCGTATCGTCGGGAACATGCTCGGCAAGCTCGCGACAGACCTTCATCGGGTCCTCGTGAGCCGGGTCCTCGTTGGCAAAGATCATCAGGTCGGAATATGGTGCGGCCTCGCGCGGAAGCTGCTCGCGGCGCTCCTGCGCCTTGCCGCCGGCAGCGCCAAACACTGCAATGACTGGACTAGTGGGAAACGCGCGCTTGACCGACGAGAAAAGCGACCGGAACGAAAGCTGGTTGTGAGCGTAGTCAACGACGCAGATCACGCGGCCGTCCTTCGACTCCACGACCTCCATACGGCCCGGCACGCGCAGTTTGGAGAGGCCCTTCTTGATAGCCTCGATACCGATGCCGATCTCGCGCGCAGCGGCGATAGCGACCAGCGCGTTTTCCACGTTAAAGTCGCCCGCGATGCCCAGCAGGACCTTCTCCCCCGCCTCGGACTCGTCGGCACACAGGCCATGCAGGTTAAACTCGATGTTAAAGCCGACCATGCGCACATCGCTCGCCCACAGGCTCGCCTCGGGATGCTCGACGCCAACGGTTACCAAGCGCTCGGCCGTCGACGCTGCCTCCAACACACGGTCAACCTCTTCGGTGCCCAGATTCACCACGGCGGTCTTTGCCTGGTCAAAGATCCTGAGTTTGCTCTCAAAATAATCCTCAAACGTGGGGTGTTCGATCGGCGAGATGTGGTCACGGCCGATGTTGAGGAAGCACGCCACGTCAAACGGCAGATTCTCGACGCGTTGGTACTTGAGCGCCTGGCTCGAGACCTCCATGACCATGGACTGGCGACCTGACGTGCGGCAGTTGGCGATATGGCGCCAGACCTCTGGGGCCTCGGGCGTAGTATTGGTGCTCTCGTAGCACTCGATGCCATCGTCGGTACTCACCGAGCCGATCATGCCGCAGGACTCGCCCGCCGCTTTGATAATCGACTGGAGCATAAAAGCGGCCGTGGTCTTTCCCTTGGTACCGGTGATGCCCACGATCTTGACGTCGTGGTCGGGACGGTCGTAGACCTCCGGCGGCAACAGGGCCATGGCCGTGCGAACGCTATCAACAACCAGCATCGCAGCACCGCTCTCCTGCGCCAGCGGCTCCAGAGACTCGACCAGCGACTCCTCGCACACAAATGCGACGGCGCCCGCATCGAGCGCCATGCTCAAAAACGCGGGCTTAAAGGCAGCGCCTTTGCAAAAGAACACGTCACCTGCCGAGACCGCGCGCGAATCAAACGAGCAGCCGGTCACGGCACGCTCGTCAACCTGCTCTGATGCGCGCAGCTCGCCGCACACATCGAGAAGCTTGGCAAGCGTATCGACCGTGGTCACGGTCGCGGAATCCGAATGGTGCATCTTTCACCTTTCTCAGCCATTTGGCAGGGACGGTTTTTATAGTAACTGAAACGCACCCACGCAAAAACGGCTCCCGGAGGAGCCGTTACGCGCAGGCGTTCGTAAGCCGAGGCTAGGCAGCCTGAACAGCGGGCTGGTCCTCGTCGATAAAGAAGCGCTTGTACCACACCAGGAACACGAGCGGCGTATAGATCTTGCGCTGGAAATCGCCCTTGCCCGCAAAGTGCAGATCGAGCAGGTGCATGAGCTCGTCGGTATCGAAGAACTCGCTTGCCCACGGCGCGGTGAAGTACTCCTTGACATAGTCGTACCACTTTTGCTCGCGCAGCCAGTAGACAATCGGCACCGGGAAGCCCACCTTGGGACGGGTGGCCCACTCATCGGGCAGCGACTTGTTGGCAGCGTGGCGGAGTACCTGTTTGTTGCCGTTCTCGTTGATGCGGTAGCGGTCGGGAATGTGCTCGGCGAACTCCATGACTTTGCGGTCCAGGAAGGGCACGCGCAGCTCCAGCGAGTGCGCCATGCACATCTTGTCGGCCTTGAGCAGAATGTCGCCCGGGAGCCACATGTTCATGTCCAGGTACTGCTTCTTGACCAGCTCGGGCTGACCCTTCACGCGCGCATAGATGGGAGCGGCAAGCTCGAAGGCGCCATCGCCGGTGTTGTACTCGGGCTTGAGCACGCCGTCGACCTCGCGCTCCGGCCATACCAGAGCCTGTCCCAGGAACGACTTCTCGGGGATCTCGGCACCCTTGACCAGGAAGTTATGTCCCTTGAAGTACGGCATATGCAACGCCAGGTTACCGAGCGCGCGACGGATGGGCAGCGGCACCATCTTTTTGTACTTGCGGACTGGGACCGTGTCCTCGTAGTAGGCGTAGCCGCCAAAGAGCTCGTCGGCGCCTTCGCCCGAAAGCACGACGGTGACGTCCTTGCGGGCCATCTCGGCCAAGAACCACAGCGGCACGGAAGACAGGTTGGACTGCGGCTCGTCCATGTGATACTGGATGTCCTCGAGCGCACCGAAGAACTCGTCGGCGGTAATCATCTTGCGGACATTCTCGACGCCGAGCTTATCGGAAAGTTCCTTGGCGTAGTTAGTCTCGTTGAAATTCTTGTAATCGAAGCCCACCGAGAAGGTCTTGTCGGGCATGAGGCAAGCGGCGATGTAGCTGGAGTCGACGCCGCCGGAGAGGAACGACGCGACCTTGACGTCGGCGATGCGATGGGCCTCGACGCTCTCGTGCACGACCTCGTCCAGCTCGTCGACGTACTCCTCGAACGGCTTCTCGACGGCAGAGTAATCGCAATCCCAGTAGCGCTCGATGTTCATCTTGCCGGTCGGGATGTCTACGGTAAAGTAATGCGCCGGCGGCAGCTTGTAGACCCCCTCGAAGAAGGTCTCCTCGGTTGCCGAATACTGCAGCGTCATGTACGGACGCAGGGCCTTTTTGTTGACCGCCTTGTGGAAGTGCGGGTAGTCCAGGAAGCTCTTGATCTCGGAACCAAAGAGCACGCCCGGAGCGCCGTCGCCCGCATCGGCCATGGGATAGTAGTAGAGCGGCTTGATGCCAAAGATATCGCGGGCGCCAAAAAGCTTGTTCTTCTTCTTGTCCCAGATGACGAAGGCGTACATACCGCGCAAGCGATCGAGTACTGCCTCGCCCCACTCCTCGTAGCCGTGCAGGAGGCTCTCGGTGTCGGCGCCGCAGTGGAACTTGTAGCCCTTGGCCTCGAGCTCGGAACGGAGTTCTTGGAAGTTGTAGATCTCGCCGTTGAAGACAATGACGACGCTACCGTCCTCGTTGGCCATGGGTTGGGCGCCAGCCTCGGTCAGGTCGAGGATCGACAGACGGCGGAAGCCGAGGGCAACGCGGCCGTCGATAAACTGACCGCCCATGTCGGGACCGCGATGGACGATGCGGTCCATCATCTTGGTGAGTACCTCGGATTGGTTATCCGTCCCACCGACAAAACCGACAAAACCGCACATATACTATCCCCTCTGCTGTTGCTGGGCATCAAATCGAATCAGTAGCTTTTGAGTATACCCGAGGGCGTAAAGAGGGGCGGAATGTTCAGGCAATCTCAACTGAATCAGCTCCGCTGTGACACGCGACGGTTACCTTTAATGGATATGAGATGAATGAGGCGATTGTTTTGCTATACTCTCTCCGCACGGGCGATTGGCGCAACGGTTAGCGCAGGTGCTTTACACGCACAAGGCTGGGGGTTCGAATCCCTCATCGCCCACCACTGATTTGGAAACGGTCCTCGAAAGGGGACCGTTTTTTGTTTGGGCCCATTTCATGGGATTCGAACCCGCAAGGGTGCGGAGCTGAGGAAACGCGAAGCGTTTTCCAGCGCAGCACGCGAGGGCCGTAGGCCCGAAGCGAGAGCGGGCGGCGTCAGCCGCACGCGACATCCCTCATCGCCCACCACTGAATTGTTAGGCCCCCAGCGATGGAGGCCTTTCCTTTTTTCAGGCCCAGCGCATGGGATTCGAACCCACCAGCACGTCTGTCACAAAGGCCGTGGCCAGAAAATGGCAAAAATGAGTACTGCTACCTTGCTTACAACATATCAAAAGATAGTATTTGCTTAAGTTACGCAACATATGTCCATTATAAGGACTAACAATTGGATCAAAATCGTACATTCATCGCCATTTCGACGGTGGCGCGCGCAGACGTGGTGTAAGAGCGTCCCGAGGTCCGTCGCTGCAAG
>CATXLW010000045.1:0-12159 GCA_958371715.1 uncultured Collinsella sp.
GCCTCCCTTTTCTCGAACCTTAATTTCAAAGTCCAAGAAATGGGATGCAGTTCAGTACGAAGATGCCCCCATTAATCCTCCTTTCGTATCTCCAGGCAGCGCTTCCCTCCTTATTTTTGCTGTTGCCCGTGGTTGTCACATCGCTCGCGTGCACCCACCTGCAGTGTCGTTCCCTTCTGGTTCTCCAGATCCCCGCAACAGCGCATGTGCGTTTTCTGACGGCTGTTGCGCTGGCTCTCCTGCTTGGCTTGGTGCTGCTTTTGGTGTCGATGGTTCCCGCTGTCGTTGTGTCCGTGATTAAGAACGGTGCGGGTGGATCGGAGTATCCCGTCGCTCTCATTCGGGCGGGAGCTTCGACAACGTCCATGGTAGGGGAGGCGGTGTTGTGCAGTATTCCGTTGCTGGTCATGGCATACGGCGTGATTTCCGTCGTCGCTGCGTTGACAGCAGCGATTAGCCGCAACCCCGTTGTCACCGGAATGGTTTGCGCGGTTCTCTTGGTGTTGGGTTCGTTGAGCGCTCATGTTGAAAGCGTGGGCATGGGCGTCGCGCTGCTGGCTCCATTCGCCTCGTTTGATCCCGCTTCCCAGGTGGGGACGATTGGGTTCCTTGGGCGAGGGACGAACGCGATGCCTTTTGGAGAGGTCGTCGGCGCATCGGGCGCTCTGCTGGTGGTCTTGGGCGCCGTATCTCCGTTGATGGTGCGCCTGAGTGTTCCAAAGATCGAAAGGGGATGATCTCGATGATTGACCTTCAAACGCTGACGATCTCTTATGGAAAGAAGGTGCTCGTAGATTCGGTGAACGCTGAGTTTGCCCCGGGTACGGTCTACGGTCTCGTCGCTCCGAACGGGCATGGAAAGACGACGTTGCTGCGTGCGATGGCAGGTTTGCCGGGTCCTCGCGTGGACGGGAGCATCGTTCTGGATGAGGTGCAGGGTACGGGTGCGAGAGAGGTCCGTTCTATGATCTTCTATGCACCTGGTGAGGGGACGCTGCTGTATCCCGGATTGCGTGCGGAAGATCACCTCAAGATGGTTTGCGATATGTGGCCGCATGCTCGCGATATCGAAGAGATAGTGGAACAAACGCAGATAGGCGAGTTCGCGAAGATGAGGATCCGCACTCTGAGCCAGGGCATGAAGCAGCAGCTTACCCTGGCGATTGCGTATGCGACGGGCGCGCGGTACCTTCTATTAGATGAGCCCATGAACGCGCTCGACCCCAGCAGGGTGGACTTGCATTCCGAGATTCTCAGGAAGCTGGCCGATTCTGGTACGTGCATCATCATGTCATCCCACATCTTGGATTCGGTCGATAGGCTGTGCGATGAGATTCTGTTTTTGAAGGATGGGAGGCTCATTAGAAGCATTCCGCAAGATGATGCTGCGCCGAAGTCTCCTGGATCCCATTTCGCAAAGCCTGCCGGACGCGCCGAGGGTGCGCTAAGCACGTATCGGCGACTCTACGAAAAGGGCGGGTAGAAATGCAAGTTAAAAATCTATGTGGTCAATATGATGCCGTTGAACCCGCGTATCGATACCGCTCAGCCATTCGCCTCGCCCCCATCGCACGCATCTTCATTCGGTCTGTCATTATTAATCTAACGATGCTTTGAGGAACGTAGGTGCTTCTAAATGTACTGTCGACTTCTTCTCAAACTAATCCTAAGAGACAGGGCCGTATGGATCTCTACGCTCGTTCTTGCCGCGGCCTTCTCCATCCCCATTGCGTTCAATTCACCCATCTACGGGCCCTTCTTTATGAAACAGGGCATGCAGAGCTTTGTCGACGCATTCAATACGCGCGCGCCCCAGGCCAGCGGCACAGACCTATCTCCAGAGCAGCAAGTCGACGCGGAGCTTGCAAGATACGCGAACGCCGCCCTTGCCGCTCAAACCGACGCCGCCTTTCTCGATTCTGCCGAGAGCTACTACGCGCTCATGGGCGAAGGCTTCCAATCCGGGTCCATCGTGGGAGACCGAGAGACCAATGACGCAGCGCTCGCATATTGCCGTGCCCTGAGCAGCTCCGGCATCACGGATATCCCGGCCTCCGCAAACGACCTGCCATTCCTTTCCTTCCTGCCTTACGCCATTGCCACCGCGCCGTCTTTCCTTCCCTTCATTCCCTTCCTTCTCTCGTCGATACTCCTGCTCGGGGCCACAAGGCCTGCGACCCTGGCGGCGAAGGCGCCCGTGCCCAAATTCCGGCGCCTTATCCAGATCGTGTTTTCGATAATCGCCGCGGGGACCGCGATGCTCCTCGCCGGCCTTGCACCCGGGGGCATTTACGCCTTGGCCCTAAACGGCTTCGGGCAAATTGGGTACCCGATCGCCTTCTTCCATGACGGCGCGCTTACCACCACGACCGCGGGAAACGTCTTCACAGCCCTGCTTCTCGCGCTGCTTGCGGGCGGAACCTTGATATCCGTTTGCTCCGCCGTCCTATCGACCGCAACGAGGCGCGTCCTCGCGGGCCCCCTTACCTCCGCGCTGCTTGTCGCGGCCCCGGCATTCCCGTTATTGTCCGATTCGGCACTAGGGCATAATGCCGTGCTCGGGCTCCTGCCACTGCCCGTATTCTCGCCTATCGAGGCAACGGGTTACGTAGGATGCTTCCCGACAGAATTCATTGGCTCCGGTTCAGGCAGCGCATCGATGCTTGCCGTGGCCCTGGCATACGTCGCGGTCTTTTTTGCGGTCGGCGCCGTTGCGACACGTTCCCCCAAACAGCCTGGACCCGCGAAAAAGCGCCATGGGCTCGAGCTTCTGGACGCGAGCGTGGGATACGGAAGCACGACGATACTTTCAATCGGGTCGCTTTTCCTGAGCCCGGGAACGGCGGCGGGCCTCGTTGCTCCCAACGGCTCGGGGAAAACCACCCTTCTTGAAGCGCTGTCGGGCCAATTTCCCACCCGCATCCGCTCGGGAAGCCTGGCGGCAGACGGAATCTGCCAACGTCGATCAGCCGAATTTGCAGAACTCGTCTACCTGAGCTCTTCGGGCGGCACGGATCTTTACCCCACGCTATCGGCCCTCGAGCACCTTGCTTTCGTTAGGGAGGCGTGGAGATCGGCCACCGACATCGACTCGCTCTGCAGCTCCCTCGGAATCTCCCCATATCTCGACAAGCCGACCCGTAAACTCTCGACAGGAATGAAGCAGCAGGTAAAGCTTGCCATGGCGATATCGACCGATTGCCCGTACCTTATCCTCGATGAACCGCTGAACGGCCTCGATCCGGGAAAGCGGAAAACCTCCTGCGACGCGATGCGCAGCGAGGTGGCGCGGGGACGAAGCGTGCTCATTTCAAGCCATCTGCTCGACGACCTGGCAGACCTCACCGACTCGTTCTACTTCATCGAGGCCGGCACGCTCGTGGAAAAGATCAAGTCGTCCTCGCAGACGCTCAAGCAGGAATACCTCGATACATACGAGGGAGGCGAATGACATGAAACTATTTGAACAGCTGAAGTCCAATGCGTCGCGCATGGCTGTCTACGCCATCCTCGTGGCAACGGCTTTATGCGGAATCGCGGCACCCGTCTATGCGCTCAACGGAGAGAAAGGCGATGTCGAACCCGCGTACATGGCTTCGACGGTTAAAGACCGGTACAAAGCCTTCTCTGGAGACACGTTTTACGTAGCAGAGTACGACACGACCTACCGTCAGCTTCGCTACAACAAGGGCTACGACTATCTAGGCGCAGAGGCAATCAGCTATACGTCGGGTTGGTACCGCTCCAACTATGGACACATAACCCAGTTCAAGTGTAACTACCGTGTGTACAACTAAAGCAACCGGCCGGGACGAGGGGTGACGCAAAAGCGTCGCCCCTCGTTTTTAACCATGTCAACTGAACCTAGTTCAGTTTGGTTGATTTCCGATCTCAGCCGAACACATTGAGCGGAAAGGCCGTTCCCGCAGTCAGTCGAACGTCCCCGGGGCCCTTCTCAGGCCCCGGGGACGGCATTTTCCCAGTTGAAGGAACGGTGGAGATGTGTTTCGATGGGTCAGATTCGTGTCGTTCCGAAAAGACCGTGAACCTTTTGTGGGACGCGCGGCGCCGTGGTACCATAGCCGAGTTTGTTGTCTTGGTCGGAAACCAAGACGCCTTATGCGCTGATCGGTAACCAGCGCCTGACCAATAAGGAGTCCTACCATGAAGCAGGGTATCCATCCCCAGTATGTCGAGTGCACGGTGACGTGCTCCTGCGGCAACACCTTCAAGACGCACGCTACCGTGTCCGAGATGAAGGTCGAGCTTTGCAACGAGTGCCACCCGTTCTACACCGGCCAGCAGAAGTTCGTCGACACCGGTGGACGCGTCCAGCGCTTCGCCGACAAGTTCGGTGGCGCCGCTGCCGCCCAGCTCAAGAAGGCTGAGGAGGCCAAGGCTGCCAAGGCCGCCAAGGCTGCTGAGGCCGAGGCCGCTCGCAAGGCCGCCGCTGAGGCTAAGGCTGCCGAGAAGGCTAAGCGTGCCGCTAAGTTTGCCGAGGAGGCTGCCAAGCAGGCCGCCGAGGCTCCTGCAGAGGCTCCCGTTGAGGAGGCCGCTGCAGAGGCCGAGACCGCCGAGGCTGCTGAGTAAATAGCTCGCCGAGAGAATCGCTCGCATTCATGGCATGAGGGCCGTGCATCCATTTGGGTGCGCGGCCCTTTTCTTTTTATTGGTGCAAGCTGACCTGTCCCCGTGGCACCAAATGGCAGAGAGACGGCGTTTGCTCAGATAAAACTTGCCAAAATAAACCTGTCCCATTGTGGCAGGTTGGTCATAGTTATTACGTGGCGGTCGAGGTCGACCGTATAGGCCGCGCCTTGTTTGGCTAAAGTACAATCATCTGTGTTTAACTCGCCCGCAGCTGCACGGCGTGGGCGATGGCCAAAAAGGAAAACCACATGGGATTCATGTCAAAGCTGCTGTCCTTTGGATCCGATAAGGACCTTAAGCGCTACTACAAGATCGTCGACCAGATCAACGGTCTTGAGCCCCAGTTTGAGAAGATGACCGAGGAGGAGCTCCGCGCCCAGACCGATAAGTTCCGTGAGCGCTACGCCAACGGCGAGTCGCTCGACGATATGCTCCCCGAGGCCTTTGCCACCGTGCGCGAGGCTTCCAAGCGCACCATGGGCATGCGCCACTTTGATGTGCAGCTCATCGGCGCCATGGCACTGCACGAGGGCCATATCGCCGAGATGAAGACCGGCGAAGGCAAGACCCTTGTCTCCACCTTGGCCGGCTACCTCAACGCTATCGCCGGCAAGGGCGTGCATGTCGTTACCGTCAACGATTACCTGGCAAAGCGCGACTCCGAGTGGATGGGCCGCATCTATAAGTACCTGGGGATGACCGTCGGTCTGCTCCAGAACAATATGCCGCTCGAGCTCAAGCGTCCGGCCTACCAGGCAGACGTCACCTACGGCACCAACTCCGAGTTCGGTTTCGACTACCTGCGCGACAACATGGTTACCCGCCCCGAGCAGCGCGTACAGCGCGGCCATAACTACGCCATCGTCGACGAGGTCGACTCCATCCTGATCGATGAGGCCAGAACGCCGCTCATTATCTCGGGCGCCGGCACCAAGTCCGCCAGCACCTACAAGGACTTCGCGCGTGCCGTGCGCGGTCTGGAGCGCGGTGAGGACGTGTCGCACGACATGCTCACCGCCACCGAGGACGTCGAGCCCACGGGCGACTACGTCATGGATGAGGCCAAGCACACCATCGCCGCCACCGAGCGCGGTCTTAAGAAGATCGAGCGCCGTCTGGGCATCGAGGACATCTACGCCGACTTTTCGGGCCAGCTGGTCAACCACCTGCAGCAGGCGCTGAAGGCCCAGTACATGTTCCACCGCGACAAGCAGTATGTGGTCACCAACGGCGAGGTCAAGATCGTCGACGAGTTCACCGGCCGCATTATGGAAGGCCGCCGTTACTCCGAGGGCCTGCACCAGGCCATCGAGGCCAAAGAGGGCGTGCTCGTGCGCGAGGAGAACCAGACGCTGGCGACCATCACCCTGCAGAACTACTTCCGCCTGTATGACAAGCTCTCCGGTATGACCGGTACGGCACTCACCGAGGACGCCGAGTTCCGCGAGATCTACAAGCTGCCCGTCGAGGTCATCCCCTCCAACAAGCCCGTGCAGCGCGTGGACCACGAGGACCTGGTCTACCGCACCATTCAGGCTAAGTACAACGCCGTTGCCGACGACGTTGAGCGTCGTCACGCTAAGGGCCAGCCGGTCCTGGTGGGTACCGTCTCCATCGAGAGCTCCGAGAAGCTGTCCGCCGCCCTCACGAAGCGCGGTATCGCGCACGAGGTCCTCAACGCCAAGCACCACGAGCGCGAGGCCCATATCGTTGCCCAGGCTGGTCGCTATGGCGCCGTGACCATCGCTACCAACATGGCCGGCCGCGGTACCGACATCTTGCTGGGCGGTAACCCCGACGAGCTGGTGCGCGAGCGCCTGGAGTACGAGGGCCTGACCATGGAGGACGTAACGCCCGAGCAGCTTGAGCAGTTTAACGCCGAGGCCAAGGAGACTTGCAAGGCCGAGCGCGAGCGCGTTCTTGCCGCCGGCGGCCTGACCGTTATCGGCACCGAGCGCCATGAGTCCCGCCGTATCGACAACCAGCTGCGCGGCCGTTCCGGCCGTCAGGGCGATCCGGGCGAGACCCAGTTCTACCTGTCGCTCGAGGACGATCTGATGCGTCTGTTTGGCGGCGACAAGATGGACCGCGTCTCCAAGATGATGGTCACGGCTGACATGGGCGACGATATGCCCATCCAGCACAAGATCATCTCCAAGGCTGTCGAGAGCGCCCAGCACAAGGTCGAGAGCATCAACTTCTCCATGCGTAAGAGCGTCCTCGAGTACGACGACGTCATGAACAAGCAGCGCCAGGTCATCTACGCCGAGCGCAATAAGATTCTGGACGGCAAGGATCTGACCGACCACATCACCGAGGTCATGCACGATACCGTGTACCGCTGCGTGCAGGAGTTCTGCACCAAGGACAGTCACGATGGCGAGCGCGACCTGGAGGGCCTGCGCAAGTGGGTTGTGGAGCTCACCGGCCACATCGATACGCCGAAGTTCCCCGACGAGGATTATGAGGCCCTAGCTGCCGATGTCCTGGCTTACGTAGAGAAGTGCTACAACATGAAAGCCGAGCGCTTGGGCGAGGACCTGATGCGCGAGCTCAACACTCAGGTCATGCTGCGCGTCATCGATACCCGCTGGATGAACTACCTGCAGGAGATGGACTACCTTAAGACCGGCATCGGGCTGCGCGGCTTTGGCCAGCGCGACCCGCTGGTTGAGTACAAGACCGAGGCCTACGGCGCGTTCCAGATACTCGTCGATACCATGTATGAGGATTACCTGCGCACGGTTCTGCGCATCGAGATCAAGGCTGCCCCGCGTGCCGTGGAGCACAAGGAAGAGCCCGCGCTCGAGGGCGCGCGCTTCTCCGGTCCTGCCGAGGTCGATGGTGATAACGGCGACTCGGTGCTGCGCAAGCAGGCGCAGGTGCAGGCCCGCACGGCTGTCCAGGGCGGACCGGCTGCCGTCAACAACGGTGGCAAGGTGACCACCTATCGCAAGTCCGAGAGCGACGATCCGTACGTCAACGTGGGCCGCAACGACCCGTGCCCCTGCGGTAGCGGCAAGAAGTTTAAGTACTGCCACGGCAGGAATCGTTAATGGCTGAGGCTTTAGAGGTAACGCCCGCCGAGCTGGACGCGTTCGCGGACCGGCTCGGCGAGGTCGAGTCGTATCTCCATTTGGACGAAAAGCGCACGCGCGTGACCGAGCTCGAGGCCAAAAGTGTTGCCCCTGGCTTTTGGGATGACGCCGACGCCGCCCGTGCCACCATGGAGGAGATCGCGCGTACCAAGGAAGATATCGCTGCCGTGGACACCGCGCGCGGCGAGCTTTCCGATGTCCGCGCCGCGCTGGAGCTTGCCGAGGAGATGGGGGATGACCCCGATGCCGCCGCATTGCGCGAGGAGGCTGCCGCTACGGCAGAACGCCTGGCCCGCGCTATCGACGAGCTTGAGCTTTCGAGCTGGTTTACCGGTGAGTTCGATCACGGCGATGCCATTGTGACCATCAAGCCCGGACAGGGTGGTCTGGAGGCCCAGGACTGGACCTTCATGCTCTTTAAGATGTACATGAAGTACTGCCAGCGTCGCGGCTGGAAGGTCACGATTAACGACTGCCCCGCTGCTGAGGTCATCGGCATCGACCGCGCGACCTTTACCGTCGAGGGCAAGGACGCATTTGGCATGCTGCGCGCCGAGGCCGGCGTCCACCGCTTGGTTCGCATTAGCCCCACCGACGACAAGAAGCGCCGCCAGACCACGTTTGCCGGCGTCGAGGTCATCCCCGTGCTACCCGATGATATCGACATCGAAATCAGTCCCGATGACATCCGCGTGGACGTGTACCACGCGAGCGGCCCGGGCGGCCAGGGCGTTAACACCACCGACTCCGCCGTGCGCGTGACGCATTTTCCCAGCGGCATTGTGGTCACCTGCCAAAACGAGCGCAGCCAGATCCAGAACAAGGCCGCGTGCATGCAGATCCTCAAGGCTCGCCTGTACGAGATTGAGCTCGAGAAGCGTGCTGAGGCGCTCGATGAGATCCGCGGACCCAAGACCACGATTGGTTTTGGCAACCAGATTCGCAGCTACGTACTCTACCCGTATCAGATGGTCAAGGACCTACGCACGGGCGTGGAGACCAGCAATGTCGAGGCCGTTCTTGACGATGGTGACCTGGACCCATTTGTTATTGGCTACCATCGCTGGGCCACCGGCAACGCTGACGCAGAAGGCTCGGAGATCTAAAACATCGGGCGGCTTCAAGCCGATGCTAAGCCCAACGGTTGGACGGGTTTGTATCCGGAATAAACCCTGCGCAGGGGTGGTTTTTGTTCGGCGAATCGGTAGAATCGAATACAGCAAGAAGTTCGAAGCGCATCCGTTTGGGTGCGCTTTTTTGAGGGAGGTAGCATGGCATATCGTCTGGACATCAAGCGCATTCTATCGATGAACTTCTTTCACGACCTGCCCCAGATTATGTTGGGGTGCGCTCTGGCCGCTATTGCGACCGACCTGTTTTTGATTCCCAACGGCCTTGCTGCCGGTGGTGTTACGGGCCTTGCCACCATTATCCAGGCGGTCGGCGCATCGCGCGGCATATCGCTTCCCGTTGGTATTCAGACGATCGTGATGAACGCCTTGCTGCTGCTGGTCGTTATGCGCGAGGGCGGCATGTTCTACGTGGTGCAGACCGCGACGGGCTTTGTGCTGCTGGGCTTCTTTACCGATCTGTTCGCCCCGTTTGTAGCACCTCTGGCGGATGCGGACCTGATGCTCCCTGCCATGTGGGGCGGCATTATTACAGGCATCGGTTACGGCATGGTGCTGCGCGCCGGCGCCAACACCGGCGGCTCGGACACGATTGGCCAAATCATCTCGCGTAATACCTCGCTGCCCGTGGGCTCGACCGTCATGGCGATCGATGTTGCCGTATGCGCGCTGTCGGCTCCGGTCTTTTCAATCGAAAATGCACTATATGCAGGCCTTTCGATGGTCATTAGCGGCTACGTGATCGATGCCGTGGTCGATGGTGGCAACAAACGCCGTATGGTACTCATCATCTCGGACAAGTTCCCTGATATCGCTGCCGATATCATGTATGGCCTGGGTCGTGGTTGTACCAAGTTTAAGGCGACTGGCATGTATTCGGGTGCCGAGAAGCCGGTGATCATGGTCATCGTGAACCGTCGAGAGCTCAATACCCTCAAGACGATCGTGCGCGAGCGCGATCCTCACGCCATTGTGACGGTCGCCGACGTTACGGAAGCTTTCGGCGAGGGATTCAAGGACATTAGCGCGTAGGGCCGACCGCGTCCCATCCAAAAGACGTTCACATTGATAAACCGTTTCATCAGCGGTTCTGCCTGCTAAATTGTTCAAATAATGATAAAAACTCTGGTAAAGCCATCAGTTTCCAGCATAATGAATGACGTACGTGCATTGCGGCTGTGTTGGGATTACCTTCGGTGCCGTGCGCATTTTGTCTAATGAGGATGAAAGGAAGGCACAATGAGCGACGAAGAGCTCAAAAAGGTTGCCAACGAGGTAAGGAAGGGCATCGTCACCGGCGTGCACGCTGCCAAGTCCGGCCATCCGGGCGGTTCGCTCGGCGCTGCCGACATCATGACCTATCTGTACTTTGAGGAAATGAACGTCGACCCGGCCCATCCCCGCAAGGCCGACCGCGATCGCTTTGTGCTTTCCAAGGGCCACTGTGCACCTGGTCTGTACGCTGTGCTCGCCGAGCGTGGGTTCTTCCCCAAGGAGGATCTTGAGACGCTGCGCCACATCGGCAGCCACCTGCAGGGTCATCCCAACATGAACGACACTCCGGGCGTTGACATGTCCACCGGTTCGCTCGGCCAGGGCATCTCCGCCGCCGTGGGCATGGCCGTTGCCGCCAAGCACTGGGGCGATACTTATCGCACGTACGCCCTGCTGGGCGATGGCGAGAGCGAGGAGGGCCAGGTCTGGGAGGCCGCCATGTTTGCCGGCAACCAGCAGCTCGACAACCTCTGTGTGATCGTCGACCACAACGGCCTGCAGATCGACGGCCCCGTCGAGGAGGTCAACGACCCCATGCCGCTCGCCGACAAGTTCCGCGCCTTTAAGTTCCACGTGGTGGAGCTCGCCAACGGCAACGACTTCGACCAGATCCGCGCCGCCTTTGCCGAGGCTCGCGCCACCAAGGGGCAGCCGACCGCCATTATCGCCGAGACCACAAAGGGCAAGGGCGTGTCCTTTATGGAGAACCAGGTTGGTTGGCACGGCAAGGCCCCCAACGATGAACAGTTTGAGCAGGCCATGGCAGAGCTCACGGCCGCCGGAGAGGAGCTCTAGGATGGCAGACGTCAAGAAAATCGCCACGCGTGTAAGCTACGGCGAGGCCCTCGTCGAGCTCGCCAACGAGCACGATGACTTTGTGGTCCTCGACGCCGACCTGGCCGCCGCCACGCAGACCGGTAAGTTTAAGGCCGCCTGCCCCGACCGTTTCTTCGATGTGGGCATTGCCGAGAGCAACCTGATGGGTGTTGCCGCCGGTATCGCAACCACCGGTCGCGTTGCCTTCGCGAGCACCTTTGCCATGTTCGCCGCCGGCCGCGCCTTTGAGCAGGTCCGTAACTCCATCGGCTACCCGCACCTCAACGTTAAGATCGGTGCCACGCACGCCGGTATCTCGGTGGGCGAGGACGGTGCCACACACCAGTGCTGTGAGGATATCGCCCTGATGCGCGTCATCCCCGGCATGACCGTTATCGTTCCTGCCGACGACGTCGAGGCCCGCGCCGTGACGCGCGCCGCCTACGAGTGCGACGGTCCGGTGTACATGCGCTTCGCCCGTCTGGCCTCGCCGGTTATTAACGACCCCGAGACCTACAAGTTCGAGTTGGGTAAGGGCATTGTCATGCGCGAGGGCGCCGATGTGACCATCATCGCCTGCGGCCTGATGGTCGGCGAGGCTCTCGAGGCCGCCGAGCAGCTCGCTGCCGAGGGCATCGACGCCGAGGTCATCAACATGCACACCATCAAGCCCATCGATACCGACCTGATCGTCAAGAGCGCCACCAAGACCGGCCACGTCGTGACCGTCGAGGAGCACTCTGTGATCGGTGGCCTGGGCAGCGCCGTTGCCGACGTCCTGTGTGAGCAGTGCCCGACGCCGCTCAAGAAGATTGGCGTCAACGACACCTTCGGCGAGTCCGGCCCGGGTGCCGAGCTCCTGCACAAGTACGGCCTGGACGCCGCCAGCATCGTGGCGACCACCAAGGAGTTCTTGGCATAGAGCAACCACCGCTCAAATCGGCCACAAGCCAATAGCAAATAGACGTAGACAGGGACGCCCTCAAAAAGAGGACGCCCCTGTTTTTATATTTCAGCAAAATCAGTGCCGCATCAAGCAAGGCCTTCTTCGGGAAAAGGGCCCAGTACGGCAACGTGCAATTCAGCCCTCCCAACTTTGTATGTGCAGCACCCCAAGATCACGCGGCGACCCCATAGTAGCCGCAGGCCGCGCACAGGGTTACCTCCCAAATCTTTCCGCAGGACGGAGG
>CATXLW010000046.1:0-11430 GCA_958371715.1 uncultured Collinsella sp.
GGGCCCCGGTTCTGTGCCCCACCCCCCTCCCCGGCCCCCCCCCACCCCCGCCGGGCAAGGCCCCAGCGCGAGACCGTCCCGAATGCCTACCCACACAGCGTGGCTACGAGTGGGATAGTCAGAATGGAGCAGATGATCGACAAAAACGTGCACTGCATCATGGGGCGTGCATCCTTACCGTATTGAAGGCAGTACAGCGTACCGTTGCTGCCCACCGGCATTGCCATATCGAGCACAAGCGTCGCAATAAACATGGGCGTCATGCCGGGCCACAAGCGCGCGACGGCAAGACATGCCACCGGCACGACAACCAGGCGAAATGCCACGGCAACATAGGCACGCCAGTTGGTGAGCATCTCGAGCGGACGGTACTTGGCGATAGACGATCCCATGAGCAACAATGCCGCTGGAGTGGTCATGGTGCCAACGATGGAAATCGAGTCGCCCAACACGCCCCAATCGGTCCATCCGGTTAGCACGATCCCAAGCACAACAGCACTTGCAATGAGACCAGGACTCTTGCAGCAGGCGGCAATATTGCGCATCTGCTTTTTAAGGCCGCCATCCATTCCGCTAAATAACATGGCACCGACGGTAAACATAAGAAGGTTTAGGGGGATAAGCGCAATCGATGCATACAACAGCGCTTGTTTTCCCAACACCGCCGAAATAACCGGAAAACCGATAAACCCGGCATTACCGAAAAGCACGGCGAAGCGATACGAGCATTCTGTCCCTTTGGGAACGCGAAGAGCAGCGGTGACAGCAAACGCGATAACGGTCGCCACCGCATACATCACAAAGGACAGACCCATGAGCGAAAACGTCTCGGCAATGCTCGGAAGCTTCACATCATCGCCCAGCGCTGACGAAAGCACCAAGCACGGTAGCGCCACCTGCAACAGCAGATGCGACAGCTCGCGCTCGAACTCCGCTTTCATAAACCCCAGCTTGGCGATACACCACCCCAACAAAATAGGCAACGAAACCGTCAACATCTGAAGCGCCACACTCGTAAAGCTCATGCTTCCCCCTTATCTGTTCCACGAGGGCCGGGGCGCCTGTCTTGTTTTGAGAAGTGGGCTTCGCGAACTTCTCAAAACAAGACAGGCGCCCCGGCCCCGGCGATATATCACTGGCTGACCATAGTTATGTGCACAGTATCCAAGGTAGCGTCAGCAAAGTCCCCATTACTTTAAAAATTATCAGCCCCCGCATATCGAAACGGTCGAGAGGGCCTCCCCGCCCGGAGGCGGCCCCAGCGCGAGGCCGTCCCGGATGCCTACCTACTCGTTGTCGCCTGCGGTCATCTGCGTTGCGGAGAGCGCGCCATCGGCAGCAGTTGCAGCAGCGGCGTCGGGCCAGACCCAGTCGGTAAAGGCCGGATGGTCGTAGCCCTCATCACACGCAAACTCAAAGGCCTCGGTGCGGAATGCCTCCCACTCATCAATTTGCTCGGCAAACTTATCGGCGTCGACCATGCGCAGCACGTCGGCGGCCAGCGCCCAGCGATCCATGTTGTTCAGGCGCAGCATGTCGAACGGCGTTGTCGTGGAGCCTTTCTCCTCGTAGCCGTGGACGCGGAAGGCATCGTGGCCGGGGCGGTTCCAAATCAGACGGCGAATCGTGCCGGCATAAGCGTGGAACGCGAAGAGGACGGGCTTCTCGCCGCAGCCGAACAGCTCAGCCCAGCGCTCGTCGCTGAGAGCCTGGTCGTTCTCGCAGACGTTCTGGATCTTGAGCAGGTCGACCACGTTGACGAACCATACCTTGATGCCCAGCTCGCGCAGCATGTCGGTTGCAGCCAGAGCCTCAAGCGTCGGCACGTCACCGCAGGTGGCGACCACGACGTCGGCCTCGGCGAGCGAATCGGCGGTCGATGCCCACTCCCAGGTCGCAACGCCCTCGGCGAGCTCCGCCTTGGCCTCGTCGACCGTCTGGAAGGTCGGAGCAGGCTGCTTGCCGCAGAAGATGGCGTTGACGCAGTCAGTGGACTGGTAGACGCGCTCGGCCACGGCGAGAGCCATGTTGGCGTCGGCCGGATAGTAGGCGTTTACGATGTGCGTGTCGTTGGCCTTGTTGAGCAGCAGGTCGATAAAGCCGGGGTCCTGATGCGAGAAGCCGTTGTGGTCCTGACGCCAGACGTGGCTCGACAGCAAAATGTTAAGGCCGCTGATGGGGGCACGCCACGGAATCTCGCGCTTGGTAGCCTCGAGCCACTTGCAGTGCTGGTTGACCATGGAGTCGACCACATGGACAAAGCTCTCGTAGGAGCTCCACACGCCGGAACGGCCAGTGAGCACGTAGGCCTCGAGGAAGCCCTCGCATTGGTGCTCGGACAGCTGCTCGACGACCTTACCGGAGCCTGCCAGCAGCTCGTCGTTGGCCTCGTCCTCGTAGAAGCCGGCGTCCCACTGCTTCTTGGTCACCTTGTAGGCAGCCTGCAGACGGTTGGACGCGGTCTCGTCGGGACCAAAGATGCGGAAGTCATCCATGTTCTTGGCCAGAACGTCGGCAGTGTACTCACCAAAGACGCGGGCGGCCTCGGTGGAGCCCCAGCCATGACCCTTAGTTGCGACGGGGACCTCGTGGGCATGAATATCGGACAGCTCGAGCTCGCGACGCACCTTACCGCCGTTCGCGTTGGGGTTGGCGCCGATGCGCAACTCGCCAGTCGGCATAAAGGCCGTCACCTCGGGGCGCACCTGGCCCTCGGGCGTAAAGAGCTCCTCGGGCTTGTAGGAACGCAGCCACTCGCGCAGCACGCGGAAGTGCTCGTGGGTGTCCTTGGCACTCGCCAGCGGCACCTGATGCGCGCGCCAGGAGTCCTCGGTCTTCTTACCGTCGATGTGCTTGGGGCAAGTCCAGCCCTTGGGCGTACGGAACACAATCATGGGGTAGGCCGGGCGGACCACGGTCTCGCCTGAGGCGGCCTGGGCCTGCGCGGTGGCCTTGATGTCACAAATCTCATCGAAGACCTGCTCAAACAGGGCAGCGAAACGCGCATGAATGCTTGCGTGGCTCTCGTCGTCAAAGCCGGCGACAAAGAAGTGCGGCTTATAGCCCATGCCCTCAAAGAACTTGGTGAGCTCCTCATCGGACACGCGGGCAAGGATGGTGGGGTTGGCGATCTTGTAGCCGTTGAGGTGCAGGATCGGCAGGACGATGCCGTCGGTTGCCGGGTTCACGAGCTTGTTGGACTGCCAAGAGGTCGCGAGCGGACCGGTCTCGGACTCGCCGTCGCCCACCACGGCCACGGCCAGCAGGCTCGGGTTGTCCATAACGGCACCGTAAGCGTGGCTGAGCGTGTAGCCGAGCTCGCCGCCCTCGTGGATGGAACCGGGCGTCTCGGGCGCAAAGTGGCTCGGGATGCCGCCGGGATAGGAGAACTGGCGGAAGAACTTCTGCAGGCCGGCCTCGTCATTGGTGATGTCGGGGCGAATCTCGCGGTAGGTGCCGTCGAGCAGCGACTGAGCAGTACCGGCGGGGCCACCGTGACCAGGGCCCATCAAGAAGATAGCATTCTGGTTGTGGTCGGCGATCAGTCGATTGACGTGACCGAACAGGAAGTTGATGCCGGGCGTGGTGCCCCAGTGGCCAACCAGGCGGTGCTTAACGTCCGGACGACCGAAGTCGCGCACCTCACCGGTTTTCTCGTCGACAAAGTCGGGGCGCATTAGCGGGTTAGAGCGAAGGTAGATCTGACCGACGGACAGATAGTTCGATGCGCGCCAATACAGGTCGACGCCCTCGAGCTCGGAAGCCGGCACCTCGTGGCCCAGCTTTTGCCACGGCGTCCCCAGTGTTTTAGCCATTGTTTATGTCCCTTCGCTGTGCGGTCACCCTCCAATACGGCAACCTTTCGTTGGGACCAGTATATTTGCTAAAACGTTTTATCATGGTGAAAAAACGTTTTATCACCCTTATCAATCCCATCGATTAGCAAAACGCGACATTCACCTGCGGCGTTGATTGTCACAGGTGCTCCACATTCGGTCTCTGCAAATTGGTAAACGTGTTTAGTTGTGTTTAGTAAGCTCGAGCACGCTGTCCTTAACGATAAGCTCCGGCTCCAGAACGACCTCTTCGGCACGCCTGCCGCCCCTACCGGCAAGACGCTTGGACATGCAGCCAAAAGCATGCTCCGCAAGGACACCAGGGTCCTGCTCAATCGCGGTCAGCGCCGGCTCAAAGAGAACGTCGGCCGCCGAGTTGTCATAGCTCACCACCGAGATATCGCCCGGGATGCTCTTCCCCATCTCGTGCAAGCGCTTGAGCAAACCGAGGGCAATGTTATCCGAGCTTGCGAACACGGCAGTGGCGTCAGTTGCGAGCACTGCCTCCGAGGCCTCGTATGCGCTCGGAATGTAGTACTCGCTCTCAAACTCCAAACGCGCGTCGATCGGCAGGCCAACCTCGCGCAGCGCGCGCTCATAGCCGGCAAGTCGCTTGCGACCCGTATTGGAACGGCGGGCATTAACCAGGCAGGCAATACGGCGGTGGCCTTGCTCGATCAGATAGCGGGTGGCCATATAGCCGCCCATCTCGTGGTCGAACATCACCTTGTCGCACTCGAGCCCCTCAATGGCACGGTCGACCATTACGGCCGGGATGGGCAGGTGGCTGACTTCTTCGCGCAGGGCGCGATCATCGGAGAACTCGTCACCCACCACCAGGAAGACGCCATCAACGCCGCGCGTCACCAGCTGGCGCAGCAGCTCCAGATCGTCATCGGCGCTTCCACCCGAGCTGGTAATGAAGAGCGCATAGCCATCCTCGCGGCAGCGCTTTTCCAGGCTACCGGCGAGCGAGGCAAAAAAGCGGCTCTCGATGTTAGGGACGATAAGGCCCAGCGTGCGCGACTCGCGCATGACCAAACTACGCGCAATCTGGTTAGGAACATAGTGGTTGCGCGCCGCGACCTCCTTGATGAGTTTGCGGTTTTCTTCCGAGATGCGACAGGGCCGATTATTGAGCACAAGCGAGACCGACGAGGGGGAAAGCCCCACCTCCTGGGCGATCTGCTTGAGGGTGACTTTGTTGGCCATCTCGCTCCTTCCGGGTTTACGCGCAATCTCTTGAAAGTATAGCGACTACCCCTCTACCTCGGTGATAAACACTTTACCAATCCGGTAGACGGCTGTTTTATCGCCGCCAGCGCACCAAATCCGTCCGGGTGGGGTATATTGCAATCGATTGATGACAACGACCACCAAAAGGCGGATATTCGTATGCACGAGAACGACTTTTTTAACGAGGACCTGCTGTGCGCGCTTGCTGGCGTTGCCGGCGAGGACAACGTGCTGATGAGCGAGCCCATGCGCGAGCACACCACGTTTAAGATCGGCGGCCCGGCCGACGTCTTTGTCACGCCCGATACCGAGCAGAGCCTCGTCGCCACGCTCGATACCTGCTATCGCTGCGATCTGCCCCTCACCATCGTGGGCAACGGCTCCGACCTGCTCGTCGGCGACAAGGGCATCCGCGGCGTCGTCGTGGCGCTGGGCGAAGGCCTCTCCGACATTACGGTCGACGGTACGCATGTCACGGCGGCAGCCGGTGCCTTGCTTTCCGATGTCGCCGCGGCGGCAGCCGAGGCCGGCCTTACCGGCATGGAGCCCATCTCGGGCATCCCCGGATCGGTCGGTGGCGCCTGCTACATGAACGCCGGAGCTTACGGCGCCTGCATGGCCGATGTGCTGGAGTCCGTGCGCGTCTACAAACCTGCTCGCCAGCTCGACGACGGCACCCGTGGCAGCGGCAACATCATCGAGTTCGATGTCGATGAGCTCAACCTGGGCTATCGCAAGAGCCGCATTGCCGACGACGGCTTCATCGTGCTTTCGGCCACCTTCAATCTCGCTCCGGGCAACGCCGCGATGATCAAGGCCGACATGGACGACTACCGCCAGCGCCGCGAGGACAAGCAGCCGCTCGACATGCCGAGTGCCGGTTCCACTTTCAAGCGCCCCGAGGGCTACTTTGCCGGCAAGCTCATCATGGATGCCGGCCTGCGCGGCCATGCTGTCGGCGGCGCGCAGGTGAGCGAGAAGCACTGCGGCTTCATCGTCAACGCCGACCACGCCACCGCCGCCGACGTCGACGAACTCATCCGCCACATCCAAACAACCGTCAAAGACCAATTCGACGTGGACCTCGAACCCGAAGTCCACCGAGTAGGCGAATTCCTCTAAACAAAGAAGGCCCCGAAAGGGGCCTTCACTTTCTTTAATTCAGACAACCAGTCCGGTGTGTCGCGCCCCGAACCCAAGAGGGCCGGGACTGTCCGAGAGGCATAAGGTTGATCGCGAGTTCCGCACGAGCCGGAGAGCACTTAATGTGCTCTCCGTGCGAGCAGGACTGTCCGAGCAGGCAACCTTATGCCTCTCGGACAGTCCCGGCCCAACTTGCGTTACGACAGCGCAATACCGCCAAGCCAGCCCCAACGCACGCCAGAGCCAGTACCATAGAAGCTAATAAACGAATCAAGCGACTTAGACGTAATGGCGCCCTCGTTGCTCATTACGATGCCGCCGCCAACGTAGATACCCACATGACCGTAGATAAGGCCCGGAGCACCCGTGCCGCTGTGCGAGGAATCGGCCACGATCATGCCCACCTGCAGCGCCGAGCGGTCGGAGCTATAGCACCAGGCGTTGAACATGTCACACGCGTTGCCGCCAAAATAGCCCACGCCGGCATTGCGGAAGACGTTGGTAACCCAGGCAGCACACCAGCCCTGGCCGGGAGAAGGCGTCGAGTAGCACGCATTGACGACGGCCTGCTGCTTGCCCGAACCGCCCGTCTGTTGCGGGGTGCCGCCGGCATACGAGCCGCCACCCGAGCTCGAGCCACCCGAAGAAGAGCCCGTGTTCGCAGAGGCCGCGGCTGCCGCAGCCGCCTTCCTAGCGGCCTCCTCAGCCTGGGCGGCAGCGAGGATCTCGGAATCGCGCTGAGCCATGAGTTCCTTGACGTCGTCGGAAAGACCGTTCAGCACGGTCTGGACTTCTTGCTGCTTGGCCTGCATATCCTGCATCTGAGCCGTCTGCTGGTCCTTGAGTTTCTCCAGGTCGGCCTTTTGTGATTCGAGCTCGGTCTTCTGTGCGTCGAGCTCAGCCTGAATCGTCTGGATATCCTCGATGGCATCGCGGTCGCTCTTGTTGATCTTCTCAACGTAATGCGCGTTGGCGACGAGTTCCTCAAACGAGCCAGAGGCCAGCAGCAGCGACAGGATGTTCGTGCCGCCGGACTTGTAGCTGGCGGCCACGCGATCGGAAAGGTCGTTGCGCTTCTTCTTGAGCTCGGCCTTCTTTTCATCGATCTGGGCCTGCGTGTCGTCAATCTTGCCCTGGACATTCTCGATGTCGTTGAGGGTCTGGGCATTCTTGTTGGCCAGCGCCGCATACTCATTTGCGATGCTGTCGAGCTGGGCCTGAACCTCGTCGAGCTGGGCCTGGGCGGCATTCAATTTATCGGTGGTTTCTTTGGAAGCCTCCGCCGCATGGGCGCGGGCGGGCAGGCCAAAAAGAACAGCCGCGGAAGCGGCGCCGAAAAGAGCCTTAAGGGCAGTGCGGCGCGAAAGCTCCTGCGTAAAGATGGAATCGTTGTTCGGTGACATATGTACTCCGTTACATGCTTATTTATATGTCGCTCAACTCAAACATATTAACGCACATCGCGCTTGTCCCAACTATTTCCACGAACGGCTGGAAAAGCATGGTCAGCGGCTCGCAAATACGCCCCACACGAAAGGTAAGGATTATGCAAATAACACCCTATGAGTACGTTAACATCAATCCTCTGGTTTTCCTGCCCCGCGTGTTTTGGGCGCCCCCAGCTGCGCTATACTCCCCTCAAGAAGTGTTCCTGATTCGATAGGAGACTACATGTCCAAAGCACTCGACCCCAAAGACACCTGCGTCCTCGTTACCGGCGGCGCCGGCTTTATCGGCTCGCACACCGTCGTTCAGCTGCTCGAGGGTGGCTACCAGGTTGTCGTCGTCGATGACCTCTCCAACTCCAGCGCCGTTGCCATCGACCGCGTCAAGACCATCGTGGGCGATGAGGCCGCCAAGAACCTCACCTTCTACGAGGCCAACGTGCTCGACCGCGATGCGATGAACAAGATCTTCGATACCCATCAGATCGACCGCGTCATCCACTTTGCCGGCTTTAAGGCCGTCGGCGAATCGGTGAGCAAGCCCGTCGAGTACTACCACAACAATATCGAGAACACCCTGGTGCTCATCGATGTCATGCGCAACCACGGCTGCAAGTCCATCATCTTCTCGAGCTCCTCGACCGTCTACGGCGATCCGGACAATCCGCCCGTCACCGAAGAGGACCCCAAGAAGCCCGCGACCAACCCCTATGGTTGGACCAAGTGGATGATCGAGCAGATCCTCATGGACGTCCACACCGCCGACCCCGAGTGGGACGTCGTGCTGCTCCGTTATTTCAATCCCATCGGCGCCCATCCGTCGGGCCTGATCGGCGAGGATCCCAAGGGTATCCCCAACAACCTGGTGCCTTACGTCGCCCAGGTCGCCGTCGGTAAGCTCGAGGCCGTTCAGGTCTTTGGCAACGATTACCCCACCCCCGACGGCACCGGCGTGCGCGACTACATCCACGTGTGCGACCTGGCATCTGGTCACGTTGCCGCCCTTAACTGGATGAACGGCAAGACCGGCGTCGAGATCTTTAACCTGGGCACCGGCACCGGCACCTCGGTACTCGAGGTCGTCGCCGCCTTCTCCAAGGCCTGCGGCAAGGAGCTGCCCTATGTGATCCGCGAGCGCCGTGCCGGCGACATCGCCGCCAACTGGTGCGACGCCTCCAAGGCCGAGCGCATGATGGGCTGGAAGGCCCAGTACGACATCGCGGACATGTGCCGCGATAGCTGGAACTGGCAGAGCCACAACCCCAACGGCTTCGCCGACGCCGAGTAGCACTCAACCGCGGTAGATTTCTAGGCATATTCCAAAATCTACGGGCCCCGGCCTCCAATGTGAGGTCGGGGCCTTTTAGGAGCTCGTTCTCGGGCTCGAGCTCGCGCATGCACTTGCGGCCGCCGCGACCGGGTGGTTGGTCAGCTCCTTCTTCCTGACCGTCACCCATCTTCCCAGGGTCTTCTCGTTGATGCCGAGGTCGGCTGCCACTTGGGCGATGGGCTTCCCCGACGCGGCGGCGAAGTCTGCGGCCTCGGCGCGGTACCCCGCTGTGTAGGAGGGCCCGTCTGCCATGACTGACACTCCTTTCTTTTTGGCGCTGAAACGATTATCGCCGCTCAACGCCATTCCTCTAAGTCAAGTGTCCTTGAATACGATACAGTTCAAATGGACGAGGAGAATCTGGCGCTCCTCTCGATGAGCCCGGAGAGGTCCCTGGTCGTCACCTTCCCCCGCGCGAACGCGAAGCGGACGGCGGCGAGCCATGTCCTCACCGCGCGTTCCATTTAGGGAGTCCTCGAGAAGTCGATCTCTCTGTGCGATAATCGAGCTATTGAGTCTCGCGAGTTTAGAGCTGGTGATATGCATTGAAAATCAAGATGAAAAACATCGGCAGGGTCGCTGAGGCCGATATCGAGATTAATGGTATTGCCGTGATCGCCGGGGAGAACGGGACGGGGAAAAGCACGGTTGGAAAAGCGCTTTATGCGGCCTTCAACAGCATGTCCGATTCGGAGAACAAAATCGACCGCATGAGGCGCAATAGTGTTGAGCGCGCCATCAGGAAGGCATATGTGGGAAGCCCTCTCGACTCCACGTCTCGCCACAGGCGAACTGCTGGAAGAATGAATAGTTTCATCGACAGGGTTTTTTCGGGCGAGTGCACGAGGGACGAGCTTATTGATGAGATAAAGGAGTATTACGGGGAGGAGATCTCCCGTGAGATCGAATCCGATTTCACGAATGGCGTAGCAGGAGTTGCCGATCAGATTATCGAGATCATGGATATCTCCGATGATGAGGTATTTCGTGCGATTGCGACAAACAGGTTCCGAAGCGAGTTCAACGGCCAGATCAATTCGGTTTTCGGCGAAGAGCCCGGGAAGGTCGAACTCCAGATAAAGGACGCATCTACGGTTTTCTCGGTTGCAAGTGACGAGGTGGCGGAGGTGCACGATAGGAGGGTTTTGCGATTCAGGGCGCATTATCTGGACGACCCGTTCCTGATCGATTCTCTCGGAGGACCCTACGGCCCCGCTTTTCGGTTCAAGCCCCTCCTTGGACACCAGGAGGAGCTGCGGCAAGATTTGATTCAGGCGACCATCCGTAACGATGACAGCGAGTCCTCGCTGTTCGAAGAGATCGCGAAGGAGCGACACCTGAAGGTTCTCATGGACAAGGTTTCCTCCTTATGTCCGGGGCATTTCGAGAGGAGCGAAAGTCGCGGTCACCTTACGTATCTCGAAGAGGGCTTCGCTCGGGGGTTGGAGCCTGGGAACCTTTCTGCTGGCTTGAAGACGTTCGCCATCATGAAGGTGCTCTTGAAGTCCGGCGCGCTAGATGCCGGAGGGACTATTATCCTCGATGAACCCGAGATTCATCTTCATCCTGCATGGCAGCTGGCCTTCGCCGAGATAATCGTGCTGCTCCAGAAAGAGCTCGGGATGCACGTCTTAATGAGCACCCATAGTCCATATTTCCTGAATGCGATCGAAGTGTATTCTAAGAAGCACGCTGTTGATGGATTGTGCTCATATTATCTTGCGGAGACCTGCACTGATGGACGCTCTCGCTTTGCCGATATAACCGGCTCGACTGAGGTCGCCTACGAGAAGCTGGCGGCTCCTTTTGATACGCTTGAGAGGGAGGAGTACGGCCTTGAGTAGCGACCTGTGCGCCTCCTGCCCTCATCCGAACTCTCCCGCGGTGCCAGATGGCAGCGATGGTTGCTCCCGTTGCAGGACCTGTATCCTAAGGGACTGCACGTCGACCATCTCCAAAACATCCAGAGACGGGAGCGTCTCTCTTGTGGATGACGATTTCCCTGTTGTCAATTTTGACTCTGTTAAAGAATGCTACTGCAAAAAGGTCAATAGGTGGATGCAACTCCCGCGCTCCGCCGATGCGCTGTATTGCGACCGGGAAACGTTATATCTAGTCGAATTTAAGAACGGCAGTCTGAAGGAGACGCTGGGGAAGAGGCTCAATCCCAAGGATGACGAAGAGCTTGGTATCAATCTTGGCCAAAGGGACGCCCTCATCGAGAAGTGCAAGGACAGCGTTTTGATCTGCTCGGACCTGTGGGGAAAGAGGACGAGATGGTTTCGCGAGCACTGCGTCTTTGTTTTGGTATACAACGAGGACAAGAACAAGACCGCGTTGAAGCGAGTTGCCAGTTCGATTAGGAGAAAAGCACGCTTTGGGCTTCCCCTTGATTGGCAACTTCATCCGAACACCTCCCATATTCATCCGTACATGTACG
>CATXLW010000047.1:0-10850 GCA_958371715.1 uncultured Collinsella sp.
GGGGGCCCGTCGTGCCCGTGGGTGCCGCCCCACAAGCACCGCCACAACCTGCGGGGGGGGGTGCAGCCGGGGGCTGCCCCCCCCTCCGGATGTGGGAAGTTTGCGCTGCAGGTTACTTGTCGGTGCCCAGCTTGTGCGGCTTGAGAGCGAGCGCATTGACGAGCGCGTCGGTGGCAGACTTGACGGCCGCCGGCTGCGGATCGTTGACGTGATCCTCGGGATGCACGGGCAGGTCCTTCTTGACTGCATCGTGGATCAAGTTGAGGTACTCAGTCACGCCAGTGGTCGACAGGTGCGTGCCATCGCCATCGAACAGGTCGTTGCGATTGGCACTGTATCCGTACCAGTCGATAACGCGCACGTTCTTGTAGCGCGTGGCGGCGTTGGCGATGGCCTGGTTGGTAGAGCCAACCCACGGCTGCGGGCTGCGCGTGTTCACAAACACCACAATACGCTTATCTCCTGCATCGGTCATGATGGCGTCGATCTGGTCGTCGGTTACCAAGCCATTGGTTCCCAGCGCAAAGACCACGATCTTGCCGGCAAGGTTCTGTTGGAGATAGCCCTCAAATGTCGCGCGGCCCGCATCAAACTGGCGGCCCTTTTCGGCATCGATGTGACTGTGGGGGAACACGCCGTCAAAGGAATCGACGGCGCGCAGCGACACGGAGTCACCGATCATCAGCAGGTCGTAGGAGCCATCGGGGAAGCCGTCGTTGTCCTTGTCGGTGTCGTCGGCTGCCTGTTGGTCCGTTGGCGCGGTGTTCTTGGCTTCCTTGTTGAGGACTTCGGCGCCCTCACCGCTCAGTGCAGACGTCTCGGGCACAAAGACCAGGCCGCCCAGTGCAACGACCAACACGACAGCGCAGGCTGCGCAGACAGGGACGTGCGCGCGCGCCCAGTTGGTGGGCGTGGTGGTGCCGTTGCGGAACTCGGATACGGTGCGCCCAAAGGCGCCCTTTCTAAACGGCGTCTCGATAAAGCGATATGAGCATTCGGCTACGGCGACCACCAACAACACCTGCAAAATGTACTGCCACCACGGCGTATCGTTGATGTTGGCGACCGGGTTCATGAGCAACAGTAGCGGATAGTGCCACAGGTAGATGCTGTACGAGCGCTTGCCAACCCACACGAGCGGCTCGGCGGACAGTGCGCGGGCAACCATTCCCTGGGGCTGCACGCAGGCCGCGATGACCATGAGCGTGAGGATGGAGCATAACAGCGTGCCGCCGCGATACTGGAACGCGGTGTAGCCGTTGGTGAGCGCGACCATGGCGGCAAGGCCAACCAGACCCACGACGCCCAACACATCGATGGATGCAGGTGAGGACCAAAAACGCACGAGCGTACTCGGCTGAGTCGGGACGGTCTCGGCTGCGCCGTCGGTCGTAGCGTCATGCTTGCTTTCGGCGTTCTTGCCGTGCTTGGCGGCGCCAGCCAGGCGATTGAGCCCCAAACGATGAGCGAGACGCACCGGTGCCAGGTCGCAATCGGGGATAAAGGCCATCCAGGCGCCCAGCAGCAGCGAGAACACGCGGGTGTCGGTGCCGTAGTACACGCGGCTGGGGTCGGCGGCAGGGTTGTAGAGCACCATCATGGCAAGGGCGGATACCGCTGCGAGTCCCAGGACCACACGGCGCGTGTTGGGTTTGCTCACATGCATGGACACCATGGCAAACAGCAGCGGTGGCCAAACCAGGTAGAATTGTTCCTCGATGGCGAGCGACCAAAAGTGCGTAAGCGGCGAGGGATCGCCCAGAGCATTGAAGTACGAGACGTTTTGGGCAATCTGCCACCAGTTGTTGAAGAACAGCAGCGACGGCAGAATGTCGGGGCGCATCTTGGTGAGCATCACGTGGTTAAAGATGGTACACAGCGCGCAGGTCACGAACACTACCGTTACCACGGCGGGGACCAGGCGACGGATGCGGCGGATCCAGAAGCTCTTGAGGTCGATGCGGCCGGTCTTAGCGACTTCGTTGAGCAGCAAGCGCGTGATCAGATAGCCCGAAAGCACAAAGAAGATCGTGACGCCAAGCAGGCCGCCCTGAGCCCACGTGAGGTTGAGGTGATAGAGCACCACTGCGACGACGGCAAGCGTGCGCAGGCCGTCAAGGGCAGGGATGTAACGAGATTTGGGGCGAGCGGTCGCCTGCTGGTCGGTAGCGGACGAGCGTGTGGCGCCGGTGTTGGTCTTGGCTGCATAGGCACCCTTGTTGGTGGGCGTTCGATGCGGGCTCGGGCCGCGTCGCGACTCGCCGGTGCGGCGGTCGGCGTGCGGGCGTTCGTGCGGCGCCTCGTTATCAGGCGCGCGGCGCGGGCCGCGTGGGCTCGATTGTGGGAATTGCTCCATAAAACATCATCCAATGACGAGAATAATCGGCACATATTCATTGTAGCTGCCTGCTCCTGTGAATGCTTGCTGCTGGCGCAACCTCAAGGGTGCGTTCACATCAAAGTGAACTAAAGTTATAGAGGTGCGAGAGCGCACGATCGACGCCGACGGTGGGCGTAAGGCCTGCAGACGAGGAGGTTTCCATGGCAGACAACGGCATTGTTGCGGTGTTCGGCAGCATGAACATGGACCTTTCGGTGGCGTGCGAGCGCATGCCGCGCGCGGGCGAGACCGTCGGTGGCAGCGGTTTTATCACCAATGCCGGTGGTAAGGGCGCTAACCAGGCCGTCGCCGCCGCGCGCATGGGTGCGCGCACGTGCATGATCGGCGCGGTCGGGCGCGATGCGTTTGGCGATGCGCTGGTGGCGGGACTTCGGGATGCCGGCGTGGGCGTTGAGTTCGTGGCGCGGCGCGACGACGTGGAGACGGGCACGGCGACCATCATCCGCTGCGAGAGCGACAACCGTATCGTGCTGTCGCCGGGTGCCAACCATGCGCTTACAGGCGATGATGTGGCCTGTGCGCTGAGGCACCTGGTGGCCGACGGGCTCGACGGAGGCGCCAGAGAGATTGCCCCGGCTGCCGGAAGCGTCTTTATCGCCCAGGGCGAATGTGACCTCGTGGCGACTGCCAAGGCGCTTGTTTGCGCTCACGAGCTGGGGTTCTATACGGTCTTTAACCCCGCGCCGGCCTGCGATCTACCGGCGGGAGTGTGGCCTGCGGTCGACTTGGTTTGCCCCAACGAGACCGAATGCCAGGCGCTGACGGGCATTCTGCCCACAGATGACGCGAGTTGTGTCGAAGCGCTCAACGCCCTGCTCGGCAAAGGCGCTGGCGCCGCGGTCATTACGCTGGGCGGTGCCGGCTCGGTTACGCTCGGTGATGACGGCGAGCTGCTGCACATGCCGGCGCTTTCGAGGTCGGTGGTCGACACCACGGCGGCCGGCGATACGTTTATCGGCGCGTTGGCGGCGGCTCGTCTAGAGGGTTTGCCGCTCTTTGAGTGCATGGTCGCGGGCGCTCGCGCCTCGGCGGTGACGGTGTCGCGTCTGGGCGCTCAGCAATCGATTCCCACGCGCGCCGAAGTTGAACATTGGTTTGGTTAAACGATAAAGACGGAGAAGCGGAGTAGAACAATGGCAACCAAGAAGCTGATCCTTGATCTGGATATGGGTGTGGACGATGCGATGGCGCTGGCCTATGCCATCGCGAGCCCCGAGGTGGAGCTCGTGGGCATCACCACGTGCTTTGGCAACGTGCGCGTCGAGCAATCGGCGCACAACTGCCTGGCGGTGCTCGACCTGTTGGGTCGTCCCGAGGTGCCGGTGTACCTGGGCGCCGATCGTCCCATTAAGGCGACTGAGCCCTATACACCGCCGGCGTCCACCACGCTCATTCACGGCAAGAACGGCATTGGCGGGGCGAGCGTGCCCGCGTCGCCGTACGAGCCGGTGGGGGCGACGTCGGCCGACGGTAACGCGGCGGTCGATTACCTGATTGATGCTGCGCGCACCTATGGTCCCAATCTGGTCTACGTTGCGACCGGCCCGCTCTCCAACCTGGCACTTGCCTTGGAGCGCGATGCGGCGGCGATGATGTCTATCGGTCGCGTGGTCGTGATGGGCGGTGCGCTCACCGTGCCCGGAAACGTGAGCGCGGGCGCCGAGGCCAACATGGCAAGTGATCCCGAGGCGGCCGATGCCGTGCTGCGTTCGGGCCGCAAGCTCACTATGGTGGGGCTGGATGTGACGCATCGCGTGGTGCTCACGCGTCGCGACATTGCCGGCTGGACGGGCTCGGGCACCATGGCCGGTTGCGCGTTTGCGAGCATGGTGGAGCACTACATTGGCTCGTACGAGATGAACGCCTCCTACCTGGGTGGCTGCGCGCTGCACGATCCGCTTGCCGTCGCCGTGGCGATTGACCCCACGCTCGTGGGCGCGCTCGGCTGTAACTTGCGCATCGACCTGCTTGGCGAGTATCGCGGCCGCACCATCTGCGATGAGCGCCGTGTGGCCGATCCCGACAAGAGCGCACTCGTGGCGCTGACCGTCGACGCCCCGCGCTTTCTGTCCGAGTTCAAGGCGCGTATGGCCCGCGTCCTGGGCTAAATGTTTTTCACGCCCCGCCCCATGTAGTCAATTTGGGACGGGGCTTTTTTAGCTACCGAGTAAATGTGCCCGTTGGGGGAATAGTCGCACCACTTTGCTTGACAACAGGCTAAACTAGCTATTAAACATTTACTATTCTGTTTAGATTGAATTTGCGGTCGTTTAGTTATCGAGTCACGGGGCGGTCAGGCCACGATGCTCGACCGCGACCGTTACTAGGGGGAACAATGGCTAAAGCAAGTGTTCGCGAGATCAGCCGCATCACCGGTTTTTCGCCTGCGACCGTGTCCAACGCGCTCAACCGCAAGCGCAGCGTGAGCGAGGAGACCGCCAAGGTCATCCTGGAGTGCGCACAATCGCTCGGATACCAGCAGTCGACGCAGCTCGAGAGTATCCAGTTCGTGCTTGCGCGCAAGACGGGTGCCATCCTGGACGAGAGCACCTTCCATCCCGCGGTTATTGAGGGCGTGGAGCGTCAGGCGCGTCGCCACGGCATGAGCACGAGCTTTGTCTCGCTCGACTTTAGCGACCTGGACGCCGTGCGCCCGCAGGTCGAGGGCCTGATCGCCGATCCGTCCGCCGCCATTGTGCTAATGGGTACGGAGTTGGGCGAGGAGGACTACGCCCTGTTCGCTAACGCCGCCGCCCACCTGATTGTGCTCGATGGCTGGAGCGATCGCCAGTATTTCGACGCCGTGGTCATTGCCAACACCGATTCGGTGCTGCGCGCCGTGGACTACCTTATCGAGAAAGGCCACAAGCAGATCGGCTATCTGGCGGGCGACCTTCGTATTCGCAACTTTAAGGATCGCGAGCGCGGCTATCGCCAAGCGCTTGAGGACGCGGGCCTCGAGGCCAATCCGGCATGGCGTGTCACGTTGGGCACCACGCTCGAGGGTGCCTATCGCGACATGGGCGTGTGGCTCGACAGCGTCTCGCACGACGACCTGCCGACGGCTTTCTTTGCCGAGAACGACGTGCTCGCCGTGGGTGCCATGCGCGCGCTCAACGAGCACGGCATACGTGTGCCCGACGATGTCTCGATCATCGGCTTTGACGACCTATCTCTGGGTGCCTTCTCCAACCCGCCGCTCACCACGGTGCACGTTCCCAAGCACGAGGTGGGCGAGATCGCGGTGCGCCGCCTGGTGGGCAACATCCGCAATCCCAAGAGCTATACCTGCAAAACGGCCGTATCGACCTATTTTGTCGAGCGCCAGAGCGTGCGCGAAATCTAGGCAGAACGGCGCCAGACCTCAGAGCGGAAAAGTCCGCCAAAGGCAACCATATATGACGCTACCAAGAGAGAGGGTCCTACGGGGCCCTCTTTTTGTTGCCCTTGTATGTTCAGTTTGTTTACATACCGTTTAGGCTGATTTCTCTACCGTCTACGGGTATTTCGCGCTAAACTTCTAAACAGAAGAGTAAAACATTTAGTAAACAGAACAAAACGAAACACGCATCTGTTTACTGAACATGTGATTAGGGGAGGACGTACATGGATAAGATCAAGCTCGGCTTTGTGCCCACGCGCCGCAGCATCTTTAGCGCGCCGGATGCGATCAAGTATCGCGGCCTTACGGCTGATCGCCTGCGCGAGATCGGCGTCGACATCGTGGATATCGACGACATCAACGACGAGGGTCTGCTGTTCGACGACAGCCATATCGAGCCTATCGTCAAAAAGTTCCGCGCCGAGGGCGTCGACGGCATCATGCTGTGCCACGCCAACTTTGGCACCGAGTACGTTTGCGCCCGCCTTGCCCGCGAGCTCGGCCTGCCCGTGCTGCTGTGGGGTCCGCGCGACGAGCGCCCCGAGCCCGACGGCACCCGCCTGCGCGATAGCCAGTGCGGCCTGTTCGCCACCGGCAAGGTCCTGCGCCGCTTCCAGGTCCCCTTCACCTACATGACCAACTGCCGCCTGACCGACCCCGAGTTCGAGCGCGGCGTCTGGGACTTCTTGGCCGTGTGCAACGTGGTCAAGACCTTCAAGCACACCCGCATCCTGCAGATGGCCACCCGCCCGTTCGACTTCTGGTCGACCATGTGCAACGAGGGCGAGCTGCTCGAGAAGTTCAACATCCAGCTTTCGCCCATCCCCATGACCGAGCTTGTCCAGGCTGTGCGCGACGCCCAGGCCGACGAGCAGGCCATGGCCGCCATGCTTGCCCACATCAACGACAGCTTTGAGATCTGCATTCCCGAGGACAAGGTCCCCGCGGTCGCAGGACTTGCCATTGCCATGAAGCGCCTGGTCGAGAAGTACGGCTGCAACGCCGGTGCCATCCAGTGCTGGAACGCCCTGCAGGACGAGCTGGGCATTATGCCCTGCGCCGCCAACGCCATCCTCAACGAGATGGGTATCCCCGTCGTGTGCGAGACCGATATCCACGGCGCCATCACCGCGCTGATGGTCGAGGCCGCCGACCTGGGCCGTCACCGCGGCATGTTCGCCGACTGGACCGTGCGTCATCCCGATAACGAGAACGGCGAGCTGCTGCAGCACTGCGGCCCCTGGCCCTGCAGCTGCGCGGCCGTCAAGCCCAAGCTCACCTACCCGCTGGCCTTCGATCACCCCGGCGCACTGACGGCCGAGGCCAAGCATGGCGACCTCACCCTTGCCCGCTTTGACGGCGACAACGGCGAGTACTCGCTGCTGTTGGGCAACGCCCGCGGCATCGACGGCCCGGCCGGCATGGGCACCTACCTGTGGGTCGAGGTCGAAAACCTCAAGCGCCTCGAGGCCAAGATCGTCGAGGGTCCCTACATCCACCACTGCGTCGCCATTCACGCCAACGTGGTGCCGGTGCTCTACGAGGCGTGCAAGTACATTGGCATTGCCCCCGACCTGTACGACCCCATCGAAGAAGACGTCAAAGCTTACCTGCGAGGAGAGTAGAAATGGCAACTATCGAAGAGCTTGAGTCCCTGCGTTGGGACCTTCGCCGCGATTGCGTCGATATCATCATGGCTGGCGCCGGCGGCCACATCGGCGGCGACATGTCGGTGATCGACGCCCTCATGACCCTCTATGCCAACCACCTCAACATTTCGCCCGAGACCGTCGACGATCCCAATCGCGATCGCTTCGTGCTCTCCAAGGGCCATGCCATGGAGGCCTACTACGCGGTGCTCTGCCACGAGGGCTATCTGGACCTCGATGACGTCAAGGCCCGCTTCTCTAAGTTCGGCAGCCCCTACATCGGCCACCCCAACAACAAGCTCAAGGGCATCGAGATGAACTCCGGTTCGCTGGGCCATGGCCTGCCCGTGGCCGTCGGCATGGCGCTTGCCGGCAAGATGGACGGCCGCGGCTACCGCGTCTACACCATCATGGGCGACGGCGAGCTTGCCGAGGGCTCGGTCTGGGAGGGCGCCATGAGCGGCGGCAACTACCAGCTCGATAACCTGTGCGCGCTCGTGGATCGCAACCGCCTGCAGATTAGCGGCAGCACCGAGGACGTCATGAAGCAGGACTCGCAGGAGGAGCGCTGGGCCGCCTTCGGTTGGAACGTGCTCTCCATTCCGGGCAACGACGTCCAGGCCATCGACGCCGCGCTGACGCTTGCGGCCGAGACTAAGGGAAAGCCTACGGTCATCATCCTCAACACGGTGAAGGGCTATGGCTCGCCCGTTATGGAGGACAAGGCCGGCTGGCATCATCACCTGCCCAACGACGAGGAATATGCCCAGATCATCGCCGATTTCGCTGCCCATAAGGAGGCCATCAATGGCTAACAAGATCGCCAACCGCAAGGTTATCTGCGACACGCTGCTCGAGGCCGCCAAGACCGATAAGGACATCGTCGTCCTGTGCTCCGACTCCCGCGGCTCCGCATCGCTCACGCCGTTCTTCGATCAGTATCCCCAGCAGTCCGTCGAGGTCGGCATCGCCGAGCAGGACCTGGTGAGCATCGCCGCCGGCATGGCTTCGTGCGGCAAGAAGGCCTGGGCCGCCTCGCCGGCGTCCTTTGTGACCACGCGCTCGTATGAGCAGTGCAAGGTCGATGTTTCGTACTCCAATACCAACGTCAAGCTCATCGGCATTTCGGGCGGCGTTTCCTACGGCGCCTTGGGCATGAGCCATCACTCCGCGCAGGATATCGCCGCCATGAGCGCGATTCCCAACATGCGCGTGTATCTGCCGAGCGACCGCTTCCAGACCGCCGAGCTCGTGCGCGCCCTGGTTGCCGACAACAAGCCGGCCTACATCCGCGTGGGCCGCAACCCGGTCGAGGACGTGTACACCGAGGACGAGTGCCCGTTCCAGATGGACCGCGCCACCTGGGTGCGTCGCGGCACCGATGTGACGATTGTCGCCACCGGCGAGATGGTCCGTCATGCCGTGGACGCCGCCGATCTGCTGGCCGAGCAGGGCATCTCGGCAACGGTGCTCGACATGTACTGCGTCAAACCGCTCGACGCCGAGGCCGTGATCGAGGCCGCCGGCGCCACGCGTGCCGTTGTGACCGTCGAAGAGCATAGCCCCTTTGGCGGCCTGGGTTCCATGGTCGCGCAGGTGGTGGGCGAGCATTGCCCGCGTCCGGTCAAGTGCCTGAGCCTGCCCGATGCGCCGGTCATCACCGGCACGAGCCCCGAGGTCTTTGCGCACTACGGCCTGACGGGCGAGGGAATCGCAAAGACGGTCGCCGAGTTCCTGCCTGCAGAGTAACTGGAATGTGACAAAGGGACAGTCCCTTTGTCACATTCGTTTTGAAAGGGGTGGCCATGGGCCGCTACATCATCGGAATCGATCAATCCACGCAGGGCACGAAGGCGCTGCTGGTGGACGAGGGCGGCCATCTGATCCATCGCGCCGACCGCTCGCATCGCCAGATTGTCAACGAGGCCGGCTGGGTGAGCCATGATCCGGCCGAGATTGCCGCCAACGTGCTGGCCGTGGCGCGTGCCGTGGTGGAGGAGACCGGGGTCGATCCGGCCGACATCGCCGGCATTGGCATCTCTAACCAGCGCGAGACCACCGTTGTCTGGAACCGTACGACGGGCGAGCCGCTGTGCGACGCCGTGGTGTGGCAGTGCGCCCGTGCCCGCGAGCTGTGCGACGAGCTGGCCGCGCGCGAGGGCGTGGCCGAGCTGGTGCGTGACACGACGGGCCTGGTGCTCTCGCCCTACTACCCGGCGGGCAAGATGGCTTGGATCCTCGCGAACGTTCCCGCGGCTGCCGAGGCCGCTGCAGCGGGCGAGCTGTGCCTGGGCACCATCGATGCCTGGGTGGTCTGGACGCTCACGGGCGGCGCGGAGTTCCGCTGCGACTGGTCCAATGCCAGCCGCACGCAGCTCTTTGACCTGCGCCGTGGCTGCTGGAGCGAGCCGGTGTGCGAGGCTTTTGGTGTCGATCCTGCCTGCCTGCCGCAGGTGACCGATTCCGATGGCCTGTTCGGCACAACGGACCTGGGCGGCTTTTTGCCGGCGCCCGTGCCGGTGCACGGCGTGCTGGGCGACAGCCATGCGGCCTTGTTTGCCCAGGGCTGCCATAGCCGCGGCATGGCCAAGGCGACCTATGGCACCGGCAGCTCGGTCATGATGAACGTTGGCAACGAGTTCGTCGCCAGCTCGCACGGGCTTTCTAGCTCGCTCGCATGGCGTATGGACGGTGTGACCGAGTATGTGCTCGAGGGCAACGTGAGCTACGCCGGCGCCGTCAAGACCTGGCTGCGCGACGACCTGGAGCTCATCAACAATCCCGAGGAAGTCACCGACCTGTGCTACGCCGCCAATCCGGCGAGCCGCGTCTACTTTGTGCCGGCGTTTACCGGCCTGGGCGCGCCGCATTGGGCGAGCGACGCCGAGGGCTGCGTCTTTGGCATGACGCGCACCACGGGCCGTGCGGAGTTCGTAAAGGCCGCCGATGAGTCGATCGCCTACCAGATTTTCGACGTGATCGATGCGATGGTCGAGGATTCGGGCGCGGCGCTTTCCGAGCTTCGTGTTGATGGCGGTCCCACGCGCGATGCGTACCTGATGCAGTTTGAGAGCGATCTGGTCGGCTCGCCCATCCGCATTGCGAGCAACGACGAGATGAGCGGTCTGGGCGCGGCCTGGGCCTGCGGCATTGCGCTGGGCATGTACACGCGCGACGTCGTTGACGTCTACGGCGCCCGCGGCATCGTGGAGCCTGCCATGTCTGCCGACGAACGAGCCAAAAAGATCGCCGGCTGGCGCCATGCCGTCAAGGCGACAATCGCATATACCGCCTAGGCGGCTGCGCGGCGCCCGCAGGCTATCCCCGGGCGTATCCGGGCAGTGCCCCGTCCCAAAGTAGTCAATTTGGGACGTGTCTCTATGGTTTTGTCAACCGCGTGCTTCGCGCCATTTCGGCA
>CATXLW010000048.1:0-10650 GCA_958371715.1 uncultured Collinsella sp.
TGCCGAAATGGCGCGAAGCACGCGGTTGACAAAACCATAGAGACACGTCCCAAATGAGCTACTTAGCGCCAGGGGTCGGCTTCGAAGAGGGGCTCGCGCTCGGGGCGACGATCGCTATAAGGATCGTAGCCGTCGTCATCCTCGTTCTCGGCACGGATATAGGGGTCGCGCGGCTTGGGCGCCGGTTTAGGCGCAGGCTTAGGTGCGGCGGGTGCGGCATCGGTCGCCGGCGTGTTCGTCTTGTTCTTGTCTGTCATCTGCATAGCTCCTTGCCATGTACTCACGTTCAACACCATCGATTGTCGCACGAAAAAGGGCGGCGGACCCGATTGGATCCGCCGCCCTTGGCGTTTTGCGATGAGGGGCGGTTTTAAAGCCGGCCCAAAATCTACTCGGCGTCGGGGACTTCGTAGGTGGCCGCCGGCGTGTTGTCGCACACGACGGTAAAGCCGCCGTCCTTGTCGACATCGACCGTCACCTGATCGCCCTCGCGCACCGTACCGTCGATGATGGCGGCGGCAATGGCATCCACGACCTCGCGCTGCACGAGACGCTTGAGCGGACGGGCACCAAAGACCGGGTCCAGGCCGCCCACGGCGAGCATCTGCTTGGCCGCCGGGGTGATGGCCAGCGTCATGCGCTCCTTGGCCAGACGCGCGCGGACGTCGGCGAGCTGGATGTCGACGATCTTCTCGATCTGCGCCATGCCGAGCGGATGGAACACCACGATATCGTCGATACGGTTGAGGAACTCGGGGCGGAAGGTTTGAGCCATGGCCCCGTCAACCTGATGGCGCATCTCCTCCTCGTCCTTGCCGGACAGATCGGCGATAGCCTTGGAGCCCACGTTGGACGTCATGATGATAATCGTGTTCTTGAAGGACACTTGGCGACCCTGACCGTCGGTCAAACGGCCGTCGTCGAGCACCTGCAGCAGCACGTTAAAGACATCCGGATGAGCCTTCTCCATCTCGTCGAGCAAGATCACGGAGTAGGGACGACGGCGCACGGCCTCGGTGAGCTGGCCGCCCTCGTCATAGCCCACGTATCCCGGGGGCGCACCGATCAGACGCTGGACGCTGAACTTCTCCATATACTCGGACATGTCGATACGCACGAGCGCGCGCTCGTCATCGAACAGGCACTCGGCCAGCGCCTTGGCGAGCTCGGTCTTGCCTACGCCGGTGGGGCCCAGGAAGAAGAAGCTGCCGATGGGCTTGTCTGGGTCGGAGAGACCCGCACGGCTGCGACGCACGGCCGCGGCTACAGCGGAGACGGCCTCGTCCTGACCGATAACGCGCTTATGCAGCTCGCCCTCCAGGCCCTTGAGCTTGTCGAGCTCGCCCTGCATCATCTTGGACACGGGCACACCGGTCCAGGCGCTCACGACCTCGGCGATCTCGTCGGAGGTCACCTGTTCGTTGAGGCCCTCGCCGTCCTGCTGCTTTTGCGCCTCGAGCGCAGCCTCGGAATCCTGAATCTGCTGCTGCAGACCCGGGATCACAGAATAGCGAAGCTCGGACGCACGGCCCAGGTCGCCATTGCGCGTTGCGCGCTCCTCTTCGCTCTTGGCCTCGTCGAGCCGCCCCTTGAGCTCCTGCACGTGGTCGATGGCGTTCTTCTGGTTGAGCCAGCCGGCCTTTTGCACGTTGAGCTTTTCTTGGACCTCGGCAATCTCTTGGCGCAGGGCCTCCAGACGCTCCTTGGAGGCGTCGTCGGTCTCCTTCATGAGCGCCTGCTCCTCGATCTGCAGCTGGGTGAGCTGACGCGTGGTGGCATCGATCTCGACCGGCATGCTGTCGAGCTCCATGCGCAGGCGGCTTGCCGCCTCATCGACCAGGTCGATGGCCTTGTCGGGCAGGAAGCGGTCGGCGATGTAGCGATCGGAGAGGTCGGCAGCTGCCACGAGCGCGCTATCGGTGATATGCACGCCGTGGAAGATCTCGTACTTCTCCTTGAGGCCACGCAGGATCGAGATGGTGTCCTCGACGGTAGGCTCGCTCACCATAACGGTCTGGAAACGACGGGCGAGCGCCGCGTCCTTCTCGATGTACTTGCGGTATTCGTCAAGCGTGGTCGCGCCGATCGCGTGCAGGTCGCCACGAGCGAGCGCCGGCTTGAGGATATTGCCGGCGTCCATGGAGCCCTCGGTGGCACCCGCGCCCACGATGGTGTGGAGCTCATCGATGAACAGGATGACCTTGCCCTCGGACTTTTGCACTTCCTTGAGCACAGCCTTCAAGCGGTCCTCGAACTCGCCGCGGTACTTGGCGCCGGCGACCAGCGCGCTCATGTCGAGCTCGATGAGGTCGCGATCGCGCAGGGTGCTCGGCACGTCGCCGGCCACGATACGCTGGGCGATGCCCTCGACGATGGCCGTCTTGCCGACGCCCGGCTCGCCGATGAGCACGGGGTTGTTCTTGGTGCGGCGGGACAGGACCTGAATAGTACGACGGATCTCGTCGGTACGGCCGATGACCGGGTCGAGCTTGCCGGCGCGGGCCAGGTCGCAGATGTTGCGGCCATACTGCTCCAGCGCCTCAAACTGGGTCTTGTCCTCGGCAGACGTCACGCGGTCATCGCCACGCAGCTCCTCATAGACCTGCTCGATGCGCTCCTTGGTAACGCCGGCGTCGCGCAGTACGCGGCCCGCCTCGCCCTTGTCCTCGGCAAGCGCCATCAGCAGATGCTCGGTCACCACAAAGCTGTCGCCCATCTTGGTGGCCTTTTTCTCGGCCTTCTCGATCACGCGAACGAGCTCGTTGGACAGGCCCATCTGCTGACCCTCGCCCGAAACCTTGGGCGCATGGTCGATGGCATCTTGTGTGGAGCGTGCGAGCTGAGCCGGGTCGGCACCGATGCGCTCGATGATCACGGAGATATTGCGCTCGCCGGCACCGAGCAGGGCAGACAGCAGGTGGATCGGCTCCACCGCGCCGGCCTGTGCATCGGCAGCCGTGCTCATGGCGGTCTGCAGCGCCTCGCGCGACGTCATTGCTAGCTTATCGATTCTCATGGAATCACCTCTCTTGGGGCGGCCGCCCTACGGGGCGGCTTCACGTTGTTCGAGAAGTATTGTTGCCAGCTTTACGCGATCTTATACACAAATCTAAGTCTCTATATATAAGATTTTCTGAGTGATTGATGGATAGGGTACTGAGATGTCAGCCCGCCGCTGCCCAGGCGCACTACCGTCTCGATCTGTAACATCTAGCAGCCATTTTTGATCCTAGATGTTACAGATCGAGACAGACCGAAAACCACCACAAAGAGGCACCTTTGTGGTGGTCGCGGTCTCTACTCCTTCGCCGAACCCGTACTTCCCGATTCGACGGTCCAGGGCATCTCATCCTCGAACAGCCATGTACGGGCAGACCCACTATCGCGTGCAGTCTGCGGGTCAGGCAAGCAGGTCTGTTTATAGGCATCTTGGATACACTGACCCATAAAATCGTTGAGCTCGGTCTGGTCGCCCTCCATGACATAGGCGACATCGCCGTCCATGATGTAGATGCCCGGACCCTCATTGCCCTCGTAGCCCGGATCGTACGAGACATCACATAACTTTGCGCCGTTTGCAGTGTCCAGCTCGATGGACGAGTGGCATCCGCCAACCATGTCGTTCGCTTTTGCCCGATAGGACGCATATCCGTACCAACGCTTAAATGTTTTGCCCTTGAGTAGCTCGGACGCCCTATCGATCAGGCTTGTATCCGTGGTATAGCGCATGGCCCCAAGCTGAATACGCGGATAATTGCTAATACCCAGCACAGCCGGCTGCTCATCAAAATCAACGGTAATGGTCTCGGGCTTGTCGTCGCCGGTCAGAAGTTCGACAGATTGAGTCACAGGCTTGACCACCGGCTCCGTCACCGCAGCAGGTAGAAATGCCATACCGACAGCGCCCGCGCCAACCACAGCGATCGCAAGCGCCAAGACAATCAATCCAATACGGGCAGAACGGCTCACGGCAAAACACCCCACAATGCAAACCTTCGCCACCTGCACTAATGATACCGCCAGCTAACACTATTACCAAAAGAAGCCGCGCGCTCCTCACCACCACAAAGGGGACAGGCACCTTTGTGGTGGTTTTCGACGCTAACGGTCGACCATCTCGCGCAATGAGATTAAACTTGAATTGCTCTCTGAACATATCCATTTCTGCCTATCCTCAACAGATCTTTGTCTCGAGGAGCGCATATGAAGCCGCCTCATTCCACCGGTCGCAACGTCATCGCCATTCTCGCCATACCCATCGTGATGCTCTTCCTTATCGTCATCACGCCCTTTTCCCTTGGTATCACCTCGCCCTTCGATTTATGCGGAATGGTCGACGCCGGCTCGCGTGCCACCTCGCTCTCCTTTATCTGTCGCGGCGTGTTTTACGAAGATGGAATTCCCACCGGAAGTTGGCAGTCAAAGTTGCCACTGCTCGGTCAGATCGACGGATGCTCCCCCTATTTCTGCCTTGGACCTCAGACGCTAAACTATCTAATCGACGACCAGCCACTCGACTTCATCACCCTCGCCTACGACTACGCACCAAACACCGATGAGCGCCACATGAACCAAGTCCTCGACAAGATGCTTGGACAGTGCGGGCTCACCGAGGAGGCCGGTCGAACCATCTATAGCAACCAGAAATTAAAGCGAACAGAACTCCGCCGTGTCGGAAAAATCAAAGGGCGAAACGGGGCCGCCTACTGGGATGCCTGGGCAACACGCGACAAGGGCGAATTCGGACACAGCACCTATATGGTCACTGTCTACACCAAAGACGGAATTAAGGACAATGTTGACGATTTCGCGTCATCCAAACTCGGCATCCCCAAAACAACCAAACCCGCCAGCCCAGATGAAATTCTGTAGAGCCGCCCATTAACATGCCGCTCAACGATCACAACAGCATCGAGCTCGTCTCCACCACCACAAAGGTGCCTGCCCCCTTTGTGGTGGTTTTCAACAAAAAGAAGCCGCCCCGATAACAGAGGCGGCATCAAGCAAGTCTATTTATTAGCGTCCCTCAAGACCCAACGAGAACGTCGCGGTAGCCCCTGCCACACCTTTCCCTCGGGCGACCCTCGCGAAGCGCGTGAGCACGAGGGAAAGGTGTGGCCGGGGCGTACAGCAGAGTTACTCGGCAGCGGCCTTGAACTTGTTGTAGTTGATCAGGCAGCCGGCCTTGACGATGGCACGCTCCTCTGCCGTCATATCGGCAATGTAGAGCTCAATCTGCTCGACCGCACCATCGGCGCGCACCACGTAGGCGGCGATGTCCTTCAGGTCGCCATCGAGCGCGGCACGGATACCCGGCACAAAGACGTAATCGCCCACCTCAAAGTTGGGCTCGGCCTCCATCTGGAAGGGCACCATGCCCCAGTTCATCACGTTGGAGCGATAGCGCTTGGTGGCGTACTCGTGGACGATGTTGGCCAGGCCGCCAATTACGCGCTGGCAGCTCGCGGCCTGCTCGCGGGCGCTGCCGTCGCCAGGCTTCTTGGCGTAAATCATGGAACCGAACTCGGTCGCCTTGGCATCGGCCGCGACACCCGCGCCGGCCAGCGCCTCAAACACACCGGCAAGCTCGGCATCGAACGCCGCCAGGTCGCCCGCGGACTCGCCGGCAACGCGACGCTTCTCCACAGCGTCTACCTCCTTGGAGCGACCCACGTAGGCCGGGTCGCGGCGGCTCAGCGTAAACTCAGCCAGGCCCAGCGGGTTGGAGCGGAAGGAGCTCGTCTCGCCCGAGGGAATGAGCTCGTCGGTCGTGGTGACCGGGTCCATGATCTTGGAGCAAACCTTGAGCAGGATGTCGTCGCCGAGCGGCTCCATCGCGGGCCACGGCTTGATGTTGGGGCCTTCGACCAGCTCGTCGGCAGGCTCCGCCTTGCCAAAGCCCCAGTACACGCGCTTCTTGTACGGCGCGTCGTCAAAGGTGTACTCGCAGGCCTCGTCCCAAGTGTCCTCGGGCAGGTCGGTCGCCGGCGTCAGGACGCCGCCGTTGGCAGCCGTTGCCGCAATGGAGCGAGCGTCCATCAGGGCCACAGCGCTCAGCTGGCCATTGCCCGGCTTGGAGCCCTCGCGGTTGGGGAAGTTGCGCGTAGTGTGGCGGATCGACAGGCCGTTGTTGGCGGGCGTGTCGCCGGCACCGAAGCACGGGCCGCAGAATGCCGTGCGCACGATCGCGCCGGCCTCCATAAGGTCGTAGATATAGCCGCGGCGTGTAAGCTCGAGTGCCACGGGCTGGCTCGTGGGATAGACCGACAGCGAGAACTCGCCGCAGCCGGTGTTGGCGCCCTTGAGCACGCGGGCAGCCTGGACCACGGAGTCGTAGTTGCCGCCCGAGCAGCCGGCGATAACGCCCTGCTGCACGTGCAGCTTGCCGTCGACGATCTTGTCGAGCAGGCTAAAGTGCGTCTTGCCCTCGCCGATCTTAGCGGCCTCGAGCTCCACCTCGTGAAGGATGTCCTCGAGGTTCTCGTTGAGCTCGTCAATCTCAAAGCCGTTGGAAGGATGGAACGGCAGCGCAATCATGGGCTTGATGCTCGACAGATCGACCTCGACGCAGCCGTCGTAGTAGGCAACATCGGCAGGCTTGAGCTCACGGTAGTCGTCGCCGCGGCCGTGCATGGCCAGGAATGCGTGCGTGTCCTCGTCGGTGGCCCAGATGCTCGACAGACAGGTGGTCTCGGTGGTCATGACGTCGACGCCGTTGCGGTAGTCGGTCGTCATGCTCGCGATGCCGGGGCCCACAAACTCCATGACCTTGTTCTTGACGTAGCCCTTGGCAAAGACAGCGCGGATGATGGCGAGCGCCACATCGTGCGGGCCGACGCCGGGGCGCGGGGCACCCGTGAGGTAGATGGCGACGACGCCGGGATAGGAGACGTCGTAGGTGTCGCGCAGCAGCTGCTTGGCCAGCTCGCCGCCACCCTCGCCCACGGCCATGGTGCCCAGGGCGCCGTAGCGGGTATGTGAGTCGGAACCCAGGATCATCTTGCCGCAGCCCGCGAAGTTCTCACGCATAAAGGAGTGGATAACGGCGATATGCGGCGGAACGAAGATGCCACCGTACTTCTTGGCAGCCGAGAGGCCAAAGACGTGGTCGTCCTCGTTGATGGTGCCGCCCACGGCGCACAGCGAATTATGGCAGTTGGTGAGCACGTAAGGCAGCGGGAACTGCTCCATGCCCGAGGCGCGCGCCGTCTGGATGATGCCGACAAAGGTGATGTCGTGGCTCGCCATGGCATCGAAGCGAATCTTGAGCGCCTCGGGGTCGCCGGACGTATTGTGTGCCTGGAGGATCGAATACGCGATGGTGCCGCGCTTGGCATCCTCGGGCGTCTGCGTAATACCGCGCTCGGCAGCCTCGGCCGCAGGCACAACCTCGCTGCCGCCGCGCAGGTAGATGCCGTCCTCGTACAGCTTGACCATACTGTCTCCCACTCTGCCCAAAACGATTTGGGCGCATAGCATACATTCGTTCAATATCGTGCCATAGAACGGTTGCGAGTGGGTTACGAATCTGCACGTTCACTTTATCTCAGTAAAGCAAAGAACGAGTTGGGTGCCGGGGGCAGACTTAGACGCCGAAATGACGAGAGTGGATAATCTCCCACTTTGAGCCTGCAAACAGGCCAAAAACGGGAGATTATCCACTCTCATTCTGCGGGCACTCATTTAAGTCTGTCCCCAATGAGTGCCCGGCAGCGTCGGCGGAGCTATAGGTCGCTACCCGTACCTAGCAGCTTGCGCATGACTTGCTCGGGGTTGACCGAGCCGTCGCGCGGGGCAAGGGCGGTGATCTTCTTCTGCATCTTGTACTCGTGCAGCTCATCCTCGAGTTGGCGTACGCGGGCACGGAGCTTCTCGTTCTCGCGCTCGCGTTCCTCGGCGCGCTCCTTCATATCGAGGATACGCACCACACCGGCAAGGTTGATGCCCTCGTCGGTCAGTTGATTGATGAGTTCCAGGCGCTCGATATCGGCACGCGAATACAGGCGCGTATTACCGCCCGAGCGCTGAGGATTCACCAGGCCCTTGGACTCGTAGACGCGCAGAGTCTGCGGGTGCATGCCGGTCAGCTCGGCCGCCACGCTGATCATGTACAGCGGTTTGTTCCTATTGTCCTCGGCCATGCTACCTGACCCCTTTCCGTCTCGTTATCGTCCATCATAAGCCCGCGGGCGCGGGCGTGCGCCACGACCGCCCTAGTACGTCGCCTTGTAACGGTTGACCTTCTCGCGATAGTCGCGCGTGTCGGCCTCGCGCAGCTTGGTCATGGCATCGCGCTCGTCATCGGATAGGTTCGTGGGGACCTGCACCTTGATCTCGACGAGCAGCGCGCCCGTACGGCCACGGTGCTTAACGTCGGGCGCTCCCATCTCCTTAAAGCGGAACTTCTTGCCCGTCTGGGTACCCGCGGGCACTTTCAAACGGACCGTCGCACCGCCGGGCGTCGGCACGTCCACCGTGCAGCCGAGCGCCGCCTCGTAGACCGAGACCGGTACCTCCATGGTCACGTCGGCACCTTTACGCTTAAACAGCGGATGCTCCTCCACGTGCGTGGTCACGACCAGGTCGCCGCGCTCGCCGCCGGCAACGCCATACTCGCCGCGACGCTTGTAGCGCAGCTTGCCGCCATCCACGGCGCCCGCAGGCACCGAGACCGTAATGGTCTGCTGCTCGCCCGTCGAGGGAATGCGGTAGGTGACCTTGTGCGTCACGCCGCGGAACGCGTCCTCGGCCGTCACGTCGACAGTCAGCGACAGGTCGCCGCCCTTGCGAGCACGGCTGCGGCCCGCGCCGGCACCGGCAGCACCCGCAGCCCCGGCAAAGCCCGAGCCCCAATCGCTGCCCCAGGCGCCGTTGCCGCTAAAGATGCTGTCGAAGATATCGCCCCAGCCGCTCGCACCGGCGCCGGCACCGTAGCCGCCGCCATACGCGCTGCCCGCGCCCGGCATGCCGCCGAACATGAGCATCTGGTCGTACTCTTTGCGCTTCTTCTCGTCCGAAAGCGTCTCGTAGGCCTCGCTGATCTCCTTGAACTTGGCCTCGTCGCCGCCGGCATCGGGGTGATATTTTTGCGCGAGCTTGCGAAACGCGCTCTTGATCTCTTTGTCGGAGGCGCTCTTGGATACGCCCAGGATGTCATAGAAGGTTTTGCCTGCAGCCATCGTAGCTCCTCTCCTGTTTCATCCACCGCTCAACGGGCGGCGGCTCATACTGTCATATGGCACTAGGCCAGAAAGGGCCCCGGGTGTTGCCCCGGGGCCCTTCTCAATTACTCCTCGGTGCTCTCGGCCGTATCGGCCGTAGCATCCTCGGGCGCCGCTTCGGGCTCCGGTGCGGGGCGTTTCTCGCCACCGTAGGTCACCGTCACCATCGCGGAGCGCAGGATGCGATCCGCCATGCGGTAGCCCTTCTGGTACACGTCGTTGACGGTCTCGTCGTACTGCGATGCGTCCTCGACACGCCCCACGGCCTGGTGCTCGAGCGGATCGAACGCCTCGCCCTTGGGGTCGATGGGCTCAACGCCCTCGTGCGCAAACACATCGAGCAGCTTGGCATGCACCGCATCGACGCCATCGACGAACTGCTTAAAGTCGTCGGAAAGCTCCTGGCTACGGGCATGGTCGATTGCACGCTCGATATCGTCAACCACCGGCAACAGCGCGGTGACAAGCTTCTCGGTCGCGCGCTCGCGCTCGGCGATACGCTCGCTGGCGGTGCGGCGACGGAAGTTCTCCCAGTCGGCCTGCAGACGAGCGGTGCGCTCAGTGGCGTCCTTCGCCTTGTCCTCGGCGGCCTTCTGAGCCTCTGCCGCAGCATCAAGCTCATTGCGCACGTCGGCAAGCTCCTTTTGGGCCTGCTCGAACTTGAGCTTAAAGTCGTTGTCGGCGGCTTCCTCACCGGCGCGGATAGCGGCTTCCACCATCTCGTCCTCGGTCATCGTCGCCTCCTTGTTGGAATCCTCTACCTGGTTCTCGGCAGCCTCGGCGGCCGGGGCCTCGTTGACCTCAGTATCGTCGACGGCCTCTACGGGAATCTTCACGTCCTTCTCCTCAGAGTCAACGGGGGCGGCGCCAGCGGCGGCCGCCTCCGTGCGAGCTTTACGGGCGGACATGATTACTTGTCCTCGTCGTCCACAACCTCGTAGTCGGCGTCGACAACGTCATCGTCGGCAGGCTGGGCACCGGCGGCGCCGTCGGTCTGCTGCTGAGCGTCGGCGTAGACAACCTGAGCCAGCTCGTAGGCTACGGACTGCAGGGACTCGCCAGCGGCCTTGATAGCCTCGACGTCAGAGCCCTCGAGCGCCTTCTTGGCGTCGGCGATAGCGGACTCGGCCTTGGACTTCACGTCGGCGGAAACCTTGTCGCCCAGCTCGTTGAGGGTCTGCTCGGTGGAGTAGCACAGGCTGTCGGTCTGGTTGCGAACCTCGACCTCTTCCTTCTGCTTCTTGTCCTCCTCGGCATGAGCCTCGGCGTCCTTGACCATACGATCGACTTCGTCGTCGGACAGAGCGGTGGAGCCGGAAATGGTGATCTGCTGCTCCTTGCCGGTGCCCTTGTCCTTAGCAGAGACCTTGACGATGCCGTTGGCGTCGATGTCGAAGGTGACCTCGATCTGCGGCACGCCGCGGCGGGC
>CATXLW010000049.1:0-9952 GCA_958371715.1 uncultured Collinsella sp.
AGGGCGGAGGCGGGGCATTCCCCGCCTCTTACACCACATCTCTGCGCGCTACCATTTCGACTAGCTATCTGGCCTTATTAGTCCAAAATTGCTGCTACCAAATCGATAACAGTACTCATATTTGATGTTTTTTGACCAGCAGGTCTCCCCGCCTTAGCAAATCTAAGGCAAAACGGGCTCCAGACCGCTGAATCATGCCACATAGGGCACGTCCGCAGTCCGGAACCCGGTCAAAGTTAAGTTATTTCGCTGTGTTAGGCCAAAACGTCCGACAGGATCTCGATCAGACTGTCCACGTCGGATTCCTCGCAGACGAGCGGCGGCAGGAAACGCAGCGTATGAGCGCCTGTAGCGTTAATCACGGCACCGGCGGCCAGCGCGCGGGCAACAATATCATGCGCGTCGCCCGCGGCATCATCCAGATCACAGCCGAGCATCAAGCCGCGGCCACGCACCTCGGTCACGTGCGGCAGCTTGGCGAGCTTTGCCTCCATATAGGCGCCTACCTTGGCAACATGGTCGGCATAATCGCCGTGCACGAGCGCGGAGAGCGTCGCGGCGCACGCCGCGATGGCCAAGCAGCTACCGCCAAAAGTCGAACCGTGGTCGCCCGGCTTAAACACGTCGGCAATCTCCTTCTTTGCTACGACGGCACCCATGGGCACGCCATCAGCAATGCCCTTGGCAAGGCTCATGATGTCGGGTTCCACGCCATAGGTTTGGAATGCAAACGGCTTGCCGGAGCGGAAGATGCCGCACTGGACCTCGTCGGCGATAAGCACGGCGCCCACTTCGTGTGCCAGGTCGCGCGCTGCCGCCATAAACTCCTCGGTCATGGGGTGCACACCGCTCTCGCCCTGAATCGGCTCGAGCATCACGGCACAAATTTCGCTCCCCAGCTGCTTAAATTTCGCACGCAGTTCATCGATATCGTTGGGCGTGCAGGCCACAAAGCCACCCGGCAGCGGGCGGAAACTATCCTGCAGCCAATCCTGCATAGTGGCGGCAATGGTCTCGAGCGTACGGCCGTGGAAGCCGCCGCGCATGCACACGATGGTGTTGCCGCCGTTACCGGCACGCTTGGCGTACAGGCGCGCGAGCTTCATCGAGCCCTCGTTGGCCTCGGCGCCGGAGTTGGCAAAGAAGGTCTCCCAAACCTGCTCATCCGCAGCCGGGGCACCAAGAGCAGCTGCCGTGGTCTCATCGCCGGCGACAATGGCATCGGCAAGCACGCGCGCACCATCTACGTCGTCGTTAGCAAGCTTGGACAGCAGCGCCGCGACCTGTCCACGCTGCTCGATGTAGAAGTAATTGGAGACATGCATGAGCTTTTTGGTCTGTGCCTCGAGCGCCGAGAGCACAGCCGGGTCGCCATGACCTAGGCTGCACACGCCGATGCCGGCAAGAAAGTCGAGGTACTCACGACCATCGTCGCCGGTGAGCTTCATGCCGTGACCCTCGACAAACTCGACCGGAGAGCGGCCAAAGGTATGCATAACGTAATGGGATTCAAGCGATTGCTGAGCTGCAAGTGACATGGGATGCCTTTCGTTGAGCGCCGGACGGCGCAGGCCTATGGGTGCAGAAATGGGGCGGCTGCGGATCAGTTAGACCGTCTGAAGCTTCTCGACCTCGTCGAGGTTCTCGGTCAGACGCGCAGCAAACGTCGAAAGCGGATGCGGATGCGTATCGAACTCGTAAGCCGTCTCGGTGGAATGGATCACGGTGCCGACGCCGGCATCGGTCAGCAGCTCCAGCAGCAGCGAGTGCGGCGTAGTACCATTAATGATGTGGGCACGAAATACGCCGGCGGTAAGCGCATCGACAGCGGCGCGTAGCTTGGGAATCATGCCTTTGTCGACCTCGCCCCCATAGAGCATCTCATTAACCTCGTCGAGCGTCAGGTTGGAGATGAGCGAATCCTTGTCGCTAAAGTCCTTATACAGGCCATCGACATCGGTCAAAAAGATCGCCTTGTGCGCGTGGAGCGCCGCGGCAACAGCACCGGCAGCGGTGTCGGCGTTGATGTTGAAGAAACCGCCGTCCTCCCCCGCCGCGACGGTAGCGATGACGGGGATGTACTCACTATCGAGTAAGCGCTCGATATAGTCGGTGTTGACGTGCGTCACTTTGCCCACACGACCGAGTTCGGGGTCGAGCGGCTCGGCGATGAGCGTACCGGCATCGCTGCCCGACACGCCCACGGCCAGGTTTCCGTGGTGGTTGAGCGCCGCGACCAGCTCCTGGTTGACCTTACCGCCCAGCACCTCGCGCACGATATCCATGGTGGCAGGCGTGGTCACACGCTGGCCGTTCTTAAACTCGACGGGAATATCGTAATGGCTCAGCGCCTCGTTGATAGCCTTGCCGCCGCCGTGCACGATGACGGGGCGCATACCGATGATCTTGAGCAAAACGATGTCGCTCATCACGTCGCGGCGCAGTTGCTCGTCGACCATGGCGGCACCACCGTACTTGATAACGACCGTCTTACCGGTCAGGTTCTTAATCCACGGCAGCGCCTCGAACAGCAGCTGCGCGGTAACTTCGTTGGATTCGCTCGAGCGACAATCGCGTGCGAACTTCATAGTCTGCCTCGTCTTTCGTGTAGCTATCGCGCCGTACCTCGTTGCCCGCGATTGCAGCGGGACGCGCGGCACATCGGGAGCCTAGGAACGGTAGTCACCGTTAATGGAGATGTACTCATGCGTGAGGTCGCAGGTCCACACGGTCGTTGCCGCGTTGCCTGCACCCAGGTCGGCCGAGATCACGATCTCGGGCGCCTCAAAACGTCGTAGAGCCTCGTCCTCGTCAAAGGGAACAGTCAGACCGTCGCGACAGACAGGCATGCCCATCATGTCGATGGAAACGTCTTCCTGATTAAACTTCACGCCGCACTTGCCAAGCGCCATAGCAACGCGGCCCCAGTTGCAGTCGTGGCCGGCGATGCAGGTCTTAACGAGCGGCGAGTTGGCAACGGCACGGGCGGCGATATCGGCCTCCTCGTCGTTGGCGGCGCCGGTAACGTTGACCGTAACGAGCTTGGATGCGCCCTCACCATCGGCGGCGATATTGCGCGCCAGGCTCTCGCACACCTCGTGCACGGCAAATGCCAACTCGTCAAAGGCATCGGAGCCCTCGACGATAGGCTCGGCATCTGCGGCAGCGGCGCCGGAGGCAAGCATGATGCAGGTGTCGTTGGTCGAGGTGTCGGAATCGACCGTTACCTTGTTAAAGGTCTGCTTGACGGTCGAGAGCAGCAGGGCATGAAGTGCCGCAGGCTCGACGGGGGCATCGGTGGTGATAACTGCGATCATGGTGGCCATGTTGGGCATGATCATGCCCGAGCCCTTGCACATTCCGCCTACCGTATAGACATTGCCCGCATGACCCGCAGCCTCACTGACGTAGGATACGGCGTACTCCTTGGAGTGCGTGTCGGTCGTCATGATGGCGCGAGCGGCATCGGCGCCACCGTGGGCGGAGAGCGCCTCGTAGGCAGCAGGAATGGCGGTCTCAAACGTGTCGATCGGCAGAATCTGGCCAATCACGCCCGTGGAGGCGACTAGGATCTGCTGGGGTTCGCAGCCGATGACCTGCGATGCGATGCTGCACGTCTCGCGCGCGCATGCAAGGCCGGTCTCACCCGTGGCGGCGTTGGCATTGCCAGAGTTGACCGAAATGCCGGCGATGATACCGTACCCCTTGTCGGCACCGCCCAGGTTGGCACGGCTCACCTGCACGGGCGCCGCGCAAAAGCGATTGGTGGTAAACACGCCGGCACCGGGACAGGGTTTATCGGGCACGACGAGCGCGTAATCCAGACGCTCGGGGTTCTTGCGGAACCCAGCGTGGATGCCTGCAGCTTTAAAACCAGCCGCAGCCGTAACGCCACCCTCGACGGCGCGAATCTTGATATCAAACAGCTCGGTATCCATCGTCTTTATGACTCCTTATGTCAAACAAAAAACGGACATCGGTTGGTGCGCCATGCCAGTCGTGATCATGAGACCAGCTTAAGAGTGGCGCCCCATTCGATGCCCGACTACCAAATCGTTAACAATCGAATGTGCTACACCGGGCACGCCACTGTAGGCAAGCCTCGTCGCTCGTCAAAGCCAAAGACGATATTGGCGCACTGGACTGCTTGGCCCGCAGCGCCCTTGCACAGATTGTCGATGGCGCCCGTCGCCACCAGCACGCCCGCGCGCTTGTTGAGCGCGAGGCCAATCTGGGCAGCGTTGGTGCCGACGACCGAAGCCGTCTTGGGCTGCTGGCCGGCATCGAGCACGCGCACAAAGGTGCGACCGGCGTAGAACTGCTTGTAATGGTCGACGACATCCTCAAGAGCCAGCGTGTCGAGAGCCTGCGGCGCGAGCGGCAGCGTCACCGTGGAGAGCAGACCGCGCTTGAGCGGTGCCAGGTGCGGGGTAAAGACGACGCGATCGGTCAGGCCAAGGATTTGCTCAATCTCGGGCGTGTGGCGATGCTTGCCCACGCCGTAGGCCTCCAAGTTCTCGTCGGCGCTGCAAAAATGGGTGCGGGCGTTGCAGGACTTACCGGCGCCCGTCACGCCGCTAATGGCATCGACAATCACGGGACCGTTCTCGGCCACCCAGCCCGCGCGCACGGCGGGCGCGGCGGCAAGGCTCGTTGCGGTGGGATAGCAACCGGCGCAGGCGACCAGCACGGGTTTGCCGTCGGCATGGTCGGATGCGGCGGTCTCCAAGTCCTGGCAGAACAGCTCGGGCAGACCGAAGGCACGGGTCTTGAGCAGCTCGGGGCTCGTATGCTCGGCGGCATACCAAGCCTCAAAAACGGACGCGTCGTTCAGACGGTAGTCGGCCGAAAGATCAAAGCAGGAGACGCCCGATGCAAGCAGCGCGGGCACCTGTGCCATGGCAGCCGTGTGCGGCACGGCCAAAAAGACCGCGTCGCAGTTCTTGAGCTCAGGGGCATCATGCGTCGTAAAGACAAGATCGCTTACGCCGGTGAAGCTCGGGTGCACCGCAGACAACGGCTGGCCGGCATCGGCGTTGGACGTAATGGCAGCAAGTTCAAACTCGGGATGACCGAGGACGAGGCGAATGAGCTCGGCTCCGGCATATCCAGCCGCGCCGACGATTCCAACCTTCAAAGACATATCAGACTCCTTGTCTGCGATTTATGCACCGATGCGCATTTCGCAGCGGTCGTTATGAAGTGGGTTGAAACTTTAGCACCAAAAGATGCATGAATACGTAAATGGCTTGCATATTCATGCATTGAAACATTCCCGACACATTCGCTTGAAGGAATTGACAAATGGAGCGGGCCCCGTATTGACCGGCGCTCCTAACGGCGCCGGGCAATACGGGGCCCGCCCATGCGAAAACCAAGTTGTTAGGATGAACCAGCTGGCTAGAGCTCGACCGGCACCCATTCGTCGTGATTGCAGATAAAAGCCTCGGGATCCTCGACGCTAAAGAAGACGAGCGTGGGGTCGTTAGGCCCCTCATAGTGCTTGCCCAGGCGCTCTAGATGCTTCCACCCAGCTTCGCGCATTTCGCCTAAAGCCCGGTCATCCAAGCCGGCACGCCCGCGCAAGATGAGCCAGCCATGGCCCGGCCACCAACTCGTGGCCTCAAAGCGCTGGTTTTGCAGCAGTTCTTGCCACACATCTTTGGTGCGCGCTGTTACAAACCACAGCTTGCCGTCTTGGATCTGCGCAAACGAAAACGGACGCACATGAGGCTGTCCGTCAACGCTCGTCGCCAAATACCATGCCGGCACCGACGTCAGATACTCCAACACCGTATTCAATCCGTCCATGTGTCCTCCTGGCGCTAGCTAATTCGGAACGGGTAGTTAATTTGAGACGCGCTAGAGCTCCAGGCGCTCCTCGCTGCCGTCGATATCACAGAAGCGCGCGGCAATGTTGCGGACCGAAAAGAAAGCAAGGCGGCCGTCGTTGGCACTCTCGTGTTCCTCGCCGATGCCCACCATGTGCTTAAAACCCGCTTGACGCACCTTGTCGCTCGCAACTGCGTCGTCCTCAAGTGCGGCTTCGCCGGTCAATACGATCCAGCATTCCCCCGGCTTCCAGCCCGAGAGCTCAAACTTGGGATTCGCACTCAGCTCCGCCCACACATCCTTGTCGCGCGACGTGCAAAACCACAGCTTACCTTCATCGACCATGGCAAACGAAAACGGCCTCACGCGAGGCTGATGCCCGTCGGCCACATCGGTCGTGGCCAGATACCACGCCGGAATGCGCCTGAGATACGAGCAGGCGCGCTCAAGCTGAGCTGTGCGGTCGTTGTCGGTCATAGGGACCCCTTTCTTGCGCTCGAATCGCGCCTAAACAAGTTGAAGGTTGACGACGATGACACACGCAAACAGCAGCATCGTCACCACCGCAGCCAGCGCATCCCCGCGGCGAAATGCAAGCGCATGCAGACGCGTGCGGCCCTGCTCGCCGTGATAGCAGCGTGCATCCATGGCGGCAGACAGCGTCTCGGCATGACGGAACACGCCCGTGAACAGTGGAATCGCCACACTGCCGAGCATACGCACGCCGCCGAGCGGGCCACCCGTTACGCGTGCACCGCGGCTTGCCTGCGCGTCCGCCGTCTGCTTCATCTCGGTGGCGAACTGCGGCATAAAGCGCAACGCGATGCCCATGATCATGCCGAGCTCATGCGCCGGAAGCCCCACGCGCGCAAACGGTGCGAGCAGACGCTCAAAGCCCGCGGTGAGGTCGAGCGTCGGTGTGGTGAGCGTAATGGCGCTCATGCCGGCCATCATCAGGGTCAGGCGACACGCCATAAAGGCGGCAGAACGCAGTGAGCCCTCGCTTATCTGCAGAAAGCCGAGCTGCCACAGGATGCGCCCGCTCTGGCCGGAAAACAGGTTGAGCACTGCGACCACCACGACAATCGCCAGCAATGGTGCCATCGATGATAGGATCCGGCGCAACGGCACCCGGGACACGGTATAGATCAGGACAACGAAGATTGCGACCGGGGCCAGTCCGCGGAAGCTGCTGACCGTGAGCGTCGTGATCAGAAACACAAAGCCCAAGAGCAACTTAGTTCGCGGGTCCAGGCGGTGGATCGCACTATCGCCGGGATAGTAGCTGCCAAACGAAAACGCCTCCATTAGCAGCCCTCCTCTCGCGCGACCGTCTTGGATTTAGCAATGTCCGCGACGTTAGAAGAACCGTCTGAGCGACCGATCAGCAAATCTGCCAGCTCGTCGGCCAGCGACTCAACCGTATAGAGCCCGCCGCAACGCAGCGGCACGCCCGCCTCCGCGAGCGCCAACGCCATGCGCTGAGCAGCAGGTACGCCCAAGCCGATCGACTTGAGCTCATCGGCATGTGCAAACACCTGCGCGGGGGTTCCCTCGGCAAACACCGCACCTTCGTTCATCACGACGATGCGGTCGCAGCAGTTGGCCAGGTCATCCATACTATGCGAAACCATGACAACGGTCAGGCCATCGCGGTGAAGCCGATCGATAAGCTCAAGGAAATCCCTGCGCGCAGCCGGATCGAGCCCCGCCATGGGTTCATCGAGCACCAGGACTTCGGGCTCCATGGCGAGCACACCGGCGAATGCCACGCGCCGTTGCTGACCGCCCGAAAGCTCGAAGGGACTCTTGTCGCCGACCGTGGAAAGGTCGAGGCCCACGCGCGAGAGCGACGACTCGACGCGACGGTCGACTTCATCTTGCGGCAAGCCAAGGTTGTGCGGGCCAAACGCCACGTCCTGCGTCACGGTTTCGGCAAACAGCTGACGCTCGGGATATTGAAACACTACGCCGACCTTGGCCTTAACCGCGGCGGCGTCTTTCTTGTTTGACAGATCGAGCCCCAGCGCGCGAACGAATCCCTCCTGGGGGCGAATCAAACCGTTGAGATGCTGGACCAGCGTCGACTTACCCGAACCGGTATGACCTGCCAAGCCCAGGAACTCGCCGCGATGCACCGTCAGCGATACATCGCACAGCGCCCACGGGCTGCTGGGGTCGTTTCCCCAGAGAGCCTGTTTGCTCGATTTGCCCGCAGTGGCCGAGCGCTTATACCAGCGGCGGCGCTCGCGCGGACTGAGCGAATAACTGTACGAAACATGGGATAGCTCTATGACGGGCTCCGACGCTGCTGTTCCATCGTTTGCAGAGGATGCGTTGTCGAGCATACGAGGATCGGACCCAAAGGGCCGCTCCACGATGTCTACCCCACTCCGGTCGGCATATACCTGCGCAATCTCGGCGACCATATCCGCCTCGCGCACCTGCGCATGAACGGGCACGCCCTTCGCACGAAGTGCCATGCCCAAGCAGCACGACGCCGGCATATCCAGGTTGAGCTGCGCAAGTTCGTCCGCCCGCGTCAAGATTTCCTCGGGCGTACCGAGCATGGCAACGCGCCCCGCCCGAAACACCGCGACACGATCGGCCTCGGCGGCCTCTTCCATAAAGTGCGTAATCATCACGATGGTCATGCCGCGAGCATGCAACACGCGGCAAGCCTTCATGAGGCCCTTGCGTCCACGCGGATCGAGCATCGAGGAAGCCTCGTCCAAGATGAGCACGCGCGGTTCCATGGCGAGCACGCCGGCAAGCGCCACGCGCTGCTTTTGGCCGCCCGAAAGCGCATGGGTCTCGTGGCGCTCAAAGCCCACCAGGCCCACGCCCTTCAGCGCCTCGCGTACGCGCTGCGCAATTTGCGCCGATGGAACGCCAAGGTTTTCGGGGCCAAACGCAACGTCATCTTCGACAAGCGTTGCCACCAGCTGGTCATCGGGATTCTGGAATACCATGCCCGCAGTCGAGCGGATGTCGTAGACCAGCTCGGGATCGGACGCGTCCATGCCGTTGATGCGTACCGTGCCCGCATCGGGCTGCAACAGTGCATTCAGATGCTTGGCAAACGTCGACTTGCCCGACCCATTGCCACCGAGGATGCAGAAAAACTCCCCGTCCTCAATGTTCAGATCGACGCCGTCGAGTGCCGGTACGGCACCGTCATAGCTAAAGGAAACACCTCGGCACTCAATCATGCGCGACCTTTTACCTGGTCCTTTTTGGGCGTGATGAGATTAGAGACCGCCTTGTACACCGCCAGCGTCAATACCGAGTTGAGCACGGTCTTGATGAGGTTGAACGGCAGCACGGCAGGAATCATGAGCGGGGCGATCACATCAACCGAGCCATACCAGAACCATACGCCAATGGTAAGGTTTGCGACCATAGACAACGCCGTAGCGGCAATAACGCCGAGCACCAGACCAATCACGGCACCCTTATAGGTATGCATCTTCTGGTAGACGATAGCCGCGGGCAGAATATAACCCAGCGTAGCAACCAAGTTCATAAGCGCGCCGACCCAGTCACCCGTGGTGAGCGCATGGATAACGATAGCCATAGCGGCAACAGCGGTACCGGCGCCGGGACCATACGCAAACCCGCACACCATCGCCGGCACCAGCGACGGGTCATACGTCAAAAACGGCGCCGAGGGAAGAATGGGCAGCTGCACATACATAAACAGGGCACCCAAGGCGCACATCAGCGCCATGGTAACGAGCTGTTTGGTGCTCCACCTATTCGTGTTCTCAAAATGGATATGCTGCGACTGTTCAGACATAAGATCACCTGCCTCTTTCATCCGGACTCTAACCGTTGGTACTGGAATCTCACCAGTTCAGCCGGCATGCGAACCAACGCACACACGGGTCGCGGACTCATCGGCTCGGTCGCAGACGCCTCGCCTGCGCCACGGCACCCCTTTGGCACCGCCCGATTTACCGCCAGTGGGGAATTCCACCCCGCCCTGAAACAGCACTTGCAAGTGTAGCACGAGCAATCGTTCGCGCAAGTATGCCGAGGGTAATTTGTGGCGGGGATCAGTTGCCCCTTGATTGGCAACTTCATCCGAACACCTCCCATATTCATCCGTACATGTACG
>CATXLW010000050.1:0-9864 GCA_958371715.1 uncultured Collinsella sp.
AGCGGGGGCTCCTGTCGTTTCCGTGCCCCTGGATTGGGTCATAGTGTCTGTCGTTGCCAAAACACCGGCATTTCTTTGGTTGTCAAGAGGATGCCGCTCTAGCGGGTTTTCGCTGTCCGCGCCAAAACATCGGCGTCGCCTTTGTTGGCACTTGGGGACGTTCCTTATGTGCCGGCACCTGGGGACAGTCCTTGTAATCGTTGGGGAGTGGTTACTTGCTCGCGAACAGCCAGATCAAGATGATCACGAGAACTACGGCAACGATGCAGACGATGGCGCCGGTGAATTTGATGCGTGAGTCGCGGGTACGCTCGCGCACCGCGTCCTCGGTAGCCTCGAGCTGGGCCACTTCGCGCTCGGTCTCGGCGTGTTCGGCTTTGTCTCGGGCCAAGGATCCTGCAAGCGACTCAGTGATTTCTGGGTGGTCGTGCACCTCGGTCGCCTGTTCGATGATCGACTGTGCATGTGCGGCATCTGCTTGGGCGTTGGCGATGGTCTGCTCCTGCTCGCGGCGTGCCTTGTCCTCCGCGGCGATCTTCTCGCGCAGTTCGCGCTGACGAGTCGCGGCGGCGGTCTTCGCCGTCTGCAGCTCGTCGCGCGCGGCATCGGCTTCGGTCGTCACGGCTTGGTGCGCGCGTTTTGCGTCGGCGATAGGGGCTTGAGCCTGCTCGACGGCCTGCTCGGCTGCGGCAAGCGAGTGCTCAAGGTCGGCGGTGATGCGCGGGACATCTTCTTCGGCTTTACGCAGGGCATCTGCCGTGTCGGAAATCTGCATCGAGAGCTCGCTGGTGCGCACCGTATAGTTGGCGGGATTTGCCGAGGGATTGCGTTGCAGCTCGGCATACTCATGACGCAGCGTCTCGAGCTGGGCGCGCGTGGCGTCGACGGTTTGTTGTGCGGCGGCAATGCCGGCGTCTCGCTCTGCCTTCACCTTGTCGCGGATGCGCTTGGAATCCTCAAGACGTCGAACGAGGCGGCTGCCGGTCTCGCGCGAGCTCGCCTCGCGGGCCTCCACGGCGTCGAGCGCGGCCTTCAGACGGAGCTCAGTCGCGTCATCCTCTGTCTTCATTTGTTCGAGCTGACCCTTGAGCTCTGTCGCTTTGGCGGCGTGGGTATCACGGTCAATCTCGGCGGCCGCTGCAGTCTTTTGGGTCGTGGCAATCGCCTGGCGCTGGTCGGCGACGATCTGGTCGTAGCGGCCTGCGATATCCTGGCGCGTCTCGAGTTCCTCGGCCTGATCGGCAATGCGCTGCTCAAGTTCGGCCAGGTGGGCGCGGGCATCGGCAAGTGCCTTTTTCGCGGCGTTCATCTCGCGCATGGCCGAGGCGCCCTGGGCGATAAAGGTGCCCACGGCGTTCGCAGTGTTCGAGACAGCGGTCCCCAGATCGCGGCTCGCGGCGGGGGAGTGCGGGGCAGTCGGGCGAGCGGTGTCGGCAGCGTCCGCATCGGCAGTCTGCGGCACGGCGATATTGCCGGTACCGCCTTCGATCACAGAAAAGCCTGCTGCGTGCGGGTCGACCGCATCGGTGCCAATCGTGGGATGCTCGAGCTGCAGAAACGAGGGCATGGTGCTGCCCTGGTCGGCAACCGGAGTCTCGCCGGGTACGAAGGTCGAGGCTGCCTCGGCGGCCTCCTCTTCCTCGGCGTCAACGTCAGCGTCGGCCACGGCGTCTTTCATCGCTTTGACGGCATCCATCATGGAGTCCATGACGGCGTCGAGCTCTTCTTCCGAAGAAACCTCGATAGGGCCCGCAGCTTGCGGAGCGGCATCCTGTACGGGGTGGTCGTCCTGAGTGGGCGCATCGTCGTTTTGCTCGTCTGCATCTTCGGCGCCAGGGGTTTCCGCCGTAGCGCTTTCGTCTAAGATGGGGTCGTCGAGGTCAATATCATCGCAGGTCACAGCGTCAGCATCTGCGGTGACGTCTGCGGAATCATCAATATGCTGTTGAGTCTGGGGGTCCAGCTCGTCTGTCATAGGCATGTGCTCCTCATCGTTGTTTGTCACCCTATGATAAAGTCTCGCGTCGACATCCCGCGCGCTGCAGCAAAGTTTCAAAACGTGTTCGATGGCTCGCGTCGATAGCAAAAACTCGGCCACTTTATCCAGTTTGTACTTGACAATCCCTTCGCCGAAAGACGTTATGCCGTTCGCCTGCCGAGGCCTTTTCTTTTCACTTGAACCCGTTAAAGTTGCATTTCAGCTTTTGTCGCGTTTATTTGGATGCGCGCAGTCGGCGGGTGCGCCCGTCGCGATTTGAAAGGACTTTGTATGGGACTTTTCACTGGTAAGACCGTGATCGTCACCGGCGGTGGCAAGGCCACGCTCAAGGACGGCTCCGCTGGCTCCATCGGCTACGGTATCGATATCGCTTTTGCCAAGGAGGGCGCAAACCTCGTCATTACCGGCCGCAACGTCGCCAAGCTCGAGGCTGCCAAGGAGTCTCTCGAGGCCGAGTACGGCGTTAAGGTTCTGCCTGTTCAGGCCGATGTCTCGGCTGGTCAGGACAACGAAGCCGTCGTCCAGAACGTCATCGACAAGGCCATCGAGGAGTTCGGCCGTATCGACGCCGTCGTCAACAACGCTCAGGCCAGCGCTTCGGGCGTGACGATCGCCGATCACACCATGGACCAGTTCAACCTCGCCATTTACTCCGGTCTGTATGCTACTTACCTGTACATGCAGAAGGCCTATCCGCACCTGAAGGAGACCAAGGGCTCCGTGGTCAACTTTGCCTCGGGCGCCGGCCTGTTTGGCAACTATGGCCAGTGCAGCTATGCTGCCGCCAAGGAGGGCATCCGCGGCCTGACCCGCGTTGCCGCCAACGAGTGGGGCAAGGACGGCATCAACGTCAATATCGTTTGCCCGCTTGCTTGGACTGCTGCGCTTGAGAACTTCCAGGATGCCTATCCCGAGGCGTTCAAGGCCAACGTCCACATGCCGCCGGCGGGTCACTACGGCGACGTCGAGAAGGAAATCGGCCGCGTGGTCGTTCAACTCTGCGGTCCCGACTTTAAGTATATGAACGGCGAGACCGTCACCCTCGAGGGTGGCATGGGCCAGCGTCCTTAGGGGTTCCGCCGTTCTACCGAACGGCGGACCGGCCGACGCTGCGCGGGCCGCATTTGGACAATCTGCCGTTCAATTTCAAGGGCGCGACCAGAAGGTCAGCGCCCTTTCATTTCACGGCACCTTGTCTCAAATGCGACCCGCTCGCTGACGTTGCCAAAATATCGGCGTTGCCGTGGCTGGTAAATAGCTCCACTCATCGGGGACGTACTTAAATGAGTGCCCGCAGAATGAAAGTGGATAATCTCCCGTTTTTGGGCTGTGCTTTGGGCAAAAGTGGGAGATTATCCACGCTCATCCGGTAAGCGTCCAAAAATCCACGCTCATTTGCCGTGTCCCTGCCGTATCCTCCTCGCGCCAGTTTCTGTCGAGTCGGTGCTTCTTGCGGGTTGCCCGTATAATGGTTTGCGTATGAACCGCAACCAAGGAGTTCCAGTTTATGGACCAGAACCTTTTTAAATTCGACCTGATTGCCGAGGATCCGACGACGCACGCGCGCGCCGGCGTACTGCACACCCCGCACGGCGACATCGAGACGCCGATCTTTATGCCCGTGGGCACCAAGGCAAACGTCAAGGGCATTCCTACCGAGACTGTCAAGAAGCTCGGCGCCCAGATCGTGCTCGCCAATACCTATCATCTGTCCATGCGTCCCGGCGAGGACACCATCGCCGAGCTGGGCGGCCTGCACAAGTTCATGAACTGGCACGGCCCCATCCTCACCGACTCGGGCGGTTTCCAGGTCTTCAGCCACAACGATGCCGTCAAGCTCACCGATGAGGGCGTGCGCTTTATTGTCAACGATTACGACGGCCGCCACGTGTTTTGGACGCCCGAGGACAACATGGAAATCGCCATGAAACTCGGCTCCGATATCTGCATGCAGCTCGACCAGTGCCCGGGCTATCCCGCCACGCGCGCCTACGTTGAGCGCGCCGTTGAGCTGTCGAGCATGTGGGCCGAGCGCTGCTATAAGGCGCATACCCGCGATGACCAGGCGCTCTTTGGCATCGTTCAGGGCGGCATGCACCTGGATCTGCGCCTGCGTTCGCTGCGCCATCTGGAGGAGTGCGGCGACTTCCCGGGCTATGGTATCGGTGGCTATTCGGTGGGCGAGGATCACGAGACCATGTTCGAGACCCTGGCGCCGCTCGTGAGCGAGTACATGCCCAAGCATAAGCCGCGCTACCTGATGGGTGTCGGCAACCCCACCACGCTCGTACGCGGCGTGGGCGTGGGCATCGACATGTTCGACTGTGTGCTGCCGACGCGCACCGGTCGCATGGGTACGGCGTTCTCCAGTGAAGGTCGCCTTAACTTCCGTAACGCGCGCTTTGCGCACGACGACGGCCCCATCGACCCCACCTGCACCTGCCCGGTGTGCACGGGCGGCTACAGCCGCGCGCTCATTCGCCACATGGTCACGCAGAAGGAGATGCTCGGCGGCATTTTGCTTTCGATGCACAATATCTACTACCTGCTCAACCTTATGCAGCGTGCCCGCCAGGCCATTATCGAGGGCCGCTACGGCGCATTCGTGAGCGATTGGATGAATAGTCCTGCCGCGGTGGATTACTAAGAGCCGCGACCGCTGACCGATGCCTTGCAAGCGCATGATGCATCATGGGTACCATACCGAATAGTTGATGTTCGGGCGGGTGTTTGACGCATGGCGTCGACCCCGCCCGTTTCTTTTTTCGATAGGAGTATCCCATGATTAAGAATGAGAACGTCGAGGGCGAGCCGGCCTACGACGAGACGTACCGACGCGGCCCCGTGGTTATGCGCGGCCCCATGATTCCTAAGGACAACACCTACGCCAACCTGCTGGCGCCCGAGGGCTCGACCGACTGGCTGCACGCCGACCCCTGGCGCGTGCTGCGCATCCAGGCAGAGTTTGTCGATGGCTTTGGCGCGCTTGCCGAGCTTGGTCCTGCAGTGACCATCTTCGGCAGTGCCCGTACGCCCAAGACCGATCCGCTCTACAAGGCGGCACGTACCGTCGGGCGCAAGATTGCCCAGCGCGGCGTGGCGGTCATCACCGGTGGCGGCCCCGGCATCATGGAAGCGGCCAACAGGGGAGCGGCGAGTGTCAACGGCAAGTCGGTTGGTTTGGGCATTGAGCTGCCGCACGAGCAGGGGCTCAACAAATACGTGAACCTTGGCATGGACTTCCGTTACTTCTTTGTGCGCAAGACCATGTTCGTCAAATACAGCTCGGGCGCCATCGTGTTTCCCGGTGGTTTTGGTACGCTCGACGAGATGTTCGAGGTGCTTACGCTGGTGCAGACGCACAAGGTTAAGCGCATGCCCCTCGTTTTGGTGGGCACCGAGTACTGGCAGGGCCTGTTCGACTGGCTCAACGGTCCGGTGATGGATGCCGGCATGATCAGCCCACTCGATCCAGACCTCGTCCACATCACCGACGACCTCAACGAGGCCGTCGACATCGCCCTGAGCGGACTGATGTAGAGCATTCGTGTCCACGCGACATGAATATGCATGGCAATCTGATGCTATCTAACATCACATTGCCATGCATATTGGGTATACTGATGCAAAAGACGAGAGCGAGGAGGTCGCAAATGCCTGCAGCAACAGTTAAGCCTACGACGGTTCGCATCGAAGAGGGGCTCAAGGAACAGGCGACTGAGTTCTTGGATTCGGTTGGCCTGAGTCTCAATTCGTATCTCAACCTTGCTGTTCGTCAGCTTGTAAATCAGCGAAAGATTCCTTTTGAGATTGTTGGTCGATCCGAAGTTCCCAATGAGGCAACGAGGCGTTCCATGGTGATTGCCGAGGCTCATGAGTTGGGGATTTTGCTGGACGATAGTCCGTCATTCAACAACGCTGATGAGCTTATGTCATTCCTCGATGAGGACTAGCGATGTTCGAGATTAAAGTCGAGGCTCAATTTAAGGCGGACTACAAACGAACGATGCGCATGCATCCGCAGTTAAAAACCGAGTTTAGGGCGGCGGTCGCAGAGCTTGCAGCTCGCGGCTCGCTTCCCGCGGAATATGGCGCCCATGAGCTTTCAAACCCGGGCGGAAACTACAACGGCCACATCGATTTCCATCTATCCGATGGCTTGGTCGATGTGGTCGTGCTCTACTTGCCGTATAAGACTAATCCTGTGATCCGACTGGTCAGAATGGGCTCGCATGAGGAGCTGTTTCAGGGCCCGCAGGGCTGATTGCTCGCTTATGATTCGCAGGGGATAGGGATTGATTCGCGGCCGATTGGCCAAAAACGGCCCCTATTCCACCGTAACTGTTGGAGACGTCCCGTTCGTGGCTGCGACCTCCGGTTCTCCTCTTCGCTGGATTTCGCTTAAAAGCTCGGCTGCAACTTCGCTGCTTTTGAAACGGATGCTGCAGTCCTCTTTCTTAGGAAAGGCCAGTAATGGAATGGTTCCGTACCAGACGGTTTCCTCGTCAATTACTGACGCGCACAGGTGCCCTTCGTCTTTGATGGAATAGTCGACGTTTATCTCGGTAAAAATCGCTTTCACGTCATTGTGCGGAGTCGAGGCAATTAAAATCTCAAGGGCAATCCCACGGGCGGCGGCGCCTGTGAGTACGGCAGCGAGCTTTGCGAGGCATGCAGCGGATGCGTAGGGCGCGGCAATAAAAATGCTTTTCGTTGCGCGCGCGATGTCATCCGCTAAGGCCTCCACGGCCCTTGCCGGCCTAACGAGGATGTTTTGATCGGCCCGTTTGTTGTCATTTGCTGCAAAGACTTCATACCCTAGCTTTGCGTAGGTCTTGAGTCTCTTCTGGTACATACGCGCGAGCATGGGTATCGACAAATCAACATAGTCGAATATCTCAACCCGCTGCTTGCCCTCGTGACTTCTATGTAGTCTGCCTGCCTGCTGCGTTATGCTGCCGTCCCAAGATATCGGTGTGGCAATGAGCAGAGTGTCAAGGTAAGACAGGTCGAAACCCTCGCTCAGAAGGCTTTCGGTTGCGATGATAATTCGATGCTCATGCTCGAAGCCGGGAAGGCTGTTCAGTATTGCCTTTCTTTCTTTGGCGTCGATTTCTCCGGTTAAGAGTATAGGTTCGTGTCCGCGGCTTTGAAGCAGCCTACATAGCTCTTCGGCATGTTTTTTCCTTTTGGATAGCACAAGCGGATGTCGACCGTTTGACGCGGTCTCGAGGGCATCGTCGACAATCGCTTCGTTTCTCGCTGTGTGCGCACACAGGAGATCGAGAACTTGATTAAAGGACGCCCCTGGTTCGTAGGCGGGTAGTCGAACTCCGGTAAAACGCGGCCTAACAACGCGCTGAATTCCCTGTTGGATTGCTTGCGTTTTTGGATCAATGACATGGCGAAGCGGGCCGCAGAGCATTGAGAGTGCTCGCGTGAGTCCGTCCGAGCGTTCGGGCGTCGCGGAAAGGCCGTATACATATTTGGCTGGAGCGGACTTGAGGACGAGCTCAAGCTGTGGTGCGGCTGCATGGTGACATTCATCACAGATGATGAGGCCGTAATCACGAACGAACTCCTTGGCTATTGGTTCTCCGGTCTGGGGGTCCTTGCTGGACAAAGACTGGAATGAAGCAATGTCGATGAGATGGCTTATGGCGGTTTTGCCTCCTCCGATTTGGCCAATGAGCGGAGGCTGCCTTTTACTGATTCGTCCTTTTGGGGTTCGAACTGGCTTTCTGTTATCCGTAATGTCGATAAACCGTTCGAGCTGGGATTTCCATTGGGCAATGAGCGCAGTCTTGGGAACGATGACAAGCGTTGGAAGACCGATGGCAGCAATAAGATAGGCTCCAATGACGGTTTTCCCGAAACCCGTCGGCGCGGACATGATCCCGTCTTCACAGTTGAGCATCTGTTCGGCGGCAATTTGCTGTTCAGGGCGAAGAGCCCCTTTAAATGTCATCACAATTGGATTGCCCGACATGCGCTTGTCTGAATAGTGAGCAGAAGCGCCGGCTTCTTGAAGCAGCCGCTCGAGTTGTGCTTTACAGCCTCTGGGAATCGCAACGCAGCCATCTCTAAGTTCGCTGAGGTCTATGTACCGCGGTTTGCCGAATACCGATTGGTGCATTGATTGGGCACGGAAGAATTCCGGGTTGGCAAATGTTGCAAGCCTGCGAACCTCCATCTGGGCGGCCGGGCTCAGAGATTTTTCGGTTATGTAGAGCATATCGGCTTGCGTGACGGGTAGCGATGACGGGAAGTCCTGCGGCGCGAGCGGAAGCCGCTTTCGCGGCCTCTGAGAATGTGGCGCGGCGGTGTTTCCCGCCACTGCAGCTGATATTCCATGCGGTTTATTGTCGATGCTTTCGATCAGATTTTGCACCGTTGCATGTGGAATCAGCTGAATTTGCGAAAGGTAAAGCCATTGATCGGGAAAGGGCTCAAATTGCTCGTCAACAAATACACTGTTCCCTTTTCGCTGCGCTTTTCCTTGAAAAGGCAGTGCTATGAGATTTCCGAAGCCGCCCTCAGGAATGGTGGACTGCGCGGGCAGCATCCGGTCAAAAGCTTCAAAGGTGATTGTCTTGTTGAGCGCCGCCGCTTCGGTGATAAGGCTGCTTCCAAATTCTCGTGCGATCTTTGCGCTGGTGAGCTCTAGGAAGAAAAACCAGACATGTGCGCCGTTACCTGATCTCGATCGCTCGACTGCAGCATCGATTCCATGGTTTTTTGCGACAAGCCGAATGGCGTTTGTCGCTTCTTTCCAATCGGATCCGTCAAAGTCGATGACCAGGACTTTTGTGTTGCTGTCACTATCGAGAACGTATTGACCTATGACGTCTCGGAGCCTGTCGTCGTTGCCTTTGAAATGGGCGATGATCGTGGCATCGCTCAGCTCGGGGAAGATGCGGTTGCCGCATTCCGCGCATTTGGTTTTCTGACGATTTAGTTTGGGGCAAATGCCTGCCTTCCACTCATTTGCGCAGGCTGGTGTATAGCCGATTCCCCCGTCTTTTCTGCGGTACCCATGAGCGTAAACATCTTTGCGGCCAGTAAAGAGATTGCGAAAGAGTTCCAATTTGTCGCGCGCTGTGCTCGCACTGGTGACGATTCCCTCGACCTGTGCCCGTCTATCGAAAGATTCGCCAGCTTTCTCCCATTCTTCCAGTGTTGCGTAACGGATGTCTGGACCGTTGCCGCAGATGACGATTTGGCTGTGCGGCTCCGATACATGGGCGACGGTTTTCTTGAATTGGAATAGCGTGCCCCCGATGAGGGCGTATTGATGCGTGACGGTGCTCATGTAAATGCCGTTCTTGTCGGAGTTCATTGAAATGAGGGTACGTTATTTTGATTTTTAAGGGACTCGACTCTGATTTTGGTTCGGCGATAGCGGAGTACACCTCCGTGAGTGGTGTTTGGCTGGTGTCAAAATGTGCGGTAGCTGTTGCTGAATGGGTTTTGGCGGCCATGAGGTGGGCTGGAGGCGCAGGAAACTATCCTCGAATAGACCCTGTGGGCAAAAAATGGTAAATATGAGTACTGTGGTTTGAGCAGTAACATATCATCTGGAAAGTATTTAAGACCAATCGATTCGGATTGGATAGAATCAACCCTCTAAATATGACGATTCGGGACTTTATGACGCTCGGAATTGACAGAAGATGGCAAATTCAGCCAGATTGCGCTGTTACTAAACTGGTAACAGTACTCATATTTGCCATTTTTTGCCCAGAGGGTATCGCAAGGGGGTTGGACAAAGCATCGATCGCCGCCAATTTCTCGATTGGCTGGTTGGGCGGCGGTGGCGCGCGCAGACGTGGTGTAAGAGCGTCCCGAGGTCCGTCGCTGCAAGT
>CATXLW010000051.1:0-9432 GCA_958371715.1 uncultured Collinsella sp.
GGATTAGTTTTTCGTAGATTCATCACGAGCCGGAAAGCACTTAATTTTCTATCCGATCGATCACAGGACCTGACCGAACGAAAAACTAATCCGCGCCGCCCGGCCAGGTCCGACGAGCAACGTTAACGTGCCGCCAGGATAGCGTCGATGAGCGTCAGTACGCCCCCGTCGTTGTTGCTCGGAATGCGCCATTTAGCATGTGCGTTCATATGCTCCTCGGCGTTGTCCACGATAAAGCTGTGACCGACGCGCTCAAGCATGGGGATGTCGTTGTAGGTATCGCCCACGGCTGCGGCGTCTGCAATATCGATGCCGAGCTGCTCGCACAGATGCGCCACGCCCGAGCCCTTGTCGACGCCCAGGTTCATAAAGTCGATCCACTCGCGGCCCGCATTGGTAACGTAGAGCTGGTCCGAGAACGCGGGGTTATAGTCCTCGCGAAATGCGGGCTCGGCATCGTAGGCGGGGAAGAAGATCGAGATCTTGTTGGACTCGATGTCAAGGCCCTCAAAGGTATCGACGTAGTTAATGGCAGAATAGTATACGCTGATCTCGTCATGGTACTTGTGGTCGCGCGCCAAAACGTAAGCATCGTCATAGCAGCACAGGACGGGAACGGCGCGCGGATCCTGCGCGGCATGCGCCAGGACCTTGTGATAGAGCGCAGTATCGATATTGCTCTTATAGATATAGTTGCCACGGTAGATAACGCAGGCTCCGTTATCGGGGCAAAAAGCGATGCGGCTCTTGATGTCCTCGAACATCTCCTCGAGCTTGGGAGCGGGGCGTCCGCTGGCGGGACAGAACACGATGCCAGCCTCGGCGAGCTTGTCCAGGCGCTCATCGAGGCCCTGGGGCAGTACGCGCTCGTCGGTCAGCAATGTCTTGTCCATATCGACGGCGAGAAGCTTAATGTTGCCGATAGCGGCGTCCGATTCAAAAGTTTGCATAAAACGCGCCTTCCCGTTTCTAATTTGTTTCGGGCGGAATAACCCTCCAGTTGGTAATCGGGCGTATTTTCGCAGGATTGGCGCGTATTTGCATCACGATTCACAAAGTAATGAAAAAACTTTTCAGAAATTTGGATTTATCGCTTGTGCTGTTAGCACTTTAGCGTAATATAGCGAGCATCGAAAACGGAGACGGAAAAAGACCCGTTTACCGAGGAAAAGGTACCGTTTGCGATATTTGAATTGCGCCCGGCGATATGTGAAAGGAGAGGCAGATGCAGTTCGTAAAGATCATCACCACTGCAGACAATGCCATCCGACGCCAGCGCGCAATTTCCCGACGACGATAACAATCGTCTCTGTCCGCATGGGGCGAATTGCCTCAACAGAGTCATTTTGAGGTCGTTGGGTTTAGCACGACATAGCTACATGTTTCTAGGGCATGTATGTGCTGTTTTTTACTATTTAACCTGATATTGCACGGTATTTGACCTTGAAATGACTTGCAACTGACCGATGCTCTAATTAGCTACCAAGGGCGAAAGGAAACAGCCATGAGCAAGGAAAAAGTCGTTCTCGCATATTCCGGTGGCCTTGATACATCTGTATGTGTCAAGTGGCTCCAGGACGAGAAGAATCTCGATGTCGTTTGTGTCTGCGGCAACGTGGGCCAGGAGGAGACCGGCCTGGATGCCAAGAAGCAGAAGGCGCTCGACTTGGGCGTTCTCGATTGCCAGGTGCTCGACCTGCGCGATGAGTTTTCCGATGAGTTCCTAATCAAGGCCATCGCCGCCAACTCCATGTACGAGAACAAGTACCCGCTGCTCTCCGCCCTGTCTCGTCCGCTGCTCGCCAAGAAGCTTGTTGAGGTCGCTCACGAGTTTGGCGCGACCTACGTCGCCCACGGCTGCACCGGCAAGGGTAACGACCAGGTTCGTTTTGAGGCTGCCGTCAAGGCCCTCGACCCCGAGCTTAAGGTTATCGCCCCGGTTCGCGAGTGGGATCTGAAGTGCCGTCCCGACGAGGTCGCCTATGCTCACGCCCACAACGTGCCGGTTCCCGAGGGTGCCAATGACAACCCCTATTCCATCGACGATAACCTGTGGGGTCGTGCCATTGAGTGCGGCCATCTGGAGGATCCCTGGAACGAGCCGCTTGACGACGCCTGGGTTATGACCAAGAACCCCGAGGACACGCCGGACACCCCGACGTATACCGAGATTGAGTTTGAGGCCGGCAAGCCCGTCGCCGTCGACGGCAAGAAGATGAAGCTCTCCGAGATCGTCATCGCCCTCAACAAGATCTCTGGTGACAACGGCTTTGGCCGTCTCGATCTGGTCGAGGATCGTCTGGTGGGCCTCAAGAGCCGCGAGTGCTACGAGGTTCCCGGCGCCCTGACGCTCATCACCGCCCACAAGGCGCTCGAGGATATTTGCGTTGAGGGCGACCTGCTCAAGACCAAGATCAAACTCGAGCAGGATTGGGCCACCGCCGTATACAACGGCCAGTGGTACAGCCCGCTCAAAAACGCGCTCGACGCCTTTATGGCCGACACCCAGAAGTTCGTGACCGGTACCGTTCGCCTGAAGTTCTTCAAGGGCTACTGCCATGTCGTCGGCCGCAAGAGCCCCTTCAGCCTCTATGACTACGGTCTGGCCACCTACGACCGTGACACCACGTTTGACGAGAAGGCCAGCGCCGGCTTTATCGAGATCGATACGCTGTCGCTCAAGACGTGGGCTAAGGTCCAGGGTCCCAGCTCTGCTGCAGCCCAGGCCTAAGGCTTCTCTTCCTTGGTATCCGCGCGGCCCATCCGCGTGATACGTAACGGGCGCACGGGGTCCCTACCTTTCGTTATGCTTGCTGACACTTCTTAACATCGGTGGCCCCTACGTTCCGCCCGCATATATGATGCCGCGTCTACGGCTGAGTCCGAGCCCCGCCGGGGTTGTCCGGCGGGGCTCCTTCTATCAATTTGGCGGCTCTGTGCCTATATATATGAGGAGTATCCATTATGTTCAACGCTATCGCGCATGCCTTGCTTGCCCTCGCGCCCGAGTTCGATGCTGCAAAGGTCGAGGATGTTCCTATGAGCCTGAAGGCCTGGATCGATGGTTCGCAAGGCAACATCCGGAGGGAGAAGTTGGGCACCAAGTGCCTCGTGCGTCACTTCTTTGCATATTAGCTACATGGCCCTGTGCACGGTGGGGAATATGCAAAACTAGCGGTTGAAAAATCGCTTTAGCGACATGGCTCATTGCTTTGGGCGCTTGTTTTGGTATTTGGAGAAAGGGGACGGTTCCATGGCTCTTTGGGGCGGTCGTTTTGAGGCGGGAGTGGCCGAGGTCACGCAGGAGTTTGGCGCGTCGCTGCCTGTCGACAAACATCTCTATAAGCAGGATATCGCCGGTTCTAAGGCGCATGCCAAGATGCTGGCGGCCCAGGGCATCATCAGTGCCGAGGACGAGCAGGCGATTGCCGAGGGCCTGACCGGAATCGAACAGGATATCGATGCCGGCAACTTCACCTTCGATATCAACGATGAGGACATTCATATGTCCATCGAGAGCGAGCTGACGCGCCGCATCGGCGAGGCCGGTAAGCGCTTGCATACCGGGCGTTCGCGCAACGACCAGGTGGCGACCGATACGCGTCTGGGCGTCAAGGCGCTGGCCAAGGAACTCATGGAGGCCAATCTTGAGCTGCGCCATGTGCTGGTGGATGCGGCCAAGAAGTACAACAAGGTGATTCTGCCGGGCTACACGCACATGCAGCATGCTCAGCCCGTGCTGCTGTCGCATCATCTGCTGGCGTATTCCTGGATGTTCGCGCGCGACTTTACACGCCTGAAGGCCGCCTTTGATGCCGCTGACAACTGCCCGCTGGGTGCCGCCGCGCTTGCCGGTACGAGCTATCCGCTCGATCGTCAGATGACGGCTGCCGAGCTTGGCTTTGCGGGTGTGATTCCCAACTCGCTCGATGCGGTTTCCGACCGTGATTTCCTGCTCGATCTGCATTACGCCGGCTCCGTCATGGCCATGCACCTGTCGCGTCTTTCCGAGGAGATCGTGCTGTGGTCGAGCTCCGAATTCGGCTTTATCACGCTTTCCGACTCGTATTCCACCGGCTCGTCTATCATGCCGCAGAAGAAGAACCCCGACTTTGCTGAGCTTATCCGCGGCAAGAGCGGTCGCGTGTACGGCAACCTGGTGCAGCTGCTCGTGACCATGAAGGGCCTGCCGCTTGCTTATAACAAGGACTTGCAGGAGGACAAGGAGGGTGCGCTCGATACCGCCCATACGCTCATGCAGTGCCTGTCGGTTATGGCCGGCATGATCTCGACCTGGACTGTCAGCGAGGACGCCATGGCGCGCGAGTGTGGTGTGGGCCACTTGGCAGCCACTGATGTTGCCGATTACCTGGCAAAGCGCGGCCTGCCGTTCCGCGAGGCACATGCCGTGGTGGGTCATCTTGTCCTGATGTGTGAGAAGCGCGGCTGCAATCTTGAGGACCTGCCGTTTGAGGTGTTTCAGGAGGCAAGTCCGCTCTTTGAGCGCGACATTACCGAGGCACTCGACATCCCGTCGATTGTCGCCGCGCGCACGACCGAGGGTGGTACCGCCCCTGCTGCCGTTGCCGTGCAGTTGGGAAGCGCCGAGGCGCAGCTCGCGGCCGATGAGGGTGTGTTTGGCTCGTTATCCAAGGTCGTCGAGATGGGCCACGGAGCTAATTAGCTTATTGGATGCGTCTGTCTGGTGTGTTCATCATATTTTGCCTTTACGGGTGCCCGCTACGGTGGGCACCCGTTTTGTTATAGAGAAGGAAGGAGCTTGTCGAGAACTTCTGTAGGACCTTTGGGCAGGTTGTGAAGGGGGTACGTTCGCGGGTGGCAACCGACCGCCCGCTCTGTTCCATGTGGTTGATGAGCGGTCGGATGGTACTCTAATCGGGCTTCGAAACAGAAGTGACACATATGGAGCGCTTTAATAAATTGCAGCGTTTCAATAAACAGCTTTTTGTTTAACTGCAGCTAAAACTCTGTTACGATGCAGTCCAGGCGGGTGCCGGAATGGGACTTGGGCACGCGCGAACCTACTTGAAAGGCTACCTTATGGCTATCGAGAAGACCTTCATCATGATTAAGCCCGACGCGGTGCGCGATCGCAAGATCGGCGAGATCGTTGCTCGTATTGAGCGTAGCGGCCTTGTCATCGAGCGCATGGAGATGACCACGCTCGAGCGCGCTACCGTCGAGGAGCACTACGCCCATCTGGCCGACAAGCCCTTCTTTGGCGGTCTCTGCGACTTTATGACGAGCGGTCCGGTCGTCAAGATGGTCGTTTCCGGTCTCTCCGCTGTTTCCAAGATGCGCACCCTTATGGGCGCTACCAACCCGCTTGATGCTGCGCCCGGCACCATTCGCGGCGACTTCGCTGTCGATGTCAACGCCAACGTGATCCACGGCTCCGACTGCCTGGAGAACGCCGAGATCGAGATCAAGCGCTTCTTTGGCTAAACCAGCTTTGACTCCTTAAAGCTGTTAGCGTGTGGCTTGGGCGCCGCGGAACTTCATCCGCGGCGCCCTTTTTATTCCAGTAGACTTTTGGTAAACCCCCACAAATCTACTAAAGAGCCCCCGTCCGGATGTTTCTTCCGGGCGGGGGCTGGCGTTAGCGGCGTATGGCTTTGTGAATCTTTAGGCCTCGTCGACGATCTTAAGGCCGCGCGTGTGGTCGATCTCGTTGAGGAGGTTAACGCGACGCTCGTGACGGCCGCCCTCAAACTCGGCGTCGAGCCACTCGTCGACGATCATCTTGGCGAGCTCGGAGCCCACGACGCGGGCGCCAAAGGCGAGCACGTTGGTGTTGTTGTGCATGCGCGAGAGCTTGGCGCTGAAGGGCTCGGAGCACACGACGGCACGAACGCCCTCGACCTTGTTGGCGGCCAGGCTGATTCCGACGCCGGTGCCGCAGATCAGGATGCCCAGGTCGACGTCGCCGTTGGCAACTGCCTTGCCCACCTTGTAGCCGGCGATGGGGTAATCAAAGCTCTCGGAGGTGTCGGTGCCAAAGTTCACGACCTCGCATCCGCGCTCCTTCAGGTGCTCGGAAATGATGTTCTTGAGCTCGACGGCGGCGTGGTCGTTACCGATACCAATCTTCATGAGTGGTTCCTCTCTGGTCCGTGCGGCGGAATTGCTAAAGGTTTTACCGCGTTCGACTGCATGATAGCTCGACTTTTGCGTAAACACTCGGACGTTTTTTGGTCAAACGCTTTAGCGGCGGCGAACACTCCGCAACGTCCACCTTCGGCGCACCGTCTTGCAGTCTCTCCTCTTCTTCCAAATCCTCCTATTCCGTCTCTTCGCTTTCCGGGGAGCCCTTGCGCTCTACCCCGCATTGCGCTTCACTCTTAACTAATCCCCATGTGCGAGGACGGTCAGGACCTCTTCGCTGGCTGCCCCTGCGGAAGCACGTCCGAAATGGCGGGAAGGTCGAGTTTCGCGGCGAGGTTAAGCACGATGCTCACGTACTCCTCGGGCGTCTCTTTCATCCCTCCGCGTACCCACTCGCCAAAAAGGCTGCCGACAACTCCCTCCATGAGAGCCAGTGCGTAGCGCTGCTCTGGCAAAAGATTGCCAATGTCTCCGAGCATGGCCGCCTTCACTTTGGAGGCGTACTTGGAGAAAAAGAGCGGATCGCACGTGTCGTCCATCAGCAGCAGCACCCGTTCGCGGTTCTCGTAGACGAACCTCGAGCCCGCAATCATGGGGGCAACCATGGAGGGCACCCGGTCCTCGTAAGAGCCGTCAGGCGCGATTGCCGCGCCGCCCATCATCCCCTGGTGCATGCGGTCTTCCACCTGCGAAAGCAGGTCGTATTTGTCCTCGGCGTGCAGGTAAAAGGTGCCACGGTTTATGCCCGAACGCTCGGAGAGGGCGCGTACCGTGACCTTCTGAAAGCCCCTGTCCGCCAAAAGGCCCCAGAAGGCCTCCTCTATGCGCTCCTGCGTTGCGAGGTATCTGATGTCGTTCTTGTTCGGCTTCGTCTTCACCATGAGGTTTCCTGATCGACACTTTCCCGACAGTGCCCATTGAATCTATCGTCTTCGCTCAAGACAATGAACATATGTTGATTATATCTAAGGGAGAGGAGAGGTCGATGGCCTTCGCCGACAGATTCATAGTCCGCAATAGCCTCTACGTTACGACCGTAATAGCGGTCTGCGTCGCGGTCTACATGGTTGTTTTCTGGGAGTCGATGCCCGTGACCCAGGGGATTATAGGGCTCTACTACATCCTGATAGCCGCCCACGAGTGGGAGGAGCTGAAATATCCCGGCGGGTTCGTGGAGCTTGCCATCTCGCTCACCGACATGCCCATGCGCGACATGCGCATCCCCAAGTTCGCCCTCTTCTGCATCACCGTCTATATGCTGCTCATCCCGTTCTGTTTCCCCCAGTTCCACTGGCTCGTGATCGGCGCGCTCGTTCTGGGAATCATTGAGCCGCTCGCGCACATCGTCGCGGGAAGGGCGAACCCCAAGACGAGGATATACTCGCCCGGCATGGTCACCTCGCTCCTGTTCATGCTCCCGCTCGATGCGTTCACCATCTGGCACGTCGTCGCCGTGGAACCCTTCGCGTGGTGCTGGTGGCTCGCCGCCACGGCCCTGCTCCTCATACCCCTGTTCGGCACGCAGCGGCTCATCGTGGTGAAGATGATGGGCATGAGCTACGGGGAGTTCATGCGTAACGCGCGCGATTCGATTCTGGGGCGGAGGAAGCTCGGGGATTGACGCGCAGGTTGGCGGACAGCGTCGTGACCTCTGCTTTTGCAAACACAGGCGAGGGTCACACTAAAAAGGTGGCGAGCCAGCGGTTGCGAACATCAGCTCATCACGCAAAATGCCGCCAATTTGCTTCTGGCGGCCGTCTGCCGGAACCCAGCTTGCGGTTTTTGTCGCCTTGTTATCAAATGGAGAAGTTGATTACTTGCGAGAGCAACCCGTTATATGTAGGAGATGGCTATGCCTACCGATTCTATCCGCGATGCCGCATTTTGCGATGTTTTGAACCGCGAGCTTGTCTGTGCGCTTGGCTGCACCGAGCCCATTGCCGTTGCCTATGCGGCGGCGCTGGCGAGCCAGACGCTCGGTTGCGAACCCGAACATATGGATGTTGCCTGCTCGGGCAACATCATCAAGAACGTTAAGAGCGTGACCGTGCCCAACTCGGGCGGTATGCACGGTATTGAGGCCGCGGCCGTACTGGGTGCGGTGGGCGGTGACGCCAAGAGCGCGCTCGAGGTGCTCGAGAGCGTTGACGATGCGGATCGTGCTCGCGTGACTGAGCTGCTTGTCGACGCCGACTACTGTGATGTGTCGCTCGTCGAGGGCGTGCCCAACCTCTACATCAAGGTGACTGCCACGGCTGGTGGCCATACCGCGGTCGTCGAGATTACCGATCACCACACCAATGTCACGTGCCATACGCTCGACGGTATTCCGGTATGCGGCAAGTCGGCGGGGGAGTGTGCCGCCTGCGCCGAGCGCGTGGTGGCCGAGCGTGCCGCCGATAACGCCGATACGCCCATGTCGATTGAGTCTATCATTGACTTTATCGAGGACGGCGACATTGAGGGCGCCCGCGCTGCCGTTGAGCGTCAGATTGAGCTGAACGGCGCTATTAGCGCCGAGGGCTTGGTGAACGCTTGGGGCGCCGAGGTGGGCCGTACGCTGCTGGGCGCTCGCGCCGACGACGTCGCCTGCCGTGCGCGTGCGCGTGCGGCCGCCGGGTCTGACGCCCGTATGAACGGCTGTGCGCTACCGGTCGCCATTGTGTGCGGCTCGGGCAACCAGGGTATTACCTGTGCGTTGCCCGTTATGGAATATGCCGACTACCTGCGCTGCGACCACGAGCGCCTGGTGCGCGCCGTGATGCTGTCCGATCTTATTGCCGTGCATATCAAGAGCTATATTGGTGCGCTCTCGGCGTTTTGCGGTGCTATTTGCGCTGCGTGCGGTGCCGGCGCGGCGATTACCTGGCTGTGCGGTGGCACGCGCGAGCAGATCGGCGCGACGGTCTCCAATACGCTCGGTAACGTGGGCGGCATCGTGTGCGATGGCGCCAAGGCAAGCTGCGCCGCTAAGATTTCCGCTGCCGTTGATGCGGCGATTCTGGGCCACGATATGGCCATGCAGGGCCGCGGCTTCCGTGCCGGCGAGGGCCTGATTCAGGATACGGTGGAAGAGACGATCGCCAGCATGGGCTATGTGGGCCGCGTTGGCATGAAGGATACCGACGTCGAGATCCTCAACATCATGATCGGCAAGACCATCGTCGACTGCTAGGGGCTCTGGGGCACTGCATCTTGTTGTTGAAACTATCGCGCTTGTGGCTGTAAAGCACCTGTCTGCATTGCGGACAGCGAGGATCTCGCGGTATGTCACCAGGTCGTTCTCGCGCTTGATGCGCTCGAGGA
>CATXLW010000052.1:0-8920 GCA_958371715.1 uncultured Collinsella sp.
AGGGCGGAGGCGGGGCATTCCCCGCCTCTTACACCACATCTCTGCGCGCTACCCCAAACAAGGCGATTTTGCTGCTCTGGACCGGAAAATCGATGCTACCAATTTGGTGACAGTACTCATATTTGGCCTATTTTGACCACCGCCCCTTGGTCCAGGACAATGCGGGCCGCTCGAATCTTGGGGCGGGTCCATTTTCGACTATCCTCAGCTTGCCAGTTCGAAAATGGACCCGCCCCAAGATTGAATCTTTATTCCAACTTTACACCTGGCTTTACAGTTGTCTTGTCAGCTGTAAAGCCAGGTGTCATACTAAAGCCCCAAGATTCGCCAAAAGAGAGGGGCCTTGATGGCGCAGAGCGCGAACATGGATGCGTCGGAGCTTGCACGCGATATCGCGGCCGGCCTGGCATCGGCAACGACGGCAACGGAGCGCGCGGCATTGGTGCCCGCAGAGCTCGTCGAGGCCATTCGGCAACTTAAAACCCAACGCGACGCGGTGATCCTGGCGCACTATTACGTGGCGCCCGAGGTCCAGGCTGTGGCCGATTACGTCGGCGACAGCTTCTACCTGGCAAAGCTTGCCAAGAGCCTGCCGCAGCAGACCATCGTGCTGTGCGGCGTGGAGTTTATGGGCGAGAGCGCCAAGCTGCTCAATCCCACCAAGACGGTGCTGTTGCCCGAGCCAGGCGCGGACTGTCCCATGGCGCACATGGTCAAGCGCGAGACGGTCGATGCGGCGCGCGCCGAGTACGGCGACGACCTAGCTGTCGTCTGCTACGTCAACTCGACGGTCGAAATCAAGAGCTGGAGTGACGTGTGCGTTACCAGCTCTAACGCCGTCAAGATCGTCTCCGAGCTGCCACAGCAGCACATCTTGTTCATTCCCGACCAGAACCTGGGCCGCTTTGTGGCCGAGCGGGTGCCCCAAAAGCACGTCATCCTCAACAACGGCTACTGCCCGCGTCATCACATCATTACCGTCGAGCAGATCGTCGACGCGCAGGAGGCCCACCCCGACGCGCTCGTGCTGGCGCACCCCGAGTGCAAGGCCGACGTCCTGGCCGAGGCCGACTACATCGGCTCTACTGCCGGCATCATCAAATATGCCGAGGAGTCGGACGCCAGCGAGTTCATCATCGTGACGGTCCGTGGCGTGCTCTACGAACTCGAGCGCCGCTGCCAGGGCACCGGCAAGAAGTTCTACTTCCCTGCGGTGCAGCCCACCTGCGTCAACATGGATCTCATCACGCTCGAAAAGCTCGTGCACTGCCTGGAGACGGGCGAGGGCGAGGTGCAGATTGGCGTGTCGGACGAGGCCGCCGATCAGGCCAAGCTCACGCTCGACCGCATGCTCGAGTACGCGGCGCGCTAAGCCAATGTGACATGAGGGACCATTCCTTATGCCACATTACAAGGGAGAGGATTCCTGTGGAAACCAAACAATACCCCGATATGGAGTGTGACGTTGTCATTGCCGGTTGCGGCGTGGCAGGCCTGTATGCGGCTCTCAATCTGCCGACGAGCACGCGCGTGATCATGCTCTCCAAGGGCGCTGTCGACGAGTGCGACTCGATGCTCGCGCAGGGCGGCATCTGCGTACTGCCCGAGGGTTCTGACTACGATGCCTTCTTTGAGGACACCATGCACGCCGGCCATTACGAGAACCGCCGCGAGAGTGTTGACATCATGATTCGCTCGAGCCGTTCGGTCATCAATGACCTGCTGGCCATGGGCGTGGACTTTGAGCGCAAGGCCGACGGCAGCCTCGACTTTACCCGCGAGGGCGCGCACAGCCGCCCGCGCATCGCCTTCCATGCCGATATTACGGGCAAGGAGATTACGACCAAACTGCTCCAGGCTGTCCGCAAGCTGGACAACGTGCAGATTCTCGAACACGTTGCCATGACCGATATCCTGACTGCCGAGCGCGATGGCGCCACGGCGTGCACCGGCGTCGTCGCCGTTTCCGTGGACGAGGACGATTCAGCTCGCCCCGCCGACGAGCTGACAAATGCCGCTGAGGACGTGCATGCCGGCGAGCCCTTTAAGATCCATGCCCGCCATACGCTGTGGGCAACGGGCGGCATCGGCGGCGTATACGACCACTCGACCAACTACCCGCAGCTCACGGGCGATGCCTGCTATATCGCTCAGGAGCATGGCATTAAGATGGAGCACCTGGACTACGTGCAGATCCATCCCACGGGACTGTTCTCGCCGCAGCCGGGCCGCACCTTCCTGATCAGCGAGAGCTGCCGCGGCGAAGGCGCGATTTTGCTCAACGCCGCCGGCGAGCGCTTTACCGACGAGCTGCAGCCGCGCGATGTTGTCGCCGCCGCTATTCGCGAGCAGATGAAGCAGGACGGCACCGAGCACGAGTGGCTGAGCTTTGCCCCCGTCGAGCGCGACGTGGTGACCGGGCATTTTGCCAATATCCGTGCGCGCTGCCTGGAGGACGGACGCGACATCCTGGACGAGCCCATCCCTGTCACACCCACGCAGCACTACTTTATGGGCGGCGTATGGGTCGACAAGGACGGCCGCACCTCGATGCCCGAGCTCTACGCCGCCGGCGAGACGGCTTGCAATGGCGTGCACGGCAAGAACCGCCTGGCTTCTAACAGCCTGCTCGAGTCCCTAGTTTGGGGCCGCCGCGCTGCTTGGCGTATGCGCACCGGCGAGTCGCTGACCGTGGAGCAGGCCGGTGAGCCCGCACTTGACGGGCGTCACCGCGCCCTGAGCGCCGATACCCTTGCAATCGATGATTTGGCCCGTGCCGCCGGCACGCAGGCCGTGGAGGAGTAGACCATGAATCCCATTACCATGAAGCTCGTCGTCGATGATCTGATTCTGCAGGCTCTGCGCGAGGACATTACCTTTGAGGACGTGAGCACGGCGAGCGTGTGTCCCACGGCGCGTCCCGCTACGGTGGAGCTTATCGCCAAGGCCGATGGCATCATCGCGGGCTTGGATGTGTTCGCTCGCACCTTTGAGCTGCTGGATCCGCAGAGCTCTGTGTTGTTAGATGTCGCGGACGGCGACGAGGTGCACGCCGGCGACCACGTGGGCCAGGTGCGCGGCGATGCGCGCGTACTGCTTTCGGGCGAGCGCGTGGCGCTCAACTACCTGCAGCGCATGAGCGGCATCGCTACTTACACGCATCGGATGGCGGCTGCGCTCGAGGGCACCAAGACCGTGCTTGTCGACACGCGCAAGACCACGCCGGGCATGCGCGTCTTTGAGAAGGCCGCAGTCGAGATCGGCGGTGGCAGCAACCACCGCTATAACCTGTCGACGGCTGTCATGCTCAAGGACAACCACATCGACGCCGCCGGTGGCGTGGCGCGCGCGATTGAGATGGCGCGCGCCCATGCGTCGTTTACCACGACGGTCGAGATTGAGTGCGAGAACCTGGACATGGTGCGCGAGGCCGTGGAGGCCGGTGCCGACATCATCATGTTCGACAACATGACCCACGATGACATGGCTACTGCGATTGAGCTTATCGCCGGTCGTGCCAAGACCGAGTGCTCGGGCAACGTAGACGCCGACAACATTCGCGCCCTGGCCGACCTGGGTGTTGACTATATTAGTTCGGGCGCTCTGACGCACTCTGCGCCGATCCTCGACCTTTCGCTTAAGCACCTGCGTCTGCTGGACGGTAAATAATGGACGCTCGCGAGCGTCGCCGTGCCATCATGGCCGTGCTCGAGGGGGCCAAAGAACCTGTCTCGGGCAGTGCACTTGCCCGCGAGGTGGGAGTGAGCCGTCAGGTCGTGGTTCAGGATATTGCCCTGCTGCGTGCCGATGGGCACGATATCGTCGCCACCAATCGCGGCTATGTACTACAGGAGGCCCCCAGCAGCCCCGCCGTGCCCACGCGCTTGGTCAAGGTTCGCCACAGCGTGGAGCAGGCAGGCGATGAGCTCACGAGCATCGTCGACGCGGGCGGCGCCGTGCTCAACGTGATCGTCAACCACCGCGTGTACGGCAAAATCACGGCCGACCTGGACATTCGCAATCGTCGCGATGTCGAGCGCTACCTACACGATATCGAGAGCGGCAAGAGCTTTCCCCTATTAACGGTGACGAGCGGCTATCACTTCCATCGCATTGCGGCAGAGGATGAGCAAACCCTCGACGAGATCGAGGCCATGCTCAGGGAGAAGGGCTACCTTGCCGATTTAATGCCCTACGAGGACGATCTCTCTTAGCCGACGCTGCAAACGCTCCTAAGCGGCAATCTGACGTTCAATCGTCGGTCGCGTACCAAAGTACGCTTCCGTTTGGTATGCCGGCTCACGTAACTAGCGAAGGCATCGTTGTTGCTCCGGTCGATACGCTCGGAATCTAAAGTTATTTGCATTTCCAGAAATCCTCTAGAAGGCGTCTAGAGGATTTCTGGAAACAACTGGTATTTTGATCTGGGCTACGAAAGGTTGCGGGTCCAAATTCCGTGCTGCGTGGAGCCGGTGATTTTGTTCAGGAACTCGCGCTGTTCCTCGGTTGCGAGAATGTAGGTTGAACAACCGCCGAGTATCTGGTTGACGTCCGAGATCTTGGACGTTTCCCAGCCCGAGATGCTGACAGCCTTAAGCGCTAAGCAGTTGAGGAACATATAGGACGTGTTCTCGACGTTCGAGGTGTCCAAACGGTCGAGATCAAAAAGCTCCGTGACACTTGAGCAGCCCCTGAACATACCCTCCAGGGTCGTGCAATTCGACGTATCGAGTTTCAATAGGTCGAACGACTTGCATTGGGTCAGACCGTCGAACAAGTATTTGCCGCTCTCTGGAACCCAGGTATCCAGGACAACAACCTCGCGGATTCGATTCCTGTAGGGATACCACGGCTGATTTCCGAATTCGTCAATCAACCCTGCGTCCTCGAACCAGCCACTCGCGAGGGTGTCGCGCACCTCACCGTTGTTCGGCCTGCCTGGCGTGTTGTCCTTCTTGCCTGGAACGTCTTTGATTCTCTTAAAGTACTCGATATATAGAGTGCAGTCACCGAGCGCGTCGGAGTCTCCAGCGCAATCCTTCGGGCACGCGATTACCCAGCCGTTCGCCAATGCCATTACTCTTCTCCCTTGAACATATTCTCGAACTCATCGGCACTGATGATCTCGATGCCGTACTGCTCAGCTTTATTTCTCTTAGTCATACCCGCACCCTCACCGCACACGAGGTAGCCGGTCTTCTTGGTGATGTTGTCCTGTGGCGAGCCTCCGACGTTCGCAATCGCCTGCCAAGTCCTCACTCGGTCGCCGTCGAACATCGCCACGTCTCCTGACACAACGACGAGCTTTCCGAACAGCGGGTGAGACTCATCGAATTTATCGGTGGTCGGCTTAATGTCCTTGGCCTTTACCTTGTTGCCCCAGTTCTTGTTGTAGACAGCGCCGGGCCGGCTCGGGCGTCGGCGCGGCGGCTTGATCGAAAGCTCGCCGGACTTCACGCCATTCCTAATCGCGTCGTAAACAAACATCTCGTCTTCGCAGTCCGCAAGCGCACGGTGGGCGTCGTCATTTTTGATATTAAGACGCTCGCGAAGCACCTGCATGCTCCATCGTTCGAGGTTTGGCCATGCCAGTTGCGCGAGCTGGTATGTGTCAATCGCCTCCGCGTAATCGAAGTCGAGTCGGCATGCGGTGGCAACCCTTTTCATAATCGGCAGGTCATATCGCTTGATGTTGTGCCCGACCAGGACGGCATCTTCACCGATGAACTCGATAAAAGATTTCATGGCCTCGGTCGCGTGTGGAGCATCGGCAAGCATCTCGTCGGTGATGTTGTTAACGTTCAACGCGGCTTGCGGCATCGGGAAGTCGATGTAGACGAGTTGGCTGAATTCATCGACGACTTTTCCTCCGCGGACTTTTATCGCGCCGATTTCCGCGATTTGGCAATCCGTACAGTTGAGTCCGGTCGTCTCCAGGTCGAAAACGACGTAGCTGTTCGGGAATCCAGGGACATCATCGGATGTCTCGGCAGTTTTCTTTGCAGTGACCGCTTTTTTCTTTTTGGGAGCCGCGGCGTTCGCTTTCTCGGGAACGCTGTTCATATCGGAGAAGTACCAAGAGTGAGTTCGATTCGTAATCGTTCCGTCCGCGAGCTTCACGACAACGTTGCACCACCGGTCCCATACGTCTTCAATTTTGAAATCGAGGACCTGCGAAACCGTATCTCGGTCGCGGTACATAATTTTCTTCGTGATCGGTAGGCCGAGTTCGCGTAACAATGGCTTGCGCGTCTCCTCGGATAACTCTGAGAACCAGAAGCCGTTCACCTGGACGCGGTTTCCGTTTTCATCTTCGACGTACGCGTCAACCGGATAAGTTCTCGGTGTTCCCGGAGCGGCATCCGCCGGAACCGACTCGACTTTGCTTTTCGCATCGTCCCAGGTTTTGAAAATTTCACCGTTGGCGCCGTAAATCATCTGGCACTCCTTATAGATTTTGAAACACTTTCCTTAGGATACCGTTTTTTGATCAGTCATCCGCACAAATAAAGGAGGCCTCCGCGGCGATGCGGAGGCCTCCTTTATTTGTGCACGGTGTACTTTTGAGTGTGCAAGTGGGGGAGTTGTTACTCCTCGACGATCTCGGTGATCGCGCCGGCGGGGCAAGCGTCCTGGCAAGCGCCACAGGCGACGCAGGAGTCCTCGTCAGCGACGGTAGCGACGTCCTGGAGCTCCAGAACGCCAGCGGGGCAGGAGTCGACGCAAACGCCACAAGCGATGCACTCGTCGGCATCAATTACGGGATGAGCCATGGTAGTTTCCTCTCTGTTGACCGACGCTACAGGCGATGCGCGCCGGTTTGATTCGGGCAAAAACATACCACGGGAGCGACCGTTTGCAATACCCTCTGGCCGGCATCTTCATACCGTTCGCCGAGTATGCCAAGGTTTACTAAAAAACGCGCAGGTGGGGCCGTTGAGCTGCGCAAATGTTAGCTATAGGTGACTTGAAATATTGAGCTATTGAGCGCGCCTGCGGAAAGGGCATCCCGTTATTTGGCCGAGAAACGGGTCGCAGTTTCCGGATGGACCGCCCGGCGGAAACTGCATCCCGGAATTTTCGCTCAGATTGGGATGTATTTTCCCGAAGGCTCTGGTTGCGGAAACTGCGACCCGGAATTTGCGCTCAAAACGGGACACGCTTTCCGAGCGAGTCTGCAGGCGGAAAGCACATCCCAGAATCAACGCTCAAAACGGGATGTGCTTTCACCGGGCCGTCCAACGCGGCTCCAGGTTCAAACCCCAGTTATCTCTACATAGATCTCAATAGATCTGCCGAGAACTCAAACAGTGCATCTACCTGCACATTTGAGAACCTAAACTCTCAGAGATAAGAAATCTTATATGAATTGACTTAGATTTTGTATATTCCGGCCCATAAGGGGATACACTACATCCTGAAAGACAAGCCGAAGCGCCGCGCGGCAGACCGTCGAGGCGGCGCGAACGCACAAGAGAGAGGGAATTTCTAATGGGCAAGATTCTTGGTATCGACCTTGGTACTACTAACTCCGCTATGGCCGTCCTCGAGGGCGGTTCTCCGACCATTATCGTGAACGCCGAGGGCGACCGTACCACCCCGTCCGTCGTGGGCTTCCGTGCTGACGGCGACCGCGTCGTGGGTAAGGCCGCTAAGAACCAGGCTGTCACCAACCCCAAGAACACCGTGTTTTCCATCAAGCGCTTCATGGGCCGCAAGTACTCCGAGTGCACCTCCGAGATCAAGACCGTGCCGTATGAGGTCAAGGAGGGCCAGGGTGGCCGTGCCGTCGTCGATATCGAGGGCAAGGATTACACCGCCGAGCAGGTGAGCGCCATGACGCTCGCAAAGATGAAGGCCGACGCCGAGAAGTATCTGGGCGAGACCGTCACCGACGCCGTCATCACCGTCCCGGCCTACTTCAACGACGCCCAGCGTCAGGCCACCAAGGACGCCGGTAAGATCGCCGGCCTCAACGTCAAGCGTATCGTCAACGAGCCGACCGCTGCTGCTCTTGCCTATGGCCTGGACAAGCAGGGCACCGACCAGCGCATCCTGGTCTTCGACCTGGGCGGCGGCACCTTCGACGTCTCCATCCTCGACCTCGCCGACGGCGTGTTTGAGGTTCTGTCCACCTCGGGCGACAACCACCTGGGCGGCGACGACTGGGATCAGCGCGTCATCGACTGGATGGCCGATAAGTTCCAGCAGGAGAACGGTGTCGACCTGCGCCAGGACCCCATGGCCCTGCAGCGTCTGAAGGAGGCTGCCGAGAACGCCAAGAAGGAGCTCTCCGCAGCCCAGCAGTCCACCATCAACCTGCCGTTCATCACCATGAACCAGTCCGGCCCGCTGCACCTCAACTACACGCTGACCCGTGCCGAGTTCGAGAAGATCACCCGCGACCTGCTCGAGCGCTGCAAGCAGCCTGTCACCAACGCCCTGCGCGACGCCAAGCTTAAGCTCTCCGATCTGACCGAGGTCATCCTTGTCGGCGGCTCCACCCGTATGCCCGCCGTCCAGGATCTGGTCAAGACCATGACCGGCAAGCAGCCCAACATGTCCGTGAACCCCGACGAGGTCGTTGCCGACGGCGCTGCCGTCCAGGGCGGCGTGCTCACCGGCGACGTCGAGGGCATCCTGCTGCTCGACGTTACCCCGCTGTCGCTGGGCGTCGAGACCATGGGCGGCATCATGACCAAGATGATCGACCGCAACACCACGATCCCGACCTCCAAGACCGAGGTCTACTCCACCGCTGCCGACAACCAGACCAGCGTCGAGATCAACGTGCTCCAGGGCGAGCGCGAGCTTGCCCGCGATAACAAGTCGCTCGGTAAGTTCCAGCTGACCGGCATCCCGGCTGCCCGCCGCGGCGTGCCGCAGATCGAGGTCACCTTCGACATCGACGCCAACGGCA
>CATXLW010000053.1:0-8602 GCA_958371715.1 uncultured Collinsella sp.
ATAACCGTGCAACGGAAAAGAGCCGCCCTTTCGGACGACTCAAACTGTAATGGGGCTTTTTTAGCTACTTTGTTTTCGGCTAGAGGCGTTCATGCCTGCCCCCTCGGCCGCTCGATATCCTCCGGGAGGGGCCACTAATAGAAAACTTGCTTATCCATTAATCAAGATACGCATAATCTTGCTCTCCTGCTAATCAAGAATCGTTATAATCTTGATTAGCAGGAGAGCAAGATTGGAGAATTATGGCATTCAACGACTTGGTGGCTCAAAAAATAAAGGACTTTGAGCAACAGGGGATTCCGCAGGTCTTTGAGCGCGACCTTGATCTGGGCAACCCGCAGGAGCCAAAGCGCGACAACATCGTATATGTGATTGTGGGCGCCCGTCGTTGTGGAAAGACGTATCGCCTGTATCAGGAGATACGGCGGCTTCAGGGCCAAGGCGTCGAGCTTGACCGGATGCTATATTTCAATTTTGAGGATGAGCGCTTGCGTCCGTATGAGCCATCGCTACTAGCGGACGTGCTCGATACATTCTATGCACTATATCCTGCTGCTCGAGGCGAGGGCGCCTACCTTTTCTTTGACGAGATCCAGGAAATACCCGAATGGGGTGCGTTTCTGCGACGCGTGGTCGATACGGAGAAGGCGACCGTTTACGTGACGGGATCTTCTTCTAAGATGCTGTCCTCAGAACTTAAGAGCGAGTTCAGGGGCCGTTCTCTTGTGCGAGAGCTTTTTCCGTTGAGTTTTTCGGAATACGTCCGATATAAGACGGGGAGCGTTCCTGAGTCGAACGCACCCTTCTCCTCGAGCGATGCAGCGTTGCTCCGACACCATCTGGTCGGATATCTCGAGCGAGGGGGATTCATCGCGACACTTGAGCAGACGCCCGCAGACGCGATTCAGCTGCTACAGGAATATGCGTCGCGAACGGTCGCCATGGACGTCGTTGAACGTTACGACGTCAAGAGCCCCCGTTTGGCCTCGCTGTTTCTGGCGCGGTGCATGGCATCTTCGGGACGAGAGCTGTCAGTGAACAAAGTGTACAACGAGTTCAAGAGCAGACAGATATCCGTCAGTCGAAATACGCTCAGCGACTTACTTGAGTATTACGAGGACGCCTACCTGCTGTTTTCGGTGCCGGAGTTCACGCGTTCGCTTGCAAATAATACGCGGTCTGCGTCTAAGGTCTACGCCGTCGATCCTGCGATGTTCGGAGCGTTCTCCCCCGCATCGGCATTGGATCATGGTCAGAGGCTCGAGACCGCGGTGTTCAATGCGCTCAGAAGAAGGACCCCCGCCGTGCGGCCCGGTTCGGTTTGCCGCCTGCTGATTAAAGATAAGAATAAAAGCCATGAGGTGGACTTTGTGGCTGGGGATGCACTGCTCATGCAGGCTTACGGCCTGATTCAGGTAAGTGTGGATATGACAAGCGAGAAAACGCGCGAGCGCGAAATTGCCGCGCTCGATGCCGCGATGGCCCAGTTTGATCTTGGCGAGTCGGTAATCGTTACCATGGATGAGCAGGCCGATATTCCATGCAAACACGGCGTGGTACATGCTGTGCCCGCATGGAAGTGGCTCCTTTCCTAATCGTCTATGGATTTGCGAGGCCAGGACTCAGGTGTCATGGTCCGCTAGTCCTGGGCCTTGATGCTCGGCAGGAGAATCTGGGCGAGGTAGTCGGTCTCGAGTTTGGTCGCAGCGTCGGCCTTGCCGTCTTTGCCGACCAGTACGTTCTTGATCTGGCTATAGGTGTAGCGGTTGCCGGTCGTGAGCTCGACAAGCTCAATGGCCGAGTCCATAGGGTAGGTCGACACGGGATTCTGCGTCCGTCCGTTGATGGTCTGGGGCACCACGTACGGATAGACGGGACCGCTGGCGTAGACGGTATAACCGTTGCCTAGGTTGGCCGCACCCAAAACCGTATCGCCCTCATCGGGCGTAAAGCTCTCGCCCTCGCGCACTGCGACGAGCGTCACAATCGGCGTATCGCTGTCGCCGGCAAGATAGATGCATAGCGTGCTGCCATTTTGCCAAGTCTCGACCTTGCCGTACCACTCGACGGGGATATCGAGCTGGTAGAGGTCGGTTGCCTTGTGGCGGGCGTCGGCATCACGGGCCGCCTGTGCCTTTTGCGCGCTCACGGCATTGACGGCGGCGTCGCGCCGCGCGGTTGCCGCCTGCTGGAGCACCTTGGCGGTGGCGGCGGAGCTCGCGCCTCCCTCCTCGGCATATTTGGCGGCGGCATCGATCTGGTCGTCGGTTACCGTGTCGGCCGAAGGCACCTTGAGCTTAAAGGCGGCCTGGCTGCTTAGGTCCTGTCCGTCGCTCTTGATCGTGACCTGCGCCTTGGTGGTCGGCACGGTATAGACGGTGCCGTCGGACGCGATGGGGGAGGCAGCGATGGAGAGCGTGTAGTCACCGGGTAGCAGTTTGATGCCACGGCCGTGCTCGTCAACATAGAGTGTTTCGCTCACGGAGGATCCGTCAGAATCCTGGCCACTCACTTGTACGGGAATCTTGGAGCCGGCGGAACAGTCGAGGCCCGCGGCATGCACGCCAATCTGCACCGACATCATCGTGTGGGCATTGGCGGCGACAGCGGCAGCCTGCTCTTGCTGATATCCGTTCCAGGCAGCATAGCCTGCACCGCCGGCGACGAGCGCGACGGCCACGACACCGGCGACCATCAGATTGCGGCGCTTGGGCGACATCTTGCGATGGCGGACCTCGGCTTCGTGTGCCGAGGGAACGGACGGCAGGGGAATATCGCCCATGGCGATGGTCTCATCCACGGCTGGTGCGGAACCCAGGCCAGGAAGCTCGCGAGTCAGCGAATCTTCGGCCGGTAAGCTGTCGAGCAAGACGGTTTCCTCGCCCGTGTCGGATTCGGGCTGGTCGTCGGCCTCGCTATCGTCCTCTTCGGCTTCGTCAGGAGCGTCTTTGGCGTCGCCGCCTTCGTCCTCAGTGTCTTCGTGCACCTCGTCTTGCGCGTCGACGACCGAATCGCTAAACGAGAGCTCGTCTAGCGCGATCCGGTCAAGGCTCTCCAGGGCTTCGGCACATGCTTCCGCATCCTGGGCCGCATCCTCGCGGCCATACGTCTCATCGCTCATATATCCCCCAATGCAATATCGGCTCAACACTGTACCCAAAAATGGAGCCATATAAAGCGCATACGAAATATAAGATCCGATTTAACCTGAGCGCATCGTTCGGCCGCATCCTCGCGGCAGCAAAAGGCCCCCGGAACGCGGACGAATCACATTCCGGGGGCTCTGCAATGCGTTGAGTTGCGCGGAGCCGGCTATGCTGCTTCACATTCAAGCGGCGTTTGCGCCGGGCATGTTACTCGGCGTGCGCGTAATCAACCTTGGCGCGGCGAGCGGTAGCCTTCTCCCAATCGCTGGTGCCCTCAAAGACGTCCTGCTTGTAGGGATTGCGGTCGAGCTTCTTGGCACGGTAGACGATGTAGATGATCGCGGCGACGTTGGCGACCAGCGCGGCGATCGAGACCGCGGTAGCGGCGCCGGGGTCGAGCGTGGAGTGGGTCACAAAGATGGACTCCTCCTGGAAGTACGGGAATACCTGGGCAAACATGCACCAAATAGCCAGCGTAAAGGCACGGTTCTGGATCCAGCCGCCCTTGTTCCAGATAAAGGCGGCGACGGTGGGCGCCAGCAGCAGTGCAAAGCCGCAGAACCAGGAGTGGGTGGCAAGCAGTTGTAGGTGTAGCAGAAGTTCCAGATATCGTAGGCGATGATGTAGACCCAGGTCATGTCGGGCCACAGCATGTCGGTCTTGTCCTCAGAGGCGTAGACACTCCACCAACCGGTCATGCAGGAGATGTTGATGATGCCCGCGATGCCGTTGAACACGTTGTTCCAGCCGGCCAGCTGCGTGGCGCCCTCGGAGGTGACCCAGGTGGACTCGCCCAGGACAAAGAAGTGATAGGCGCTCTCAAAGTCGGACACGACGGCGATCATGATGTTGATGGCGACGATCACAAACGGCCACGCGCGGAACCAATGCGCCTTGCCGATCTTGCCCCACTGGTACTTAATGGCAATGAAGCCCCAGCAACCGGCCAGCGCCGCGTACACCTTGGCGTAGTGGAACCAGCTGTTCTGGTACACATGGGTGGGGTTGGTGAGCGCCCACTCGGCGCCTTGTGAGACGCCGATGGCGATGGCGACGCAGTAGATGGTCATGGCCAGCGGAGCCACGCCAAAGATGATGGCCGCGCCCAGCTTGGTGCGGCGGCCGACCTCGTTGAGCACAATCAGGCCAATAAAGACCATGGCCCAGCCGGCCCAGTGGATAAGGGTATCGCTACCCCAAACATCGAACAGCATGCTGCTCTCCTTTCACACGCCCGCGGCCCCTCTTCTGATCGCGGGCGGTTTGGACAAATGTCGTCAGTTCTGGGGCTTGCGCTCCTGATACTTGGCGGTATAGCCCTCGATATGGAGCGTCGAGGCGATGATTTCCTTGACTGTCTCGTCGGGCACATCGGGGTGCGTGCGGATATACATCAACAACCCCATGATGAGGGTGTAGAACGTCTCGTAGACATGGTCGATGCGTAGCTCATGATGGGCGACAAAATCCACCACGGTGGTGTCGCAGATATACTGCGCCACGCGTTGGACCACGTTGTGCAAAAAGCCGCCGTAGAGCGCGCCGCTGCTGGAGGTCAGGGTGCTCGGCAGTTCGTGGCCGCTGGCGACCAGGCGCTTAAAGAGCGGGGCGACGGTGTCGAGCGCCCCCTCGATGTCGCCAACCGTGCGGCTGGCATTCCACTGCTCGAGCTCGGTAATGAAGCCGTCGATCGCCTCGTCCATAACAGCGGTGACGGCGGCATCCATATCGGCAAAGTAGTGGTAGAACAGCGAACGCGTGCAGCCAGCCCGCTTGGTCACGGCCGATACCGAAAGATGGGACACACCAAGCTCGGCGCTCACGGCGCGCACAGCGGCGAGGATCTCGCGACGGCGCTCGTCGCCCGTCAGGCGTTTTGCCGCGCTATCGGATGCGGGGACGGCATCGACCACAGAGATATCTGCTGCGTTGTTGCCCATGTTTTGCCGCCTTTCATCCTCTTTTGCCTGACCGTTCGCCTAACAGTCTTGAATATTGTTGACGGTTCGTCAATACTGTTTTTGACACAATGTCAACAATAGCGGGTGAACGGCATGGGGGCATGTCGAACCCGTACAAAGAGGGGCGCCGCGGTCTCGCCGGGCTGTGGCAAGAGAAGGGACGACTATGATTCTCAACGGACCGGGGATTAGCTATACCGAGCCCGATATCGGCGCGGAGTTCGTGCCGCCGATACCGGAGCATCCGCGCGAGGCCATCGTCAAACTGTGTGAGCACTGCACCAACCGCCTGCTGCACCGCGACGAGCTGCTGGGCTACGAGTACTGGTCGTTTGCCGAGGCCGCAACCGACGAGCAGGCCGAAGTGCTCTGCAAGATGAAGATGCGCCGTCCCTATACGCTGCCCGAGATGGTCAAGCTCACCGGCATGCCCGAGGCCGATATCGAAAAAATGCTCGACGACATGAGCTACACGGGTCTGCTCGAGTACAACTGGGAAAACCCCGAGCGCGCCAAGCAGTGGGTGCTGCCCATGCTGGTGCCGGGTTCCGCCGAGTTCCTCAACATGCGCGTGAGCCAGCTCGAGGAGCATCCGGTCTATGCCAAGTTCTTTGAGCAGGCGTCCAAGGGACCGCTGTCCAAGGCCACGCCGATGGTGCCGCCCGGCGGTGCCGGCATCGGCATGCATGTCATTCCGGTCGAGAAGGCCATCGATGCCGCGAGCACCTCGGTGCCGATTGAGCATATCGAGCATTGGCTCGACAAATACGAAGGTAAGTATGCCGCTAGCACCTGCAGCTGCCGCGCGAGCCGTCGCGTGATGGGAGAGGGCTGCGCCGACGACCCGGCCGATTGGTGCATCGCCGTGGGCGATATGGCCGACTACGTGGTCGAGACCGATCGTGGCCATTACGTGACGCGCGACGAGGTCTACGACATTTTGCGCCAGGCCGAGGACAACGGCTTTGTGCACCAGATCACCAATATCGACGGCGAGAACAAGATCTTCGCCATCTGCAACTGCAACGTCAACGTGTGCTACGCCCTGCGCACCTCTCAGCTGTTCAACACGCCCAACCTGTCGCGCTCGGCCTATGTCGCCAAGGTCGAGAAGGACAAGTGCGTTGCCTGCGGTCGCTGCGTTGAGGTGTGCCCGGCCGGCGCCGCCAAGCTGGGCCAAAAGCTCTGCAGCAAAAAGGCCGGCGGACAGGTACCCGAGTATCCGCGCCAGGAGCTGCCCGATGCCATCAAGTGGGACCACACCAAGTGGTCGCCCAACTACCGCAACGATAACCGCATCGAGACGCATGAGTCCGGCACCGCGCCCTGCAAGACGGCCTGCCCCGCGCACGTTGCCGTTCAGGGCTATCTGAAGCTCGCGGCGCAGGGTCGCTATGACGAGGCCCTGGCGCTCATCAAGCGCGAGAACCCGCTGCCCGCTATCTGCGGCCGTGTGTGCAATCGCCGCTGTGAGGATGCCTGCACCCGCGGTCGTGTGGACGCCGCCGTGGCTATCGACGAAGTCAAGAAGTTTATCGCCCAGCGCGATCTGGACGCAGCGACCCGCTATGTCCCGCCCGTGGTGACCCCGACGCGTGCTGGCGGCTTCGACCAGAAGATTGCCATCATCGGTGCCGGCCCGGCTGGTCTGTCCTGCGCTTTTTATCTGGCCGAGAAGGGCTATAAGCCCGTCGTGTTCGAGAAAAACGAGCGCCCGGGCGGCATGCTCACCTATGGCATTCCCAGCTTTAAGCTGCAGAAGGATGTTATCGAGGCGGAGGTCGAGGTCATTCGCCTGATGGGTGCCGAGTTTCGCTATGGCGTGGAAGTCGGCCGCGACGTGACGCTCGACGAGCTGCGCGCGCAGGGCTTTAAGGCCTTCTACGTTGCCATTGGCTGCCAGGGCGGCCGCCTTGCCGGCATTCCGGGCGAGGACGCCGAGGACGTGACCGTGGCCGTCGACTATTTGCGCGAGGTCAACAGCGGCAAGATCGATGCGCTGCCCGGCCGCACCATCGTGGTGGGCGGCGGCAACGTGGCCATCGACGTTGCCCGCAACGCCTGCCGTCTGGGTTCTGAGCACGTTGAGATGTTCTGCCTGGAGAGCGAGGCGCAGATGCCCGCCAGCGAGGAAGAGCGTCGCGAGGCCATCGAGGACGGCGCACACATCAGTTGCGGTTGGGGCCCCAAGGAGGTCCATCTGGACGAGGCCGGCCGTGTGTGCGGCATCACCTTTAAGCGCTGCACGCGCGTCTATGATGACGAGGGCCGTTTTGCGCCCGAGTACGACGAGAACGACCTGCGTCGTGTCGATGCCGACCGCGTCGTCATGTCGATTGGCCAGTCCATTGTGTGGGGCGACCTGCTGGCTGGCTCCAAGGTGGAGCTTGGCCGCGGCCAGGGTGCCCTTGCCGATCCGCAGACGTACCAGACCGCTGAGCCCGACATCTTTGTGGGCGGCGACGTCTACACCGGCCCCAGCTTTGCCATCGACGCCATCGCCGCCGGTCACGAGGCCGCTGTGTCCATCCATCGCTTTGTGCAGCCGGGCTCCACGCTCACCATCGGCCGCAACCAGCGCCGCTACACCGCGCTCGACCGTGACGATGTTGTGATTGAGAGCTATGACAACGCGAGCCGCGAGGTGGCACGTGTCGACCGCGAGCGCGAGAAGGCCGCGCCCTTCAGCGAGTACGTCGAGACCTTTACCGAAGAGCAGGTGCGCGCCGAGACCGCCCGCTGCTTGGGCTGCGGTGCCTCGATCGTCGACCCCAACAAGTGTATTGGCTGCGGTCTGTGCACCACCAAGTGCGCGTTCGACGCCATCCATCTGGATCGCGACCGCCCCGAGTGCTCAACGATGGTCAAATACGAGCAAAAGCTCCCCAGCTTGGGCAAGTACGCACTCAAGCGTGCCATCAAGATTAAATTCGGTCGCAAGTAAGTAGTCATAACGGGAACGGCGGAGGAAAAAGTGCACGAGCTCGGAATCGTCTATCACATTATTCGCGATGTCGAGAACGTGGCGCGCGCTCATGGCGTGCGTCGCGTTTCGAGCGTGACGTTGCTGTTGGGCGAGGTCTCGGGCGTCGTTCCCGACTTGCTGCTCGACGCTTGGCGCTGGGCAGCAGATAAAAAGCCTATCACCGAGGGCTCGGAGCTTATCGTGGAGCCCGTTGAAGCCGTGACACATTGCGGTGCGTGCGGCCGCGACTACGCGACGGTCGAGCACGGCAAGACCTGCCCTTATTGCGGCAGCGGCGAGACATACCTGCTGCAGGGCCAGGAGGTCATGATCAAGCAGATCGAGACCCCCGACGAGGACCCGGCAGACACTGCTCCTGGCGACCTCTCCGACGCCCCCGATGCCGTCGACGCCGCCAACCCCCTCCACATCGCCTAGCCCCTAGTCGTTGGGGGGGGGGGTGTTTTGAGAGTAGGTTTTAATAATGCCCCCCCACAACATGAGCGAGAGCAAGAGTTTTAAAAAAAGTC
>CATXLW010000054.1:0-7497 GCA_958371715.1 uncultured Collinsella sp.
AGGTGCGGGAACGGCCTATTTGCTCAATGTGTTCGGCTGAGATCGGAAATCAACCAAGACGTGCGACCTATATAACATATCGACAAAAAGACCGCCGGCGCGGGGCGGCGCCGACGGTTGCGAGAGAATATCGATTGTTGGCTGTTAAGCAGCGACGGCCTCGTAGACCGTGGCGCCCGAGAAGCTGTCGTGCAGGCTCTTGCCGCAGATCCAAGGCAGCTCGACGACCTCGCAGACCGTGTTGACCAGCTCGGAGCAGTCAGTAAAGTGCCCCTTATCGTTGAGGGCCTCGCAATCCTGAACACGCCAATAGCCATCGGTGTGCGTAATGTAGTACTCGTGATCGTTGATCGACACGAAAGCACGCGTCTTGGAACGCAACAGCTTCAGAAATCCTTCGAAGTCGGTCTCGACGACATCTCCAGCCTGGAACATGATGTTACCTCCTGGCCCGGCGCCACCACGGCGCATTGATAAACGTTGGTACTCCTTTAGTAAAACCTTTATCAGAGGTTATGCGTTCGTCATTTAGGCAAGTGGTAAAAAACCGCAGGGTAGACGGGATAAAACGTTTAAGCATCCCATTTGTTTGTCACATTCTGAAGGTACTTTTATGCAAACCAACTTTCCCAATTGGAATCTATCCTTTTGGCCGGGCAATTGACCGTCTATCGTTTGAGCCCGACGGGTATGAACGGGGCATCTGCAACGCCACTACAAGGAGACACCATGGAGACTATCGAAGCGCTCATCCACCGCCGCAGCTGCCGCAAATACAGCGATCGTCCCGTCGAGGCCGAAAAGCTTGCGCGTATTATCGAAGCCGGCCAATATGCACCAAGCGGCATGGGCCGCCAGCCGGTGACGTTTGTCGCCGTCACCGACCCCGCGACCGTCGAGCGTCTCTCACAGCTCAACGCCCAGGTCATGGGCAGCAACAGTGACCCCTTCTATGGCGCCAAGACCGTTGTGGTGGTGCTGGTCGACCGCAGCGTGCCCACGCATCTGGAAGACGGCTCGCTCGCCATGGGCAACTTGCTCAACGCCGCCTATGCACTGGGTGTCGATTCGTGCTGGATTCACCGCGCGCACGAGGTCTTTGACTCGCCCGAGGGCCTGGAGCTGCTGGCCAGCTGGGGCCTGCCCGCCGACGGCAACCTGCGCGGTGTCGGTCACTGCATTCTGGGCTATGCCGAGGACACGCTACCCGAGCCCAAACCCCGCCGCGACAACGTGGTGTATGTAAAGTAATTAGTTCCGCCGTTCTAACGAACGGCGGACCCGCTCGCAACTTATCTTGCCGGTGGAGTTGTCGTCGTTTCGTTCGTTTGAGTCGTTTCGGCACCGTCGCCCTGTTCGTCCTCGTCCTTTTGAGCGTCGGCGATGGTAGAGGCCGCCGCAACGATACCGCGCTGGGGCGCGACGCCCGTCTGGGTCTGAGCGCCCTCGACAATTTCTGTGCCTGCATGCGCGAGCTCGGGCGATTTAAACATCGCGTCCAAGTTGGCACCGCCGCCGGCGTAGCCAAGCGCAGCGAGTGCGATGATGATCACCGCAATGACGACCGCGATCGGAACATAACGATGCCAACCAGCCGGATTGAGTCCGCTGCGACGAGCCGCCCCGCGGCTGATGTAACCGAGCGTGCCGTCGTGCTTGAGCTTTGAGCCCACCACGCACTTGCGGCCCCACAACGAGGACTCTGCCTGCATGGCCAAGCGGGCGCTTGCCGAAGGATAACCGTATTTAGTGCGCTTGAACGAACCATCAAACCCCGAGGCGTGTTTGCCCCACGTCACCGATGTCGTGCGTCGGTTGACCGGTGCGGCGCTCCGCCTTCTGCGGCTCGGTTTTGTAGTCTCAGCCATACGCCCCCGCACGCCGTAACCAAATCGAAACAATAACGCTTTGGACTGTAGCACACGCGTCGCGCGCGGTCACGGGCGCCTCGCTCAACGGTCATCGTCCTTCAGCAAGCGCCACAGCGTTGTTCGGCTTATGCCCAGCACCTCCGCCGCACGGGTTCGGTTGCCGTGGAGATGATCTACAACCAGATGCGCGATATCTCGCTCGGTATCGGCCAACGGTCGCAGGATATACAGGTCGCTTTCGAGTGTCGGGGCGCCAAAGGTTGCGGTCTTAATCACGTCCTCTTGGGCTAGCACTTCCTCCGCCACAGCGCGATCCACCGTGCCCGTCCCCACCAATATATACAGTCGTTCCGAGACCTCGCGGAGCTGCAGATAGTTGCGCGGCCAGCGGTAAGCATCGAGCGCCTTCGTCGCCGCGGCAGACAGCGTGGGCGCTGCCGTCCCAAATGCACCAGCGAGATATTCCAAATAGCGCGCAACCTTCGTCGACGCGGCTCCCTGCTCGACGATTGCCGGCGCCACGCTCACCGCACAGGCGAAGCGCTCGGTCACAAAGGCGGCTTGATCACTTTCGCTGCCGCCCGGCATGTCATTCGCCGTCAGCACCACATGGCAGCGCGTCGCCAACGCGGTGTCGGCCATCGTGGAAACGAGCTCGCGAAGGCGCTGGGGGCCAACCGCATTCCAGCCCGCAATGCAAAGTGTCAGCCCCGTTTGGAACAACGGCGATTCGGCGCTTTTGAGCACGTGGCGCCAACCGCGATCGGTAAGCTCATCGAGCGCAACGGCAACAAAGGGTTGATCGGCAAAAGGACCGTCCAGATAGAGGCGCTTGGCGATCTCGATCTGACCCGCTCCCAGCTCGCCCTCGAGCATAAGGGGCACACCGCGCGCGTAGCTCTCGGCGACCGGCGCAGCTACCGAGGCCGCCCCCTCAACGATGCCGTACGCGCTCGATTCGTAGCGGGCCTCAACTTCGCCGGCGTTGAGCCACTCGATGCCCGCATGTGCCGCGGCGCCGCGCACCTCGCGGACCACGACGACCCAAAGGCCCCCACCCTCTTTGTCGGTGGGGCGAACGGTCAGGCTCAGGCGCGTACCCGCGCGCCCCATAACCAGACGCGCGCCGTCTCCTATACGGTCGAGGCGCTCAGCGACAAAAGCCGCCACATCCCGCTCAAGCGCCGCGTCATTCATGGTCGAAATCACGACGTCCCCACGCGCATCGATTGCCAATGCCGAGGCCCCGGCAGCAGCCAGGGCCTCGGTCAAGATGTTCAGCTTGGCATCGCTATTCATGATTTGCCCCTGTCCGCGGCGACGTGCAACCGCCGACGGTCGCACGACCGAGTGTTTCAAAATTGAACGATATTGCTCACCAAACACTATAGGGCAGAAAGCGCCGTCCTGCGAGTATAGGTGTTGCCCCGCATCGCCATCCTGGCGGGGCGATAAGAGCTCTTCGGGACTTATAAACCTGCGGACAAGCCATACCCGCAAGAGCTCCTATCGCTCCACCGCAAGCTTGCGCCCACCAGCAACCAGCACGCAAATAAGCTACTCCTCTACCAGATTCCCAGCACGTGCTGCATTCCCAAACTCATGCACGCAATGCCAATCCAGCAGCAAAAGCCCAGCGCGATGGGCTTGCCGCCCTTTTTGACCAGCTCGACGATATCGGTATTAAAGCCAATAGCCGCCATGGCCATCACGATAAAGAACTTCGACAGCTCCTTGATGGGCGCCGTGATGGACACGGGAAGCTGAAGCACCGTGGTGATTACGCTCGCCAGCACAAAGAACAGCACAAACATGGGAAACGCGCGTTTAAGCGAGAACGTGCTTTTGGCGTCGCCGCCGGCCTTGCGCGCCAGATGCATCTGCCAGCATGCGAGGACCAACGTGATGGGAATAATGGCCAGCGTCCTGGTGAGCTTGACCACCGTAGCGCTCTCGAGCACATTGGCGCCGGGATGCATGCTGTCCCAGGCGCTCGCCGCAGCCGTTACGGACGAGGTGTCGTTGATGGCGGTGCCGGCAAACAGGCCAAAGCCCTCGTTGGTCAGCCCGAGCATACCGCCGAGCGTCGGAAACACGAGCGCCGCGATAACGTTAAACAGGAAGATGACCGAAATAGCCTGGGCAATCTCGCGATCGTCGGCATCGATGACGGGCGCGGTCGCGGCGATGGCAGAACCGCCGCAAATCGACGAACCCACACCCACAAGCGTCGCGATCTTGCTCGGCACGTTCATAACGCGGCAGAGCACAAAGGCGATGACAAGCGAGGTCGAGATCGTCGCCACGATAATCGGCAGCGACTGGGCGCCCTTGGACAGGATCTGGGACAGGTTCATGCCAAAGCCAAGCAGGATAACCGCGTACTGCAAGACTTTTTTAGACGCATAGGTGACACCGGCGGCGAGCTGTTCGCGGCGATTCTTGGGAAAGACGAGCGCCAGGACCATGCCAAAGAGGATGGCAAATACCGGCCCGCCGACCACCTCAATCTGTTTGCCGAGCAGCGTTGCGGGGATAGCGATGATCAGGCAGAACAAGACACCCTTCCAGCGCTCGCGTACGATATTCGCCAGTTGCATATGGGATTCCTTCTTTCTCTTTCACGTTTGCGACGGCTTATGATACGGCAACATTGAGCGCAGCCTTGCGTAAACAAAGACTAAGATGCCGCAATCGTTCTTGGGCAACAGCCGAATTACCCACCGCGGAAAGCTGATTCGCGGCATAATTAACAACTGACATATGAGTTTGATAGAACAGTTGCGAGGCGCTATGGAAGAATCGATGCACGTCGGCGAGCAGGAAACGAGCCTACAGGACCAGTCCTACCACACCATTCGACGCAAAATCGTCTACCTGGACTATAAGCCGGGCGAAAAGCTGGGCGTCAAGCAGCTTTGCGATGACCTGGACATGGGTCGCACGCCCGTGCGCGAGGCTTTGGTTCGCTTGGCGCAGGAAGGCCTGGTGCGCACCGTGCCCCAGAGCGGCACCTACGTCTCACCCATCAACCTCACCCTTGCCGAGAGTGCCTGTTACATCCGCGAGCATCTGGAAAAGCAGGTGATTGTGGAGTGCTGTGCGCGCGCCACGTCGGCCGGCATCGAGCAGCTCGACCGCGCCATCGTGCTGCAGGAAAAGGCCATGGCCGAAGAGGATCGCATCGGCTTCTTTTTGAGCGACAACCTCATGCATCACATGATTTTTAGCATCGCATGTCGCAGCACCGTTTGGTCGTGGCTCGAAGAGACCAATGCCGACCTGGAGCGCTTCCGCTGGCTGCGCGCCGCCACGCAGGTTCTCGACAATCGGGACATCGTGAACGAGCACAAGCAGATTCGCCGCGCTATCGCCGGTCGCGACCCCATCGAAGCGAGCTTTTTGGTCAGCAAGCACCTGCACATGATGTTCCGCAACCAAACCGAGGTTCTGGACCAGTTCCCCGAGTACTTCGAGACCAGCAAGCTCCGCTAACCTGCCAAAAAGGGACAGGGTTATTTTGGCAGGTTTTATCTGGGCAAATGCAACAAGGCCCGGCTCCGCTGCAATGGAGCCGGGCCTCGGTCACTAGAACGGCGGAACAACAATTATTCGACCGTGACGCTTTTCGCCAGGTTGCGAGGTTGGTCAACGTCGCAACCGCGCAGGATGGCCACCTCGCGGGCGAGCAACTGCAGCGGGACGCTCGCCGTGATGGGGCTGAACACGTCGCGGACTGCCGGCACGCGGATGATGCAGTCGGCGATCTTGTTGATCTCCTCGTCGCCCTCGGTGGCAACGACGATGACCTTGGCGCCGCGTGCCTTGCACTCCATAAGGTTCGACACGGTCTTGTCGTAGGTGGCGCTCTTGGTGGCCACGGCGATGACGGGGAAGCCCGGGTCGATCAGGGCGATGGGGCCGTGCTTCATCTCGCCGGCGGCGTAGGCCTCGGCGTGCAGGTAGCTGACCTCTTTGAGCTTGAGCGCGCCCTCGTAGGAAATAGCGGCACCCATGCCGCGACCCACGAACAGTGCGGACTGCGCGTCCTTGCACAGCAGGGCGGCCTCATGCACGGCCTCGGTCTGGGTATCCAAAATCCACTGAATCTGCTCGGCCGTATCGGAAAGCTCGCGGAACAGCATGCGCGCCTGTTTGGTGGTCAGACGGTACTTAACCTGCGCCAACAGCAAAGCCAGCAGCGTCAGGCTCACGACCTGGCCGATGAAGCTCTTGGTCGAGGCGACCGCGATCTCCTTGTTGGCCTTGGTGTAGATGACGCCGTCGCTCTCACGCGCCACGGGGCTGCCCACCACGTTGGTGATGCCAAAGACCTTGGCGCCCTTGATGCGCGCGTCGCGAATGGCGGCAAGGGTATCGGCCGTCTCGCCCGACTGGGACACGGCGACGACGAGCGTCGTCGGTGTGATGATGGGGTTGCGGTAGCGGAACTCGCTGGCCGCCTCAACCTCGGTGGGGATGCGAGCCCAGCCCTCGATGAGATTCTTGGCAATGAGACCGGCGTGATAGCTGGTGCCGCAAGCGATCACGTAGACGCGGTCGATGTCGTTGAGTTCCTCGAGCGAAAGGCCCAGTTCGTCGATGTCAAGCTCGCCGGCCGGCGTCATACGACCGACCAGCGTGTCGCGCACGACGCGCGGCTGCTCGTGGATTTCCTTGAGCATAAAGTCGGGATAACCGCCCTTTTCTGCCATGTCCAGGTCCCAGTCGATGTGGGTGACCTTGGGCTCGATAACGTTGCCGGCCTCGTCGGTGTACTCGACGCCCGCGGGCGTGAGCTTGGCAAACTGACCGTCCTCGAGCACCACGACATCGCGGGTGGCGTCGATGAGCGCGATGACATCGGAAGCAACATAGGAGCCGGTTTCGCCCACGCCGACCACAATCGGGGAGTCCTTGCGCGCCACGGCGATCACGCCGGGCTCGTCAGCGCACACGGCGGCCAAACCATAGGCACCGACCACGTGGGTGCAAGCCTCGCGCACGGAGGCCATCAGGTCGTGCGTCTCGGCATAAGCCTCTTCGATCAGATGCGCGAAGACCTCGGTATCGGTCTCGCTCTTAAAGTGGTGGCCGCGGCCCTTCAGCTCTTCGCGCAGCTCGGCGAAGTTCTCGATGATGCCGTTGTGGACGATGGCGATACGACCGTCGCAGCTGGTGTGGGGATGGGCGTTAACGACGGAGGGCTTGCCGTGGGTGGCCCAACGGGTGTGGCCGATACCGCAGGTAGCGTCACTGTCGATGTTGGAAAGCTCGCTCTCCAGGCCCGCGACCTTGCCCACGCGGCGGATGACGTCGAGGTGCGCCGCGGCGCCCTCGCCCACCTCGAGCGCAACGCCCGAGGAGTCATAGCCGCGATACTCCATACGCTTGAGGCCCGTGACCAGGATGTTCTTTGCAATATCAGAGCCGGTGTAGCCGACAATTCCGCACATAGGATAAATCCCTTCGTTCGCGTGACTGCAAGACGTCCACGCACAAGGGGCGCTGAGACGTACGACGTTCGAGTATTGTACTCACGCAAACGCAAGCTGATATACCAGAAGTGGTATCTCAACTTAGATACCACCCGATGCACACATGCCCAGCCGGTCCAAACCACCAC
>CATXLW010000055.1:0-7357 GCA_958371715.1 uncultured Collinsella sp.
GGCCAGCCCGTGGGAGGCCAGGGCGCCGCTGACCGGTGGACGGCACCGAGCCGTCGCAAGACTTGAAGAAGGGGGAGGCCTCGCGGCCTCCCCCTTTTTTGTATCTCGGGCAATTTGTCTCACATAGTAGCTGTGTTTTATAACCCTCGTTTGTCGCATCTTCTGTGAACGGGCTACAATAACTTAGTCTGTGCGATATGGAGGTGAACATGGCTGAAGCTGGTATCGGCGTTGATATCGTCGAGATTTCCCGCATGAAATCAATTCTTGAAAAGACGCCGTCGTTTGCTCGGCGTGTGTTTACCGAAGAAGAGCGTGCGTATTGCGATGCATCATCGCGTCCCGCTGCTCACTATGCGAGCCGCTTTGCTTCGCGCGAGGCGGTGCTTAAAGCTCTCGGCACGGGTTTTAGTCAAGGCGTGGGTCGCAAGGATGTTTCGGTAACGCGTGATAAACTCGGCAAACCGAAGGCGCTGCTTTCGGGCCGTGCTCTCGAGATCGCTCAAGAACTGGGCGTTGTTGAGGTCGCTCTTTCCATTACGCTTACGGGAGACTTGGCCGTTGCGAATGCCATCGCGATTACCGAAGATGCTCGGCCTAAGCCAAAAGATGAAAAGGTGAGCACCAAGAAACGCGTTGCGCAGACATTTAAAGAGGCTCGCTCTGTATTAGATGAGCTCGAGCAGCTGCAGAATTCAGCATTGACGGAGCACCTGGGCGATGCTTCGCAAGATACGCTAGGAGCATAGATGAAACCGGTTTTGAGTACCGAAGAAGTCGTTCGTCTCGAGGATATCATCGAACGCGAAGGGACTTCGAAGGCCGAGCTTATGGAGCTAGCGGGTGAGTTTGCCGCTAACGAGGTCTTGAAGCTCAATCCCGATCGGGTTCTCGTTTTGGTCGGTTTTGGTAATAATGGCGGCGACGGTTGGGTTGCCGCCGATATCTTGAGCCACAAGGGTGTGGACGTGGATATCGTTTCTCCGGTTGAGCCGGATGAGATTCCTGCTGCTTTGGCACGTCATGTTGCTCGTCGAACTGCCGGCCGCGATGTGCACGTTTGCGTCGGTCCCTCGCGTGACGAACTCGAGGTTTTGATCGATAAGGCGGATGTTGTTGTCGATGCCATTTTTGGTACCGGTTTCCACGGGAATCTGCGTGCGCCGTTCTCCATTTGGATTCCTACGGTCAATGAATGCGCCGATTGTGTCGTATCCATTGATGTCCCCTCGGGCCTGAATGCCGAGACGGGCGTTGTTGATGACGACTGCATTCGTGCCGAGCGCACGGTGACGATGATTGCGCCCAAGATTGGTCTGTATAGCGCTGATGGCCCTGAGTATGCTGGCGATTTGATCTGCGGCAATCTTTACGACCGTCTTGACGAAGTCATCGATGATGTTGACCACGCCGCCGAGATTGTCGAGCCCGGTGACTTAGTTGATTACTTTGCTCCGCTACCATCGAATATCGATAAGTATTCCCGTGGCTCTGTGCTTATTGTCGCCGGATCGGCGCAATATCCTGGTGCTGCCATTATGGCGGCCAAGTCTGCAGCTCGCGCGGGTGCTGGTTACGTGGCAGTCGCGGCTCCTGACGCCTGCGCCAATCTCATTCGCATGGCACTTCCTTCGATTCCGGTCTTTGCTATTCCGTCTGATTCCCGCGGCTCCTTTGGCGCCGCTGCGCGCATGACGGTGTGCGAGATCGCAAAGAAGTACAGCTGCGTGCTGTGCGGTCCCGGTATGACGACGTCTGCCGGCGCTATGCAGGTGGTTTCGGGCTTGCTCGAGCTTGATGTACCGCTAATTTTGGACGCCGATGCACTCAACTGCCTTGCTAAGATTGCCATTGACGGTATTGATAGTAACCCCGAGATGTATCGCCGCGAGCAGCCGTTGGTTATGACGCCGCACTATCGTGAGCTTTCGCGCCTGGTTGCCGGTGACGAGGTGAACGACCTTGGTACCGCGATTGCGGCCGCGCAGAAGGTTGTCTGGGCTGCAGGCTCCGACAATCTGGTGGTCATAGCCAAGGGGCCGACGACGGCTATCTGTGGCGTTGAGCGCGTGCTGCTGCCACTCTCGGGTCCGGCTTCTCTGGCAACTGCCGGTTCTGGTGATGTTCTCGCGGGTATTTTGGCCGGCACGCTTGCCACCATGCGCGACGAGATGGATCGTTGGGAGCTGCTGTATTCGTACGCCGTCGCACTTCACAGCTACGCCGGTTTTGCTGCGGCGACGGAGTATGGTGAGAAGAGCGTTATCGCGACCGATCTTATCGACTTGATCGGTCCTGCCATGGAGCTGGCGGCAAAGGATGCGCTCGAAGATCTGGGAATCATGGACGAAGGGTCGGATGACTAATCATGAATAAAGCCGATTTGACGCGCTGGTCCTGGGTCGAGATCGACCGCGGGGCGCTCCGTCGCAACACGAGGGCCTATAAGAACTTGCTGAATCCACGTCAGCGCCTGTGCTGCGTGGTCAAGGCCGATGCTTATGGTCATGGAGCTGTTGAGTGCGCCAAGATCATGTATTCGGCCGGTGCCGACATGTTTGCCGTGGCGACGGTTAACGAGGGCGTTGAGCTCCGACAGGGCGGGATTACGAAACCCATCCTCATCCTAAGCGAGCCGCCTATCGAGGCCATTCCGACGTTGCTCGAGTTTGATATCATGCCCTCGGTCTATACGTCTGACTTTGCTCTTGCGTATGGAGAATGTGCCGTCGCGGCGGGCAAAGTGGGCAAGTACCATCTTGCCATCGAGACGGGCATGAATCGTATCGGCGTTCACTACACGCAGGTGCTCGACTTTGTCCGCGGTATAAATTTCCATCGCGGTATTCAGTGCGACGGCGTATTTACGCACTTCGCCACGGCCGATGAACCTTCGGGCTGGGACTACAAGCTGCAGTGCCAGCGTTTTACCGAGGCCGTTCAGGCCATTAAGGACGCAGGTTTTGAATGCGGTATCGTGCATTGTGCCAATACGCCATCCTCGATGCTCGATTCTTCAATGCACTTTGACATGATTCGTGCCGGCATCGGTTTGTATGGTCTGCAGCCATGTGAGCTGAGTGGTCGCGTGATGCAGCTTGATCCCGTCATGAGCGTCCACGCGCGTGTGACGCGCGTGGCACACCCTGCGATGGGCGAGGGCGTGGGCTACGGCTTTACCTACCGCGTACCGCGCACGCGCGTTCAGATCTGCACCCTTCCGATCGGTTATGCCGATGGCCTTTCGCGTACGCTTTCCAATCGTATGGACGTGCTGTATCGCGGCGAGCGTGTGCGTCAGGTGGGCAATATCTGCATGGACCAGTTTATGGTCGCCATTCAGTCCAACCCGGCGCATGAGATTCCCGAGGCCGAGTATGGTGACGAGATGATCATTGTCGGCCGCGATGGAGATGCCGAGATTACCATGGACGAGATGGCGCGCCTACGCGGCACGATTAACTACGAGGTCGCTTGCGGCTTTGGTATGCGTCTCGACAAGGTCTACGTGTAGGAGCCGCTATGGGCGTCATGCACATCCCCGGCCATAGCCATCAGGCGCCGCGTGAGGTCGCACTCGAGGAGATCGAGGCCGTTCTGGGCGATTGTCACCTTTGCCAGCTTTACCAGTCGCGCCATAACATCGTGTTTGGCGTGGGAAACCCCCATGCTCGCGTGATGTTTATTGGCGAGGCGCCGGGCCGCAATGAGGATTTGCAGGGCGAGCCCTTTGTGGGGGCGGCAGGCGAGGACCTCAACGGCATTTTGTCGCTGGCGGGGCTCAAACGCGAAGACGTCTACATTGCCAACGTGCTTAAGTGCCGCCCGCCGGGAAACCGCAATCCGCGTCCCGAGGAAGTGCTGGCTTGCTCGCCGTTTTTGCGTGAGCAGATTCGAAGCATCTGGCCCGATATTATCGTGACGCTCGGCAACCCCGCGACGCACTTTGTGCTCAAGACCGAGATTGGCATTACTAAGCTGCGCGGCAGGTTCCACCAGATGGGGCATTTTGTGGTAATGCCCACGTTCCATCCGGCAGCAGCGCTGCGCAATCCGGCGTGGCAGGAGCTGCTGGAGGAAGACTTTAAGATGCTGGGCGACTATCTGGAGCGACATCCCGCGCCAGAGGACGCCTCGGAATAATAAGGAGCATGTATGTCCCTGGAGCGCCTGGGGGTAGGTACTTACAAAACGACTTGCGCTGCCGATACAGAGTACTTTGGCGAGCTAATTGCACCGTGCCTTGAGGACGGCGATGTGCTCATCCTGACCGGTGGCCTGGGAGTGGGCAAAACTCACTTTACCAAGGGCGTCTCGCGCGGGTTGGGCGATGGGCATATGGTTACGAGCCCTACGTTTGCGCTCATGGCCGTTCACGATCAAGGTCGTATTCCGCTGTTTCACTTTGATCTATACCGCCTGGAGCATGCCTACGAGCTCGAGGATACGGGCATTTTCGATGTGCTGGGCTATGAGGGTGCTTGCCTGCTGGAATGGGGCGAACAATTCCAGGACGAGCTGACGGATGAGTATCTTTCGGTGACGCTCAAGCGTGATGAGGGCGACAGCGATGTGCGAACGATAACGCTCGAGGCGCACGGTGACCGCGCAATGGAGCTTTCCCATTTGATTGATAAGGCTGTACAAGATGAGCTTGCATAACGACAACGCGCTGGTGGTGGCGCTCGATACCTCGACCGACATGCTTGCCTGCGCGGCAAGCTGGATTGATGGGCAGACGGGCGAGACGAAGCTCGTGAGTGGCGACCACATGTGTCGCCGTCACGCCAACGTTGAGCTCGTGAATACCGTTGATGGCGTGCTGGCTCAAGCCGGTCTGGATCGCAGCGATGTTGGTTGCTATGTGGTCGGCCGCGGCCCGGGGTCCTTTACGGGTGTGCGCATCGGCATCTCCACTGCCAAGGGCCTCGCGCGTGGTGCCAATGTTCCGCTGCTGGGCGTGTCGACGCTCGACGCTTGCGCTTGGACGGCGTGGAAGGCTGGCGTGCGCGGCAAGCTTGGTATCTTGGCCGATGCTATGCGCGGTGAGGTATATCCGGCGCTGTATATGCTGGTCGATGAGGGCCCCGAGCGTCAATTTGAGCGCGAACACGTGGTCAAGGCCGCCGTGGCGCTCGATGAGTGGCGCCAAGCAGCGGACTGGGGCCAGGTTCAGCTGACCGGTGACGGTCTCGTGCGCTATGGCAAGCTGCTGGGTGAGGACGAGGCCGCCCGCTGCGTGGAGCGCGACCTGTGGTGGCCTTCGGGCGAGGGCTTGCTGCTCGCGCACGCTGCGGGTGACGGCGATCCGGCCCGCGTCCTGCCGATTTACACGCGCCTTTCGGATGCCGAGGAAAACGAGCGCAAGCGTCTTGGTCTTGCCGAGAGTGCGCACAGCGAAATTACGGGCGTTGCCGATGAGCTCGCCGGTCGTCATCTGCAGTTCCGTCCCATGGGCGCGGCGGATGCCGAGGGCGCGAGCGCGCTAGAGGCTGCCTGCTTTGAAGGTGCCGGACACGAGGCGTGGACGCCGGGCATGTTCCTGTCCGAACTGGGCGAGGACGTCGCTGCGCCGCGTAGTTGGTGGGTGGCACACGACGACGGCAAGCTGCTGGGCCTTGCCGGCGGTATGGTCGTGGACGGTGATGTGCAGATTCTGGATGTCGCCGTCGACCCGGCACATCGCCGTGAGGGCATTGCCCGCAAGCTGCTGTCGCATGTGAGCTATGATGCCCAGATGCTCGGCTGCACCACGGCTTCGCTCGAGGTCGAGGACGACAACAAGGGAGCGATCGCGCTTTATAACGCTCTGGGCTTTACCGAGGCAGGATGGCGCCGCGGCTATTATGGTGCCGGCAAGGATGCCATCGTCATGACGGCTCCGCTGCCCCTGGTGCTTCCGGTCGACAATGCCTCGCCCGAGCCGACGGCGGCAGAGCAGCGCGTATGGCCGCTGCCTGCGCCTAGGCGCTCCGAGGGGGAGCGTGCCGAAATTGAGCGCCGCCGCCTAGTGCTTGCCATCGAGAGTTCCTGCGACGAGACGGCGGTGGCGATTATCGATGCGGATGGCAATATGCTGGCCAACCAGGTGTCGACGCAGATCGATTTCCATGCCCGTTTTGGCGGCGTGGTGCCCGAGATCGCCTCGCGCAAGCACGTTGAGGTCATCGTGAGCGTCGTGGACGCGGCGCTCGAGGACGCCGCAGCGTCGCTGGGCCTTACGGGCGGAGCCATTGCGCCAAGTGAGCTTGCCGCTGTGGGCGTGACGCAAGGTCCTGGCCTGGTGGGTGCCCTGGTGGTGGGTGTCGCCTTTGCCAAGGGCTTTGCGTATGCTGCTGGCAAACCGCTGGTGTGCGTCAATCATCTGGAGGGCCACCTGTTTGCCAACCTGTTGGCGCAGCCCGACCTCAAGCCCCCGTTTATCTTTACGCTCGTTTCGGGCGGGCACACCATGCTCGTGCACGTAAAGGCATGGGGCGACTATGAAGTGCTTGGCGAGACGCTCGACGACGCCGTGGGCGAAGCCTTCGACAAGGTGGCAAAGGCACTGGGTCTTGGCTATCCCGGAGGCCCCATCATCTCCAAGCTGGCCGAGACGGGCAACCCCCGCGCGATCGATTTTCCTCGCGCGCTTAACAGCAGGGGAGACTATCGTTTCTCGCTTTCGGGTCTTAAAACGGCCGTGACGCTCTACATCGAGCAGGAGACCAAGGCCGGGCGCACGATTCACCTGCCCGATCTGGCGGCTTCGTTTGAGGCAGCCGTCTTTGACGTTCAGTACAAGAAGGCCAAAAACGCCCTGCATGCCACCGGATGCAAGGAATACTGCATCGGCGGCGGCGTCTCGGCTAATCCGCATCTGCGCGAGATGATGATCAAGAAGCTTGGGCGTCAGGGGATCCGCGTAACGGTGCCACCGCTTTCGGCGTGCACCGACAACGCCGCCATGATCGCAGAGGTTGCCCGCCGTAAATTCGACCGAGGAGGAATCTCGCCGTTCGACGTCGACGCCGATCCAAACATGACGCTGTAGCTGGTACGGCGCGGTCCCCGGACGGAGGGGCCGGATATAAGGTTTCCTGCTCTACAGTCCTGCGCAAGACGAAGGCCACATTAAGTGGCCTTCTTTGCGTGCGGAACTCGCGATAAACCTTATATCCGGCCCCTCCGTCCGGGGACCTTTCTGTATCGATATAGCTTCTGAGCTGGTTTGGCGTCGACAACGTCCGGCAAGGTTAGCCAGCTGCGTCGAATTTCCGGCGTGCTTTAGCTGAAAGAAAAAGATGGTGCGCGGAGCTTTGCTCCGCACATTTGGGATGGGAGCTCCTCGGGGGCGGGGCGGGCGCCTGCCGCCATA
>CATXLW010000056.1:0-7221 GCA_958371715.1 uncultured Collinsella sp.
TCGAACCTTAATTTCAAAGTCCAAGAAATGGGATGCAGTTCATTTGTGGTGGTTTTACTCGCGCGGATGACTCGGGTTACAATACACCTAACATATCGCTCCCTTCTCCGGATGGGGGCAGCGTAAGCGCTCTTGTGGCGGCACCGTAGGACTTTGAAGGTGGCCGTCGTAAGGGCGCTTTTTGTTTAGGCGCCCTCGCTCGGGCGCGCACGATGAAGGGAGAGCGCATGAAGAGCTTTATTGCCGAGGATTCGTTTTGGGAGCTATTTCCGCAGGCGGCTGTCGGTGTTGCGGTCGTAAAGGGCATGAAGCCCGCGGCTCAGATTCCTCAAGAGGACGTGGACGCGATTGCGGCGTTGCTCGACCGCGCCAATATCGACGCGGAGCGTCATCTGACCAGCGATACTATCAGCGAGAACGCACCGGTCAAGGCATGGCGCGAGGCTTATCGGCTGTTCAAGACCAAAAAGGGCGCGCGTTGCTCAATTGAGAACCTGCTCAAGCGCGTGCTCAAGGGCAAACCGGTGGGCCACATTACGCCCGCGGTGGACATCTACAACACGGTGTCGCTGACCTACGCGCTGCCCGTTGGCGGCGAGGACCTGCATGCGATTGAGGGGGATCTTCGCTTGAAGGTGACTGACGGCGGCGATGCGTTCCTGCCACTTGGCGAGGAAACGGATGACCCGACGCTGCCCGGCGAGCTCGCCTACATCGATGATGCGGGCGCCGTATGCCGCTGCTGGAACTGGCGCGATGGCGTTCGCACGGCGCTGTCCGACGATTCGGCCGATGCATTCCTGGCGATTGAGTGCGTGGAGCCCGAGCGGATGGGGGATTGCCAGGCCGCGATCGATCGCTTAGCCGAGCTGCTTGAGCGCTATCTGGGAGCGACGGTTGTCGTTAAGACGCTTGTGACCCGCGACAATCCCTGCGTGGAACTGTAGCGACGCCTGCGGATCATGTTCGCCGGTCAAAACCACTACAAAGGTGCCTGTCCCCTTTGTAGTGGTTTTTATGTTGATGGGTTAACAAATGGGATATTTGGGTATGGGTGTTGCCTTGTGCGGCTAAGATGTTTACCCGTTAGCATCATGCAAGCGAAAGGCGGTCGTCTCCCATGCAGCAGAACGACGAGACACGTTTCGAGGACTTTGTCGGACTGATCAGCGGGCTCTACAAGGAGATCCAGCGCATTAAGACATCCGAGGGCGCAAGGCTGGGCCTCAAGGGCTCCGACGTTATGTGCCTGTACTATCTTGAGCGCAGCAAGGACGGCCTGACTGGCGCTGACCTGGCTCGCATGGCAGGCGTGACCCGTGCCGCCGTCTCGCGCACGCTCGCGCATCTGGAGGAGGGCGGCTACGTCGAGGTCGACGACTCGGGTGATGCAGCCGTTAAGTATCGTGCCCCGGTGCGCCTGACCGCTTTGGGCGGCGAGAGCATGAGCGAGGCGGACCGCATCATTCGCGAGGTGCTCGACACCACCGGTAAGGCTATGGGTGTGGAGCAGCGCGAGCAGATGTATGCGTCGCTGCGTACGATTCTCAACACCCTGCGTGAGATCTAAGGCCGCCAAGGCATTTGCTTCCCATTAAAAACTGCATAGTCCCGTTTGAGCGCGTATGCCGTGCCGGGGCATTGCTGTCAAAATTCCCCGCGCGGGACCTGCGCAAGAAAGGATTCGTTATGTCCGTCCGCATTATTACCGATTCCGCAAGCGATATGTCGCCGGCGGAGCACCCCGCTCTGCGTGTTCTGCCGCTGTCCGTCACCTTTGGCACCGATGTGTATATGGATGGCGTCGACATCGATCACCAGCGCTTTTACGAGATGCTTGTGGAGCGCGATGAGCTGCCCAAGACCGGTCAGGTCAACCCGTACGCCTTTTCGCAGGCGATTGCCGAAGCGCGTGAGGCCGGCGATGAGGCCGTGATTATTACCGTGGGCGCCAAGCTCTCGGGCACCAACCAGAGTGCTCGTACGGCACTTGCCGAGGCGCCGGGCGGCGACATGTTCGTCGTGGACAGCAATAACGTGACCTTGGGCGAGCGCGTGCTGGTCGAGTATGCGCTGCGCCTGGTGGACGAGGGCCAGGGCGCGGCTCAGGTTGCGGCGGCTGTCGAGGCCGTGCGCGACCGCGTGGTCGTCATCGGCCTGCTCGAGACGCTGGAGTACCTGGTGCGCGGCGGTCGCCTGTCTGCTGCGGCCGGTGCCGTGGGTACGCTGCTCAACGTAAAGCCCGTGGTGGCTGCCGAGGACGGTCTGATCGTGCAGCTGGGCAAGGCGCGCGGTTCCAAGAACGGACGTAACCTGCTCAACCAGAAGGTCGAAAAGGCGGGCGGCATCGACTTTTCCATGCCGCTGGCGCTCGGCTATACGGGCCTTTCGGATGCGGTGCTCAAGAAGTATATCGAGGACAGCGCGGCACTGTGGGCTGGCCACACCGAGGGCGAACTGCCCGTTCACACCATCGGCGCCACCATCGGCACCCATGTAGGCCCCGGCGCCGTAGCCGTAGCCTTCTTCCAGCCCGTTAACTAGCCCACCTGCCAAAACCACCACAAAGGGGACACCTTTGTGGTGGTTTATGCTATTCCGGGTGGAAAGGAGCGAGCAATGGCGTCTGAGGGCTTTTTTGAGCGGGTGTACGAGGTGGTCGAGCAGATTCCCGAGGGGATGGTCGCCACGTATGGTCAGGTGGCGCTGCTTGCTGGACGTCCACGAAGTGCGCGGTACGTGGGGTATGCCCTGCATGGCAATCCGCGTCCCGGCGAGATTCCCTGTCACCGCGTGGTGTTTGCCGATGGCCGCATATGCGATGGTTTTGCTTTTGGCGGTCCCGATGCTCAACGTGAGCTTTTGCTAGGGGAGGGTGTGGCGTTTAAGGACGACATGCACGTCGACTTGGCCGCCTGTCGCTGGCCTGCAGGGCTCTAGCGGCTCTGCCGTGGTTAAAACCACCACAAAGGTGCCTGTCCCCTTTGTGGTGGTTTTGGCAGGTTTACCGAGGTTAACTTATGGAGAAGGTATGGCGGCGCGGTTTGTCGCAGCAAAGTAAACCACGGTGAACTATATTGTTTTCAGCAACGGAGCAGGCAATAGGCGATGAAAAAGCCTGCCCTGTTGAGTTTGATTCGCATTCCTCCCCTCTGTGCGATTCAACGGTGTACTTCGGGAACAGGCCCGCTGGCAACTATCTGCCAGCGGGCCTGTTCCTGTTTCGGTGAGGATTCAGCCTCACCGTCTATGTTGTGCGAAGGCGCTTTGCCTAGTACACCATGCCCATGGCGTCCTGAACCTCGGCCAGGGTCTGCTCGGCAATCTCGTTGGCGCGACGGTTGCCCTCGTGCAGCACGTCCTTCACATAGTCCAGGTCGTTTTCGTAGCGCTGACGACGCTCGCGGATCGGCGCGAAGTACTCGTTGACGGCCTCGGTCACGTACTTCTTGAGCTGGCCGGAGCCGCCCATGCCAATCTCTTCGGCAATCTCGACCTCGGAACGGCCAGTGCAGATGGCGGCCGTCGAAAGCAGGCCGGACACGCCGGGGCGGTTCTCGGGATCGAATGTGATCATGCGCTCAGAATCGGTCTGGCTCTTCTTGATGCGCTTGGCCGTCTCCTCGGCGGTCATCGAGATGTTGATGGCGTTGCCGTAGCTCTTGCTCATCTTGCGACCGTCCAGGCCCGGCAGTAGCGGGGTCTCGGAAAGCAGCGCTTCGACCTCGGGGAACACTTTGCCGTAGCGGTTGTTAAAGCGGCGGGCGATGGTGCGGGTGAGCTCGATGTGCGGCAGCTGGTCGCGACCGACGGGCACCACATTGCCCTTGCAGAACAGGATGTCGCAGGCCTGGTGCACCGGGTAGGTGAGCAGAAGGCCGGTGAGCTCGTGGCCCGAGGCCTCCATCTCGGCCTTGACCGTGGGGTTGCGCGCCAGCTCGGCCTCGGAGACCAGCGACAGGAACGGCAGCATGAGCTGGTTGGCGGCGGGCACGGCGGAGTGCGCGTAGATCATGGTCTTGTCGGGGTCGATGCCGCAGGCAAGGTAGTCCATGACCATGTTGTACACGTTGTCCTGGATGTGCTCGGTCGTGTCGCGGTCGGTGATGACCTGGTAGTCGGCGATGAGTACGTTGGTCTTGGCACCCATGTTCTGCAGCTCCACACGGCCCTTGAGGGTGCCGAAGTAGTGACCCAGGTGCAGGCGGCCGGTGGGGCGGTCGCCGGTGAGCATGGTGAACTTCTCGGGCGTCTTGGCCAGGCCCTCGCGAATGGCGTTGCTCTTTTGCAGCGCGACTTCGTAGCTGTTCTCGTTTGGCATGATTGCTCCTAACGTATGTTCATGGGTCAAGATGATAACGCGTTTATTGGAGGGTCGGGGCGTAAGTACGCGAGGGGCGGGAGAGCGGCGGCATGTGCGATGGGCGCGGCGTGGCTGCGCGTTTGGCCGGCGGCGCCTGGGCGCATCCTCGGCAGCTTACCCTAGCGCCTGTGGTGGCGCTCCTCCCTGCGTTCTTCTGCCGCCTGCTCCTCCTGCTTAAAGGCGGGATCGTCGGGGGTGACGAGCTCGTCCTCGTGCGTGCGCTTGTTGTAATGGTGGCGCAGCACGGGCTCAAACAGGTGCAGGTGCTTGGCAAAGGCCGCCGAGCCAATGGCGAGTACGGTAAAGATGAGCACGCGCATGGGCACCTCGACCTGGTTAATCGCGGCGGCGCCGGCCGAAAGCATGATGCACCAGGCGTAGATGAGGAGCACTGCCTGCTTTTGGTTGTAGCCCTCTTGGATCAGGCGGTGGTGGATGTGGCCCTTGTCGGCCTGCCCGATGCTAATGTGGGCGCGCTTGCGGCGCACGATGGCGCTAAACGTGTCGATGATGGGCACGCCGGCAACGATGAGCGGGATGATAAGCGAGGTGAGCGCGGCGGTGCGGCTCACGTTGAGCAGCGAGATGGAGCCCAGTGCAAAGCCCAGAAGCAACGACCCCGAGTCGCCCAAGAAGATGCTTGCGGGGTTGAAGTTGTAGCGCAAAAAGGCCAGACAAGCGCCAAAGAGCGCAATGGAGAGCGCGGCGGCGTCGATGCGGCCCGAGAGAACGGCCATCGAAAACATGGTGAACGACGCGATGCCGCAGATGCCCGTGGCCAAGCCGTCAAGGCCGTCGATGAGGTTAATGATGTTGGTGAATGCCACCAGATAGATCACGGTGATGGGGTAGGCGAGCCATCCGAGCATGATCTCGCCGGGGGCAAACGGGTTGACGATGACGCCGATCCGCAGGCCGCCGATACAGGCGATAAGCGCGGCGAGGACCTGTCCGGCTAGCTTTTGCTTGGGCTTGAGCTGGAAGACGTCGTCGATAGCGCCGGTCGCAAAGATGACGGTAAAGGAGAGGGCCAGCATAGGATAGCTAATGTGAAGGCGCGGGTGCGGCACCAGGACGGGCGGCCAGCCTAGGTGCCAGGTGCCTAGGATTTGCAAAATGCAGGCAACGACCAGGCCCAAAAACACCGCCGTTCCGCCCAAACGCGGGATGGGCTTGGTGTTGATGCGGCGCTTGGAAGGATAGTCGACGGCGTCGAGCTTAATTGCCAAGCGCTTGACCAGGGGCACCATGAGGAAGGTCGTGATAAAGGCCGCCGCTGCCACGCATAGATACGGTATGTAGCTCGGGGATGAAGCCATGAATCTAAAAACCGCCAAGCGTCGAAGGAAAAGGTCAAAGGTTGCTAAGCGCAAAGGGCATAGCCGAACCATGATACTCGACCAAGGGGGGTGCATGGAATTGCACGCAGCGATAATCACGCGCTTACCAGATAATGGGATGTTGTCGATGGATTGTCGGGATACCGGCGGGGATCCATATGGGCTGTAATGGTGGTTTTCGGCAAATAAAAACCACCCCCCACGTTACGAAAATGAACCCACCTAAAACAGGTGGGTGCCCTCATCGACTGTTCCAGCGTCCTTAACAACGAAGGATACCTGTACTAGGTACGACTGTGTGGGCTCCCTAAATAAACGCGACGGTTCACCCAGTTGCTCCGCGGGGGGCGGAATACCTACATCATAAAGCGGCACTTTATCGATTCCAGTCTTGACATTACAAAAATCGTGTCGGACGATTACGGCGCCTTGGGCTCGAGCCGTCTGTGCGGTTGGTCCCTTTACGTTTGAGCTGCTGAATCGTTATTTTGGAGCATGTTTTTATGCCGACGCCGTTGACCGAACTTTTTTCGCCCGCCTGCCATTTGTGTCCGCGCCGTTGCGGTGCGGTGCGCGACGAGGGTGCGCACGGCGTATGCGGTGCCGATGACACGCTCAAGGTGGCCCGCGCGGCGCTTCATATGTGGGAGGAGCCGCCTATCTCGGGCGAGGCCGGTTCGGGCACGATCTTCTTTAGCGGCTGCTCGCTCAAATGTATCTATTGCCAGAACCACGAGATCTCGACGGGCAATTTTGGGCTTGAGATTTCGCCCGAGCGCCTGGTCGAGATTATGCTGGAGCTGCAGGACCAAGGTGCCAATAACATCAATCTGGTGACGGCGACGCATTATGCTCACCTGCTGCCGGCCGCGATTGCCGCAGCTCGGGAGCGCGGACTGGTCATTCCAATCGTCTACAACACGAGCGGTTATGAGCGCGCGAGTGCCGTGGCGGCGCTCGGCGATTTGGTCGACGTGTGGCTTACCGACTTTAAGTATGCCAATGCGGCGCTTGCGCAGTCACTCTCTCATATTAAGGACTACCCGCGCGTGGCTGTGTCGGGTCTGGCCCAGATGGCGCGCGAGATTGAGCGCCGCGGGGGAGAGCTGGTAGACGGGGACGGGCTCATGAAGCGCGGCATAATCGTGCGTCATCTGGTGCTGCCGGGGCATGCGGACGATTCGTGCCGCGTGTTGGACCTGGTGTGGCAGACGGTGGGCGACGTGCCGATCTCGGTCATGAACCAGTACACGCCCAATGCCCTCATGCGCGAACAAGGCGGCGACCTGGCGCGCGCCGTGACGCGCGAGGAGTACGAGCAGGTGCTCGACCATGCCGACGACCTGGGCTTTACGACGATGTTTTGGCAAGAAGGCGGAGCGGTAGACGAGAGCTTCACCCCGGCGTTCGACACCACCGGCGTCCTCACCAGCGCAAAGTAGCACATTCGCCGATGATTTTTCTGGGACGTGTCTCTATGGTTTTGTCAACCGCGTGCTTCGCGCCATTTCGGCATGA
>CATXLW010000057.1:0-6930 GCA_958371715.1 uncultured Collinsella sp.
CACCATTGTCGGCCTAATCCGCGGTCCTTCATGCAGCAGGGGCTCTCAATGTTTTTATGTCCTGCTCATATCGTCTCTGCCGACAGTGGGGGACGGTCCTTGCAGCTTTTTGCGAAGAGTGTCCCCAGTGACTAGTCGTTTAAGAACGTCCCCAATGACTGACCAATGACTAGGCGAGGGCGGCCATGATGGTGCGGGCGACGCCGTCGTGGTCGTTGTCGTATTCGGTGATGGCGTCGGCGGCCTCGCGATCTTCGGGCTCGGCGTTGATCATGGCCATGCCGTGGCCCGCTGCCTGCAGCATGGGGATGTCGTTGATGTTGTCGCCGAACGCCCAGGCGTTGGCGAGGCGCTCGCCCAGGTGCTCACACAGCCACGTGAGGGCCGTTCCCTTGGTGGCGCCTTCGCCCATAACCTCGATATTCATGGCGTACGAACGCGTGACCTCAATGCCTCCGAGCGTGTCGAGCGCCGCCGCGATGGCGTCGCGATCGGCCGGGTCGTGCCAGTACATGGCGATGCGTTCGAGCGTCTCGACCCCGTCGATCTTACTGTCGATATCCATGTCGATCGGTGTTCGTGTGCGCTTGAGCGAAGCCGCGATGTGGGGGTCGCCGCCACAGAACTCATCCAGACGCGTGTAGAGCGAGCGGGGGAGGAAGCACTGCCCATCCGCGAAGATATCGAAGGTCACATCGTGGCCGGCGGCAATGCGATGGATGCGGTGGGCAATGCCACGGTCGAGCGGACGGCTCAAGATGCACGTGGCGCGCGAGGCATCGGTGGGCGTATCCTCGTCGAGCTGCCAGACGCTGGCGCCGTTGGCACAGACCGCGTAGTGTATGGCGGGGTGGGCGAGAATGGGCTCAAAGATGCCCGACAGTGGACGTCCCGTGCAGGGAACAAACTCGATGCCACGACGTGCGAGCTCGTCGAGCATCGCCCAGGTGGCATCGCTCATTTGCTTATCGCTCGTCAGCAGCGTCCCATCCATATCGGAAAACACAATCATTTGATGCAGCCCTTTCTACTGGCATAAAAAGCGTGGCCGAGGGCTTGGGTCCCTGGCCACGCTCGAGTTCTATAACGGTCCGCGTCCTAGCGGTCGGCGAGCGGCTTGTACTCCAGCGGCTCGATCACCGGACGATAGGCGGGGCGGATGATGCGGTGCGCGCAGAAGAGCTCTTCCATGCGGTGTGCCGACCAGCCGGCCATGCGGGCGACGGCGAATAGCGGCGTAAAGAGCGTTTCGGGCACGCCGAGCATCTTGTAGATAAAGCCCGTGTACAGGTCGATGTTGGCGCAGATGGGCTTGGTCATGCCGTGGTCGCGCATGACCTGGGGTGCCAGGCGCTCAATGCGCTCGATGAGTGCGAATTCTTCGCCCAAGTCCTTCTTGGCTGCCAGCGAGCGCGCGTAACGGCGGCAGACCTCGGCGCGTGGGTCGCTCAGCGTGTAGACGGCGTGGCCCATGCCGTAGATGAGGCCCGTGCCGTCGAAGGCCTGCTTGTCGAGGATCTTGCCCAGGTAAGCCGCGACCTCGTCCTCGTCCTCCCAGTTGGAAACATGCGCGCGGATGTTCTCGTGCATAGACACGACCTTGGCATTGGCACCGCCGTGGCGCGGGCCCTTGAGCGAGCCGATAGCCGCGGCGTAGGCGGAATACGGGTCGGTGGCCGAAGACGACAGCACGCGGCAAGCGAAGGTGGAGTTGTTGCCGCCGCCGTGCTCGGCATGCAGCATGAGCATCACGTCGAGCAGCATCGCCTCATCGCGGGTGAACGCCATGCCGCCGCGCAGGACCTGTAGGATGGTCTCGGCGGTGGAGAGACCGGGTGTGGGGTGCGGCACGTGAACCTCGGAGCCGCGAAGCTTGGCGATCGAGGCCATGTGGGCGAAGGCGGCGATGCGCGGGAGACGTGCGAGCATGGAAATGGCGACGTCGATTTCGTGCTCGGGCGTGATCACGTCTGGTTCGGCATCGAAGGCGTAGAGCAGCAGCACGGCGCGCTGGAGCACGTTCATGATGCTCGACGACACTGTGGTCATAGGGAACTCTTTGACGTACTCGTCGCTCAGATGTCTAAAGGCGCCCAGGCGCTCGCAAAAGCCGTCGAGCTCTTCCTTGTTGGGCAGCGAACCCGTGATAAGCAGATAGGCGACTTCCTCGTAGCCGTAGCGATTCTCGGCCTGGGCATTGTTGACCAGATCCTCGATGCTGTAGCCGCGAAGCGTGAGCTTGCCCTGATCGGGCACGACCTTTCCGTCGACCTTGTTGTAGCCGTGCACATCCGAGATGCGAGTGAGGCCCGCGACCACGCCCGAGCCGTCGGCATTGCGCAGGCCGCGCTTGACATTGTGCTCGACAAACAGGCCCTCGTCATAAGGGTCGGTCGGCAGACCGTGGTAGAGGTTTTCGCTCTCAGGCGAAATCTGGCGGCTTGCTTCGTAATCCAGAACCAGGCGGCTCAAGTGGTCATCGAAGCGGTAATAGATTTTCTTGGCGTCGTAGGCCATGCGCGCTCCTCTCCGGGCCGCATCGGGGTGACTTGCATGGGCATGCGCGCGTCAGGCTATCCCCAGCGGCTTGCTCGCTACAGGCGGTACATAAAGTTGAAGACGTCCTCGCGCTGGATGGACACGTTGACGCCCGAAAGCTCGCCGGCCTCGGCCAGCGCCTTCTGCAGCTCGGCGAAGTCGAGCTTGGACTCGGCGGTATCGGCCAGCATGGTCATGGTGAAGATGTCCTCGATAATGGACTGCGTGATGTCGCGGATGTCGACGTTGGCCTCGCCTAGGACACGGGTGACGCCGGCGACGATGCCGGGGCGGTTCTTGCCAAGGACGGTGATGACGATACGGGAGGACGAGATCTCGGCCATGGGAAACCCTTTCGCGTGATTGCGGCGCGCGCGGGGCGCTCCGCTACGGTACAGTGTTCATCATTGTACCTGTCTGGCGCAAAAAAAAGGCGCGCTCGCTGCGGCGTTACATGCCTGCAACATGAGCGTAAGGGGGAAGGCCGTACGGGGAAGAGCCGTCTGGCGCGTGTCCGGCTCGTGTTGGGTTGATTTCCGATCTCAGCCGAACACATTGAGCGGACAGGCCGTTCCCGCAGTCAGCCGAACGCCTCCGACGGCTGATTCCGAACTGGAAGCGGAGGGCATCCCCGCCCTTCGGTAGGGGATACCGCTCCGCGGCGCATGCCGCGGGCGGCGCCCCTATCGGACCACCGTGACCTCAGTTGGGATGGGCCCAGCACTGCCGCGTACTCGGTGAGCTAGAGCCAACTGTTCGTCTTCACGTCGCGTATGGCGATATTTCGGTCGTCCGGCTCGGTGATGCCGTAGCCGAACGCCTGGAGCGTCTCGATGGACTCCTGGATCCTCTGTTGGAACATGGGACCCGGATCGACCCTCGGCCCGAGGTGCCCGCGCCAAAGGCACGGCGTGGCGCGCAGCATGTTATGGATTTTGGAGATGGGCTCGATGTCGGCGTAGACGTTGAGCGTCGCCATGGCGTCCTTGTGGCCGAGGATCGATTGGAGCGCCTTGATATCGCCGCCTTGGCGGATCCACTGCGTTGCGAACGTGTGGCGAAGGCCGTGGAACGTGATCAGCTCGTCGTTGGTGCCCATGAGGCCGTTGGTCTCCGAGAACGTCTTGAACGCCCTGCGGATATAGCTTGTCGTCGCGAAGGTCGCGCCCGGCTCCGACAGGATGTAGCAGTCCCCGATCTCGACCGCCCCGGAAAGGCCGCGCAAGCGCAGCTTTCCGCAGTCGATCTCGTGGGTCTCCTTCAGGAAGGGGAGTAGGCCGACCGGGTCGATGGGGATACCCCTGGCGTCATGGGTCTTGGTGTCCTTGATGAACGAACCCATTCCCTTCGCGTACGCCACCGAGTGTCTGATCGAGATCAGGCCCGTCTCGAAATCCACATCGCACCACCGAAGGCCGCAGACCTCGCCGATTCGCATCCCCGTGTGCAGGGCGAGTACGACCGCCCTCTAATCCTCGGCGGACCAATCGAGTCCGAACTCCTTTCGGGCATCCTCTTCGCTCATGACTTCGAGAAGGTCTCCGGGTTGGCAACGAAGGGCGAGGCATAGCTGCTCGAGTGTGTTGAAGCGAATGCCGCGAATATGCCCTTTTTTAATACGGGACAGGTTCACGGGCGTGGTTCCAATCCTTTCGGCAAGTTCGTTCGAGGAAATCTTTCGCTCGGCCATGATCTTGTCGAGGCGAACAATTACGGGCATGGCGTTTCCTTACGCAATCTCGTCGGAGTCGAGGTACAGCTCTCGGGCGTACAAGAAGAGCTGGGAAAGCATGAACAGGACGATGCCGAGAACCAGAGAGGTCCAATCGAATGATGAAGCGATCTCTTGGGCGCCGACGGCCCCCTCGCCGCCAAACATCGAAACGGAGGTTTTGAGTGAGCCGGCGTAGAGGCTGGTGGCAGCTTGAACAACGAAGAGAATGCCGAGCACCTTCAAGCATGTCGCAGACCCTTTCTTGAAGGGGTCTGCGCTCTTGATCGTCCACACGAGAACGGCGCTGAGGATGGTCGTAGCGATACCGATGACGGCAGGGACCAATGTCGAGATCGCAAGGGCTGGATACGCGGGGGAGTCTGCAATTACAGGGTTGTCGAGCACTTCGATTGCTGGCTTTAAGGAGAACGCCACTTGTGCGATGGCGGTGGCGCAAAGGGTCGCAGAGGCTATCGCACATGCGATGCGGAAGGAATGAAGCCGGGGAGTGCGATTGTCGGAACTCATAATAACCTCCGAAGAATTTAAAAAACTCAGGTTACTTTTTAACAGTTTATGTTAAATTGACTTTGCAGGCAAGTAATCACAGCATGCTGCAACCGAAACCCCTCTAGATTGGAGAGGATTATGTTCAGTACTGTTAAGTCGTGTAAGCTCTTGGTTTTCCTCGGCCTCGCTCTTTGTCTGTTGCTGCCGGGAGCCCCCGCTTTTGCGGATACCCCGATGCCTCCTTCCCAGGAGAGCAGCCAGTGTGCCCTCGTTGAGCCCCTCGGGTATACGGACGACGTCGTCGATACCTACTGGAGCTACAGCTGTCCTCGCGGCGTAGGCGGGCACAGCATCTCGATGTTCAACATCTCTTACAAGACGATCTCCTACCGAAATGGCTATCGCCGATCCGCGCATCATAGGGAATCCCGCCTCGCCGCAATGTGCTCCTGTGGTGTTCTTGGCACAACTGATAAATGGCAATTTGTCTATAGCACCTACTAGATGCGAGGAAGGGCCGAGTATTTTGTTCGGCCCCTCTGTTCCGACTGGATGAGGTTAAGGTTGGCGATGAATATGCTCAAAATCTCGAAGGCGATCTTTAGGTCGCTTCTCTCCTCCAGGTCGCTCTGTGTTGTCGTTGTTGCGTTGATGGTTCTTTGTGCTCTGCCCGTCTTCAGGAGCGCGGCTGGCATCGACGGACGGGTCGAATACCTCGAGTCGGGAATAACCCGTGTTGAGCAGGAATTGTCAGCATCCTATGCGGATGCGCTTGTGAATGCGGGGGAGGACGGTGTCTATACCTCTTCATCAAGCATGCCCGCGCTTCTGTACCCTCTTGCCGCGGGACGTCTTATCTTGGCACCGCTCTCTCCCCTACTTCCGTTTCTGCAGATATCGGATGGAGAGTACACCTATTATGACGGATCGAAGGAGTACTTGCTATGGGTCGCAACGGCCGTTGCCGTCTCGTTCCTTGCCGCGCGTCTTAACAAACGTGAAAAGCTCATCATCCAGGCACCGATGGGCGAGCTGGGTAGACTTGTTGCATCGAGCGTATGGGCGAGTGTTTTTGCAATGCTTGCCGTCCTCGCCATCAATCTTCCAGGGATAATCGCCGCGCTTGTGAAGAATGGCCCGGGCTCGCCGTTCTATCCGATAGGCTACATTCAATATGCGACTCCGGTTATCAAACCGGCTTGGCTGGTGTTCGCGCAGACGGCCATCTTGCAATTCTTGGTGGCAGCGTTCATCTCGCTTGTCGTTCACCTTGCCGTGAAGATTGCCAATAACCCTACGCTTGGAATCGTGTTCGTATGTGCCCTGATGGGGGTGACGATGGTTCCCGGGTATTACGGAAGATCCATCGCTTTACGTGAGTTCGCCCTGTTGAATCCCCTTACGTATGCGAACACTGAGTTGACCGTCGGCGCCTATAGCCCGTACCCGACAACGCAGATAGTGAATCTGCCTGGACTTTGCTTCGAGCGTGGCGCGATTGCCCTCGTATGCGCAATCGGGATCGAGGTGCTGGCAATTAGCCTGCTTTGCGTTGCTGGAAAGAGCGGCTGCGCGTGCCCGATATCCCCGATTTGTCTTGAGAGAGGTTCCTTCACTGCATCGAGAACGGCAACTCGTTCGAGCGCTTGTGCCTCCGCCGTTGCATACGTAAGAACGATGGGGAAACTGCTCCTGCGTTCTCCTACCCTCGCCGTATGCGCGATTGCAATGTCGACGACGATGCTGGCCCCGGCTCTGGTCGAGATGTTTCCTGACGCTGATAACGTTTCCGCTGTTCGGTATAGGGATGGGGAGCTCCGTTCAATAGATCGGTATTTAGAGCAGAACGCTGCGAATATGGACGTCGAGGGCAAAGCGGCCCTGGAAGACATGCGGGATGCTCTTTCGGGTTTCGTGTACGCGCCTATGCCTGCGGAGGGGTTTCGAAGCCTTGCGACGTACGAGCGCGCTCGAGGTGAGCTGGGCGCGGCAGATGCGACTCTCCTGCAATCGATCGGAATCGAGCCGGAGACTCCTTCTCGTGCGGAGGCGCGCGCCCTTCTGCTTGAGTCGATCGCGAGCTTGCCGGACCCCAAGGTTTACGAGTTAAGTATGAACTGCGTCCCGAATCTTGGCCTTCTTTATTAGAAGCGAACACTAGGACGCTT
>CATXLW010000058.1:0-6812 GCA_958371715.1 uncultured Collinsella sp.
GCGTCCTAGTGTTCGCTTCTAATAAAGAAGGCCAAGATTCGGGACGCAGTTCAAATGCGTGAAAACGCTCATTTAAGTCTGTCCCCAATCAACATATCGCTCAAAAGAAAGAGCCTCCACAGGTTTCCCCGCGGAGGCTTTCGCTACAAGAACTATTTGTCGGCGTCGGTGTTGCCGTCAGCGTTGGCAGCATTGCCATCTCCGGCATCATCGGATGCGGCTTCGGCATCCTCCTGCATGGCCGCCTGCGCAAAGGCCGCGGCATCAGCCGCCAACTCCTCCTCGCTCATGCGAAGCGAGCGCTTCTTGGTCGGCATGCCAGCCGCCTTGGCGTTGCGCTCCTCCTTGGCCGCCAGGATATCGCCCTCGCGCTCAAGGTAAGCATCCCACTCGTTGTCGAGCAGGGCGTTCACGGCGTCACCCTCGACGGTCTCGCGCTCAAGCAGCACCTTGGCCATCAGATCGAGTTGATCGCGGCGGGCATCCAAAATCTCGACCGCACGACGATGGGCCTCACGCATAATGCGCTGGACCTCGATGTCGATGCGACGCGCCGTCTCCTCGGAGTAATCCTGGTGATCGGCATAGTCGCGACCCAGGAACACCTGATGCTGCGCCTCGCCAAACACTTGCGTGCCCAACTCCTCGCTCATGCCCAAGCGCGTGACCATCTCGCGCGCCATCTTAGTCGCGCGCTCCAGATCGTTGCTCGCGCCCGACGTGATGTCGTCGCACATGAGCTCCTCGGCAACGCGACCGCCCAAGAACACGGCGAGCTCGTCGAGCATCTCGTTCTTGGTCTTGAGGAAGTGATCCTCCTGCGGAAGCTGCAGTGTGTAGCCCAGGGCCTGACCGCGGCTGACGATCGAGATCTTATGAACCGGATCGGAGTGCTCCAGGATGTGGCCCACCAAAGCGTGACCGCTCTCATGGTAGGCAATCGTGGTGCGCTCGGCTTCGGTCATCACGCGACCCTTGCGTTGCGGTCCGGCAATCACGCGCTCCATCGACTCCTCGACCTCGTCCATCGAGATCACAGAACGATGACGGCGAGCGGCCAGCAACGCAGACTCGTTGAGCAGGTTCGCCAAATCGGCACCAGTAAAGCCAACGGTCATCTGGGCGAGCTTCTCAAACTTAACGTCCTCGTCCATCGGCTTGTTCTCGGCATGCACGCGCAAGATCTGCTCGCGGCCCTTCACATCCGGACGGTCGACCGTAACCTGACGGTCAAAACGGCCGGGACGCAGCAATGCCGGATCCAGGATGTCAGGACGGTTGGTCGCAGCGATCAGGATGACCGACTCGCTTTCCTCAAAGCCGTCCATCTCGACCAGCAGCTGGTTGAGCGTCTGTTCGCGCTCGTCGTGACCGCCGCCCAAGCCAGCTCCGCGCTGACGTCCCACGGCATCGATCTCGTCAATAAAGATGATTGACGGAGCCTGAGACTTGGCCTCCTTAAAAAGGTCGCGCACGCGGCTGGCGCCGACACCCACGAACATCTCGACAAAGTCGGAACCCGAGATGCTAAAGAACGGCACGCCCGCCTCGCCGGCAACGGCCTTGGCCAGCAGGGTTTTACCGGTACCCGGAGGGCCAACCAGCAGCACGCCGCGCGGAATCTTGGCGCCCAGCTTGCGATAGCGGTCCGGATCGCTCAAAAAGTCGCGAATCTCCTCGAGCTCCTCGACTGCCTCGTCCACACCGGCAACATCCTCAAACTTGACCTTGGGGCGCGTTGCCTCGTTGGTCTTGGCGTTGGTCTTGCCAAACTGCATGTTCCTGTTGTTGGCGCCCATCATCTGGCGCATAAAGTAGAACATGATGGCGATCAGGGCGATCGTCGGAAGCACGCTCATCGCCAAGTCGCCCCAAAAATCGGGGTCATTGGTGTTGACGATGTACTTGGTATCGGGGTGCTCCGCCATAAGCTCGGCAAGCGAATCGGAGCCGACATAGGTCGAGGAGAAGCTCTTGAGCTCGCTCGTGTCACCCTTGTCCTTTTTCGTCTTCCAGTAATGACCCGCCACGCTTCCGTCTTGAACCGTATAGGTCAAATCTTCGACGCGATCCTGCTTAATGGCGCTCACCATCTCGCTCGTCGCAAGCTTAACGGTATTGCTGGAGCTGGCAAAGCCGGAGCCCATGTTAAAGAAGGCGTAGCCCAGAAGCGCGCAAGCCAAAATAAAATACAGCCAGCCCGTACGCGTGGGCTTCTTGCCTCCGGGCATCCCCGGGATCTTAGGCTCCCGGGGAGTCTGGGAATTGTTATCGTTACGGTCGTCGGGCATCTTACGAATAAACCTCCGGTTTCAAAATGCCCAGATACGGAAGGTTACGATAGCGCTCGGCATAGTCGAGGCCGTAGCCCACCACAAAGGCATCGGGGCAATGGGTTCCAACATACTTGGGCGTGACGGCCGAGGTACGGTCCTCAACGTCCTTCCACAGGAAGGCGGCAACCTCCAGCGAGGCGGGCTTGCGGCTCTCGAGGTTCTTCATCAGATACTTGAGCGTCAGGCCCGAGTCCAGAATGTCCTCGACGATCAGCACGTCGCGACCGCGGATGTCGATATCCAGGTCCTTAATGATACGCACGATGCCCGAGGACTTCACACCGTCGCCATAGCTCGAAACAGCCATGAAATCGATGTTGGTCGGCAGCTCGATCTTGCGCATCAGGTCGCCCATAAAGACCACGGCGCCGCGCAGGACCGCAATCAGCACCAGATCCTTACCCGCGTAGTCGCGAGTAATCTGCTCGCCTAGGCGAGAGACGATACCGTCGATATCCTCCTGCGTAAACAGAACCTTCTCGATATCCGGATGTTGAGAAGCCATGACAACCCTTTCTTGTGCTTATCGCCCACGCACCGCCGCATGGACGCGAACTACACATTCTAGCAGCGCACGGGGTATATTTACCAGCACGTGCGCCATCAGCGCGGGAATACCGTCAACGTCGCACAGAATAGCTGGCGCGAAGCGCTATTCCGCATCGACCACACGAAGCAGATATGCCACGCGCGTTGCGGCCGTGCATTTAAAACGCTCGTCCGCGCGAACGCCCGCGACCCATACTACGGCACCTCCCGGAGCCGTTCTTACCACGGGTACGCCAGAGCGGTCTGAAACAGGAATGCGCGCCTCGTTCAACAGGTCTGACACTTTCTTGCTTCGGCCGTTCATCCCCAACGGGCACATCACGTCTCCCGGCACAGGGCTATCCACCCACAGGCGCGCCGATCGTGCCTCGGTGGGAATCTCCCCGCGCGAGCCGGCTAACATCCGCTCGCTATCGCGGTCGGCAAACCCCAGGGCCGCCGCATCCACCAAGGCCGCAACCTTTCCGGCAGCAGCAAGCTCGCGGGCGCGGTGCACGATATCGCACCCCGGCTCCACAGCCATCGGCTCCGCTGTCAGAATATGCCCCGCCCCCAGCGGCAGACGACCGGGAACGGAGATCCAATCGGCCACTAAACCCTCGCGCGCCGCCGGGGCCTTGAACGCCAGCGTGCCAAACTCCACACGGGCATCAATTCCCGCAGGAAGCGTAACCGAGCCCGAGCCCGCAGCGACGCAGGCGAGCACGCGCTCCACGTGCCGCATCTCCGGTCGCGCGTCGGGATCGATGCGCTTAATCGCCAATCGCACGATACGCCGTGCAATCACAACCTCAGCGGCGGCAAGACGGCGCGCATCGAGCACCAGTGCGGCCGCCGCTTCCTTGCGCAGGCAGCTTCGAAACGCCTGTGCCGAAAGCTGGGAAAGAAAGGCGTCTTCGTCGCCCAGAATTTCGCAAGCGGCGCCAATCGTCTTACAGACGCTCGCGTTGCGCTGTGCCACCACCGGCATCACCCGATGGCGTACATAGTTGCGCAGGTACGAAACGTCCTCGTTGCTTTCATCTTCCCGCCATGGCTGACCGTGCACCTGCAGATAGCTCACGAGCTCATCGTGCGTGAGGTCGAGCAAGGGGCGAACTACAATGTTCCGACGGCGCGGAATGCTCGATAGACCCGCGGGACCCGACCCTTTAATGGCATTCATCAAAAATGTTTCCGTGCGGTCCGACGAAGTATGCGCGGTACAGATACGAGCCGCCGTCCGCGGTGCGCCCGATTCGGCACAAAGTTCGCGAACATATCTCCGTGCCGCGGCATAGCGCACCTCGCGAGCCGCAGCCTCGATATTGCCCGATTCGTCATCAAAATAGGCATGCTCAACACACAGCGGCAAACCGTATTGCGCACACAGGTCACGTACAAAGGCCTCGTCGCCATCGGATGCCTCCCCGCGCAGATGATGGTTTACATGCAGCACGTGCAATCGCTCGCGCGCAATGGGAGCGACGCCGCGCCCGTCCTGGATATCCAGCTTTGATGTGCAAGCCATAAGGAGCAGCGCCGTCGAGTCCGCACCGCCTGATACCATGAGCACTACGGGGGCAGCGGCCTGCCGCGTTGCCAGGGCGCTCTTATCCGTCCTCGGCGCGGCATGATGTCCATAGTGCTGAGATACCGTTGGCATTCGCTTCCTCCTCTATTCGTCCGCACTTATTGTATCCTTTGGAATCTTATGTCTCGCCTGCACCTTCATATCCTCGGCAGCGGCTCAAAAGGCAACTGCGCACTCGTCGAGGGGCCTCAAGGGCTCATCATGATCGACAACGGCCTGTCCCGCCGCGAGACACTTAAACGCATGGCGGAGCTTGGACTCTCGGCAGACGACATCGCCGCCCTTGTAATCACTCATGAGCACGGAGACCATATCAAGGGGCTCGATGTATGGTGCAAGCACTGGCATGGTCCCCTCTTTGCCAGCAGGGACACCCTTTCATGCAAAGAAAACCTCGCGCACCTGCGCGTAGAGGAATTTGACCCCGGCGACACGCTCCCCATTGCCGGCATCCAGGTACAAACCTACTCAACATCGCACGATGTCATCAATCCTGTCGGCTATCGATTCAATGCTCTCGATGATTCCATTGGGTTTGCCACCGACACCGGAGAGTTGCCGAGCAAAGCCATAGGCATCCTCAAAGACTGTCGAGTTCTCGCGCTCGAAAGCAACCACGATGTAACTATGTTGCGCGAAGGACCGTACCCACGCTTTCTTCAGGAGCGCATCCTGTCCACAAAGGGGCACCTCTCCAACAACCAGGCCGCCGAAGCCGCGCGAGAACTTGTTACCGATCGCACCGAACAGCTCATCGCCATGCACATCAGCCAGGACAATAATCGTCCAAGCCTTACCGTCAAAAGCTATGCCAACGCGCTTGATGCAAATCTCGATGATGAGCTCGGCAGCTCAGCCACCCGTCTTCAAGGGCCACGGAAGCTCTCGATACGCCCTGCAAGTCAGTATCAACCGACAACTATTCAATAGCCCACTCAACACAACAAAAGGGGGCCGGGAATCACTTCCCAGCCCCCATAATTCATACTCTCGATTGAAGTGGAGCCATCGTTAGTCGATAGAGATCTTCGTAACGTTCTTCTTCTCGACAATCTTGGGAACCGTAACGGTCAGGATGCCGTCAGCATACTTAGCCGAAAGGCCCTCGCTCGAAGCGTCCTTCAGATACACGCCGCGCGTCGCGCTGTACGAGCCGAACTCCTTCTGCAGGAAGTTCTTACCCTCATTTTCGGCGCTCTCCTCGACGTTCACACTGATCGACAGGCGACCCTCATTGAGCTCGACGTCGATGTCATCCTTAGCGACACCGGTAAGATACGCCTTGACCTCGTAGCCATCGCCCTTGTCCTCAACGTCAACGGGGAACGCCTTGGAAGCAATCGAGCTATTCGTCAGGTCTGTCATATCATCAAACAGATCAAACAGCGAGCTTGCAGAAGGACGTACACCAAAAACCGAACGATAAGGAACCAAGCTTGCCATGTTTACCACTCCTTGTAAGGACTGCCGAGTCATCTTCTAGGTGACTGGGACTTCTTTTGACGCTTTTATATATGCCCAGGAGTTTCTCATATATACACTGACTATAAAGTTTTTTAAGTCTCTTACTATAAGCATATCTAAGTGTTGTTGACTAAGGTTTTAGATAGATTAAGGTTCTTTGAACCGTGCCATTAATAGCAAGTATGTCCCATGCAAATTCGGGCACGGGGCTTACAATGAGCGCGTACGCGTTGTTGATAACGAGCTAAAGGGCACCATGGACGATCAAAGACAGGACAACAGGTTTATGCCGACGCAGGGCGAAGAGTCCACCCAGCAGCCCGCACGGTTCCATCGCCCACATATCTCACAAGAGCCCATCGATGATCCCGAGCCCGAATATGTAACGAGAAATCGATATCGAACACTCGAGGATACACAAACGAGGCGCAAAAATATGGGCGTGGCCTCGGGAAACCCTGTATATCTGAAAGATGCGCCGCTCTCTAAAAACAGTGCAGATAAGGATGAGCCGATGAGAGAATCCGTCACTCATCAACAACGAGGGCCTCGGCCCAAGCAAACCTTGACGCATTCGGCTCGCTATCTCGAAACGCCAAAAAAAGGGAAGTCGATCTTCGTCTCGTCAAGCAAACGACGCAAGCAGCATCGACTGACAATTCTGCTTTTGATCATTACGGTCATAGCAATTGCTGTTGTAATTCGATTCATAGTCTTTAAATAAAGGCATAGCGTCCAAAAGGCAACGAGAGAAGCTCGTGTAATTGTGTCCACTCGAGCCAAATACACGCAAAAAAGGGGGAGGCCGCGAGGCCTCCCCCTTCTTCATTCCATTGACGGCTCGGTGCCGTCCACCGGTCAGCGGCGCCCTGGCCTCCCACGGGCTGGCC
>CATXLW010000059.1:0-6439 GCA_958371715.1 uncultured Collinsella sp.
CCAGGCGGCCGAGCATGGCGAAGCCCATGGCCGGCAGGATGTTGGCGGCCACGCCAAAGCCAGCAAGGACAAAGGGCGGGATGAAGTCGAGCATGCCCTGGATAGCGTCAGCACCCAGATAGAACGACAGCGAGCACAGCAGGAACGCCATGATGATACCAGTGAAACCGATCAGGAAGTGCATCGCATAGACACCCTTAAGGTTGCCCTGGCCGGAGAAGACATCGGCGCGGTCAACCAGGATCGGCAGGGCGGCGTTGAGGATGTTCTTGATGGCAAGGCACAGCGTGGCGATGGGCATGGCAAGCGCGATGGCTGCCTCGGTGCTCTGGCCCAGCTGGATAGCAAAGGCACAGGCGAGCACGCCGCCGATCGTCTCATCAGGCGGCACGTAGGCGCCGATGGAGATCGAGCCCATGAACAGCAGCTCCAGACTCGCACCGATCGCGAGGCCGGACTGCAGGTCCCCCAGCACCAGGCCCACGAGCGGGCACAGGACGATGGGGCGGAACGCATAGAGCGTACCGAGCTGGAAGTCGAACTTACCAAATGCGGCGATAAGTCCGATGAGGATTGCTTGGGTAAGCATATATCCCCCTTTCCTAATGGGACACTACGAAGAGCTCAGGCCCTTCGAATTCAAACGCCTAGAGCACGCTTGCGCAGTCGACCTTGGGGTCATCGGCAAGGGGTCGAATCTCGACCTCAACGCCACGACTCAGCATCTCGCGCACATCGGCTTCCTCGGCCGCGGTCAGGAAGATCTGACGAGAGACCTGACGAGCATCGGGACGCTTCTCGTCCTTGGGCTTGGTGTTGCCCAGGTTGACCGACTTGATCTGCGGGCAGCCCTCAACAAGCTGTTTTGCCTCAGCGATAGTGGCGACACAGATGATCATCTTGTACTTGTCAGTCACGCCCGAGTTGATAGCTTCGATCGCATGCTCCATATCTTTGATGACGAGCTTGCAGCCGGCAGGCTTGCCCATCTTGAGCGTCGTCTTCCACACCGGGTCGTTGGCGACCTTATCGCCCACGCAGAAGATGCAGTTGGAGCCAAGGCCCTGAACCCAGGAAACTGCGACCTGGCCATGAAGCAGGCGATGGTCAACGCGAAGTAGCTGAATCATAATGTGACCCCCCAAAGGTCTTGTGCCGTCATACGGCGTGTCAGTAGGTGCTGCGGATTAGAACTCTTCCTCCTCCTCGTCATCGACCAAAAGATCGTTGACAAACTTCACGCGCGTATCGTCCGCAGCGACGATGGCGCGAATCGTCTCCTCAACCGGCGCCGACTCGTCAGAGAACAGCAGCTGGATGAGCAGAGGAAGGTTCATGTTGGTAACGAGGTACGTGCGGGGACGCGTCTGGACGATCTTGGTGAACTCGTTGTTGACGCTGCCGCCAAAGAGGTCGGTGCAGACAACGACATCATCGTCGGCAGACATGCCTGCCAGCAGTTTTTGGGCCTCCTCGGCCACGTCCATGCGGCCATCGACGAACATCGAAAGATCGTGGACGTTGTCGCGAGCGCCCGAGAGCAGCTCGACGCTCTCCTTGATACCGGTAGCGAAGTGCGCATGGCTGGCGATGATGTACTGTCTCATTCTGTGTTCCTCTCAATAGCCCGGCACGTTCCCGCACCCGTTTTCTTTAGTAGTCGAACTGGTGATAGTAGCGACGATACTTGAGGTTATGCTTGGTGACCGTCTCGTAGTAGCGAGCCAGGCGGTCGGTCACGAGCACCGTCAGAATCCACGGGGAGACGATGACGCGGAACTCGTCGTCAAGGCCGGGGATTGCGAACTCGGCGGTGTCGATGATGTTGATGTCGGTGTCGCCGGTCACGCCGCGGGTCAGGAACGCGCGGACGCGCTCGTCGAGCTTGCGGTTCTCGTCCTCGCCCATGAACAGGAAGACCGGGACGCCCGGCTCCACGAGCTCGAGGGTGCCGTGGAAGAAGTCGGCCGAGGTGATGTAGCGGGTGCGCTTCCACTGCATCTCCTCGAGGATGCACATCGAGAACAGGATGGTCTCGCCCCACAGGGCGCCCGAGCCGATGAACATGGTGTAGGGGGCCAGGGCGTACTTCTTGGCGAGCTCCTCGGCGCGCGGCTCGAAGCGCTTGCGGATATCGAGCATGTCCTTCCAGATGTCCTTGGTCTGCTCGATAAACAGGTCAAACTTGGGGAAGCAGCCACGACGGTTGAGCAGGCGCAGGCCGAAGCAGTCGGCGAGGTAGTAGCCCTTCTCGCAGCCGCCCGAACCATGGTCAGAAGCCATGGCAACGCAGTTCTCGGCGCCCACGGCCTGGCCGATGGGGCCCTCGGGCTTGGTCATGGCGTAGACGCGCACGCCCATGTCCTTCATCTTCTTGACGGCCTCGAGGACCTCGGGGGTGGTGCCGGACTCGGAGGCGGTGAGCACGACGGACTTCTCGGTCATGCGCTTGTGGCCGGAGACGTTCCACTCGGCGGCGTGGATCAGGTAGACCTCGAGGTCGCGGTCGCCGAACTTGTTCATGAGGTACTCGAGCTGCATGAGCTCGTCCCAGGTGCCGCCGACGCCCATCAGGAACACGGCGTCGTAGCCCTCGTCGGCGACCTTGTCGGCGAGCGCGGTCATCTTCTTGCCGGTCTCGTAGAGCGCCTTACCGTCCTCGAGATAGCCCTCCTGGTCGAAATGCATGATCTCGATCTTCTCGGTTTCCTTCATTTGTCTCTCCTTTCTGGGGTTGTTTCCACATCCCCCATGCCAACGGGCACCAAAACCCGCTTACATTCCGTAACACTCAGCCGCTTTGGCCTTAAGCGCATTGACTGACTCTTCGTAGCCCTCTGCCTTGACCTCCATTTGCTTGGAGACGGCATCGAGATACGGGTGCACATCCCATGACTTCAGACGTTCGGCAATCATTGCCGCAATCGTCTGGAAGAACACAAGATTGGGAATTGCGCTGAGCAGCGGAGCCACCTGAGGCACCGCAACCTCGTGAGCCCTACCCTTGGGATGGGCCGTGAGCAGCACCGTTTTTGTCGTAACGTTCGATAGCGCATCGGCGATATTTGCAAGACGCTCCGACCCCTGTGGATCGTCGACGATAAACACCAGATAGCCCGGAACGATCTGCATCTCGGGACCGTGAACGAACTCCTCGCCCTCGTGATGCATGGCAGGAATCTTGATGGTCTCGCTCAGCTTGAGGGCCGCCTCTTCGGCAACGCCATAGTTGGGGCCGTTGCCGACGACCATGGCGGGCGTGTGCTCAGAAAGCTCGAGCACGTGGTCTTGGACATATGCCTCGGCGGTCTTACACATCACGGCATTGGCATGGATAGCCTCGCGCAGGTCATCAAGACGCTGGGTGACGCCTTTGGCGTCAACCGTTCCGCGCGCCTGACCGCCGTAAATACCAAAAAGCACCAGATACTCAACGAGAACCTCGACGCCCAGAGTTACAAAGTCCACCGACTCGACGCCCACACCGTAGTCAAGAACGATGTCAGCGTGCTCCTTGATGGGTGCCTCGACGTTTGCCGTGAGCGCAACTGCAGCCATATCGTGTGCGCGCATGTAATCGAGCGCCGCGATCGTATTGGTCGAATAGCCGCTCTGCGAAACGGCAATGTTGAGCGCATGCTGCGGATAGGTGTGTTCAAAATCGACGAAGGCCTCGGGCGTCACAACGGACACCTGCATCTGCAGCGCATCTTGCAGGTAATCGCGGGCGCAATCGGCGGCATGGCGCGACGAACCCGAAGCAACGATGCGCAGCGCGTCAAAAGAACCGGACTGGAAAATATCAACGAGCTGCGCTACCAGCTCAGACGAACGCTCGAGGTTCTCTTCCATACGCACATGGGCAAGCTGAACGTAATCGAGCATCTTCATCGTCTCACCTCGTTACAAATCATTAGTATTTGATACCAATCACAGTTACAGGTTACGGCTTTTTGATACCTCTTTGTCGATTAATTTATCCCCATCGGCGAACGGTCGATTTTGAGCCATGTAAGGTTGTATATGCAGTCTGCTCAACGAATCAAAATTCCGTCAGCTTTTCAGCCCGTTATGCAAAAAACCAGCTAGTACGTATAGGTATATCCACCCGCATCACCGCGGTTAAACGACTTGACGTACTCGATCGCCTGGCCGCTCGCATCGAAGCTCACGCACTCAAGCGTCAAGGCAAGATCGCCCTGCTCCAGTCCAAGCAGGCCGGCATCTCGTGCGCCCAGCGCTTCGATATCGAGCTTTTCCTGTGCCATGACCGGCTTTCGGCCCAACATCTCATAGGTCTCGTACAAACTGAAGACCGACACGTCAATATCTTCGATTGTGGGAAACAGCAGGCACGGGATGAACGCCGTCTCAATCGATACGGGGTCGCCGTTGACGCAGTTCAAACGCCGAATCGAATACAGCAAATCGTCCTCGGCAATGCCAAACAGGTTGGCATAATATGGGCCCGCATAACGCTTGGAACGCGCGAGGATACGGACGGACGGCTCGCCACCCGAAGCACGAACCGATTCGCGAAAGCCTCCTGTTCGCTCGTACGCAACGGGCACTTTCTGTGCCACAAACGCGCCCTTTCCGCGGACGCGTCGAATCTGCCCACGCCGAACCAACTCATCGACAGCACTTCGGATGGTCAAGCGTGTCGTACCAAATTCCTCGGCGAGGTCTTTTTCGGACGGAATCATGGAACCCGTGGGATATATTCCGCGCTCGATACGCTCCTCGATGCGGCGTCGAATGCGCATATAAACCGGGGTGGCAACTACTGTTTCAGCCATTGTTCACCTGCCACGCTCCTCATGCCGTTCTCTTCGCCGTTATCGGCAAAGCGGAACTTTGTGGGCAAAATCACCGATTTGCAATGCTCCACAAAACGCATGTCCTTATCAAATTCGATCGTGCTCTCATAGAACACCGGCGTTCCCTCTTCTTGCTGGAGCAGCTCGGCCTCTTCGGCGTTCAAACGCGAGATGGAGATATGCTCACGTCCATGCTCAACACGCACGCCACCTTCTTTGAGCAAGACATCGTAAAGGCTCTCACACTCAAAATCATGATTGGAAAGCGCGGGGCACAGGGACAGGTTAACGTGAGCGGTCTCGATTGACGCCGGCTCGCCCTCAATAAGTCGAACGCGCTGCATACGGAGTAAAGGAGCGCCTACAGACACCCCAAGCTTGTCGGCAAGCGTCTTATCCGCCTCGATGGTCTCGGTGGAAACCAGACGAGAAGAGGGATGCAGGCCGGCAGTCCGCACAGCATCGGAAAAGTTATACGTTTCCTGGAAGATGTTCAGCGGCTTAGGAGGACACACATACGTACCCGATCCGCGACGGCTCTCGAGCGTTCCACACGAGATGAGCCGCGTGATACCAGCGCGCAACGCCGTACGCGAAACGCCGATCTCTTCGCACAGCACGCGCTCGGCCGGCAGGCGATCACCGCCGGCAAGCTGATGGTGCTGGATATACCAAAGAATTCCCTCAACAGCACGATCTTTGGGGGGAATTGCATAAGATTCGCCTGCCATTGCACAGACTCCTCATTCAGAAACGTATGCCGCCAAAATTAGGCCAGCCCTCCCATGGCATCAAATTCGGCCTTGATCCTCTCGGCGACATTCCGATACGACTTATATAGACTTGAATCGCGTTTGACTTCGTCGGTCATAACGGGAATCTCCAATTTGGAAACCTCGTCTTTTCCCGTCTGAACCGCCACAACAACGCCCATACCAAGACACATATTACGTTTGGCAGCGTTCATTTTTGCCGCCTTAGCGGGATTTGCCAGGATACGCTGAGCAAATTCCTGTTTTGAGGCCACTTCCTCGGCCTCCGGATCGCCCGCCTCGGCTACTTCGCACTGCAACACGTCCGCATAGTCAAAAATCTTCGGCTCGCCGCCGCGCTGATGCACGGCCCACTTGCGACGCGTGGCATCCTGGTAGATAGCCGGCAAAAACGTAAACCGTGGCGGGTCCAAAATCGTATCCGTGATGGTAAACACATCGGGATCAAAGGCATCCTGCGGGTTTTTCTTCTTGAACAGCCCCATATCAGCCTCCCGTACTAGCATTAAACAACTCAAGCTGAATATAGCACCAATTTCAAGCCGTCACTTTAGCACATCGGTGCATGGCATCTATGACCCGCTCAGCGGGGAATACGTACGGACGAGGGACGGGGCAGGGTGCTTGGTTTTGGAAGTGGGCTTCGCGAACTTCCAAAACCAAGCACCCTGCCCCGTCCCCGGCGATGTATCACTGGCTGACCAAAGTTACATGCACAGTACCCAAGGCAGCATCAGCAAAGTCCCTATTACATTAAAAATAATCAGCCCCCGCAAAACGAAACGGTCGAGAGGGCCTTGCCCGGCGGGGTTGCCTTGCTCCGGGAAGTTCGCGAAGCCCACTTCC
>CATXLW010000060.1:0-6395 GCA_958371715.1 uncultured Collinsella sp.
GGTGCGGGAACGGCCTATTTGCTCAATGTGTTCGGCTGAGATCGGAAATCAACCTTGCGTATGCCCATATCGAAATTTCTTCACCACCGGATTAATAAAAAAGAAGTACCGGTTGGGGCCGGTACTTCTTTTGGTGCATCGATATGTGGCTGCAGCTTTTGCCGTTGGCTTACAGGCCGCAGGCTGCTTTGAGTTCTTCGACTCGGTCGGTTTTTTCCCAGGTGAAGTCGGCGTCTTCGCGGCCGAAGTGACCGTAGGCTGCCGTCTTTTCGTAGATGGGGCGACGCAGGTCTAGGTCGCGGATGATGGCGCCCGGGCGCAGGTCGAAGGTTTTCTCAACGGCCTCGACGATCTTGTCCTCGGCAACATGCGCGGTACCGAAGGTGTCGACCATGATTGAGAGGGGCTTGGAAACGCCGATGGCGTAGGCAAGCTCGACTTCGCATCGGTCGGCCAGACCGGCGGCGACCACGTTCTTGGCGACCCAGCGCGCGGCATACGCGGCGGAGCGGTCAACCTTTGTGCAGTCCTTGCCGCTAAAGGCGCCGCCGCCGTGACGGCCGTAGCCGCCATAGGTGTCGACGATGATCTTGCGGCCGGTGAGGCCCGTGTCGCCCATGGGGCCGCCTACGACAAAGCGACCGGTGGGGTTCACATAGATGTCCGCGTTGTCCCACGGCATGTTCTCGGCAGCCATGACCGGGGTGATGACGTGCTCGATGAGGTCGGCCTTGATCTTGCCCATGTCCTCAATCTCGGCGGCGTGCTGCGTGGAGATGACGATGGTCGTGACCTCCACGGGCTTGCCTTCCTCGTAGCGCACCGTGACCTGGGTCTTGCCGTCGGGGCGCAGGTAGGGCAGGGTTCCGTCATGGCGCACGGCAGCCAGGCGCTCGGCCAGGCGGCTTGCCAGGTAGTGCGGCATGGGCATGAGGGTCTTGGTCTCGTTGGAGGCATAACCGAACATCATGCCCTGGTCGCCGGCGCCGATCAGGTCGATCGGGTCGGTGGTAGCGCCGGTCTGGGTCTCGAAGGACTCGTCAACGCCCTGGGCGATATCGGGCGACTGCTCGTGGATGAGGCTCATAACGCCGCAGGTGTCGCAGTCAAAACCGAACTTGGCGCGGTTGTAGCCAATGCGGCGGATGACGCCGCGGGCGATTTCCTGTACGTCGACGTAGGCCTGGGTGCGAATCTCGCCAGCGACGATGACCGTGCCGGTGGTCACGAGGGTCTCGCAGGCGCAGCGGACGTTCTCCACGTTGGCGGGCACACCGTTGGGCGCAATATAGCCCTGCTCCTGCAGCTCTATTTCTTTGGCGAGGATTGCGTCGAGGACGGCGTCACTGATCTGATCAGCGATCTTATCGGGATGACCTTCGGTCACCGACTCCGACGTAAAAACAAAGGATCCGTGTTGGGGTGGGATGGAACGAAGTTCTTCTGACATGATTGTCCTTTCAAAAACGTGTCCCAGCGACCGTTACCATTCCGCCGGGCTCTCTATGCAAGGGCACATCATAGCGCGTAAATCAAACATTCACACCCTTTCCGCACCTACTCATTGGGGACAGACTTAAATGATCAGCCTTACCTAAGTGCCGACAGGTTGCCCAAAGACTGATCATTTAAGTCTGTCCCCAATGAGTGGGTCGGTGCCCTTTGTGCGGAGGTGGGCATTGTTGCTTTATACTTGTGCGGTTAGACATCCATCCTGCAACCGAGGAGATTTCCATGGCATCAGACGTTCGCGTCCGCTTTGCACCCTCACCGACGGGCAAGCTGCACATCGGCGGCGCCCGCACCGCTATCTATAACTGGGCTTTCGCCCGTGCTAACGGCGGCACGTTCATCCTGCGCATCGACGACACCGATCCCACCCGCTCCACCGACGAGAACACGCAGATTATCCTGCGCGCCATGCGTTGGCTGGGCCTGGACTGGGACGAGGGTCCCGAGGTGGGCGGCGATTTTGGCCCCTACGCCCAGACCGAGCGCCTGGACCTGTACAAGCAGGCCGCCCAGAAGCTTTGGGACGAGGGCAAGGCCTATCCCTGCTTCTGCACCAAGGAGCAGCTCGACGCCGACCGCAAGGCCGCGCAGGAGCGCAAGGACCCCTTCCAGGGCTATCAGCGCCGTTGCCGCGATCTTGATCCCGAGGAGGCCCGCCGCCGCATCGAGGCCGGCGAGTCCTACGTTCTGCGCATCAAGGTGCCCGAGGATCGCGGCGACGTCGTCATCCACGACGCCGTCCACGGCGAGGTGACCTTCGACGCCAAGGAGCTCGACGACTTTGTCATCTTCCGCTCCGATGGCACGCCCACGTACAACTTCGCGACCGTCGTCGACGACGCCATGATGAAGATTACCCATGTCATCCGCGGCGACGACCACCTGTCCAACACCCCGCGTCAGGTCATGGTCTACGAGGCCCTCGGCGCGCCCGTGCCTACGTTCGCCCACATCTCCATGATCTTGGGTGCCGACGGCAAGAAGCTCTCCAAGCGCCACGGCGCCACCTCGGTGGAGGAGTACCGCGACGCCGGTTACCTGTCCGACGCCTTCGTCAACTATCTGGCGCTGCTCGGCTGGTCGCTCGACGGCGAGACCACAATCATTCCGCGCGATGTCCTGGCCAGCAAGTTCTCGCTCGACCGCATCTCAAAGAACCCGGCGACCTTCGACCCCAAGAAACTCGACTGGGTCAACGCCGAGTACATCAACGGCATGTCCGATGCCCAGTTTGCCGACGAGATCATGGTCCCCGAACTGCACGAGGCAGGCCTCATCGAGGGTAACGTCGAGTACGGCGAGGACTGGATTGATGCGCTTGCCGCCATCGTCAAGCCGCGCACCAAGATGCCGGCCGACGCCGTGACCGTCGCCGCTCCCATCTTTGCTACGGCCGAGACGCTCGAGTATGACGAGAAATCCGTTAACAAGGGCCTGGCCAAGGAAGGCATGGGCGCCATTCTGGACGCCGCCAAGGCCGCGCTCGAGGGCGTGGACGAGTGGACTGCCGAGGCCATCGATGCCGCGCTTGAGCCGCTGCCCGAGCAGATGGACCTTAAGAAGCGCGTGGTGTTCCAAGCCGTGCGCGTCGCCGTCTGCGGCAACATGGTGAGCCCTCCGCTGGGCGAGACCATGGCACTTGTCGGCCGCGACGACTGCCTGGCGCGCATCGATCGCGCCCGTACGATGGCGCTGTAATCGCTGCGCAAACGTATGTATCCGAGCCCCGTTCACTCAGAGCGGGGCTCTTGTTTCTGTAGACGTATGGGATAGGAGGTGCTGGGGTCATGGCCGAGCAACTGTCGCTGTTTGGTTCACCGGAACCGGAGGAGGCTCCGGCGGCACCGGCATCCGTTGCTGCCCCGGCCAAGCCCGAGCCTGCACCCGAACCCATCGCCGCCTACGCGAGCGTGGTCCTCGATATCCCCACCCGTGCGCTGTCGGAACCGTTTGCTTACGGCATCCCTGACTCCCTTGCCAACGAGGCCCAGGTCGGATCGACGGTCCTGGTCCATTTTGGCAACCGTGCCGCCGCGGGCTACATCGTCGACATTGCGCCTGATCTGGGCGATCTGCCGGGCAACAACGCCCTCGACCCCGTGCGCATCAAGCCCATCGAGGCCATCCTCAGCAAACCGCTCTTTACCGCCGAAGTCGCCCGTATCGCACGCTGGATGAGCCACGAGTACGTCGCAACGCTTTCCGAGTGCCTGCGCCTGTTTTTGCCCCCGGGCGGCAGTCCGCGTGTGGTCAAGGGTGACGACGGCGTGTGGACGGTTGAACGTCCAGCCATCAAACCCATCCAAAATCGCTGGGTCATGCTCACGCCCGAAGGCTTCGACTATACGCCGCCCAAGACCGCGGTCCGCCAGCGCCAACTCATCGAGGCGCTCCAGTGCGGCCCGGTCACGACGCGCGACCTCAACCTTCTCTATAACAGCATGTCGGCGACCATCAAGTCGCTCGAAAAACGCGGCGTCGTGGTGGTGGAAGAGCGCCGCGCCTGGCGTGGCTGCAGCGAGCAGACCACGCTGTCCTCGGCAAGCGGCAAGGCGCCGGTCTCCCTTACCAACGGCCAGCAACAGGCACTCGCGCAGATTGAGCGCGCCCGTCTGGACGCTCATGGCGACGTGGTGTTGGTCGACGGCGTCACCGGCTCCGGCAAAACCGAGGTTTACCTCTCCGCCATCGAGCGCGTGCTTGCAGCCGGTCGCTCGGCCTGCGTGCTGGTGCCCGAGATTTCGCTGACAGCCCAGACCGTCGGCCGCTTCCGCTCCCGCTTTGGCGAGACGGTCGCGGTTTTCCACTCGCGTCTTTCTGCTGGCGAGCGTCTCGACCAGTGGGATATGGTCGCCAGCGGTGCGGCCCGCGTGGTCGTCGGCGCTCGCTCGGCGCTCTTTTGCCCGCTTAGCGACTTGGGCCTCATCATCATCGACGAGGAGCACGAGACCAGCTACAAGCAGGGCTCCAGTCCGCGCTACCATGCGCGCGAGGTTGCTGCCGAGATGGCGCGCCGTTATCGCTGCCCGCTCGTGCTGGGCTCGGCTACGCCCTCGGCCGAGGCCCTCGACCGCTGCCGCCGCGGCACGTACAGCGGCGCCAACTGGACACGCGTCGAGATGCCCGAGCGCCCGGGACACGCCGTGCTGCCTACGGTTCGCATTGCCGACCTGCGCCGCGAGTTTTCGCACGGTAGCCGTTTAATGTTCTCTAAACCGCTGATTGATGGTTTGGAGCGCGTTGTAGAGCACCGCGAGAAGGCCGTGCTGCTGCATAACCGCCGTGGCTTTGCGCCGTTCCTTATGTGTCGCGAGTGCGGCTGTGTTCCCACCTGCAACCACTGCTCCACCGCGCTTACGTATCACGAGCGCACGCACACGCTGCAATGTCACACATGCGGATCCTCCTGGCGCGTGCAGCCGTATCCCGCGCCCACGAGTCGTTGCCCCAAATGTGGCAGTCGCTACCTGGCAAAAATGGGGCTGGGCACGCAGCAGATCGAGGACGCACTGCACCAGATGCTGCCCGAGGATGTCGCCATCATCCGCATGGATGCCGATTCCACGCGCGGCAAGGATGCGCACAAAAAGCTGCTCGAGCAGTTCGATGCTGCCGATTGCGCCGTGTTGCTGGGCACCCAGATGATCGCCAAAGGCCTCGACTTTCCCGAGGTCACGCTCGTGGGTGTGGTCAATGCTGACTTCGCCCTCAAGCTGCCGGATTTCCGCGCAGGGGAGCGCGCCTACGATTTGCTTGAGCAGGTCGCCGGTCGCGCCGGTCGCGGCGATCGCCCTGGCGAGGTCATCATCCAGACGTATCTGCCCGAGGATCCGGTCATTCGCGCCGTCGCCGAGCACGATCGCTCGATCTTTACCGACTACGACCTGGACCAGCGCCGCGACGCACTGTATCCGCCGTTCGTGCGCCTGGTTAACATTTTGGTGTGGTCGGCAAGCCGCGACGATGCGCAGGATTATATCGGGCGCATTGCAAAGCTTCTTAAGCGCCGCTGGCATGCCGCCGCGCCCGACTTTTTGCGGGCGGGGAGCGCCGTGCCCCAGGTGCTGGGCCCGGCTTCGTGTGTAATCGAGAGAGCCAAGGACCGTTACCGCTTCCATCTGCTTGTGAAGTCGCCTGTGGGGTACCATGTCTCTGATGATATCGACGCCTGCCTCAAAGAGGTGGGCTCTGTGCGCGGCGTGAGCGTGAGCGTTGACGTCGACGCCTATGATTTGATGTAACAACCCGAAAGGATGGCCATGGAAGCCAACGGAATCGTACTGTCGCCCGACCCGCGTCTGCGTCAGGAGTGCGCCGTCATCGAGGAGATCACCCCGGCGATCGAGGCGCTTGCCGAGAAGATGAAGAAGATGATGTTCGAGAACGGCGGCTGCGGCCTTGCTGCCCCGCAGATCGGTGAACTCATTCAGCTCGTCACCATCGACTGCGACTACACCGACAAGAATGACTACGACCCATACGTGCTCATCAACCCCGTCATTGTTGAGCAGAGCGACCATCTCGTGCCGTATAGCGAGGGTTGCCTGTCCATCCCCGGCATTAGCTGCGAGATTGAGCGTCCCGACCATGTCGTCGTCGAGGCGTATGACCTGGATGCCAACCTGATTCGCTATGAGGCAACGGGCGACCTGTTCTGCGTGTGTCTGCAGCACGAGATCGATCACCTGCATGGCAACACCATGTTCGAGCGACTGAAGCCGATGCAGAGGATCAAGGCAGTCAAGGAGTACCAGGACGCCCTGGCCCGCGGCGCTCGACCGGGCGAGACGGAGTAGGTTTGTCCGTCCCCGGGGCGTCCGCCTATAAAAAACCCGGCGCGAAAAAACGCGCGGGGCCGCGAAACAGAGGGCGGGGCGCGGAAA
>CATXLW010000061.1:0-5971 GCA_958371715.1 uncultured Collinsella sp.
CGGCTCAGGGCGATATACGCCGTGATGCGCGACCGGGTGCCCTACCGGGAGTAGCCCCGACGGTTGACAAAACTATAGGAACACCCAACGACTACTCATTTTAAGTCTGTCCCCAATGACTGCCCAATGGCTGGGAAGGCGCATCCCACACCGACGCATTGCCTTCGGGCCCTCTCCCCAGGCTCTCCATAGCTCAGCTGGACTCCCCGCAACCTGTTCCGAGTTGGCGGAACGAGCGCGACGTGGAGTGTCATTCTTTACCGCGTTAGACTAGACGCAGGGAAAGGAGGAGGACATGGATGCTCGCGTCAAGCAGCTTGTAAATATGATCGAGGACGCTCAGCCTGTCGCTGTCGCGGTGCTTGCCAAGCGTCTCGAGGTAAGCGAGCGCGCCGTGAGAAACTATATCCATCGCGCAAACGACAACCTTGCAGGGGTTGCACGCATCGTTGGCAGCAAGGGGCAGTATCGTATCGATGTTGCACGTGCAGATGAGCTTGCTCGCTTGCTAGACGGTGCGGCTCTGGCTCATCCGGGCATTCCTGATACGCGCGACGGCCGTGTGTCCTTCCTTCTTAACGACCTCCTCATGCGGTCCCAGTGGGTGACGATTGAGGAGTATGCGGATTTACTCTACGTTTCGGCGCGAACTCTGTCCAATGACATGCGTCTGGTAGAGCAGAAACTCGCCCAATTTGACTTAACGCTCGAAAAGCGCCCACGCTACGGAATCCGCGTTGCGGGCGGGGAGTCGCAACGGCGCCTGTGCCTGGCCTCGCTGGTGAGGCCCGTGTTGCCCGACACCGACGATGCAAAGCTCGCCGAGCGCCTGCGGGCCATCGCCGCATGTGTGGACGATGCCCTGACGGCCTCGCCCGTCACGGTGAGCTCGCTGGCATCCCGCAATCTCATCATGCATCTTTATATTGCTCTTGGCCGCATCGAGCAGGGCTGCTATGTCCCAGCTGCAGAATCGGACGTTCAAAAACTGGAGGGAACGCGCGAATACGCCGCGGCTTTCCAGATTGCCGCAAACATCAAGGATGCCCTGGGCGTGAGCATGCCCCGAGAAGAGGTTGCCTTTATCGCAATCCATTTGCTCGGCAGGGGCACGGGCGTGCCCGAGAAGGGCTCTGCCGTTATCTCGGACGAGATGTGGGAGATTGCTTCCGAGATGGTACGTGCGGTCAACGATGAGTTTAGGTTTGACTTTAGCGGCGATCTTGAACTTCGCATGAACCTTGCTCGGCATATCGGCCCTCTGGGCTATCGCCTTGAATATCACATGCATATGGATAATCCCATGCTGCCCGATATCAAGACGAGGTTTCCGTTGGCCTATTCGATGGCAGCTGGCACCTCGCAGGTACTCGAGCGTCATTTTGGCAGCCAGCCCTCTGATGAAGAGCTCGGCTACATCGCCATGGCATTTGCCCTGGCCCTCGAGCAGCAAGCCGACCAGCCGCGTCGCAAACGCATCCTGATCGTGTGCGCCTCGGGAGCGGGAAGCGCCCGTATGCTCGAGCACCAGTACCGCAAGCAGTTTGGCATGTATATCGATTCGATTGAGACATGCGATGTCGCCCGCGTGGGAACGTTCGATTTTTGCATATCGACTACGTGTTCACAACGGTGCCGCTTAACGTCAAGTTGCCCGTGCCCGTCCGCGAGGCCGATTTCTTCTTGGAGACGAGCGATGTCAACGCTATCCGCAAGGTGCTGAGCGACGACACTGCGCAATCGGACTCCGTGAGCTCTTTCTTTAGCCGTGCCCTGTTCTTCAACCGCGTTGAGGCGTCGTCGAAGCAGGCCGTTCTCCGATATCTCTCCGAGCGCGCCGTCGAGAGCGGCCGTGTCGATGCCCAGTTTGCCCAAGAGGTCGCCGAGCGCGAGAGCGCGAGCGCCACCTCGTTTGGCAATGGGGCAGCCATGCCCCATGGGATGCATCCCTTGAGCGCCGAGGCCTTTGTTACCGTGGGCCTGCTCGAACATCCCATTCTTTGGGACGAATACGGCCATGAGGTCGATATCGTCTTTATGGTGTCGTTTGCCCGGTCGGGCGGCGATGAGACGCGGATCTTGAGCTCACTGCTCGCCGAGATCTTTATGGACCGCCAGGGGGTCGAGCGCCTACGCGAGCGCCGGTCCTGGCATGAGCTGATGGCGCTTGTGCAAGCGCATACGGCTTAAGACTTCTTTTGTCGATGACCCTGTCAGTCTACCTGCAATAAACCTCGAGGATTGCGGGCGGGAGATAGGCGTTTCGAATATTCAAGTACAAACCAAACATCACGGGAGAGGAGACCGTTATGGACGATCAGGGAACCGAGATGGTTTCGTTTCAGCTGGTCGCTGCAGCGGGAGAGGCACGCAGCCTTGCCTTCGAAGCCCTTGAAAAGGCAAAAGCGGGGGATTTTGACGCCGCCGCCAAACTCATGAAGCAGTCAAAGGATGCGGGAATCAAGGCTCACCACATCCAAACGCAGCTGCTTTCGACTGAGGCAGCGGGCGAGCATCTGTCGGTGGATGTGTTGCTGGTCCATGCTCAGGACCACCTCATGTGCTCCATGCTTGCTCAGGAGCTCGTGCAGGAGCTGATCTGCCTATATGAGCGCACTGCAACCAAGAACGCCTAGCGGCGTGCGGTGACTATCCAACCAATCAATGCGAAGGGAATCCCTTATGAAGATCCTTCTTGTTTGCGCAGCTGGTCTGTCTACAAGCATTCTGATGAAGAAACTCGAGAAATATGCGGAGCAAAACGGCATCGAGCTCGATATCGATGCGGTGGGTATCGGCGAGTATCAGGAGACGTGCGCCAATTATGACGTGCTGCTCTTGGGGCCGCAGGTGTCCTACCAGCTCAACACCGTCAAGCAGGGGAGCGGTAAGCCGACCGCGGTCATCCCCGCACAGGACTACGGCATGGGCAACGCCGCCAACGTGCTGGCACTCGCCCAGTCGCTGTTGGGTTAGGAGGCAACCATGGAGAAGTTCATGACCCTGCTTCAGGAAAAACTGACCCCTATCGCCAATTTCTGCGGCACCGAGCGCCACTTTGCCTCCATGCAAAAGGGCTTTATGAGCGCGATCAGCTTCATCTTGGTATCTGCCGTCTTTATGATCCTCGCCAACCCGCCGGTCACGGCCGACCTGGTGGCGCAGGGCGGGTTCTGGTCCGTCTTTGGCCCTTGGCTCGGTTTTGCGACGGCCAATAAGCTCACGCTGCTCATCCCCTTCAATATGACGATGGGCATACTGTCGGTGATCGTGACGTTCGCAATCGCCTATAACCTGGCGGGCACCTACAAGATGCCCAAGCTTAACGCCGGCATGACCTCGCTGGTGATGTTCCTGATCGCCGCGGCGCCGTCGTCCTACTACCAGCTTGCTGACGAGTCCGTGCTCCAGGCGGTCCCCTGCACCTATCTGGGTGCGCAGGGCCTGTTTACCGCCATCATCGTTGCCTTGGTCTCCGTCGAGGTCACGCGCTTCTGCCAGACCAAGGGCATCACCATCAAGATGCCCGATGGCGTGCCGCCGTTTTTGTCCGAAACCTTTGGCGCCATCGTACCTATGCTCGCCAACATCCTCATCTTCTTTGGCGGCAACCTGCTGATCCAGATGATCGATCCCGCGCTGTCCATCCCCTCGGTTATCGAGAAGCTGCTCGCTGCCCCGCTTTCCGTCGCAGTTGACTCTGTGCCCGGCGCACTGCTTATCTGCTTCATGACGCTGCTGTTTTGGTGCTTTGGCGTCCACGGCAACATGATCGTAATGCCCATCACCGCCCCGGTCTCGCTTGCCGCCTTTGCCGCCAACGCCTCGCTCTATGCTGCCGGGCAGCCGCTTGAGTTCCACCCGGTGCTCATGTCGTTGGCCATCAACCTCATCGGCGGCACGGGTAATACGTTCTCTTTTGTGGCGCTCTGCGCGTTTAGGGCAAAGTCGCAGCAGCTCAAGGCATTTGGCAGGGCATCGATCGTGCCGAGCTTCTTCCGTATCTCCGAGCCCGCGATCTTCGGCGCGCCCATCATCTTCAACCCGATCCTCATGATTCCGTTTGTGCTAGGCGGCATGATCTCGGCCCTGCTGTATTGGGGTGCGGTCTCACTGGGTCTTGTCTCTAACTTCTACATCTTGGTGAGCGGCACGTTCCCCATCTTCGTTCAGGGCTTTGTCCAGTGCCTCGACCCGCGCATCTGGGTGTTTACGATCGTTTTGATCGTGGTCATGGCTGTGGTCTGGTACCCGTTCTTTAAGGTGTACGATAACCAGCTCCTGGCTCAGGAGCAGGAGAACGCCGCGGCAGCTTCTGCCGAGGATGCTGAGTAGCATGAGTTACTTTGACAGAACGTCTGCCGCCGGTATGCCCGAGGGCTTTTTGTGGGGTGGTGCCCTCGCCGCCAACCAGGCCGAAGGGGGCTGGAACGAGGGCGGCCGCGGCATGTCGCACTCCGACCTGATCCCACAGGGTTCCGACCGCTGGGATGTAATGTTTGGCAGGCAAAAGCCCGTGGACGATCCGGACAGGCTGTATCCATGCCGCTGGGGCAACGACTTCTTCCATCATTGGCACGAGGATGTCGAGCTCTTTGCCGAGATGGGCTTTAAGTGCCTGCGTCTTTCAATTTGCTGGAGCCGTATTTTTCCCACAGGGATGGAGACCGAGCCCAACGGCGAGGGCTTGGAGTTTTACCGTCAGGTATTCGAGGCGCTGCGCGAGCATGGAATCGAGCCGCTTGTGACGCTGTCGCACTACGACTATCCGTTGGCTCTGGTCGAGCGTTATGGTGGATGGCAAAGCCGAGAGATGATCGAGCGGTATGCGCACTACGTCGAGACCGTCGGACGTGCGTACCAGGGCCTCGTGCGTTATTGGCTCACCTTCAACGAGATCAACAGCGTGGCGCTGTCCTATCTCAACGCGGGCGTCACGCTCGAGGATGAGCGTGACCGTGCAGCCGTGACCGCGGCGTTCTCGCACCATATGTTTATGGCGAGCGCTCGCGCTGTCGAGATCCTGCACAAGATCGATCCCGCAAACAAGGTGGGTTGCATGATCGCTGCCGGTGCGACCTATCCGTACCGTTGTGCGCCCGAGGACGTATGGCTTGCGTATGAGGAGGACCGCGGCCGCTACTTCTACACTGACGTGATGGCTGCGGGCGCCTATCCTACTTGGAAGCTGCGTGCGCTCGAGAAAGAGGGTGTTCACGTGCCCTTTGAGCCGGGCGATACGGAGTATCTGGCCGAGCATACCGTCGACTTCATTTCGTTCTCGTACTATTGCTCGCGCTTGGTGTGCGCCGATGACCAGGTGATCGCCGAGAAGGCGGAGGGCAACGTGTTCCCGACGCTGCGCAATCCGTACCTCAAGGATAAAGAGACTGCCTGGAAATGGCAGATCGATGCGCTGGGTTTGCGCGTGACGCTTGCCGGCTACCACGATCGTTACCATCTTCCGCTCTTTATCGCCGAGAACGGTGTGGGCGGACTCGATGCGCTGGAAGACGGCAAAGTCCACGATGCGTATCATATTGATTACCTGCGCAGGCATATTCTTGCGCTGCGCGATGCAATTGTCGAGGACGGTGTTGACCTGATGGGATACACGCCGTGGGGCTGTATCGATTTGGTGTCGGCCTCGACGGGGCAGATGAAGAAGCGCTATGGCTTTGTTTATGTCGATGCCGATGATACGGGCAAAGGCACGTTCGATCGCTACCGAAAGGACAGCTTCTGCTGGTATCAAAAGGTCATTGCATCAAATGGCGAGGACTTGAGTTAACCCTTGCAAGCCTGCTGCCCCCGCGGCCCGTTTCGGCCGCGGGGGCTTTTGCTATTTAGCTAGTCCCCGATGAGACCCTCATTCTGTGGGTAGTCATTGGGGACGTTCTTAAAAGACTAGTCATTTAAGTCTGTCCCCAATGACTGCGGAAACCCGGCACTTGGGGACGTTCCTTTTCTG
>CATXLW010000062.1:0-4837 GCA_958371715.1 uncultured Collinsella sp.
AGTTCCGCACGAACAGGAGGCCACTTAATGTGGCCTCCGTCGTGAGCAGGACTGTCCGAGCAGGAAAGTTCATATATGGCGGCAGGCGCCCGCCCCGCTCCCGAGGGGCATCTCTCAAGCAAAAACTGTCGTTCGGTAAAGTCCGAGGTCAATGGCGTTTTATACCGAGAAAGTCAAAAATAGTTGAAAATTCATTACAAATTTGCGTTGACTTTAGGTAACTAAAGTTTCATACTCCTTTTTCAACCACTGGGGGATGTGAACACGCACGGATCGTTCGCATCATGATTGAAGAGGATTTTTTAGACATGTTCACGCATCAGCTAAACATTATCAGCGTAGTAATTATCTGATGCGGGTTAGCACATACAGCTAGCCCGTACGATAACGGGCGGCTGATGAAGATGAGGGCCGTCGAGCGCAACCGACGGCCCTCATTTTTTATGTCTGAGAAGTTCTTTTTAGAGGAGGAAATGTAATGAACGGAGTTTTGCTCATGGTTGTGGCCGCGGCGGTGCTCGCCTGCGGCTATCTGGGCTATGGCCGATGGCTGGCCAACAAGTGGGGCGTTGACAAAGAGGCTCTCACGCCGGCCAAGCGCATGAAGGACGGCAAGAGCTTCTCGCCCGTCTCCGCCTTTACCGCGTTCTCGCACCAGTTCAGCTCGATCTGCGGTGCTGGCCCTGTCACGGGTACGATCGTCGCCATGGCCTTTGGCTGGCTGCCCGTCGTGCTCTGGGTCCTCGTCGGCGGCATCTTCTTTGGCGCCGTCCACGACTTTGGCGCCCTGTATGCTTCGATGAAGAACAACGGCAAGTCGCTCGCTCAGCTCATCGAGAAGTACATCGGCAAGACCGGCCGTCGCCTGTTCCTGCTGTTCTGCTGGCTGTTCTGCATCATCGTCATCGCCGCCTTCACCGACATGGTCTGCAAGACGTTCATGTTCACCCCGGCCGTTGACGCTTCTGGCGCCGCTACCGGTGCCATCGACTTCACCAAGTCCTATGCCGCTGGCTGCGCTGGCACCATCTCCATCCTGTTCACCTTCGTCGCTATCGCCTTTGGTTGGGCCCAGAAGAAGTTCAACCTCACCGGTGCCGCCGAGTTCGTCACCGGCGTGGTCCTCATGGTTCTCATGTTCGCCGTCGGTATGCAGTTCCCGGTCTACCTGGATAAGTTCCAGTGGTTCGCCGTCGTCATGGTCTACCTGGTCTTCGCTGGCGCTATGCCCATCCAGATGCTCAAGACCCCGCGTGACTACCTCACTTCCATCATGATGATCGTCATGATCGCCTGCGCTGTCCTCGGCATCGTCGTCCTGGGCGTTAACGGCCAGGCCACTATCACCGCTCCGGTCTTCACCGGCTTCTCCACTGCCTCCGGCATGATGTTCCCGGTCCTGTTTGTCTCCGTCGCTTGTGGTGCTCTCTCCGGTTTCCACAGCCTCGTTTCTTCCGGCACCTCTTCTAAGCAGGTCGAGAAGGAGCAGGACGCCGTCAAGGTCGGTTATGGCGCCATGATCGTCGAGTCCTTCGTCGGCATCCTTGCCATCATCGTCGCCGGCATCATGTTCTCCGATATGAACACCGCCGGTACTGGCGCCCTCAACGCCGGTGTCGCTTCCACCCCGTTCCAGATCTTCGCCGCTGGCATCTCCCGCGGTATGCAGGCCTTCGGTGTTGACGGTACGCTCGCTACCGTCTTCATGACCATGAACGTTTCCGCTCTGGCCCTGACCTCGCTCGACGCCGTCGCCCGCATCGCCCGCACCTCGTTCTCCGAGTTCTTTGCCCAGACCAACGACGCCCTGGCCATCGAGTCCAAGGCCGGCTACATGAAGGTTCTCGGCAACCCCTGGTTCGCCACGGTCGTCACCCTGCTTCCCGGTCTCGCCCTTGCCTTTGGTGGCTATGCCAACATCTGGCCGCTCTTTGGTGCTTCCAACCAGCTGCTCGGCGGTATGACCATGATCACCCTCGCCGTGTTCTGCAAGTGCACCGGCCGCAAGGGCTGGATGCTCTACGTGCCCGTCGCCTTCCTGCTCTGCTGCACCTTCACCTCGCTGGTCCAGAGCGCCATGGGCTGCATGACCGCCGTCCAGGCCTACGGTTTCTTCGGCACCATCCCGGCTACCGCCACCACGGCCGCCGTTTCCGTCGCCGCCACCAAGGGCCTGCAGCTCGTTTTCGCCGTCCTGCTGATGGTCCTGGGCCTCATCGTCGCCGTCAACTGCCTCAAGGAGTTCTTCGGCAAGGAGGCCGGCTCCATGCCTGATGAGGAGCCCGAGTGGTCCGAGATGGGCAAGGCCGAGTACGGTCGCGCCGCTGCCGCTGAAGCTCCTGCCGACGCCGAGGCCGCCAAGGCCTAGTCGGTCGGACGGGTTGAATCTCCCATCTATTTGACTCGGAAAGACCGGGTCCGCAATCAAGCGGACCCGGTCTTTTTTCTTGTGAGAACAGGTGGTGCAAGGGCGTTCTCGCAGATGTTTTGCGTGGATAGGCTCGTGCGTTGTACCATATGGACGTATATGTGTGCATATGAAAGGGGCCCCGTGGCCAAGACGGTATATTCCGATAATCAAAACAATGTCGATGCTCTGGCTGAGCGTCTGAGCAGCCAGACATCGCTTTCTGCCGAGCGCGCCAAGCTGGTTGCCTACGACCTGCTCTGCCGCAAGGCACTCAAGATTAAGTCGAGCGCGCTGGCGCAGATTTTCCGCTCCGTCGATAAGGAATGCGACACCAAGGCGATGCGCGATGAGCTTATCGCGGCAAATATCGTGACCAAGATCGAGGGCAGCGGCATTAACGGGCGCCCGGCGTTCTATACCATCAATGTCGAGATCCGCGATGCCCAGGAGCAGCCTGCCGAGTCCGTCGAAGATTTTGTCGTCGAGGATTCCGCTGACGTGCCTGCTGTGGAAGAAGCTGCTCCGCGTGAGCATGTCGATACCGATGAGTTGCTCGATGAGAACGTCGTGCGTGCCTTTACGGCCAAGGCAGGACGCGGCGGTTTTGGCGGGGGTGGCAAGCGCGATGCGCAGCGCCGCGCCCAGCAGGAGCGCTTCCGTCGTGCCGTTGCTCAAAAGGGTGAGACGGATGCCGAGGCTGTTGAGAACGAGGTTGCTGCCGAGTCGCAGAGGCCCGCGAAGGAGCAAAAGCCCGTGGAGGCCCAGGAGCCCCAGCGTCGCCGTGGTGCCCACTTTAAGGCTGCGCAGCAGGATGTCGCGCATGAGGTTGAAGAGCCTTCCGAGGCTGCAGACGATGTTGAGGAGTCTGCCAAGAAGGCTCCGGGTTCATGCCGTCCCGGGCGTGGTTTTGCGAGGCGCGCGTATCCCGTAAGGCGTCAGGAGAAGGGCGAGCCGGCTCCGACCGCTCAGGCCGAGAAGGCCGAACAAACCGAGAAAACCGTTGAGCCGGCGGCTCGCGAGCAGAAGCCTGTTGAGCCGCAGCTTGAGGTTGCTGCCGAGGCCAAGGGCGAGCAGCCTACTGATGGGCAGACGGAGCAGGGCGCGTCGAGCAGGCCTCGCCGCCGTCGCCATCGCGGGGGTCGCAGTTCCCATGCCGAGACTGCAGCCGAGAAGACCACGCCGCAGGACGAGGATGCGAAGGCCGAGGTTTCTTCGGGGCAGCCTAAGCGCCAGCCGGCGAAGGAGAGCAAGTCCGATCGTCCGCAGAAGCAGGCGTCTATGCCGAAGCGCGAGCGCAATTCCCAAGGCGATTCTAAGCGCAGGTCTCAGAAGAAGCCGGAGTCTGCCGCAGCAGATGCTGCTGCCCAGCAGCCCGAGTCGGCCGTCCACGGCGAGGTATCGGCGTTTGCCCTTGCCCGCGTTTTAGGCAGGCAGCTGCTCAAAGTTGTCCCTACGCCTACGGCGCTCTCTAAGATCAAGGAGCAGCAGACACAGATCGTAAAGGTCGAGGGCAAGGACGGCAAAAAGGCTCCGCAGCGCACTCAGCACAACGAGATGTCCAACCGCAAGATTGCCGAGGAAATCGCAATCATCCAGGCTTGGATCGAGCAAAACCGAGGTGCCGATACGCCGGTTGCCTCGCGCCGCCAGCGTGCCTACCAGATTTTTAACGACGAGAAGGCTTTTGACGGCAAGCACGGCGAGCGTCTAATTCGGCGTATGACCGAAAAGGGCATCAGCATGCAGGCGATTAAGGTCGCCCCCAACCGCCCCGTGCACTTTACGGGTTTCTTTACGCTGGGCGCCGATAAGCCGTTCATTATGGTCGAGAACCTGGACACCTATGACGAAATCGTCAAGCTCCTGCGCGGCCGCAAGCACGCTAAGCTCTTTGGCATCAAGGTGGGCGGCGTGATTTTTGGCGGCGGATGCAAGGCGAGCGTCTCGCATGCCCTGGACGATTATCTGGCTGAGATCGGCTATCGCTTTAACTACGTCTACTACGTGGGCGATATCGACCGCGAGGGCGCGCGCATCGTCGAGCAGGCTCGCAATGCCAATGTGGTTGAGATTCGCCTGCATGCCGGCATGTACCGCGCCATGCTCGCCGAGCATAAGCGTCGCGTGAAGGCCGGCGGCGAGTGCGAGCCCGCGGCTGCCAACCAGGGCGTGCCGCAGAACTTGGCGGCGACGATCAAGGATCTGCCCATGGTCACGCGCGTGCAGTTCCGCAATGTGCTGCGCGAGGGCGGGCGCATTCCGCAGGAGATTCTGATGACCGCCGACTATCGGGATGGCGACTCGGGAAGCTTCGACCGCATGCTTAACAACTAAATTCCGCCGGCCCCGGGAGAGCGGGGACACCGGCTTAGGTTTCCTGCTCTACAGTCCTGCTCACGACGGAGGCCACATTAAGTGGCCTCCTGT